>JAEZMD010000017.1 GCA_023435745.1 Bacillota bacterium | reverse complement strand
AATACAACCCCGTACAACAATTAATTTTTAAAAATTTGACAACAAAAAAATCAGGAAAGACTTTATTGGTAAGTGTTTCCTGATTTTAATAGGGTTTATTTTTTAGTTTGAAGTGTCGAAAACCCGTACTAATGCATAATTAAATATGATGGGGTCTTCGAAAGATCCGTCGAAGATCCGTCGAAAGACAAACCCTTGCCTTTTGCATCTGTATTTTTTTATTGCCGCATGATATACTGTTACTAGTATACTATCAACTCTAAAACATATTTGACAGTGTACCGAATAATAGATTTTAGATGTAATATCTGGGAGCAGGAGGTGGATCTATGGAAATCAATAACCAGTTGCAGCAAAGTATCAGCAGTATCCGCTCTGCGATCGGCATTGCGACGCTCAGAAAATCTCTCGGTCAGGATGCCCAATCCATGAATGCCTTGCTTCGGGCTTTTCAGGAGACAAACGCAAGAGCCGTGGAAATCTCCGTCACTCCACACAAGGGCGGGAACATAGACATTAGTGTATAATGCAAATCTGATAAAAAAAGTTCGGCGCCTAAGCACCGAACTTTTTGTGTTGTAGTATTATTTTTTCAACAGATTCTTTGCTCTGTCCAATACATTCTCCGCAGTGAATCCATACTTCTTGAAAAGCAGTTCCGCAGGAGCGGATTCACCGAACTGATCAATGGATATAATCTCTCCGTTAAGCCCGGTATATTTATGCCAGCCGAAAGAGGAGGCCGCTTCCACAGCCAAACGCTTTGTCACATCTGACGGCAGAACAGATTCCCTGTACGCAGCGTCCTGCTCCTCAAAAAGCTCCCAGGAAGGCATACTGACTACGCGGACAGCCACGCCATTCTCCAGAAGCTGTTTTCCGGCTTCATAAACCAACTGCACTTCAGAACCTGATGCCATAAGCAAAAGCTCCGGTTTCTTACCGGAATCCAAAATAACATAAGCACCCTTCAAAGCATTGACACCGGTCATATCATACTGAGGCAGATTCTGCCTGGTAAGCACCAGCGCAATGGGCGACTGTTTTCTGGACATGGCGGCGTACCAGCCGGCGGCTGTTTCCTTCGAATCACACGGACGGAAAACCACAAACCCCGGAATGCTCCTCAGCGAAGCCAACTGTTCAATGGGTTCATGCGTTGGGCCGTCCTCACCGACGCCGATACTGTCATGCGTCAGCACATAGGTAACCGGCAGCTTCATTAGCGCCGAAAGTCTCATGGAAGGCTTCATGTAGTCAGAAAAAACAAAGAAGGTGGAAACATAAGGCTGCATTCTGCCATGAGCCGCCATACCATTTGCAATGGCCGCCATTGCATGTTCACGAACACCAAAATGCAGGTTCGAACCGCCGCGATCCTCAGCTGAAAAGTCTCCTCTGCCCTTCATATTGGATTTGTTGGACGGCGCCAGATCCGCTGAACCGCCAATCAAATTCGGTACGATTGCCGCAAGCCTGTTCAGGACGTCACCTGAGGATGATCTGGTGGCATTTGCCTTAGTGTCGAAATTCCAAAAATCTTTGTCTTCAAGCAGGCCGGAAGAATAATCTTTCGTCTTCCAGTCCTCCCATTCGGCGGACAGTTCGGGATACTCCTTCCGATACGCATTAATCATCTCTTCCCATGCCTTTTCCTGTTCTGCGCCATTTTCTCTGATCTTTCCGATATGCTCGGCAACTTCTGCGGGTATGTGGAATTCTTCGTTGTAGCTCCATCCCAGGTTTTCCTTTGCCGCTTTAATATTGTCAGCTCCCAGAGGCTCGCCGTGGGCGGATGCCTTTCCCTGCTTGGCAGGGCATCCATAGCCGATCTGAGTCTTGATTTCGATTAACGTAGGCTTTCCGGTCTCGGCCTTTGCAGCTTTTATAGCGGCGTCAATATCAGCGATATTGGTACCGTCCCCCACCCGAAGCGTGTGCCAGCCATATGCTTCGAAACGCTTGGCTACGTCCTCGCGGAAGGCAATATCCGTACAGCCCTCAATGGTAATACTATTTGAGTCATAAAGTACAATGAGCTTTCCAAGTCCGAGGGTCCCCGCCAGCGAAGCAGCCTCAGATGCAACGCCTTCCATCATGCAGCCGTCGCCCGACAGCACATAAGTATAATGGTCCACGACCTGATACCCGGGACGGTTGAATTTCGATGCCAGATATGCTTCCGATATAGCCATCCCAACGCCGTTGGCCAGTCCTTGCCCCAGCGGTCCTGTCGTTATTTCTACACCTCTTGTATGGCCATACTCTGGATGGCCGGGCGTCAGGCTGCCGAGCTGCCTGAAGTTTTTCAGATCATCCATTGTCAGTCCATAGCCAAACAGATGCAATAGGGAATAAAGAAGCATTGAACCGTGTCCTGCGGATAATATAAACCGGTCACGGTCATCCCAGTCCGGATTGGATGGATTGTGCTTCAGATTTTTCGCCCAGAGCGTATATGCCATTGGAGCCGCCCCCATCGGCAGACCGGGGTGCCCTGAGTTGGCCTTCTGTACCGCTTCGGCGGACAAAATGCGGATTGTGTTGACTGTTAAGTTCTCAATTTTGTTCATAATTCCCTCCAGTTAAAGTAATGTGTTTCTTGTATTTAACCTGCATGCACATATTCATTGTGCTTTCTCAGATATCATATTTCAACTCTCACATATCTCCCCGCTACCTTGGAGCCATCTCTACCTGAGCCTTGAATGCAGGCTTTCCGTCCGTTTCATTGACCCCTTCGATATAAGCTGTATTTGAATTCAGGGCAGAAACATCCCTGTACATCACTAAAGTATCACCCGGAAAGGCTTCCTTTATATAATTTACCTCAATAGCCTTCACACAATACTGCCTATGGCTCCCCACCGGAAAGCAATCCATTATGTAATCTATATATCTGGTGTTGTTGATATGTCCGATAAAGTCCACGTCACTATAGCCAATCACCTTTTTGTATGCCACTTCCAGCTGTCCAAAAGGCTTCAGCTTAGCGAACTTATGGTTGAGTGAATGCTCCTTTGTGAATTCCGGAAACTGATACAATTCGCTGATCAGTTCACTTTTCCTTAACTCTCTCGTATGTACGTCCATAATGGCCCAGTTTGAGGTTGCAGACAAGATAGTGCTTCCATCAGCAGCGTCGACCATGTAGTCCCTTTTAAACTCAAGCCTTCCGGGTGGATGAGGCCAGGTTTCCACCGTTATTGCTTCATTAAGAGAAGGTATCCTTCCGATCTCGACCCTCATCCGCAGCAGTACCCACGCAACGGAGTACATGTCCGTCAGAACATCTATTCCTATGCCAAGATGCTCAACAGCTTTACTGGCGGTGTCCTGAAAATAACTGAAGAGGGTGCTTAGTTTTAGCTCTTTCATGAAATCGACATCGCTATATCCAATCGTGTATCTGTTCTTGTATATCGCTTCCATCCCTGCGTCTGTTCCTCCATACCACAATGATTATATCATCCAACATCAAAGATGACCATATTTTTTATGATGATTTGTCTACAGTACGTCTATGGCTGCTCAGAATAGATATACTCTTTATATTTTATGTAATCACTTTCCCTGCATTCCATTATCAGCAGTACGCCGCCGCTTTCATAGGCGGTTTCCTTTACATGCGCATTTTCGTTGAAGTAAGCTGTGACTTTCGCCTGATCGTAGGGGATAAGCATTCTGCATTCAATGTACTGACTGAATACTTTTTCACAGATGAGCCGGACCAGCTCCTGAATGCCAATTCGCTCTCTCGCGGATATATAGATGTCCTTATCTCTGACAGTCGGGATCTTCATATCGGTCAGATCGGCTTTATTGTATACCAGGATAGTCGGAAGCCCATCGGCGCCTATTTGTTTGAGGGTTTCCTCGGTTATTTCAATTTGCAGTCTATAATCAGAATTTGACGCATCCACCACATGGAGCAGCAAATCTGCATTTCTCACCTCATCCAGCGTTGAGCGGAACGCTTTCACCAGCTCATGGGGCAATTTGCTTACAAAGCCGACAGTATCGGATAATAAAAACGCTTTATCCGGCAGCATGATTTTTCTGACAGATGTATCCAGCGTCGCAAACAACATGTCCTTTTCAAATACTTTTTTATTGTCCGGCCTCTGGGACAGATCCATCAAGGCGTTCATCAGGGTCGACTTGCCCGCGTTCGTATAACCGACAAGCGCGACAGACGGCAATCCCGAACTGCTTCTTTTTTTTCGCTGTGTCTGGCGTTCACGGCTAACCTGTTCGAGCTCCCTGCCCAGTTCGGTGATTTTTTCTTCTATTCTCCTTCGGTCCAGTACCAGCTTCTTCTCACCGCCGCCTCTGCTGATGGTCCCAACTCCGCCGTACTGGCGGTCCATGGCTTCATTCAAGCCTATCAGCCTTGGCAGCATATATTTGAGCGTAGCAACCTCGACCTGCAGCTTTGCCTCTTTTGTCCGGGCTCGCTGAGCGAATATTTCAAGAATAAGCGACGTTCTGTCCAGAATTTTATGTTCAAGCAACCTTTCCAGATTTCGCAGCTGGGAGGGGGAAAGCTCGTTATTGAAAACCAATACATCCGCCTCCAGCTCATCAATAAGGATCTGCACCTCCTTCACCTTGCCGGAGCCGATGTAGGTTGCCTTGTTGATTGCCTTCATATTCTGGTCCGCCCGCCCCACTACCTCCATTTCACAGGCATTCACAAGGTTCTCAAGTTCCTCCATGGATTCCTCAAAGTTAATCTGATTGTTCACATTCACGCCTATCAGCACTGCTTTCGGTTGCTGCTCCATCACTGTTTTCTCCTCATACATCAATATCCTGCTCAACGATGCCTTTTTCCACTGTTTATATTATAATGAATCTATGGATAATAAGATATACATAAAATGAAACGAGGATAAACAGATGACAATGAGAAGAAAAGCAATTTTAATAGGAGACAATGCCATGGCAGAATGGCATCCTCTCAAAGAGCCCGGCAGGGAAATAACACAGATTCTGCCGGAATTTGAAATCATTCAGACTGAGGATTATGATCAATTTAAAGAAGAAAATTTAAAGCAATACAACCTGTGCATTGCTTTTACAGACCGTTGGAAGGAAAGACTGACCGATGAGCAGACTACAGGGCTGCTGTCATATGTCGCCCATGGCGGCGGACTTCTGATGATCCATAACGGTATAGCAATCCAGACCCGTTATGAGCTGGCCCAGCTTGCCGCCGGCAAATTTACAGGGCACCCGGAGCAGAAGATGCTCACTTACGCGCCAACCTCATCAAGTCACGTCCTCTTGGATGGGATCGGAAGCTTTACCGTGAAGGAGGAGCCCTATCAATTTATTCTTGATAATCTGGCGCAAATAACTATTCTGCTGGAATACGAGTCCGAGGGAAGACAATGGCCGGCAGCATGGGCTCATAGCTATGGCTGCGGCAGGGTTGTCTATTTGTCCCCCGGACACAATATTGAGACCTTCCTTGATCCAATGTACAGAAGGCTGATACACAGAAGCGGATTATGGGCGGCTGAAGGACTGCCTATTGTGTGACAAGCCAGTCCATAGCTTCTTCTCTGCTGCCGAACAACGGCAGCTCTGATTTAGAAAACTTTGTAACCACATCATAGGCTACTTTTTGCAGGCCGGCTATGCCGATCACCGCTCCGGCCTTAACATGTTCTTTTGTATCAAGAGACAGTTGTTTGAAATGATTGAGTACATCCGAATTAAATCGCGTACCTTCAAAATTGGTCAGCGTTAATACCGATTCCTTCGGTTTTGAAGCAAATTTATCTCTGACTTGTTTCATCACGCCAATAATTTCATCAGCCTTCATGTTCGAATAGTCAATGTACAGAATATCCTTCCCCTTGTTTTGCAGATAGTATACTTTTTCCATGATCCCGTTCCTCCGTTTTATTTTGTCGCAAGCCAATCAAGGGCTTCCTCTTTATTGTTGAAGACTTTACTCTCCTGCTTGGCAAGCTTGATAGCCGTATCAAACATGGCCTTAACCAGACCTTTTATTCCAATGGAAGCTGAAGCCTTAAAGTATATGGTGTGCTCCGGCGTTGCCTTGTTGAAGGCAGATAGCATATTTACACTAAAATGTACATTTTCATAATTAAAAAGAGAAAGTATCGAACCAACCGGCTCCTTTTTAATTACTTCACCCAGTTCCTGCAGCATCTTTGCCGCATCTTCGGGAAATAAGCCCGAAAAATCACTGTATAAAACTTTCTTTCCCTTATGGGTGATCCATTGAATCCTGCTTTCGTACATAACACAATACCCCCTAATATCGTTTTATTGTGGTCACCGTTTACAACGTATTTTCAAGCTCATCCAGATGATTTGAGCATTGATTCACGCTTTCCAATAACTCCGCAGATTTTTCAGTAAGATTCATAAGGCTGGCTGCGATCTCGCCCGAACCCTTTGCATTTTCCTCGGAAGCAATCGCTATCGCATTTACCTGCTCCGATATCCCTTTTGTGGCTGTAGACAGAGAGTCCACTGTGGACGCGTAATGCTCCATCATATTATTGATATCCATTGCGTCCCGATTGTACTGCTCTCCAAGCCCAACGAATTTTTTATAGTCGCTCACAATTTTATTTTCCATAAAATCATTTATAGATTTTGAGCTCTCCACCAGTTCGTACAGGAATTCATCCATCACTTTGGCGACACTCTGTATATTCAAGACGGTATCCTTAGTCTGTTCTGCCAGCTTTTTGATTTCCTGAGCAACCACTGCGAAGCCTCTTCCGTGTTCTCCGGCTCGTGCCGCTTCAATAGCTGCATTCAGCGATATCAGATTAATCTGGGACGCTATTTTTAATACATTTTTCGCCAGAACATCAATTTGGCTTAGAACACTGGATTTATCAACAGCGGACTTCAATAATTGATTAAATTCAAGACTCATTTTCTTCGCACTGGCTTCCGATTCCAGCGCTTCATTTCTCATTTCGCTGGCTCTGACGCTTATTTCTGCCACCCTGCCTATGTTTTCTATCAAATTGACAGCCTCTACCGTCATCATGCCGTCTACTTCCATCACACTGCTGCTTATTTCCTGCGTTGCGGATGCCGTCTCTTCGGTATTTGCAGACAACTCCTCCACAACCGAAGAGATATCATCACAGGAAAACTTTAACTCACCGATCTTATCCGCAATTTTTTTGACCTCTGAGATGGTGTTGTCAAGAACTTCAGATATCCGGACCTTCGATTTTTCGTCAGAAATGACAGAAATCGGCGATACCGAGCCGGTTCCTAAACTTCCGTCCTCCCGGGAAGCTTCAAAGGCAGCCCCGTTCTTTCTTTTGTGCATTAGCAATTTTCCTCTCATAGCAATACCCCCAACTGTAAAATTCCGTTTGCCGATTACCTGGTAGTATAGCTTTTGCAACAAGCCATATATATTTTTATATGCGCTTTGACATTCGTTAACAATATGTTATAATTTTTGCATATAAAATGCAATTAGGCACTTTTATGTTACCTAGTATACTTATATATCCAACGGCACCATATTGCATACGATAATTGCAGATATGCAAAGCTTTCCTGTAAATACGCAAAGTCTGAGTTGCTGGCGACCTGTATAATGGAACCTGATGCGAAAAAATTCGTTAAAGTTTCAGAAGAAAGCAGAGATGAAATGATACAAAACAGGGCAAGGAATCAAGCAGGATTGGAATCAGCAGTTAATATTATCGGGGGAAAATGGAGATCAAAAATTATCTGGATTATCGGCAGCGCCACGGTCAGATTCGGTCAGCTGCACAACCGGCTTCACGGAATGTCCAAAAAAGTGCTGTCCCAACAATTGCGGGAACTTGAAAGAACCGGTATTGTCAATCGGACGATATATGCCCAGATCCCTCCAAGGGTTGAATACTCTCTAACCGAAAAAGGAATTGAATTGTTGTCGATTCTGGAGGTGCTCGCCATATGGGGAATAGAAAACATTATGGATGAGAAAAAGATAAAGAATGAATTATAAATCATTTTTTACTGCGCAGTGAATAATACTTTCTGATCAGACAAAACACCGGTCTTAGCGCTCGCGGCTCCATGTCGGTCACTACCTGCCTGAGCTTTGCCCTGATGGGCAAATGCTGCGGGCACACTTTTTCACATTTACCGCAATCCTTGCACTGTGAGGCATAGGACGATCTGCCGCCCATCAAGCCACCTGCAAAGGCGATGTATTGCCAGCGTGCATTTCTGGCCTTAAAAAAGTGCCGGGCGTTGTAATAGCTGAAACAAAACGGAATATCAACCCCTGCGGGGCAGGGCATACAGTAGCCGCATCCGGTGCATCCGACTCTCATCAGCTTGTAATACTGCCTCCTGACCTTCTCATACAGGGCCAGTTCCTTCTCGCTGAGTTCATCAGGCCGCACTTCGTCGGCAAGCTTTGTGTTCTCATCGATATGAGTTTCTTCGTTCATACCGGAGAGCACCACTGTTACTGCAGGTTGGTTCCAAAGCCAGCGGAATGCCCAATCTGCTGCGGTTCGCTTCATTGGAGCCGAAGCCCAAATCTTTTGAATTTCTTTGGGCATTTTGCCAACCAGCGAGCCGCCTCTGAGGGGTTCCATTATCACGACGCCCATCCCTTTGGAAGCGGCGTATTCCAGCCCCTCTCTCCCGGCTTGGAAGTCTTCGTCAATATAATTGTACTGTATCTGACAAAAATCCCACGGATAATCATCAATAATCGCATTGAATTCTTCCTTGTTTCCATGGAAAGAGAACCCAAAATGTCGAATTTTTCCTTTCATCCTGGCTTGCTCTGCAAACTCCCGGATCCCCGTCCCTTTGAGTCTTTCCCATCCGCCCAGATCACTGAGGGCGTGCAACAGGTAATAATCAATATGATCGGTTCGCAGCTTCTGAAGCTGACTTTCCAATATTCTGTTCATATCCTTGATCGAATGAATCCTGTAAAGGGGCAGCTTCGTCGCAATGAGGACCCTGTCCCTGTATCCCTTTGCCAGAATATCGCCAAGAATGCTTTCACTCCTTCCGGCATGATATATCCAGGCTGTATCAAAGTAGTTCACACCCTGCTCAATTGCTTGTATGATCTGCCGCTCAGTACGTTCCACATCAATCTTTCCATTTTTATGAGGGAAACGCATGCAGCCATATCCCAAAACCGATACACTGTCGCCGGTTTTCCCCATCTGCCGGTATTGCATATAATCTCCTATCTAAAAACCGTTATTTCTGATGACATCCCCATACCAATACGCACTCTTTTTCAAGATTCTCTTCTGATTATTGAAATCGACATAAATCAAACCAAATCGCTTGCTGTAGCCAAATCCCCATTCGAAGTTGTCCAGCAGGGACCAGGCATAATAGCCCGCAAGATTTACGCCTGAATCAATTGCACGATGTGCCTGCTCAAGGTATCTGTACAAATAGGAAAGTCGGTTGTCATCTTCTACCCTTCCGTCATGATTCACCATATCATTAAATGCGGCGCCATTTTCCGTAATTATTATTTTTATGCCATTATACTCCTTATCCAGATAAACAAGCAGATCGTAAAGTCCTTCCGGGTTGATCTCCCAACCCATCTGTGTCCTGTCCTTTCCGGTAGTGGTCTCAACAGCGAAGATAGGCCATTTTGAACCGTCATATTTAATAAAGCTGCTGTAATAATTGTTGATACCTAGAAAATCCACAGGTTGATGAATGATCTCCATCTCGCGAGCAGGGATTTCTGGAAAAAGGCCATATTTCTGATACCATTTCAAAAGCTTCTCCGGATAGCAGCCCTTCAGAACCGGATCGGAAAACCACCTGTTCAAATGCTCATTATAGAGTCCGGCAGCATTGATATCCTCTGCTTTATCAGAAACGGGATATACCGGATTCATATTCAGCGTAATGCCGATTTCACCCTTGAAGCCCATCTCTCTGTATGTTTTTACAGTCATACCATGAGATAGCAGCAAATGGTGTGATACCCGCAGCGCCGTTTGAAAATCCGTGATACCAGGTGCATGACTGCCAAACCAATGACCTATAAAAGAAACCACCCAAGGTTCATTATGAGTAATCCAGATAGGAACCTGTTCACCTAGGTTCTCAAAAACATACCTGGCATAATTCACAAAATGCTCCACTGTATCCCTGTTGGCCCAACCACCCTGATCCTGCAGTTCCTGGGGGAGATCCCAGTGATACAGGGTTACCGCAGGTATGATTCCATTATCAATCAGCTTCCTGACCAAATCCTTGTAGAACTGCATCCCATTCTGATTTGGCTTTCCCTTTCCTTCCGGAAAAATTCTCGCCCACGAAATTGAGAATCTGTATGTCTTAAGGCCGATCTGCTTCATGAGCTTAATATCCTCATCCACCCTGTGATAATGGTCGCAGGCTATATCTCCCGTATCTCCTTCATAGGTTTTACCGGGAATATGGCTGAAGCGATCCCAGATCGTTTCTCCCTTGCCATCCTCACGATATGCTCCCTCAATCTGATATGACGCTGTTGCAGCACCCCATAAAAACTTATCCGGGAAAACCAGTCGATTCATAAAATCCTCCATACTCAAGTATTTAGTTATTTATCAAAATACGCCGCAACAAAAACGGCCGGCGAGTTCCAATAGACCGCCACCTCATTGGTAGAATACGAGCCGCTGTTGTCAATATAACATTTTGCCGGAGGCAGACCTTTCAGATTTATCCTTGCTAAATCGTCCTGGAGATCTGAGTTGGGGCCTCCTGCAATCATACCGGGCACAGGAAGCACTTCATCGTCACCTTTGGAGGGTCTATGATGCGGATTCATGACCGTCTTATGACCAAAGCCTGTTACATAGCACTGATTCAATGTATTTAATCCGAGTATATAGTTGAAATTGTTCCTCGCGGTCTCAATATACTCCACAGACGGCTCAAACATATCAGCAATTATAAGCAGTCTTGCATCATTAAGAACGACTGAGTTGCTGCCCCAATAATAATCATTCGGTCCGAGAGTGATGTAATATCCTGATGACCTGCTTTTCTCCATCTTATACGAGGCTTCATTAATAAGGCATTTCTTAAAATAATCATATACAGTCTGATCCACCTTTTCCTTATCTGTAAACAGATAGGCAGCTGCGGCAAACCCGCCGACACTTTGCCAGCCGAAGCCGAAATACTCAATTCCGGAGCTTTTGTAGTTCGATTTTATATATTCATCGTAAACCGCATCACCTGTAACTCTGTATAGCTCTGCAGCCGCCCAGATACGCTCATCTGAGTCGTTGTCGTCGCCATACTCGCCGGTGGTAATATCACGGGGGTTGGTGAAGCCGGACGTGAGACCGTTATTTTCCAGCCATGTCCATGCAAACATAGACGCTTCCAAACACGCCTGAGCAAATTTGCCGTCAAAGTCTTTATAAATCCTCGACGCCATAGCGGTTACTGCAGCAAAGTTACCTGTTGCCGCAGCGGAGACAGGTGCATATAATAATTGGCTCAGGTCATTCTGAGGCATCATGCCAAGTGGTGGAAATGTTTTGGAAGTTAGCTTGTGATAAACGCCGCCAATATTTTGGTCCTGCATTTTGAGCAGCCATTCCAGTTCAACTCTCGCCTCATCAAGAATATCCGAGACACCATTTCCGCTTTCAGGAATATTGCTGCTATCTTCATAGCTGTCCGGGAAAAGCTCCCATGTCATTAAAAGATCGGCTGCGGCAACCGCACCTGGCACCACATACTTTCCGTAGTCTCCCGCATCGTGCCATCCGCCGTTTCCGTCAATTTCAGCCCCTTCATTACCGTAAATCCTTCCCTTTCCGGTATGACAGGCCGGATGGGTCCATATACCGGCAAATTCTTCTTTCAGATCCATTCCGCAGCGCTGGTAGTAAAAAGACTTCAAAAGATCGGTCTTCAGCTCATCATATACTTTGTCCCCAATCACGAAGCTACCGGTCTGTCCAATTCCAGGAACATCTATGTAATAAGTTCCCGCCGTTCTGACCTCTGTAAAATCGCCATAGTAAAGCTTATCACCACTATCGCTATCCAGACTGCCTTTCGTAAAGGCTCCCACAAAAGCCTGTGCTCCGGTTACCTTGTCAATGACAGTAAACTGAGCAGCCTCTCCGCTCACTATGACCTGCTTTTTGTCCCCAGCACGATATCCGATCTGATTTATATGAATATTATCATCTGTCAGCCCAACCACATCCTCTGCTTCAGAAGGTTGTGCAATAATATCAGCGGTTGATTCCTCTGCACTTATAACAGGAGATCCCTTCTGCTGCTCTGTTGTTTTCATATCTGTGGATTCTCCATCTGAAATCTGCCGTTCGCTCTCGCTGCACCCAAAAAGGAGCAGTGACACTGAAAGCGTCACTGCAATGATCTTTATCAGCCTGTTCACTTTCCAAATACCTCCAAAAACGACCCGGCCGGCGAAAACATCCCCGACCTGAACGGACGCTAAAACTCGGGCTCGATCAATCCATATCCGCCGTTTTTGCGCTTGTAGACCACATTCACCTGATTGGTCTGCGCATTGGAAAACATAAAGAACTCATGTCCCAGCAAATTCATCTGCAGTATTGCTTCATCGACCGGCATGGGCTTGACGGCAAATCTTTTTGTACGCACCACCTGGAAGTCTGTTTCTTCTTCTACATGGACATCCGCATTAAAATACTCAGGCTTGAATGCCCCTGTATGAAGCCTCTTCTCAAGACGTGTCTTATTCTTTCTGATCTGCCTTTCGAGAATATCCTCAGCCTTGTCAATACATCCATACATGTCATCTCCGGTAACTTCAGCTCTAAGCGTGATGCCGTTGGACGGTATAGTTACTTCAAGAATATGCCGGTTCTTCTGAACACTCATTGTGACGTGTGCCTCAGTCCCTGAATTGAAAAACTTTTCAAGCTTCCCAAGTTTTTTGTTCACTCTCTCTTTTAATGCTTCTGTTACGTCAAAATTCTTTCCGCTAATAATGAATTTCATAATTCATTGCCCCTTTCCTTTTATATTTGTATTCAACATCTGCCACTTTAAATCCTTCCAGAATTATCGCTAAACAAAATAAAAACTATACACAAAACAGATGTTTTGTGTATATTACCCCGTGGATCATGTGGATAAACCTGTGAATAACAGTAATTTACGCTCTACAGGCTGTGGAAAATATTTCACCTCCCGAAAGCCACAAACATCATACCTTATCGGATCGCAGGACAATATAAGTATAGCCCTGCATATGTTATATACAGGGCTTGTAGCTTATATAAGAAACTGAGCTGATCAAAATACAGAAATGCTATCAGCGATTGGAGAAACACTCGCTGCAGTATACCGGCTTATCCAAACGTGGTTTGAAGGGAACCTTGGTTTCCTTGCCACACTCTGCGCAAACAGCGTCATACATCTCTCTTTCTCTCTTTGCAGAACCATCTCTGCCATACTGGGACTTTCTGGCCGACCTGCAATCCTTACACCTTCCCGGCTCATTTTGGAAGCCTCTGGTCGAATAGAATTCCTGTTCCCCCGCGGTAAAAACAAATTCCTGCCCACAGTCTTTGCACACTAACGTCTTGTCTTCGAACATTTATAGTCCCCTCGCTTTAGAAAGATTAGTATTTTCTGCCTACGCAGCAAGTACTTTTTTTGCCTGCCATAAATATAATACTTACAAGCTAAGCATTTACATTATATTACACAAAAATTAACTAATCAAGCTATTTCGCGATAATTTTGTAATTCACATTATATTTACTTCAAAGCTATATAGTTTCTTTCAGTATTTTATCCAAAATATATTCAGTAATTCGAGTCTTACAAAAGCAGGTTGTACAGCACCTGCGCCATTTCAGCTCTGGTGGTCGTGCTGAGCGGCGTGAGCGCTCCGCTGCTGCCTCCGATGGCTCCTGTCTCAACCAACAGCGTCACAGCATCCTTCGCCCAGATATCGATCTGTCCGGCATCAGTGAAATTGGAGATATCTTTGCCGGAATCGCCCTGCGGGAGCTGTCCGATGACCTTCAGAGCATTGTACAGCAGGGTGAACATTTCCTGACGGGTGATCTCCTTGCCCGGTGCATATTGGTTATTCCCTACGCCTGCGGATATTCCCAACCGCTTTGCTGCCGCGAGATAACCAGTGTAGTAGGTATCGCCTGCGTCGGAGAAGTTATCAATCGGATTCGTATCAGGAACGATGTCGTAAGCGCGCATCATCATGACAATGAATTCGCCGCGCGTCAGCCTGGATTCAGGACTATAGCTGCCGTTACCAGTGCCTGCGGTAATTTCCCGTGCCGCGATGAAAGACACAGCAGAAGCATACCATGCACTCTCCGACACATCATTGAAGCTTACCGGGTTATATGCCACCGCGTAGCAGCTAAAGTGGGTGATGCCGAAGGTGACCATCCCGGTTACCGGGTCGTACCGCCCGTTTGGAATACAGACTGCTTTGCCGTCGCCGTCGATATACCAGACGACGATACCGAACTTATTTCTCAATTCTGCCGTTGTCGGCGTATATGGTATGGAAACTGTAACTGGCGCTTCGTTGTTCCTCCAGTCGGTCTGTACACCATCTATTGACAGCGTTATATGAACAAGAGGCCGATCGCCGATTTCGTTCTGAAGCCCTTGAGACAGGGTGGTTTTATCGCCAACGCCGATGGTGATATTCGCCTTACTTCCGTTCACACCCTCAACGCCTGTCAGCATATTGGACGGAATAGTGATGTTGCCTGCATCGGTATTGAAGGTCAGCGTACTTTGTCCATCGTGCGCTTGCAGATCCGGAACCGGTATGCCGACCGAATAAGTGTCTATGTCAGGTATCGCGGGCATTGTTATAACCGTCCCGCCTGATGTGAGCTTCTGAGTGCCTGCGTCTATGGACGCGCTTCCGGTATCCTTATCTACCTTGACCGGAAGAGTCGTTTCGGTGCTGTTATCCGCTTTTACATCTGCGTTATATATCGGTGCTGACGGGGTATTGCCTTTACCATTTCTGTCTCCCCCGCCAGTTGAGTTAGAGAATGTGACGCTTATAGTATGGCTGGCTGTGACATTTGTGAAGGTATAGGTTGTTATAGCCCCCTGACCAACGCTGTCAACCGTAACGGAGTTGATCCGGTATCCGGAGTCTGGCGTTATAGTAAAGGTCTGGTTGTTACCTTCCATTACGCTAACAGCTCCGCTCGGGCTTATGCTGCCGCCGCTGCCTGCCGTGGCAGTGACAGTATAGGTCGTGACCGCCTCTGTCGGCGGAAACACAGCCGTTATAACTCCTGAATTCGCAGCGTTGGTTGCGGTCGCTCCGGCAATGGTGAAGAAGTCCTGCGCCACGCCGTCCAAGGTGTAACCGGCTTTCGGCGTCAGGGTGATGGCTGCCATGTAAACCGTACTTGCCGCAAAGGGGCTATCAGACGGGTTCCAGGTAATAGTTCCTGTATACTGCGCCGTTCCGGTGATGGTTGTTACCGGCACAGCCCCTTTCTCGGGCGCCGTAACGCCAGTGACTGCCGCCGTGGATATTACGGCGGGGTTGATTATAAGACCGGCCGTAATGGTTTTGCTGTATGAAGCGTATGTTACATCCTCAGCTCTTGTAAGCACAACATTATAGGTTCCCACATTAACAGGTGTAACGTTGCCGGAGCCCTGGTTATAGGTGATTGTAAAGCCTGAATCAGGTGTGCCACTGATTGAAAAGGCTTTTGCGCAGGTATCGTATGTAAAGGCTTGCGCGGTTTCCGCAATAGAGACAGGCGTTTTTGCCGTCCATTTGGCATAGAGATTCGTTGCGCCAACAATTGTATCACTTTCGAAATTCCACTGATTGACACAGCTTGCTTCTTTGTACCACCCGGCAAAAGTATAGTCCGTACGCACCGGATTGGTTGCAGGCGCTGTGAGAGTGGCGCCGCATGGAATATCTGTCTGAACGGTGTATGCTCCTTCAGAATCGTAATTATAATAATAGGTCACGGTAAGCTGCTGTGAATTGTAGGTTCTGCTCAACTGGGCCGCTGCCGTATTGTTATTTCCGGCTGCATCCTGCGCTGCACCTGCCGCAACATCAACCGTTACAGTTCCATCTGCATCAGGCGTTATATTCACCGTATAGGTTGTTCCGCTGCCGGAGAAATCGCTCTTTGTACCATTCCCAACGATTATGTCATTGATATCAAACCCGGTGACTGTTTCACTGAAAGTAATAGTAACGGGAATGGGCGATACATTTGTCAGACTTGAGGCTGTGCTGCTTAAGGATACTATCGGCGCTTGGGTATCCAGTATAATTGTATCACTGATTGCAGCAGTTTCATTGCCCGCTTCATCCCTGTATTTTACATATACTGACTTAATACTATCCCCTGAGCTTAACGTAAAATTCTTGCTTGTGGCATATGGCTCATAGCTTGCTTCGCTAAAACCGCTATCATCACTAATAATCATATAAGCAGCATCAGCAGCGACCAGCGTCAGTGTGACAGCTGTACTGTTTGTGTAATCGGAGCCGCCGTCTATGCTGACTGCCCCACCTGCGGGCGGCTGCGAATCATAGGTTCTGCTTAACTGTATCGCTGCCGTATTGGGATTTCCAGACACATCAAATGCAACTCCTGCTTCCACATCTACTGTTACCAATCCCTGTAATGTCGGTGTAATATTTACAGTATATGTTATTCCACTGCCGCTTAAACTACCCGCTGCAACGGCGCCATTTCCAACTGTTATATCACTTTCACTAAAACCTGTTACTGACTCGCTGAAGGTAATGGTAACCGGAATAGGTGCTGTGTTTGTAGGATTTGATGCCGTACTGCTCAGAGATACACTTAGAACTTCGGTATCCAGTGGTATATCAAATATATTACTATCTGCTGTTATAGTACCGATATTAAATGTTATTGCTCCATTACCAGGCGCAGTCATGGTGCAGGATAAGTCTGTAAAGGTCGCCACTCCTGCCGCCGCGGCTTTTATTGCCGTACCTCCGATTGTCCACGAACCGGTTCCAGCCTTTGCTGCTGCTTCAATGTCCGCTGTTTCAGACGGACCATCCGAGCACACATTATTGTACTTGTCTTTCAATGTTACTTCCGGCTGGGTTGCAAATTCATCCCCGCTTGCTGTTCCGGCTACAGGCTGCTGCGTTACTGTAAGGCTTGCAACTGTACCCGCGGTTATAGTCTGAGATACAGTAGAATCGCTGTAACCTGTTGCAGTAACAACCACATTTCCGGTTCCTGGAGTTCTAAGGTAATTATTGTCCCCGATACTCGGATGCAAGGTTATTTTATTGTGATTTACCGTATCTGCGGTATACTGGTTTGATGTAAGGGTATGTCCATTGAAGCTTACTTCTGTAATAGCGCTTGTAAACGCTGCGTCTGCATCAAATGTTAACTCTATGTCATGATCTACATCATTATCGGTTGTATCTGCTATTAACATCGGCTCATTTTTTAAAGTCAGAACTATCCCGTCGAATTCTGCAAAACCATTACTAAGTGTGCTTGCTTTAAGTAAAACCCTTATTTTTCTTGTCCCAGAGGGTAGTCGTACATTCATTGACGGATTTTCCCATGTGTCTTCTAAAACGCAGGATATTTTATAAGGCCCTCCTGCAATCGGCATATTGTCTGCATTGTAAAATATTATTTCCAATGCGGCATGATCAGCCGTTGTAAATCTATACATAAAAGCGTCTACATCTATACCAACACCATTATTATCGATATCAGCATCAAGACCTGTTATATCTATATCTTGGTATATCTGGCCACTGGATGACCCACCTGAAAGGTAGAAATCAAAAAACTCATCTCCTCCGCCTGAACTATCATAAGGAGATTCTTCTATAACTGATGTTTCAGAATCCCCGACAGTCCAATAATCGCTATTATTTTCATCAACAACAACATTCCAGCTTGCAAGATCATCACCGTCATAATTCAATACTATGTTAGTACCTGTTTGAGTTGCAAATACAGCAAATTTAAAAACCAGAAGAAAAATGGCCGTTGTCAGAAAAGCTGCAGTCACCTTTTTAATCATTTATTTTCCCTCCAAAATACAGTATCCTCAGGACAAATCAGCATTATTATATCATTATATCATACCGTATTTTGCCATACAATGCTTAATTATGTTATGCATATTATGCATACTACAACTCCACGAGCCCTCATTTTTCCTATACTTTAATCAAAGACAGGACATTACCAGCCTGCCTATGACGTAACCTGATGCATAACTTTGTAGCAATGACTAATCATGTCCCTTGCTTAAAAGGAAAAAAGATTGCCACGGAATCTTTTTTCCTTTATCTAACCCTATTCCAGAACTACACGGATCATCCCGGCTCCGTTTTTCGCAATTAATCTGACGCCCTGATCGCCCGGTTCCGCTGCCGCCCCTTCAACTGAGGCCACCTTGCCTATGCCTCTGAGTACGGCCTTCCATGGTTTTCCTGTATCATTTACCTCAATAGTCACGGCATTACCGCCGCGCACCGCTTTGCAATCCAGTACCTGCTCACCCATCGTATTATAGACCGCAACTTTGGCAGTTGCCCCGTCCTGTAATTCAAACAGATGCAGCTCCACATTGTCCGTATAATCGTAATCCGGCCTGTTGTCCACGTTTCCGACCGCAATGATTGAATTCTCTCTGACCATCAGCGGCAGGCTCATATAATTGTAATACTCCTCTTTCCAGCCTCCGCCCTGAACTTTTTCACCGGTGATGAAATGAGTCCACGCACCCGCGGGCAGATAATACTGAGCCCGCCCTTCGTTGTTGAAGATCGGCGCAACAAGCAGTGAACCGCCGAGCATGTACTGCCTGTCAAGCATCCAGCAGCCTGGATCCTCAGGGAACTCAAGCACCATAGCACGCATGGTCGGGATCCCTTCTTGCGACGCTTCGCAGGCGGCCGCAAATAAATACGGCATCAGGCTGCATTTGAGCTTTGTAAAGTACCTCAAAACATCGACCGATTCTTCGTCGAACAGCCACGGTACCCTGTACGACTCGTTTCCATGCAGGCGGCTGTGTGAAGAGAGCAGTCCGAACGCACTCCAGCGCTTGTATATATCCGGCGGTGCAGTCCGCTCAAAACCGCTTATATCATGGCTCCAGAAGCCAAAGCCCGAGCTGCACAGCGACAGTCCGCCCCTCAGGCTCTCCGCCATGGAATCATAATTGGCGGAGCAGTCGCCGCCCCAATGCACGGGGAACTTCTGACCGCCAGCCGTCGCGGACCGTGCGAACAGCATGGCTTCATTCCGTCCGCGCTTTTCCTCAAGCACCTCGAATACAGCTTTGTTATATAAGTAAGTATAATAATTGTGCATTTTGACAGGATCAGAGCCGTCGAACCAGACCACCTCAGTTGGGATCCTTTCGCCAAAATCCGTTTTAAAGCAGTCGACGCCCATATCCATAAGCCTTTTCAGTTCCGCCTTGTACCATTTGACTGCCGCCGGATTTGTGAAATCCACCAGGCCCATGCCTGCCTGCCATTTATCCCACTGCCATACGCTCGCGTCCGGGCGTTTCACCAGATATCCGTTTGCCTTTCCTTCGGCGAACAGCCTGGATTTTTGTGCGATATAAGGATTGATCCAAACGCATATTTTCAGGCCCCTTGCTTTCAAACGCTTCAGCATAGCCTCAGGATCCGGAAATACATCCTTATCCCAGTCAAAATCACACCATTGGCTCTCCTTCATCCAGAAGCAGTCAAAGTGGAAGACATGCAGCGGCAGATCCCGCTGTTCCATTCCTTCGATAAATCCTGTGACCGTTTTTTCATCATAGCTGGTGGTAAACGAGGTCGTCAGCCAGAGACCAAACGACCAGGCCGGAGGGAGCGCAGGCCTGCCTGTAAGCAGTGTGTAATTGCTGAGGGCTGCCTTGGGAGAGCCTCCTCCGACAACAAAATACTCCAGAGCTTCTCCGGGAACACTGAATTGTACCTTGGAAACGACTTCCGATCCGATCTCATAGGATACCTTTTCAGGGTGGTTTACAAATACGCCGTAGCCTCTGTTGGACAGATAGAACGGGACATTCTTATAAGACTGTTCACTGGCCGTACCGCCATCCTCATTCCATATATCTATAACCTGCCCGTTTTTTACAAACGGAGTAAACCGTTCACCCAAGCCATACACATATTCGCCAATGCCAAGCTCCAGCCTTTCACGCATATATGGGCCTTCTCCCGCGACAGTAAGGCACGCGGTATCTCTTTGCGCATTTCCCGTAATGTGCTTTCCGTCATACAGAAATTCCGCAGCCCAGCCCACTGAACGCTTAATTCTCATACTGAGCCTGCCTGAAGTAAATGTAACCGCTTCATCATCCTGAAAAATCTCCGGCAATAAACCGTCCTGCGAGTAAAGCTCAAATGCCGGGCCCTTCTCGACTGCGCCCATGAAATGAGTAACTTTTACACGGATGACATCCGCAAAAGGCGCGGAGTATTCAAATGTAAGCAAGGGGCCTTCCAGCGTATCACCCCTGTGCCTGACCGGTCTGGTCGCCACATACAGCGTGAGCTTTCCCTCATCGATCACAATATCCCTGATATCAGTCGGCGACGCAACTGTCACCCCATCCTTCGGCATCCAGTAACCATTGGTAAATTTCATAATGATTTCCTCCTGCTCATTTACAATTTAAACGTTCTTCATGCATTACAGCCTTCGCAATTATCAATTGAAATCTTTTTATTCGTATAATATAATTATATTAATAACAATAGTAGATATCTTTTATTATTTTGATAAAAAATAACAGGATTTTGATATGGATAAGGCATTATTAAAAGAGAACAGAGTGCACGGAGACATTTCTTTTCCACTCGATGCTTATCATATGGACGTTTTCCCCGGAGGGACCGTTCTGGATTGTCATTGGCATGAAGAGTTGGAATTCCTGGTGGTTACGGGCGGGAAGGCGATATTCCAGATCGAAACCGCCTATTTCCCCGTTAAAACCGGCGAAGGGTTTTTTGTGAACGCCGGTGAACTGCATGCCGGATATCCTCTTGATCATTCGCCCTGCAGCTACGAGGCCATTGTATTCAATGCCGCCCTTCTTCATAGCGGCTCCTTCGATTCGATCCTGTCCAGGTACATAGATCCTATCATCAAAAACCGCCTTTCTTTCAAAAGACATTTTACAGGCATTGAGAGCTGGGAACATGAGCTGCTGCAAAGGTGCTTGAGAGCATCGGAGCATGTTCTGAGCAGGACGACCGCTTATGAATTGTCGGCCAAATCAGAACTTCTGGCCATATTGGCGCTTCTCATTAAAAACAGTACACCGGTCGCGACGCCTGTTGAAAAAACGCCGGAATACTTCAGGCTGGAACGGTTAAAAAACGCATTGAAATATATTCAGGACAACTACTCTCAAAAGCTGAGCACACTGGATATATCCGCATATCTAAACATGAGTGAAGGACATTTTTGCAGACTCTTCAAACAATACTTCAAAAGAACGCCCGTGGAATACCTGAATTATTACAGGATCACCCGCGCTGCAAGACTGCTGGAAGAAACAGAGCAAAAAATACTTGAAGTCGCGATGGAAGTGGGCTTTGACAATCTCAGCTATTTCATTGGCACCTTCAAGCGTTATATGGGCACAACTCCGTCAAAATACCGCAATCGCGAGATTTGAAGACGTCTAAAAACTTTCGCTGATGGAAATGCAAAAATTCAGAAGATATTACAAGAATGAGTTCACTATGAGTGGTATTGTTAAAATAAAAACAATCATTCATCAGAAGGAGACATAAATTTATGAATATGCATGTTTGGCTGGAAAACCTGAGGGATTCCAAGGTTAAAAAAGCAATGCCGGTGCTTTCATTCCCTTGCGTCAGCTTGATGGGAATTACCGTAAAGGATTTAACTGCAAATAGTGACCTTCAGGCAAAAGGGATGAAAATGGTTGTCGACCGGGTGGACTCTGCTGCTTCTTTGAGTATGATGGATTTATCCGTCGAAGCGGAAGCCTTTGGTTCAGCCATAAGATTTTCCGATTTTGAAGTACCGACCGTCATAGGTTCTATCGTCAACGACGAAGATGATGCTGACGCCCTGCAGATACCTGCTGTCGGCGCAGGACGTACGGCTGAATATATAAAAGCAATTGAAAAAACCTGTAAAATGGTTACAGACAGGCCTGTATTTGCGGGAGTTATCGGTTCCTTTTCACTTGCGGGAAGATTGCTGGATGTTACCGAAGCTTTAGTGAAATGCTACACCGAGCCGGATTGCGTACATAAGACAATGGAGAAAACTACAAGCTTCGTAATTGATTATATAAAGGCATATAAAAAAGCAGGTGCTAACGGAGTTGTAATAGCCGAGCCCTTAACCGGTTTGCTTTCGCCCGAAATGGCCGCCGAGTTCTCCGAACCCTATATAAAGAGAATCGTTGAAGCTGTACAGGATGACGAATTCATCGTAATATACCATAATTGCGGAAACAATACGATATTCATGATTGACTCGATTCTAAATATAGGCGCATCCGCTTATCACTTTGGAAATTCAATAAATATGAAAGAGATGCTCGGCAAAATACCCAAAGATATTGTGGTAATGGGAAACGTAGATCCGTCTTCACAGTTTTTAAATGGCACGCCGCAGTCAATAACGGCAGAAACAAAGAGACTCATGTCCGAATGCTGCAATGAGTATCCAAACTTTGTGATTTCCTCCGGATGCGACATCCCTCCCGCAAGTAAATGGGAAAATATTGATGCCTTCTTTAAAGCTGTCAGTGATTTTTATGCAGGCTGAGCACGGTCAGTATTACAGTGCCGCACCCAGCTCTACCACGATCTCGGAATTGCTTCCTGCCGGTTGAACAGGAATTTTCTCAACCTGAATGCCGTTGAGAAGCAACCTCCTCACGCCGCTGCTAACATGCTCCGGATTCCTGACCTCGATCCTGTAGGCAGCTCCGCGAAATTCCCGCACCGCTCTGAATCCATCCCAAGCGGTCGGGATGCATGGATCAACAATAAGACAGTCATATCCGGCTCTTATGCCAAGGATATACTGGCTGGATGCAACCATATTCCATGCTGCTGTGCCGCTGAGCCACGAATTTCTGCCGATGCCGAATTGCGGATGCTCCTTGCCCAAAATATTTTGCGGATAGACGTATGGCTCCACCTCAAGATGATCTGCCTCGTTATTGCGTCTGGCCGGCAGGATCTGCATGTAATACTCGAATGCTTGATTGCCGTTGCCCATCATGACCTCTGCGATCATCACCCATGGATTGGTATGGCAGAATACTCCGCCGTTTTCTTTAGCCCCCGGCGGATAAGTGGTTATACCGCCTTTTGTGGGATCATTCTTCGTATAGGAGGGATACATTGCGACAATACCGTATTTGGAATTAAGATATTTGTTTACCGAGTCCAGACACATACGTGAATGCTCTGGGTCTGAAACACCACCCAATACAGCCCATGACTGCGAGTTGATAAATATCTTTCCGAAGGTGTTCTCTTTTGAGCCCAGCGGCTTGCTGTCGTCGTCAAACGCCCTCTTGTACCATTCGCCATCCCAGCTGGTCTCATTTATAGCGTTCTTCATTTGTGCATACATGCCGCTGTATTTGATCTCACCCTCATGCCTGCCAAGATAGCGGGACAGCTCAACCATTTCAATGGCTGCCCTGCAGAAAAGCATGGATGTGAAAACACTCTCTGCGATACCTTTTCCGGTATCCAGATTCAATGTGTCATTCCAGTCAGCGCGTCCCGCTAACGCAATATTGTGGGGTCCCTTGTTTGTATCCGTAAATTCAAGCGCCTTGTCCAGATGTTCCCAGACCGTGGCCTCTGTCTTCTTGTCGTTATAGCGCACTTTTGATTCAAGGAATGCAAAATCGCCTGTTTCCTTCACATAGGCGTTGACTGCCAAGATCAGCCACAGATGATCGTCGGAATACCAGTCAAATTTCTTGACCGGGGCGTCGCCCACGCCGCCTTCACCGGTCAGCGGGAAGAATAGATGATATGCGCGCCCGTCCGTATACTGGCATTGGAGCAGCTTCACGATCAGCTCCTTCGCCTGTCCCGGTATAGTATGCATGACGCCGAGCGTATCCTGTGCGCTGTCCCTTATGCCCATTCCCCTGCCGAGACCAAGCTGATAGAGGGAAACGAACCGTGACCAGTTGAACGTTGTTTTGCACTGATACTGATTCCACATGTTCACAAAAAGATTCATGTCATGGTCGGGCGTCTCAACACGCAGCTTGCCTGTGAAGTCCTCCCAGTACGCACTCAGGCGTTCCAGCGCAGCACGCGCTTCGGCTGGCTCCAGATACGCTTTGATATCCTTTCTGATCTCATTTCTATTTTCCGTATAGCCCAATATGAAAACCAGTTCCTTTGATTCCCCGCCCTGCAGCTCGATTTCATTGCAAAAGGCGCCTACGCCGTTTGTCCTGTAGGAAATAGAATTGGAGCAAGCGCCCTGCTCGACTGCAATCGGATTTGCTTCCGAATGATAGCGCCCGATAAAGGTCTCCAGATTGGTGTCATAGCTTGATACTTCAGCTACGGTCGCAAAAAATGATGCGCTATTTTCGATATAATGAGGATACCAGGTAATGATGCCGTTATCATAGCGGCCCTGGTTGATCTGCTGCGCCCAGTCAACATTCTGCTGATCCAGGATTGCATCCCAGAAGCAGAATTCGGCATAGCTAAATATTTGCAGCTTTTTGGGCACCTTCAAGGTATTGGTCACCTTTAAAAGCCATATTTCAAAATCTCTGTCGTCAGGAACAAAATATGTAAGGCTTGCGGTAATACCCTTATATTCGCCCTCCAGTGTCGTATAGCCCATACCGTGCCTGCAGATGTAGCTGTCAAGCTTTGTGCCGGATGGCTGGAAGCCGGGGTTCCAGTACTCTCCCGTAACTGCGTCCCTCACATAGACATACCTTCCGGGCCTGTCCATAGGGATGCTGTTGTAACGATACCTGGTAATCCTCCGATTTTGCGGATCCTTGTGAAAGCTGTATCCGCCGCCTGTGTTGGATACTATTCCGCCGTATTTGCCGCTACCGATGTAATTAATCCATGGCGTCGGCGTATCCGGTCTGGTTATGACATATTCCTTCGCGCCCTCATCAAAATACCCGTATTTCATATCTGCCTCCTGATATTTTTTCCCATAATAATTATACGCTAATAATTATATACAAGAAATTAAATAAATCAAAGGAATTTTATTTTAATTCGTCCAGATTGAAAGGAGTTTCCTGATATACATAATAGTTCAGCCAATTGGCAAACAACAGGTTGGCATGGGCTCTCCACTTCACAAGCGGCGGCTTTTGCGGATCATCTCCCGGGAAGTAGTTTTTTGGCACCTGTGGATTGAGTCCCCTGTTAAGATCTCTCTCATATTCGTTCTTCAGGGTCAGGGAATCATATTCCGAATGGCCGGTGACATAAATCTGCCGGCCGTTCAGCGCAGAAACAATGTAGACTCCGGCCTCATCCGATTCTGCAATAATATCAAGGTCACCGATCCTCTCGATATCTTCGCGTCTGATTTCCGTATGTCTGGAATGAGGCGCATAGAAATGCTCGTCAAAGCCTCTGAGCAGCATGACATTTTTTTTTATGACCTTGTGATCAAAAATACCGGACATTTTTTCAGGGATCGGATACTTGGGAATACCGAAATGATAATACAAACCGGCCTGCGCCCCCCAGCAGATGTGGAATGTGGAGTAGACATTGTGCAGACTCCATTGCATGATTTCCTTCAACTCATCCCAGTAGTTGACCTCTTCAAAGGCCATCTGCTCAACCGGAGCGCCTGTTATGATCAGACCGTCAAACTTTCTGTCCCTGATCTCGCTGAATGTGTTATAAAATTTGAGAAGGTGCTCCTGCGGAGTGTTCTTTGATTTGTGTGATTCCGGATGCAAAAAAGTGACATCCACTTGAATGGGCGTATTACCTACCAGCCTGAGCAGCTGTGTCTCCGTAACGATCTTGGTCGGCATCAGATTGAGCAGGACAATACTCAGAGGCCTGATATCCTGAGTTTCGGCTCTGGCCTCCGTCATCACAAATATATTTTCACCTGACAGCACTTCTGCCGCCGGTAAACCGTCAGGTATTTTAATGGGCATTCGCTTTCCGCCTTTCCGGGAGTGTTATAAATCATTTTCTTCCGAGTTAATTTATGTATTATATCATACGGGAATTTTGGTTTTCAAATCTTCAACGAAAAAACTTCATTGAAGATGAATTTTTCAATGCCGAATCCAGACCTGCATTTCTCCAAGGCCCCGGTTTGCCCACAGGTAATAGGGTATTGCTTTGAATCTGAGGTCATCTCCTCTTTCGCAGACATATGGGCGATACAATCTGCCGTCCCGGTCGACGTCAGTCTTTCGGAACGCATTCCCCGTTATAGTGACAGCGCCCCCAAAAAGGTTGGGATCAAAAACAGCTTCCATTTGACTGCCTGTGTCCAATTTAATCGCGGAAAGGTTTTCGCCGTTATCCGCCTCTTCCAGGCAGTAAACAAGAGGTCCCCTTTGGATAGCTACTTTACCTGCATTTCCCCTGACGCGCGGGTTTGCTTCAATCAGTTCAACAGGCATTGACAGACTCAGCCTGACTGTATCGCCTGCCGACCATACCCTGTGGATCCGCGCATACCCCTGATGCACGATTTCTGACAGTTCCAGCTTCTGTCCATTCACTTCGGCGGAAGCCTCACTGCACCACCCGGGTATACGCAGAGCGAGTGTAAATCCGCCATCCGGCACATCTTTCAGTTGTACTATGATGTCGCCGGACCACGGATAGGAGGTTTGCTGTATGACAGTCACCCGACCGCAGTCAATCTGTATATTTGCTTCTCCCCCAATATACAGGTGGGTGTATAAGGTGTTATCGCCGTATGTATAAATATAACTGCCCAACGATGTCAAAAGTCTGGATATGTTAGGAGGACAGCAGGCACATCCATACCATTTTTGCCTGACCGGTTTTATGTGCCTCTTCCCTGGATCCTTTACAGATGCTTCTGGCATAACCTCCAGCGGGTTAACGTAGAAAAAGCTTTTACCATCCTGACTCATCCCGCTGATAACAGAATTGTACAAAGCCCGCTCCATCACATCGGCATAGTCCGCCTTTGGCTCAAGCAGCAGCATCCTGTGTGCAAAGAAGACCAGTCCGATTGAAGCGCAGGTTTCCTGATATGCCGTATCATTGGGCAGATCATAATCAAAGGTAAACGCTTCACCCTGATATGTAGAGCCAATGCCGCCTGTAATATACATCTGCCTGGTCGCAATATTGTTCCACAGCCTTACGCATGCCGCGGCAAGTTCCTGGTCGCCGGTCTGCGCCGCCATATCCGCCATTGCTGTATAAAGATACACTGCCCTGACAGCGTGTCCGACTGCTTCCGTTTGCTCACGGACCGGCAAGTGAGCCTGGTTGTATGACATATCCGGTTTGGGTGAGATCCCCTTCGTCCAGTATGACATCCCGCCTCTTTTCTCCCATTCCTTCAGCAGGTAATATGGTTTCTTTCCACGTTCGTCGATGAAGTAGCCGGCAAGCTTCAGATATTTTTTATTATCTGTGGAACGGTATAGCTTAAGCAGTGCGAGCTCGATCTCTTCATGGCCCGGGTAGCCCTTGAGCTTTTCAGGTTCATCCCCGAATACCGTATCGATATAGTCAGTAAAACGGCACATGATATCAAGAAGCTTTCTTTTACCCGTTCCTTTATAATAAGAAACCGCAGCCTCGATGAAATGTCCGGCACAATAGAGCTCATGGCATTCCAGCAGGTTCGTCCAGCGGTTTTCCGGTTCCTTGACCGTATAGTATGTGTTAAGGTAGCCATCCGGCTGCTGCGCCCTTCCGATCAGATCAATCAGTCCGTCCGCCTCTTTTTCCAATTCCGGATCCGGATGGATAGCAAGGCTGTACCCTACAGCTTCCAGCCATTTGGCGGCATCACTGTCCTGAAAAACCAGTCCGCCGAATTCGCCCTCCGCTTCGCCTGCGGCAATCCTGAAATTTCTTACGGCGTAGCTTGGCTCCGCATCTGATATCCGGTCATTCAGCGCCTCCCACTGGTACGGTATGACAGTATTGCGAACCAGTTCGGAATATTTTTCCCAGAATCCGTCATAGATCCTTACATCTTTCAAATCAACCTCTGAATAAATCTTAGTCTCGCGCATATCAACTCTCCATTTATTTATAAATTATGTCCGGTATGGCCTAACCCATCAGCAGCAGCACCTCCCGCATGACCTTGCAGGCCACTGCGGTGGATACTCCCGAAATATCCAGACCCGGCGCCAGTTCAACCACATCAGCCGCCACAATATTCAGCTCCCTAAAGCTGTAAAGCGCAGCCTGCAGCTCTTTAAAGCTGACTCCGCCCGGTTCCGGCGTACCTGTGCCGGGCATTATGGACGGGTCAAGCACATCCAGATCAATCGAAAGATATACCGGTTTTCCGGAAAGTGCCGCAACTACCTCCTGCGCACAGGACAGGTCGTACCGGTGCAATGTTGTATGTCCCTGCGCCGCCCATTCAAACTCCTGCTTCATTCCGCTTCGGACGCCCATTTGCCAGATACGTCCGTCTCCGACGATATCCCATATCTGCCTGACGACACCGGAGTGGGTCAGGCGCTCTCCGAGGTATTCCTCCCGCAAATCCGTGTGGGCGTCAAGATGTACCAGACAAAGCTCGGGAGCTCTCTCGTAAACCGCTTTGAAAGCCGGCAGTGTGATAAGATGCTCGCCGCCTGTCATAAACGGTTTTTTTCCTGCGTTAACAATATCGGACGTTGTCCTCTGGATCATATTCAGGGCTGCCTCTGTATTCCCAAAAGGAATCTCCAGATCCCCTCCGTCGTGAACAGCGATATCGGTCAGATCCCGGTCCAATACCGGCGAATACGTCTCGAGCCCGTAAAACTCCGAGCGCATGGCTGCAGGGCCAAATCGGGAACCGGGACGATATGAGGCTGTACCGTCGAAGCCTGCTCCGAAGATAATAATCCGAGCATCCTCCCATTCGGCATCACAGCTCATAAATACCGGTAACTTCAGCTCTTTCATGCTGTATTCCTCCTATTTGTGCAGGTTATCCGTGAAAAAATTATATCCCCTTTCCGCAGCATTTACAATACGAGATTTATTCCTTGCAAATACGCTATTTATTCTGTGCGAATAAAATGGTAATATAAACATATTAAAAGAAACGCAGGTATGAGACATGACATTTTCTAATTTTGTGTGGTCAATAACATATTTCATGCTGTTTCAGCTATTGATTGGGATGCTTGTATATCTCCTTTTGTTCGCAAAAAAAAGCGCTTTGCTTTACAGTTACATTTTCTTTCACGTCATGGCTATTTTATGGGTACTGCATTCCATCCTGAGCATCACGGTCGAACTGTATGTCAAAGATAACAACCTCCTTAGCGTTTTCGACAGCATTATCTACGGCTATCTGGGTATGTTCATAGGTGGCGCCACAGGCTTGTCCTGGCTTTTGTTCGCATTGAATTATGTTGGCTGGAAGTATACGCAAAAAGCAAAATACGTTCTGCTGATCTGTCTGCCGGATTCTCTTCTCTATATCGGTTTACTGACAAATCAACATCATTTTCTTTTTTTCAGGGGAGACGGCACGTTTGGTATTCTCTACTGGATTCACGCATTTGTATCCTATGCCGCTTCCATCATTGGCTTCATCACATTGGCTGTTTATGCCCGAAGGCATGAAAAGTACGAGAGAAGCCGTACCCTGCTGCTGATGACAGCATATATGATTCCATTGGTGTACCTTCTATATCAGGATGTTTTGGCGAACATTGCTCCGTTCGGCCATATGTTCCCCCGTTATATATCGCTTGCCCCGTTCGCATTTTTTGCTGCCAGCGCATTGGTCACTTTTACAATCTCCAAATACCGTTTCCTGAATATCACGCCGATTGCGTCCAATAAAATTGTGGAAAATCTTAGTATGGCTGTCCTGATCGTGGATTCGACACATAGGGTCATCAATATGAACAGATCTTTCATCGAAAATTTTTCGGAAGATAAAAGGGTGGGGCATAATGAAACCATCGCGTTTCTAAATGACTTCATCAGCAGAAAAATGGTGGATCTGCCTTCGAACTATGCCGTGTTGAACGCCATCAATTCCGTCAGTCGCAGCAATTACACGGGAGAATTGATACTGAATACTCCCACCCGTAAATACTATGAGGTCACAGTGCATCCAATTGTTGAAAAAGCCGGAATCCTTGGACGAATTATTTCTTTTGACGATAATACACAAATCAAAACAGCAATGGACCAGCTTGAAGACCAGAACAATACTCTATCCTATCTGAACAAGCAGTTACTCGAAAAAAATGATCAGCTGAAAAATTATGCCTATACTGCAGAGGAACTTGCTGTAGTAAAAGAAAGACAGCGGTTTTCGCGTGATGCCCACGACACGCTCGGACATACCATGACGGTTCTGATAACACAGCTGAAGGTAGCGGAGATCCTTTGCAAGACCAATGCCGAAGCAGCCAGGGAAAAAATCACCAAGTCACTCCTGGTCGCCAAAGATGGGCTCCATGAACTGAGGAAGTCCATTATGGGAATTGCCCCGGGAAAACTCTCTGATGATAATATCAAGTCTTCAATCCTGAAGTTGATTAATGATTACAAATCCACCGGTATGAAAATCGACGTCACTGTCAACGGAGATTTTGAGTCACTGCCTGATGATCTGATTCAGGCGCTGTTCCGGCTGTTGCAGGAGGCTCTGACAAATTCGCTGAGGCATGGTAAAGCAACTCATGTTGACATTGTAATGAATTCTGCCGATGATAAACTGAAGGTGCTGATAAAGGACAATGGTACAGGCTGTAAAAATATCAAAAAGGGGTTCGGCCTAAATGGAATGGAACAAAGGATCTCCGTTCTCAACGGGACGGTTCATTACGGTTCGGACGGAGAAAACGGCTTTAACATATTTGTGGAGGTGCCTGTAAATGATAAGAGTGGTGATAGCGGACGATCAGGCAGTGATAAGGGAGGGTCTGAAGTTTATACTTGAGCAGGACAATGATATCAAGGTGATCGGCTGTGTCGGAAATGGGCGTGAGGCTTATGCCATCTGTGAGGAATATCAGCCGGATGTAATCCTGATGGACGTAGTCATGCCCATATGCGGCGGGGTTGAAGGTACACGCCTTATCAAGGAAGCCTTCGGCAGCATCAAGGTGCTGATCCTGACTACCTTCAATGATGATGACAAAATTGCCGAAGCATTAAAGAACGGAGCGGACGGCTACGTCCTGAAGGATATCGACTCGGATGAGCTGATTCTGACAATCAAAAGCATCAATAAAGGCCTACGGGTAATGCATGGGGATGCATACAGCCACGTCGTGAAAAAGTTCCAATCAAAGGCTAAACCCGACGAGCTTGAAAGCTCTGAAGAATTGGGATTGACAGACCGGGAAATTGAAATCATCAAAATGATTGTGTTCGGCAAGAGCAACAGGGAAATCGCAGCCTCGCTATATATGACAGAAGGAAGCATACGAAACCTGATCTCCGCAATTCTGCTTAAGGTCAATCTCAAAAGCCGTACCCAGCTGGCCGTATTTGCAGTAAGGCACAACATTATATGACACATGTCATTTTGGTGTCTGCGAATCAATGACATAACAGGTATTACCTGTTACATTCATAATCTATGCTCATCAGACCTATACATGTAATATAATATTATAGGGAAGGAGGATCCTGATGCAAGGTGCTAATGCGGAGGTAATTAGCCTTCTCAAGGACTCATTCGAATTTGAAAAAAAGCATTTATTTCAGATTGCCGCAACACAGTATGGAGACGGTTGCTTTCTCTACAGCTATAAGCTCGGTGATGTTGATCTCTTTCCCCTGTGGTTCATTCATATTGCAACGGAATATATCAAGGAAACCGGCCGCTTTGACATATTGGACGAAAACCTTCCCTTTATCGGAAAATCATTTAAAATACAATTATGCAATCAATACGGAGCTGTTTCTTACAGTCCGGGCGAGTCCCCACTTTACTACCATCTGGAATACGCATTTGATACATTCTGTAAGCAGCTTTCTGCTTGCTCCATTACAAATCAGGATAAGGCTAAAAATATCATTGCAGCAGGACTGTTTTCCTTAATCGGCAAAGACTTTGTCAAGCTGTGCAGCTATTCGGACATATACTTCGGCGCCTGTCTTGCGGCGAAAAAGCTGCGGCAGATTACCTCCGCCTATACTCCCATATTCTCAGATATAAGCCTGCTTCCCGACATGAGGAGTCTTATGAACAATAAGGACTGCCATTGCGGCTCGGATTCTTCCTTAAAGAAATGTTTCTGCAAAGAAATCGGTCAATTTGTAAAATCGCAAATCCTCGGTGTGATCAGCCTTTTCAGCAAAAAAACTGCCAGTGAATTCTGGCTCGAGACCAAGGCCGCCTGGACTCATAAGGAGATGATGGAATGGATTATTGGTATTAAGCCGGGATTCGAAGGCCTGTGTGTCGACCCTTGCATCCCGGACAAATTTCCGGTCTGCGAGGCAGAAAGATATTTTAGAAATGCAGTATACAGTATCACTGTGGTCAATCCCGACAAAATGCCGGTTGAAATAAAAAAGCTGACTGTAGATCAAGTTGAATATCTCGGAAACACGCTTCCCAATTTTGCAGATGGAAAATTCCATACAGCAGAAATTATCATGGGGCCATAATAAAAATAATTTTTTTTCAGACACATGAAGCACCCTGCCGTATTATCCGATGATTGCATTTGGAAAAGGCAGGTAACCTTGTGAGAATTATTATAAAATTCATATTAAAAAATATTATTGAAAAAAAGCTGCGCACCTTTTTGATACTGTTCTCGATCATTTTATCATCGGCGCTCTTCTTTGCCTCCCAGGCTGTCGCCAGCAATGTGGTCGATATATTTGTGGCGAATGCCCGGCAGTTTTACGGCTCGGCTGATATCGTCGTATATCCCGGCAGCCGTTCCCCTAAACCATACCTCAAGGCCGCGGCTGCAGAAGCATTTGCCGCAAGCACCGAGTTTATGACCGGCGCTTTTCAGTGCGGAGCCTACTACAGTCCTGAAGAAAACAAAACGGTCTCTGTGAATCTTCGGGGAACAACGATTGAAGATCTTAAAGCCATGAACTCCTTTTATGTCGATGACCCTTCCGGTATCGGTACCTTTACCGGTAGGAAGGTCATTATCAGTAAAAAGGCCGCCACGGCTCATGGTTTTAAAACAGGTGATACCATAAAACTCGATATAAACGGTAAAAAGATCCGGTTCACTGTTTTTGCCATCGCAAATCCCGAAGGCTTCTTCACGGAAGCCAGCGGCATATTACACATAGCAGTCCCAAAATCGGCTCTATCCTCTATTTACGGGACTAATGACAGCTCCAATATACTGTTTGTAAAGCTGAAGGACGGCGTTGATCTGAAGAAGAGCCTGGACGTGCTGAAGAATGTATATAAATATTACACCGTTGAAGAGCCGCTCTCAATGGAGGATGTCATGAATGGCATAGAATCCATGACCATGGGCTTTATGATGATGACGGTTGTAGTTGCATTTATGAGCATATTTATCCTGTACACCTCATTCAAGGTCATCACCCTGGAGCGCCTTCCGATAATCGGAACGTTCCGTAGTATCGGCGCCACCAGACGCACCACGGATTTCGTACTTCTGGCGGAGAGTTTGCTATACGGTATCATCGGCGGGACTGCCGGATGTTTTCTTGGGCTGGGTATCCTTTTTCTGATCACCCTGTTCATCACCCCCTCTTATATGGCGGGGTATAAGATACAGCTGATCTATTCACCGGCACATATGATTTCCGCTTTTGTAATGGCAATAGTACTTTCCCTGTTGAGCTCCATCCTTCCGATAATAAAAATATCGAAAATACCGGTGAAGGAAATCATTCTCAATATCACCGGGAGAAAAGGCAAAAGCAAAACAAAAAGATACGTTCTTGGGTTTTCTATGCTGCTGCTTTATTTCATTCTGCCTCTGCTGCCGTTCAAAGGCCTGACTATTGTATTTATCACTGTCAGTATGCTTTCCTCCGTTACCGGGATTATCCTGCTGATGCCGCTTATAACCGGGGGCTTTATGAAAATTTTTGAGAAAGTTTACATTGTACTTTTTGGCAACATCGGAAGCATAGCCGCCAAAAATCTCAGGCAGAATAAAAATGTCCTGAACAATATTTCCTTACTGTCCATAGCGATTTCCTCCCTGCTGATGATCACAACCATCAGCAATAGCGTTCTGACAGAGGTAGCCAGTTTTTATACAAGAAACGCCCGCTTTGATATTTATATGTCACAGGATTCAGCCGACCGATCCTTTGAGCAGTCCCTTCTGACTGTTGACGGCGTCCGGGAGGTCTGTGGCAATTACAATATACACGGTGTCAAGATCGCCGGAAGGGATGACAAAATTGGCAGCATATACGGCATTAATACAAACAAATTCCCTGATTATTTCAATCTGGATGTACAGGGAGACAGCGAAACACTGTTTGACGCTCTCAACAACGAACGGTGCATGATCATGGCCAGTGCATTGCAGGAAAAGCTGGGTGTTAACGAGGGGGAATACCTCACCCTCAAAATGGGCAAAGGGGGTGCCGCTTACAAAATCATCGGCTTTCAGAACAGCCTGCTTGACAATGGAAGCAATGTGCTCATCGCAGATAAGTACTTTAAGGCTGACACAGGAATCCAGACATATACCGAAATTTATATCAAAGCGGACAAAGATCCCAATGCGACAGTGGAGGCCATTAAGAATAAATTCGCCCGAAATAAGCCATATGTCATAACACTGACTCAGATGGAGCAGGAAAACTTTGAAATAAATAGCAGCGTATTCTTATCAATGGAAGCGTTTGCCTGGCTGACTCTGATTATCGGTATATTCGGCATCATCAACAATTACCTGATCAGTTTTATAGAGCGCAAACGCTCTCTGGCCATGTACCGTTCAGTAGGAATGAGCCGGCGGCAGATTGTTAAAATGATGATTGCAGAATCATTGACAGGAGGCCTGATCGGCGGAATAATGGGCATTTTTTCCGGGCTGATGATGATTTTCCTAATACCATATCTTATGAAATCCATTAATTTTAAGATAGCCGTCACACTGGATCCGTTCACATTGATCCTCTCGTTCCTGATCGGCGTTGTGGTTACGTTAATCGGTTCAATCAGTCCCATTGTCAAATCCTCCAGGTTGAATCTGATTGAAGCATTGAAGTATGAATAAATCCGGTTAAAAAAGAAAGGATTGCGGTTTATGATAACAATAATTGAATCGATAGGGCTCAATAAGGTTTACACGATGGGGAATACCGAGGTTGAGGTGCTAAAGGACATCAATATTAAGATAGACAAAGGAGAGTTTGTATCGATCATGGGGCCGTCAGGCTCCGGCAAAAGTACGCTTTTGTACCTGATTGGCGGCCTTGACAAGCCCTCATCAGGAACAATACGGATAAAAGGCAGGGAGATAGCGCAGCTGAAGGATGAGGAGGAGAGCAGACTCAGACGTCAGGAGATTGGGTTCATTTTCCAGTTTTATAACCTGATCCCCAACCTGAATGTAGAGGAAAACATCATGCTTCCCATTCTTCTGGACGGTAAAAAGCTTAAGGACTATAAAATGGAATTGGATAACATTCTGGATATCGTCGGGCTATCCGACAGGCGCCGCCACACGCCGAGGGAGCTATCGGGCGGTCAGCAGCAGAGAGTCGCCATTGCAAGAGCCCTGATCAACCAGCCGGATATTATCCTCGCCGATGAACCGACCGGAAATCTGGATTCAAAGACCAGCGCAGAGGTCATGGATCTTCTGGCAAAAATCAACAGCGAAAAAGGAAAGACCATCATACAGGTGACCCATTCAAGGGAAGCGGCCGAATATGGCCAAAGAATTATTAATGTAAAAGACGGAAAGGTGAGTGAAGCTTCATGAAAAAAATAATCATTGTTTTATCAGCGATAGCAATACTGGTATCATTATCAGCATGTGCATCGGAATCCAACGCTGCGCCGGTCACTACGACAGAAGCGGTCCAAAAGCAGAGTATTGATGTTTTCGGAGTTGTAAGCGCGACAGTGGTCAAAAATATAATACTGGATTTCCAGGCGCCTATCACCCGTATACATGTATCGGAAGGGGAGCATGTCAGCCTCGGAAAGCAATTAATATCATTAGATCTGACAGAAATGGAGACCAGCATTGCAATGAAAGAACTTTCCCTGGCCGCAGCAAAAAAGGATACGGATCGTCTACAGGAAAATACGGATATGAACAAGCTTTTGAATGATCTGAAAAATGCCAGGACAATTTCTGACAAATCCGCAAAGGAGCTTGAGGTACAACAACAGCTATTTGACGCCAGCGGCATTTCCCTAAGCGATCTGGAGGGCTTTAGAAAGCAGGCGGACATCGACAAAAAGAACGTACAGGATATCTCCTATGCGATCGAAAGCTTGAAGAATAATAAAAGCTCGCAAAATGACCGGGTCAATCTTGAAGCCTTCACCATTGAAGCAGATCTGAAGCTGCTGAGCAGTAAGCTGACCAAGCCATATCTCAAGGAGTCGGACATCGTGTCAGACATCCAAAACGGTATTGTGTATGACCTAGGTTATATTGAGGGAGACATCGCAGGACCTCAGAAAAAGCTTCTGAGTATTTTAAGTCTGGACAGTCTGGAAATAGAGGCGGATATTTCGGAAGAGTTCTATAAGGATATCCGCATTGGCTCCGTTGTGACGATTACTCCTGTAGCTGATAGAACCAGAACATACACCGGAAGGATCTCCAATATATCTGCCAGAGCCTTTGAGAATAACGGTGAAACCCAGGTCCCTGTGAGGATATCCATCGATGATGCCGATGATTTCCTGCTGCCCGGTTTCAATGTAGACGTCAGCATAAAAATCGATACTCAATCGTAATAATTCAGGGTCGCTCAAGTTATACGCCATGTGTTAGTGCTGTCCTGCTCCGCCGGACGCACTGACACATCCATTTCGCAGTATCGCTCCTGTTTCGCCGACTGAAGTGTTTAGTTTGCGCAGCCATAGTGTTCAGTTCTAGCGACGTATTGCATTTTATGCTTTACCTCGTTTTATAGATAATGAATATGCTCATACAAACCCAAAAAAATGAATCTAATATTAAAGGCTTATCCGACAAAAAGATCTCTTCCGGGTTTCCACATTCACGTTTTATATAAATTAAGTATTGGTACCTAAAAATTCCGTAGAGAACGAATGGAATCGTTAACATCATATAGCTATTTGAATGAGCTGAAAAAGTGTAAATCGAATATGCTATGACTGTCAATGATGTCGTTGTCGATAATATATGATCTATAAATTGCAGTGAGTAATGTTGTAATATTTCTCTGTGACTTTCTGCTCTGAATTCTAACAAGACTAATTCATTTCTTCTTTTGCTGAATCCAATGAAGAGAGAAATTAGAAACGTACATAATAAGATCCATGGAGAAAGCTCAACATCTATTACTGCAGCACCGGCTACAACTCGTAAAATAAACCCAAAAGCTATTGACATTGCATCAACTATAACTATGCGTTTTAATATGAAAGAATATAGCAAATTATTTAGTAAGTAAGCTAATATGATGAGCGTAAAATATTTGTTTAGAGTATATGAAAAATATATAATAATTGGCAATAAAAAAACTATAATAATAATAGCTTCCCATTTACTTACCAGGTTTGAAGCAATAGGCCTGTTTTGCTTTTTGGGATGATATTTGTCCCTTTCAGCATCAACTAAATCATTCAATATATAAACAAATATAGACGCAGCGCAAAATATAATAGAAGTAAATATGGTAGTTTCCAGCAAGCTAATATTAAATAAATTATTGGAAAAAACCAATGCCGCAAAAACAAAAACGTTTTTAATCCATTGCTTTGGTCTCGATAAAATTATGTATGCCTTTAATTTTCGTAATATCAGTTTTATAAACGTTCGCAATTGATATCCTCCCTATTTTTCAAGATCAGTCTTCCGCAGATATAATGTTCAAACCACTCCATGCCATAACCTGCCATAATGAATAAAAATGGCATCGCAGGATAGTGATAGCGGGATTGTACTTCTAAAAAAATATGAATCGCAAATAAGCACAGAAATATTAGTAAAGGTATAATACTTGAATATACAGAATTCTTTATCGAATATAGTACACCTAAAATACAAAATAATAATACAACCAGATAGAATAATTGAGTAACGGCAAGAAACCACGTCGTATGATTTTTTATTAACATGGTAATAAAGCTGCTGTCTTCAATGTTATTTGTACTCCAGTATTGTCCGAAGCTATCATCCGACCATTGAATAATGATTTTCTTTTCTATCAGCATCAAGAATTGTTTTGGATATGATGTGATCCGATTAATTGCTCTGTCCATAGATTCTTTGTGGACTTTTTCATAATTGAAGTTAAATTCTTTTAAAATAAGTGAATCATTAGCATTATAAGCACCTGATGTATTGTAATTCGTTCCGATTAAAAATGAAAACCCTGAAGAAGATTTCCATAAAGGAACCCCTGTTACCTTGCTATAAGGATAACAAATAAGCATGAAACAAACTGCAAAAGACAGTACTGCTAATATTAAAATCTTAAGTTTAGTAATACACGATTTAATTAATATATCTTGTGCCTTTATGAATACAAATAGATAGAATAAAAATATAGGGAAAAATATTATGGAAATCGGCTTTGCAAAGTTTGCAATCCCAATTATTATGCCAATGACTATAGATATAGAATAGGCGGTTTTCTTATTTTGTATTGATTTTTCCAGTATCACTAGTAAACCAAAGCTCAAAACCAGTAATGGTGTAAAAATATGTTCAACCCCCAAAACTGAACTGTACATAATTTGAGCCGGCCATAAAGCAAAAAAAATCGAGGCAAATCTTCCGGTACGCTCTGATACAAATGATTTTCCAGCCCAATAAATCAGTAAAGCAAGAAATGCAGAAGAAACAATGTTTAATATTTTTGCAGTAAGTACATTTTCCCCAAAATATTTATAGAACATTGATAATATTAAAGGGTAGCCAAATTTAAATGGAAACACATTATACGTTGGATTGAAAACATTATATATACCATTACAAGCCTTTACAGCATACTCGTGATATAATTGGAAGTCGGATATTGGCTTGGTATTTACAAAAATGACCCATATCAATCTAGGTATTATTGTACTTATTAGCAATATAAATAAATAAAATTTATTACTTATTAACAAAGTCAACCAATTAAATGTTTTAAGAATTAGGACAACGATAGCTAAGATTCCAATAATAAATAAAGTTAACAAATAAATTGGTATATTAGTCAGCAATGGTGATTTCACAAATAATGCCAATATAAGAATGTAAGCCAGTATAACAATGCTAATAATTAATACTAAAGCAAATATTCTATTTTTTGTAACTTGCATAATATCTCCAAAGTACAATATTAATCCCCAGCAAATTAGTAATGTATACAGATAATCTAAAATATATCATTTTATGGTTTCATATGTCAACAATATACACCTGTAGATACCGGGATTTGCTACCCGGTTTATTGGCGATTACCGGGGTCAGGATTTCACCGGCAAGTGCGATCCAGTTCTGGACGCACCACATAAAAAAATCGGTCCGGCGTCATACGCCAAACCGAACTTTTTAGATCGAGGGATAAAAGTGGGGATATCTTTGTTGCCTCGTTATATTCTGTTCACACCCGATTTGACAGCGGCCTCGGCAACGGCTTTAGCAACGCTGCCTGCAACTCTCGGATCAAAAGGGGCCGGAATGACATATTCCTCATTCAGCTCGTCATCGGAGATTAGCTCTGCTATTGCCACTGCTGCGGCAATCTTCATCTCATCATTGATATCGCTGGCTCTTACATCCAATGCTCCCCTAAATATACCTGGGAATGCCAGCACATTATTGATCTGGTTCGGGAAATCCGAACGGCCTGTTCCCACCACTCTGGCTCCCGCCGCTTTCGCCTCGTCCGGCATGATTTCCGGCGTTGGATTTGCCATTGCAAAAATAATTGGATCCTTGGCCATAGTCCCGACCATTTCTTTGGTCAGGCTGCCTGCGGCGGATACCCCTATAAACACATCGGCGCCGACTATGACGTCCTTCAGCTGGCCTTTCTTCTTTTCAAGGTTTGAAATTTTGGCCATCTCTTCCTTTACCGCATTAAGATTGTCTCTTCCCTCATATATGGCTCCTTTGGTATCACAAAGAATGACCCTTTTTAATCCCATCGCCATCAGCAGCTTGGTAACGGCGATTCCTGCCGCGCCTGAACCGTTGACTACCACTTCTATGCCGTCGAGTTCCTTCTTCGCCAGCTTCAATGCGTTCAGCATGGCTGCAAGTGTTACCACTGCTGTTCCGTGCTGATCGTCATGAAAAATCGGTATATCGCATTCTTCTTTTAGCCGTCTTTCTATTTCAAAGCATCTGGGTGCGGATATATCTTCAAGATTGACGCCGCCAAAGCTGCCGGCCAGCAGTTTCACCGTCTGGACAATCTCATCCACGCTTTTGGAGCGGATGCAAAGAGGAAATGCATCAACATTTCCAAAGGTCTTGAACAGGACGCATTTGCCCTCCATAACAGGCATCCCCGCTTCAGGTCCGATATCCCCCAGCCCCAGCACTGCAGTGCCGTCTGTGACGACAGCAACCAGATTTCCTCTCCTGGTCAGCTGATATGACAGATCAACATCCTTCTCAATAGCAAGACAGGGTTCTGCGACGCCTGGCGTATATGCCAGCGAAAGCTCCTGTTTATTTGTGACGGGAACCGAACTGATGACCTCAATCTTCCCCTTCCATTCGCCATGCAGCCTTAGTGATTCTTTTCTGTAATCCATTGTATACACTCCTTTTTTTTTCCGCATTCATGCTAAATTTGACTTTATAATGATAAACCTTTATTGCTCAATGTAATAACTCTCTATATCAGCTGAACATAACAAGAATAGCAAAAATTGCATTCGTTATCAAGCTATATAAATTGAAATGGAGATAATAGAGCCGAACGAGTTCACTCTGTCTTGATAGCCCTCTGGCTCAATCAGTTTCATGGCCGCCGAATGCTCAAATCTGCAAGTCCAGGCTACCTAATTGCCGCCGAATGCTCAAATCTTCAAGTTTAGGGATAAATAATGTAATACAACCTTTAATTACGCAAACCAATCGTGGGAAAAGTTCTTGAAGTTGCTGTGTTTTACAATGATATCTTTCCATCAATTGCAAATTTGAGCATCGTGGCGTATTACTGAACTCATTCGAAATTTCTGCACACCTTGCTGTGGTTAACGACACCCTTTCAGCTGCTTCCTTTGAATGCTGCATGAGCATTGCAGGTGGCCGTTCCCTTCTCTGAAGCACATCAGAGCCAGAGTTATTCGCTGCAGGTGGTTGATAGAATAGACGGAACATGGCATAATGGGTGAAAAGGAGATGTGCGGATAATGAAACAGATAAATAATGTGTATTTAATCGGACTTGGCGCTATTGGCGGCGCTTATGGAAGCAGGATAATGGAAAACTACCCGGAAAGTCTGCAAATCGTGGCGGACGCTGACAGAACGGAAAGATACGGAAAATCCGGAGTAACTGTCAATGGACAGCTTGTCCCTTTTAGATATATCACACCGGAGCAGGTGAATGAAAAAGCAGAGCTGATCGTCATAGCTGTAAAGCAACATCACCTGAAGCAGACGATAGAAAATATAAGGCGGCTGGTGGGCTCTGATACGATCATCCTGTCACTGCTGAACGGAATTTCCAGCGAAGAGATTCTGGGGGAAGAATTTGGCATGGATAAAATGCTGCATTCTTTCTGCGTCGGTACGGATGCTGTCAGAATCGGAACAGATATCCGGTTCTCAAAAATCGGAAGGATTGTGTTTGGTGACAGGGATAACGCTGAGTCCTCTGCTAAAGTCTCTGCGGTCCGTGAATATTTTGACAGAGCCGGAGTACCTTACGAGATACCTGCCGACATAATGAGGGAGCTATGGTGGAAGTTCACGCTCAATGTAGGCGTCAATCAGGTCTCCGCAGTGCTGCGGGTACCATACGGCGAACTGATCCGTGAAGAATACACCAGAGAGCTCATGTTTGACGCCTCCCGCGAAGTGATTACCATAGCCCGCAAGGCTGGAATACAGCTCTCTGAAGAGGACATCCAAAAATATGCCGGGATCGTCGCCTCTTTATCCCCGGAGGGCAAGCCCTCCATGCTGCAGGACGTAGAGGCAGGCAGAAAAACCGAGGTCGAAATCTTCTCCGGCACAGTCATTGAGCTTGGCCGCAGGTATGACGTCGCAACTCCGGTGAACGATATATTGTTCAGGCTGCTCAAAGCGCTCGAACAGATCAGGCGGGATTAGAAGCAGACCTGACGGGCCCAGAAGCAAACCCGGCAGACACAAAACAGGTCTATATCCTGTTCAGTTCCTTTTTGATCAGGCGCCACCGGGGCAGAAACCGGTCCATATGCCCGTAAAATATGGCATTGTGCCCTCTTTCCAGTATATGCACAATCTCATGCACTACAATGTACTCCAGACATTCCGGCGACCTTTTCGCCAGTTCCAGATTGATCCAGATGCGTCTGGCCTTCCTGTTGCAGGTCCCCCATCTGGTCTTCATTTTCTTGATGCCAAAATCATTGACCCTGACATTCAGGATTTGCTCCCACCGGGCGATGAGAGCGGGCAGGGTCTGCCTAAGCTGTGACCGATAGAATTCATCCATTACGGCCTGTCTTTTATCGACTGTCGCACCCGGACGTATATAAAGCCTCATGGTATTGCCTTCAAGGATCACTTCCGGCTTCGCAGTCCGCTCTTCGAGCTCCAGTACAAAGCGCTTCCCGCCGAAATAATGGATTTCTCCCGATTTATACTCCACGGGTTCGGGTGTTTTGCGCATCCGTATCCTTTCTTGTTGTTTTCGGATCCAGTCAAGCTTGGATTCAGCGAATCTGTACAGCACACCGGTGTCCGTGCGCATCGGAGCAGAAATCCTGACACTGCCGTCGGGATGACACACCCGAAGGTGTATATTTTTGATTTTCTTTCGCTCAACATCAATGGAGAGTTCCTCCACCTGAAGCACCAATTTACTTCCTGTCTTTGATTTTATCCCTGTCCTTGATTTCATTCCGGCCATCATCGGAACTCCGCCATGCAAAAGAAATCATAGATAGGCTTCAGCTTAAGGAAACTATTTTTTAAATGATCGGGCAATGCCTTGGAGAAAGCGGGTCCGAATCCTTTTTGAGCATTTTCAAAGAAAATGTTTTTCCTGTCCAGCCACAGCCTAAGTTTTTCAGGTTGGTCGGGGAATTTGCTTCGTTTGTACATCTCGCCGCCAATTACAATCTCGCTCTGGGACTCATAGCACGAAAACGCATTAATAAACGCGGGATGCCCGTCCAGGATCATTTCTCTCATATGATCCATGGATACCTTCTCAGCTCCGTAATAGCCGACTCCATAGCTTATGCCTCCCTGACCCAGTTCAAACCAGTAGCATGGCGAGGAGGCCATCTGTGACTTGTCCCGCAGAAAAACGATCCAGATATGATCCCTGTACAAGGTCTTGTCCTTGGTAAAACGAGTATCTCTGCGCACTCTGGAAATAATCTTTGACGGAATGGTGATGATCCTGTCGTCTATTCCCGTCATCGTGGGCGCAAGTTCGAGAACCAATTCCGCAAAGGGGTTGTACACGTATTTTTTATAAACATCTTTATGGCTGTCATACCACAGCTTACTGTTATTCATCCTATTTTCCAAAAGAAACTCCAACGCTTCCTTTGTAAATCCGTTAAAGCCCATAACTGATTACGCCACCTCATCATTTTATATATTCATAAGACATAATTTCTCCATTATAGTATCATATAATAGAGCTGACCTGAAATGCAATGAGGTGATTTTTACGAAAAAAATATTTATTGTTGAGGATGATCCGATCATCCGCAGAGAGCTGTCGGTCTTTCTGTCAAAGAACGGCTATCTGTGTGAAGCACCCGACAGCTTTGACTCTGTTATAGAGGCAATCTCAACAGCAGATCCGGACCTTGTGCTGCTGGATATCAACCTGCCCACGCTCGACGGTTTCTATATCTGCCGTGAATTAAGACGCCTGTCCGACTTGCCCATTATTGTCGTGACAAGCCGGGACACCGAATTGGATGAACTGACGGCAATGAACTGCGGTGCTGATGACTTCATCACAAAACCGTATAACACACAGATCCTGCTTGCCCACATCTCATCGGTGCTGAAAAGAGCCTCCCGAGAGGCGCCCGCGACCCTGATGGACTGCGGAAGCTTTATAGTCAACCTGCCGCGAAGCACTTTCATGTATCAGGACAAAGAATACGAGCTTACAAAAAACGAACTGAAAATTCTAGTGCTCCTTTATGAGCGCCGGGGCACGATAGTCGGTCGGGATGAGCTGATGACACAGCTGTGGAACAGCGACCTGTTCATAGACGACAACACGCTCACCGTCAATGTCAACAGGCTCCGAAGCAAACTGGAAGAAGCCGGGCTGGGCCAGATCATCGAAACAAAAAGAGGCCGGGGGTACATGGTAAATTGAAGCTCTCCGATTTTTTTAAAGAAAAAATCACCTACATTGTATCCGTGATTTTGGCAGCCGCTGCTACCGCATCCTTCCTGCTGATCCTGGAGCCGGGCGGAGAGCCTGCGCTGTCGTTTATGATCGTCACTTTATATCTGTTGGGAGCTTTTATTCCATTGGTCTCGGAATTCATCAAAAAGAGGAGCTTTTATAACAACCTGCTGCGAATATTTGATTCGCTTGATAAGAAAAACCTTATCGCGGAGGTTGTCCTTCCTCCTGATTTTAAAGAGGGCATGATCCTGTACGAGTTAATTAGAGGCTCCAATAAAGCAATGCTCGATGAGATCGGCAGGTTTCGGCGCATGCAGGAGGAGTACCGCGAGTACATCGAGCTGTGGATTCACGAAGTAAAAACTCCGATCTCTTCCTCCAGGCTAATCGCGCAAAACAATAAAAGTGACGCTATGGATAGCCTTTCTGAAGAACTGCGGAAAATAGAGGCATATGTGGAGCAGGTTTTGTTCTATTCCAGAAGCAGCACTGTCGAAAAGGACTATATTATCAGAGAGATCAACCTGCAAAAGCTGTGCTTTGATTCGCTGAAAAAAAATTCCGGCCTTTTCATACAGAACGGAATCTCTGTAACGACAGCGGATCTTGACGTAACGGTCTATTCAGATGAAAAGTGGCTGCAGTTCATATTGAATCAGCTCCTGACCAATTCAGTCAAGTATTCGGACAAGCCGGATGCTTTTGTGAGGATTGCTGCACAGGAGTTGGAAAACAGCGTGTTACTGTCTGTCCGGGACAACGGCGTCGGCATTGACAAAAGCGACCTGCCCAGGATATTCGACAAGGGCTTTACAGGTTCCAACGGCAGAAAAAACGAAAGGTCAACCGGGATCGGGCTGTATATCTGCAAAAAGCTGTGCGACAAGCTCGGTCTTGATATCAAAGCCTCATCAGAAATCGGCGAAGGAACGCTGATCGTCATTACCTTCCCCAAGAGCTCTATGCACGGCATTTCTGCCAAGAAAGCAAACTCGCTAAGCAGGTAAATTTCATCAGCGGAGCTTCAACGAGGCAGGGGACATTTTTAGCACCCTGTTATATAACAAAAATGTAAGAAACGCGTAAGGCAGAATTATGGAAGCCGTTCTGGATAGCCACTATAATAGAGTCATGTACAAATGATTTGTTGACTATTTATTGACTTGGAGGAATTTAAATGGCTGAACTATTAAAAGTTCAAAATATTGAAAAATACTATGGAAACAAGGGCAACCTTACAAAGGCGCTGGATCACGTCAGTTTTTCCATTGAAGAGGGCGAATTTGTTGGGATTATGGGCGCATCGGGCAGCGGCAAGACGACCCTGCTCAATTGTATCTCAACTGTCGACCGCGCTACCAGCGGTCATATTTTGATCAGGGAACAGGATATTACTGAAATGAAAAACACCCAACTGGCCCGTTTCAGGCGGGAAGAGCTGGGATTCATCTTCCAGGACTACAATCTGCTTGATACGCTGACCGGCTATGAAAACATCATTCTCCCGCTGAGCATATCAAACGTCCCGCATAAGAAGGCCGGAAGAAGAGTTGAGGAAATCGCCGAGAGACTTGAGATCAGGGACATCCTTTCTAAATATCCCTATGAGATGTCCGGCGGCGAGAGGCAGCGAACGGCTGCTGCCAGGGCTATCATCACCAATCCGGCAATGATTCTTGCCGATGAGCCGACAGGATCGTTGGATTCAAAATCTGCCCGCATGCTTCTTGAGTGTCTTGACCGTCTGAATAAAAATATGAGTGCGACTATCCTCATGGTCACCCATGATGCCTTTACCGCAAGCTATTGCAGCAGGATCCTGTTCATTAAGGACGGCAGACTTTTCAATGAGCTGATCAAGGGTGAAAGCAGCCGGAAGGAATTTTTCAGCAAGATCATCGAGGTTATTACACTGCTTGGGGGTGACGCAGGCAATGTTCTTTAAACTATCCATGAAAAATGTAAGAAGAAGCTTTAAAGACTATACACTGTATTTCTTAACGCTCACCTTCAGCGTATGCATCTTTTATGTATTTAACTCCATCGAGGCACAAAAGGCTATGATGCACATCTCGGAATCGGCAGTGCAGATGATGAAAACCATCACAATGCTCATCGGTTATATCTCCGTATTTGTGTCCTTTGTTCTGGGCTTTTTGATCGTGTACGCCAACAACTTTCTCATCCGGCGCAGAAAGAAGGAACTGGGCATCTATATGACACTGGGTATGAAGAAGGGGAGGGTTGCAAGGCTCCTTGTAGCGGAAACCTTCACAATCGGCATTATCTCCCTGGGAACCGGACTATTGGCGGGTATCTTCCTGTCTCAGGGACTTTCAGTTATTACAGCAAAGCTGTTTGAAGCAGATATGACCGGCTACCGCTTCATCTTCTCTTCAATGGCTTTCCTTAAGACAATTCTGTATTTCGGCGTGATTTTTCTGATCGTCATGGTGCTGAGCACTCTCTCTATCTCAAGGTACAAACTGATTGATCTGATCCATGCAGATAAGCAGAATGAACGGCAAAGAATAAAAAGCCCGTTGCTCACAGTAACACTATTCATACTGTCCATTGCCTTCCTGGGCGCTGCCTATGGGCTCGTTCTAAAAAACGGCATCCAGACGTTTGACAACAGGCTCTTATTTGAGATGACGCTGGGCGCCATAGGCACCTTCCTGTTTTTTGCTTCACTTTCGGGATTTTTCCTAAGGCTCCTGCAATCGAACAAAAAGCACTACTACAAAGGGCTTAATATGTTTATTCTGCGACAGATCAATTCCAAAATAAACACCGCCCATATCTCCATGTCATTTATCTGCCTGATGCTGTTTTGTACAATCGGCATACTGTCCACGGCTCTTGGCGCTACCGACGCCATGAATCAAGGCTTTAAGTCAAACATACCCTTTGACGCCTCCTTTAGATCAATTGGAGATGTTAATATTGCAGAAGTATTTAAAAAATATGATTTTGACCTTTATGAATACACCGACGGGTTTGTAGAGTATCACCTGTACAGGGACAGCGAAGAGACGCTAACAAAGGGGATGATACTGGAGAAGGTGGTTGATGATATCCCTGACAATACGCGCACTTTTATTCTCAAGTCACCTATGCTGCTGATACGGCAATCGGATTACAATGAGCTGATGAGGCAGCAGGGACTTGATGAAATAAGCCTCCTGGAGAACCAGGCGGCTGTCTACTCCGACAACGCAGAAGCTACTCCCGAGTTGAAGGAGGCGCTGCTGAAGTTTATAAAAGAAAAGTACCCTGTCACCCTCTCGGGAAAAAATTATGAAATCATTCCAGAGCTGCTGACAAACGGGATCATGACCAATCCCAATTCCAATATCATGCTTGCGCTGGTCGTTCAAGATCAACTGACCCAAGGCAATAAAATTGCAGAAACCATATTGACCTTCAATTGCAAGGGTGATAGAAAGGCAATGCAGGTAAAGCTGGAAGCAGATATCGCGACACTGCTGAAAAAAAATTCAGAAGAAAAAGAAGAAGTTCTATTGACGGGTGCAACTGCACAAAGCGTTAAAGCAGTCATAGGCGGTTCAAAAGCAATTGTTTCATTTATTGGGATCTATCTTGGGATCATCTTCCTCATCACAAGCGCGGCCGTACTTGCTCTGCAGCAGCTCTCGGAGGCTGCCGACAACCGGTCGAGGTATAGAATCCTTCAAAATGTCGGCGCCGAGGAGAAGCTCATTAACTCGGCACTGTTCAAACAAATCGCTATTTACTTCATTCTTCCGCTGGCATTGGCGTGTATCCATTCAATCGTCGGCATCAAGGTGGCAAACGACATCATCGCCGGCATGGCTCATTTGGACGCCATAAGAAACATCGTCATTACTGCGTTGCTGATAACACTGGTATATGGTTCTTATTTCCTGGCAACATATTTCAGCAGCAGGCAAATTATACTTAAAGGAAAAGCATAAACACAGGGGGCCTGATCCGCCCCCTGCCCCTGCCGCAGCCTGATCAAGGAGTGTTGCTAAATAGAGAAAATATCATATCATTTGCTATTTCCAATCCTGCGTGAGTACCGCTACCATTATATACAACAAGTCCTTTTTTGTCTGAAAGTGTGACATGGACAACTGCGCTAATACTCTCCAGTATTTCATGATCCATCAACCCGTTTTTTGGCGCCTTCAATATCTCGCCTTCAGAATGCTTCGCTCTGATTTCCATTCTGTACCGCCAATCTTCAAGAACGATCTCAAGCTGATCGTCCCGATATGTCAGATCTATGATTTTAGCCCCGGTATAAGTTGCAAAAAGAAGGATCCTGCCTTTTATCCGGATAAAGGAAATAAATCCGGGAAAGGATCGTCCCATCCATGGGATTTTTGCCGCTGAAAACATTACTGTAATATCATCCGCTCCAAAGTGATTCGACTGAAGCCAGATCCAGGTTTCAGGAAACGATCTGCCCCAGTCCTTTTCGATATACCCATATCCTCCGCTGAAATCCGCCGTATTGCCGAGAATACTCAGTCGGCCTGAGATCTCATGATGGATATTGATGATGCCGTGATTACATTCCATAAGTGGAACAAAGGTATATGGACCCATGATCCCGGGCCGCTTCAATGACTTGGGGAAGGCGACAATTTTATGAAATGTGAGCCTTCCCGTCATTTTATAGCGATCATTGTTGATATCGAGCCGCATTTCCCTGTCCGAGAAATAATTGCCACCTATTGTTATGCCGAATTGATCCGAGCTATAACTAAAGTCCGACAGCTCATACCGTATATAGCTCACCTTGCTGCCTGCATCCAGCACCTGTATGAAGGCATGTCGGTCTTCCGCCCTCTTCCCGAAGGAAACCCCCGGAATCACAGCTAGCGCATGCCGCTGCTCTTTGCTGATCAATTTGTAATACCAGCCTTCAAAGTAGTTCTTCTTTTTACTTTTGCCCTGATAGATTGCCGGATCAAACAGCTTTTTTAGCAAATACATAAAAAACAACACCCCATACGGTATAGTATCCTGACTTCCATGTTTTATGATATACCTGCCATTCATTTTGCACTAAAAGTATAATAAATATCATAAAAATCAGGATTTAATGATATGAACTCAGCATTGTGGTTTCTCTCAAAACATTGTAATATAAATAGTGAATAGTTGGTTTTCCTGGCAGTATTATTCTTATTGATATCAGAGGAGGTCGTATAATGAATTGCCCAAATTGTCAAAGTCCGTATGTACAGGGGCAGAAATTTTGCAAAAGCTGCGGTACCAAGCTTGAAGGTTTAGCTTCAAGTCCGGCAGTTGCAATGCCCGCCCCACAGACAGGCAACACCGGCTACGCAGTGTCGGCAGCGACAGGTAACAGAATGCGCAAGGCGCATGAGGTCGAGTTCAAGATCCACGGCGAAGATATCCAATTTGTAGAAATAATGCTGGATCCCGGCGAAACGATCATCGCGGAAGCTGGAGCCATGATGTACATGGACAGTGCAATCCACATGGATACCATTTTTGGTGATGGATCCGGGAAAGAGTCCAATGATCTGATGGGTAAGCTTTTTTCCGCAGGCAAGCGTGTACTTACCGGAGAGAGCCTGTTCATGACCTCCTTCACCAATACCGCAGGTATTAAGCGCTGTGTCTCATTTGCAGCACCCTATCCGGGAACAGTGGTGCCCTTCGACCTGGGGGATTACGGCGGATTACTGATCTGCCAGAGGGATTCCTTCCTCTGTGCGGCAAAAGGTATTTCCATAGGAATCGCCTTCCAGAAAAAAATCGGCGCAGGTCTTTTCGGAGGAGAAGGCTTCATCATGCAGAAGCTGGAGGGGGACGGTCTTGCATTCATGCATGCAGGCGGCACGATCATTAAAAAGGAGCTTCAGCCGGGTGAGACGCTGATGCTTGATACAGGCTGTCTTGTCGCCATGACGGGAAATATCAATTACGATATTAGATTTGCAGGTAATATTAAAACTGCATTGTTCGGCGGAGAAGGTCTGGCTTTAGCGACCCTGACAGGGCCCGGAACCATATGGCTCCAGTCTCTGCCCTTCTCACGTCTTGCCGACAGAATCTTCTCAGCCGGTAAAGGTAAGAACCGCGAGGAAGGGAGCATTCTTGGCAACATCGGTATAGGAAGCTTTTTCGGAGGAAACAGCTGAGCAGGTTCAAACCTGCTCAAGCCGGCCTTATCGCACGCTTCCTGTTGCTACTATGTCAGCGCCGGTATTTAAAATATTTTTCACTAATACATCTCCTGCGTTTATTGGTGGATGAACTCTTATTTGGTTAATTTCTTTCATGCAATCCCTGACCAATGCCTTTGAAATAGGCCTGTCCGACTTTACCGGTATTAGTGGAAATTGACTACCTATAACTCTTGCAGTAGAAGTGAGCGTTCTTAAAGGGTTTACACATTCTGATTCTGCGTAGGAAGCTCCCCTCTTACAGCCGTTTCCTTTTACCTGAGTAATATTGCCGTCATTCTCAATCAAAACAGATATTCTACATCCAAGCGGACATACAATACATGTAAAATCTCTACTTACTTCCATACAGGTACCTCCTTTCATTCACAGGATTTTACACTGATTTCAACTTTTCCAGGCTTTATATCTGAGATCACTTTTTTAGAAAGGCATATACTTTCCATTTCTCCAGGCACTGCTATTTTCTTTCTAACAGAGCAAATAACTTTATCATCTATTCTTGCTTCCAGTTGGATGTTTCGGAAAACTCCTGTTACCCTGAAAAACAGTTTAACATCCTCTTCTGAACTCTTCCGTACAAATTGCGGGATAACGAACCGCACACCGTTTCCAGCCTGTATTTGCAGCATTCCCGCAGAGTCGTCCCCGATTCTTTTTGACAGGTATTCCGCAGCGCTCCTGCCTGCTCTGTAGCCTTCCAATGTAACATAATCAACAAGATCATGCACATATACAACATTTCCGCAGGCAAATATACCTTCCTGTGAAGTTTCTGCAGATTCATTCACAACAGGCCCTGATGTGGCAGTATCCATTTCTATTAAAGCCGCTTTTGTAATCTCGTTTTCAGGTATCAGACCTACAGATAACAGCAGAGTATCACACTCTACATACTCAAAGGTTTCATCAATGGGTTTGCCATGCTCATCAACCTTCGCTATGGTTACCCCCTCGAGCCTCTCATTTCCATGGATATTAACCACTGTATGGCTCAGCCGCAAAGGTATGCTGAAATCCTCCAGACACTGAACAATATTCCTGTTTAGCCCTCCCGAATACGGCATGATCTCACAAACCATCTTAACCTCCGCACCTTCCAGAGTCATTCTGCGTGCCATAATTAAGCCAATATCCCCTGAGCCCAGTATAACGACCTTTTTCCCAGGCATAAATCCTTCTATGTTAACAAACCGCTGGGCAGTACCGGCAGTATATATCCCTGACGGCCGTGACCCTGGAATATTAAGCGCCCCGCGAGTTCTTTCCCTGCATCCCATTGATAAAATAACAGCTCCCGCCTTTATCTTCAGCAGCCCATCCTCACTGTTTACTGCCGTTATAACCCTGTCCCGGGTAATATCCAGCACCATCGTATTTAATTTATATTCAATACCCATTTCCAGTATCTTATCGATAAACTTCCCTGCATACTCCGGTCCTGTCAATTCCTCTCCAAAAAGGTGCAGACCAAAACCGTTATGGATGCACTGTGGCAATATTCCTCCAAGAGCCCGATCACGCTCCAATATAACTATATCTTTAATGCCGCATTTGAAGGCCTCAGCAGCAGCAGCCATACCAGCCGGTCCTCCGCCTATTATAACAATGTCGGCCCTTCTCATGAAAGCACCCCCTTTGTTTTGCCTGTAAGCAACACTGATGTACCTTCTTTTTTCTTTACGTACTGTATTGGAATGTCCAACTCATGCGAAATAATTTCGACAATCCGCGGCGTGCAAAATCCTCCCTGGCAACGACCCATACCTGCCCGCGTTCTTCGCTTAACAGCATCTACACTCCTTGCACCGGCCGGCCGGTGTATCGAGTCCACGATTTCCGCTTCTGTGACTGTCTCACAACGACAGACTATCTTTCCGTAAAGTCGGTTTTTACAAATCATTTCAGCTTTTTCTTCATCCGATGCTTCAGAAAACCTTTTAATGGATTGCCGTTCCGCTTTAAAATCCTTCTTAGGCACTAATTCCAGGCCTGCGCTTTTTAACAATTCTGCAATGTATTCAGCTATTGCCGGTGCGGCAGTTAAGCCCGGCGATTCTATACCTGCGGCGTTTATGAATCTCTTATTGGTTAACGATGGTGAAATAATAAAATCATGTGATGACGGGGTTGCCCTTAAGCCGGCAAATGAAGTAATCACTTGTTTAACATTAACACCTGGTATAGATCTCAGAGCACCGCGAATTACGTCATCCATACCCTGAGCAGTAGTAGAAACGTCCTCCCTGTCATCAGTATCTTCAGAATTTGGTCCGATAAGAAGATTTCCGTCAACAGTGGGCGTTACAAGTATACCTTTACCCTTATCGGACGGTGTTTGAAATACTACAGTGCTCACTTGCCGGCCTTGGCTTTTATCAAGGATCAAATATTCGCCTTTCCTAGGTCTTATAAAGAAGTGCTTATCACCCACCATTTCCGAAACCTGATCAGAGTATACCCCTGAAGCATTAATCACAAATCTGCTAAGGATAGGTTCCCGGTTTGTTTTAAGAGTAAATACATTCGCTTCATACTTTATATCATTTACTTTTGTCTCCAGCATTAGCACTGTATCATTTTCAATGGCATTTTCTACTGCTCCATATACCAATTCATAAGGACATGTAATGCCTGCGGAAGGTGCGTAAAGCGCTCCAATTACCTCTGGTGAAACGTTAGGCTCTATCCTTGCAACTTCATCTTTGGAAGTTAATATCCTAAAACCTGGCACTCCATTATCTTCGCCTCTTTGGTAAAGCTTTGAAATGATCTTCATGTCCTCCTCAGTAAAAGCCAATACCAAGGATCCAATCCTTTTAAAGGGGACATCCAATTCTTTAGAAATCTTTTCAAATAAGCTGTTGCCTTTGACATTAAACAGTGCCTTTAGAGTTCCGGGCAATGCGTCATAGCCCGCATGTACGATTGCGCTGTTTGCTTTGCTGGCTCCCATTGCTACATCCGGCTCGCTTTCCAGAATACAAACCTTCAGTTCGTAACGCGATAGTTCTCTGGCTGTTAACGTTCCAATCACTCCGGCTCCAATGATTGCTACATCATAAACCACATATTTTCCCCCGTTTCACACACATATATAGGTCTAAAGCCTACCAAGATTCTCTATAAATCATAAAAAAAGCCACTCTTAAACAAAGGCCAAAAAGCCGTTGTTTAAATGTGACTCCAATTCTCCGCACATTTTTTCTATTAATATAAATATATCACGAAATGCTTTCTCTTACAAGTCCCATAGTGCCTTTTTCCCAGTAGATGCCCCAATAGCTCCTGAATGTAAAATCTCTATAATGTCCTTCTTGGTTTCGATCAATCCCCCTGCAATAACAGGTATTGAAAGTTCCCTGCATATTTTCCCTATTACTCTTGACATAACAGCCGGCATAATCTCCACAAGATCCGGTTGAATCGACTGCACAGTTTTAATGGTAGTTTCATAGGATAAACTATCAATAAGGAAAAAACGCTGAATAGTAAACATACCTTTCTCCTTAGCATATTTTATGCTATGGCTCTTGGTACTGATAATGCCATCCGGCTTTATTACTTCGGCAATATAGTCAATGGCTCTATTGTCTTTTCCTATACCCTCAAGGAAATCAATGTGAATAAAAGCGTTTTTCCCATTGTCCTTTACGTGGTCCACCATATATCTGATATTGAAGATATCGGCATTTAGTATAAAAATAGTAGATGCTTTACTTCGAGCAGCCTCTTCAATATCCTGTTCTTTTCTTACGGCAGCAATGATGGGGTTACTTTGAATGCTCTCAAGTATTTGTGTAATCATATTTACTCCTGCACTCGTTTAGTAGCCTGAGGAAAGATCCACAATGTTTGACAGTCTTCTCCCGTTCATATATGCCTCCAAATTGTCCGCGCAGATTCGAACGATCCTCTCGAAGGTTTCAGGCATACTGAAGCCTCCTGCTACATGGGGCGTAATGACGGCATTTTTTATTTTCCATAGCCGGTGATCCGCCGGCAGCGGCTCGGGCTCCGTCACATCCAGTGCGGCGCCTGCGATCTGCCCGCTCTCGAGCGCATCACATAAAGCTTCCGTGTCTATAGCGGTTCCACGTCCTACATTAATCAATAAGGCATTTTTCTTCATAAGTTTCAGGGTATCGGCATTGATTATCCTATTGGTGAGACTGGTCTCAGGTAAACTCAAGGCAACAATATCCGCGCGGGGCAGGATTTCCTCAAATTTATCCATTAGGTAAAGCTCATCCAAATACTCGGGTTTATTTGTATCCTTCCGTCTGATACCTATGGTATACGCACCCAGTAAATTCAGCCTGTGGGCAAACTCGCCCCCGATATCTCCTAAACCGGCCACAAGGGCTGTGGAGCGGTAGATGGCCTGAACCCTGCCCGCATAGGACCAATCTGCCTGCATCTGTTTATCGCGGTATATGTGAAGATTTTTTAACATCTCCAATAAAACGCCAAGCATGTACTCAGATATGGCCAGACCGTATGCACCCGACGCGTTGGTCAGCACAACGCCTTCCGGAAGCGCACCCTTCTCAACATATTTGTTCACCCCCGCACTTTGAAGCTGCAGCCATTCCAGGTTCCTTGAGTCCTTTATGTACTCAGCCGGAGGGGAACCGAAAATAATATTTGAATTTCTCACAGTATTCTCATCAACTGTACCCGGCTTCGCATACACAAAATTTGCTGAGGGAGCCTTCTCCTCCAGCAGTTTCTTATGTTCTTCCTTCACTGGGAGCAGTACCAGTATGTTTTTCAACTGCTGTCACCTCTCAATCGTATTATCAGATGTTACTACTATCATAGACTGCTTCATTGCATTTTGTAAATAACTATTACGAACTATATTCGATCACTCCAGATTTAAGGATGAATCCGCTGCCGGTTTTCCCATGCCAAAAATTTTCCCGAGAGGATGGAAGCTCGATTTCCTGGATATGAATTTCAATGGATAGGTAAAGCTCCAGAATGTCTTTGGAGACTGTGGATTAACAAGAAGTATTTTCATCGTGTCAATAACCCCTCAATCAAAAATATCTGCATATCTTCTATTTTGGACAATATTGGGGTTATGCTATTCACTTTGGCTTGTATTTATTTTCTTTTGCTGTTTATTGCAATTATTCAGGAGAGCATATACCACAGAATACCCGTCAGAGTGACGGCGGCAAGCACAATGATCGATTTGCTGATTTTATCCGTTTTTCTCTTCTGCCTCATCATATTCATGACAAAGCCGATGATGCAGACAGCCAGGTTCACAAGCAGAACGTAAAATGCATTTTGAAGAAGATCCTGATCCCAGTATTTTCTTACGGAGACCTCAAACAGGCGATCAAAAAAAGTAGCTTTTTCGGGCTTTGCCTGGTCGGTAAAAATCAGCGCTGTAATAATCAGCAGCCAGCTGATTCCCACTACCCACCACACAGCCTTAACAACGATATCCGGGCCTTTTCGTCTTTCGACAAATGTCCTCTTTGTTTCAGCCATTTTCATCACCCTGTTACATTATATGTTAATTTATGCATAAAATCAATCTATGTAACATGTTTTATTCCGTGCAGGACTTCTTTTTTCCCGCCGCAGCCGGGGAGCTTCTCTATAGAAAAGCCTGCCGCCGTCAGCGCCCTTTGGACAGCGCCGGCCACCGTAAAGGTGGAGCAGGACCCTCCCGACTTTGTCTTCTCTCCGATCGACATCAGCAGCTCGGGGCGCCACATTTCAGGATTCTTTTTTGGACCGTGCCCGTCGAGGAACCAGACATCGCATGGTTTCTCCAAAGCCTGCGTCATCTCAAGCGCCTCCCCGATCCATAGCTTCAGATTTAATGTCCCGAAGGATCGCTGCAGCTCGATAGAATGCCATCCAGGAACATCGATATCAATGCGGCTGTAGGCTTCTACCAGCGCGTCGATCTCCTCCCCTGCCCGGTCTCTGAAAACATCAAGGATATTGAGCATCCTCTCCGGAAACAGGGGGTACAGTTCAACAGAATTGTATTCGATAAAAGCATTTCCCAAACCGCTGTTTTTCAAAAACTCCATCAGCGAGACAACCACACGTCCGACTCCAAAGCCTGTTTCACCAATGATAAAGGGCTTGTGCAAACTTGTCCCGCAGGCGATCCGCTCAATAAGACTGTTATATCTGAAAAAAATCTGCTGTGCTTCGTCAATTGCATTGACTACATCAAAATATCTATCGTTAAAATGTTCATTAATTAAATTTTCCGGTATCAACATAGGTCCATACTTTCCTTTATCACAGCACCTTTGACAAAAAGTCCCTGGTTCTTGGATTCTGCGGATTCGCGAAGAATTCCGCCGGGGTGTTTTCCTCCAGGATCCTTCCCTCGTCCATAAACATCACTCTTGTTGCAACTTCTTTGGCAAAGCCCATCTCATGAGTTACGATCACCATAGTCATCCCCTCGTCTGCCAGCTGTTTGATCAGGTCCAGCACCTCACCGACCATTTCCGGATCCAGTGCTGATGTTGGTTCATCAAACAGCATGACTTTCGGGTTCATTGCCAGTGCACGTATGATTGCTATCCTCTGCTTCTGGCCACCCGAAAGCGTTGACGGATAGACATCCGCCTTCTCCTCAAGACCAATCCTTTTCAGCAACCGCATAGCATTCTCTCTGACGGCAGCCTTGATCTGCTCCTCGGTGGTGTCAATCTCATAAAGCAGAGTTTTCTCAGATACAAACAGGTTTCTTATTCGTATAAAGAAATTTTTGACCTTCCTGGACCGAAGATCATGGATAGCAATATGCAGTGGCGCAAGCATTATGTTATGAATGACCGTTTTATTGTTAAACAGATTAAATTGCTGAAAAACCATGCCCATATGGCGTCGGTGTATGTTTATATCCACCTTTTGATCAGCAATATCAACGCCATCGAAGATGACAGAGCCACCAGAGGGATCCTCCATACAGTTCAGGCAGCGCAAAAACGTGCTTTTTCCGCTTCCGGAAGGGCCTACGATAGCAACCTTTTCGCCTTCATTTATGGTGGTGGTAATCCCTTTGAGGACTTCAAGCTTGCCGTAATTCTTCTTCAGGTCAATTACGTCTATCACTTTTTCGCAGGCTCCTTTCCATAATTTTAATTAGCAACGCGATGGCCATAACAAGCACGAGATAAATCAATGCCATCACAAGATATGGAACCATGAACTCATAGCTGTTTGTGCCTATATAGTTGAATGCGACATACAGGTCGGCCGCGCCAACAAAGCTGACAACAGAGGTTTCCTTGATCAATGCAATAAACTCATTGCCAAGTGTGGGCAATATGTTTTTAACTGCCTGCGGCACTACGATTTTTAGCATCGTAACGCCGTAGCTTAGACCGACGGCACGACCCGCTTCCATCTGACCGGAATCGACAGACATAATGCCGCTTCGCATGATTTCCGAAATATATGCGCCGCTGTTCAGCCCGAATACCAGCACACTGACATTCAATCCGGGCATTTTCAATCCCAGCAAAGGTAGCACTACATAATAAGCCACCAGAAGCTGCACGACGATCGGCGTACCTCTGAACAGCCCAACATAAAGGCTGCAGAAACGATTCAGCACCTTGGGCAGCCTTTTGTATTTCGGGAAAACTTCTATGACAGCGATGACAGTACCAATCAGAATTCCCAAAGCCAGTCCGACGATCGCAATATACAGCGTATTCCTCAGTCCGGTAAGAACCCTGGTGTACCCGTCATACTCGTAAAATATTTCCCAGAATTTTGCTAGTTTTCTATCAAAATTTCCCATGCCAATTCCTTTGGTTTAAGACGTCAGTTCAGCTCGTTAAATGCCTTTGTAATACTCTGAGCAGGTGCTTCGTCGATAATGACGTAGCTGATGTTGCCATTTAACATATCCTGTACTGCCAGAGAACCTGACTTATACCCTACACATACCACGTCGTATCCTTCAAATCCCCAGTCAGGATCACCTTCCACATAGAACTGGCCGGTAGTGCCTGTCTGAACGCCGATCTTCTTGTCGCTCGAGAGCTTTGAAAGAACGGCCGCTACATCATCTGCGGTCTTGCAGCTGTCAAATGCCTTATCCGATGCCTTGGCAATGATCTTCTGAGCTGCATCATAATATTTGTCAGAGAACTCAACATATTCTTTTCTGTCTTCCTTTATTGTAAGGCCGGCCATTGCGATGTCGCACTTACCCTGTCCTACGGACAGACAAACGGCATCGAAATCCATGTTGTCGATGACAAGCTCTTTTCCCAAATGCTTCGCAAGGAGCGCTGCTATTTCCATATCAATCCCGTAGTATTTGTCGCCAGCCATTTATTCAAAGGGTTCAAATCCGGCATTCGTGGCAACAACAAGCTGGTCCTTGGCTGCGTCAAGTTCGGCGGATGTAACAGCTTCCGGTGTTCCGTCGCCAAAATACTTGTTGCATATTTCTTCAAAGGTTCCGTCTGATTGGATCTGGGTAATAAATTTATTGACCTCTTCGAGAAGCTCCGGCTGATTTTTGTCTACGCCAAAAGCATATTCTTCTTCGGTAAGCGGGATATCGATCACCTTAACACCCTTGTCGCCTGCGGATGCGCCGCAGCCGGCCAATGAGAGAAAGGTGAGGGAAAGCAGTACGATCGCCAGTACGAGTGCACTATTTTTTTTCATAATGGTTTCTCCTTATCAAATGATTTCTTATTGTATACTTATGCATAGAATACATAATTTATTGCATAATCAAATATATCGTTTATATGGTTGAATGTCAATATCATGACTGGTATGTGATCCTGAAGATCATTGTCCAGAATTCCAGGAAAATGGTTTTTGCAAAGGATCAAGCCGAAAGTGCAGAAATGGTTGATTAAAAGGTTCCAATCTATGGTAACAATATTAATAGCAGATTTTGTGAGGAGGTAAAAAAATGAGGTATGCAAGCGAAGACTTAAAAAACGAACACGAAGGTATTCTTTTCGGGCTTAAAATTTTGGAGCAAATGATCAGCGAATTCAAGCAGTCTGGCACGGCAGATATTAACGATATTGATGATATGGTAAATTTCCTGCGCTTATTTGCCGACAAGTGTCACCACGGAAAAGAAGAAGGTCTGATGTTCCCTGGGATGGAAAAGGCCGGCATACCTAATGCGGAAGGCCCTATCGGACAAATGCTTATCGAGCACAATCAAGGAAGGCAATATATTGCCGCAATGGGAGCATCAACCGAAAACGGCGCTTTACAGGCGGACAGCTTCATCGAAGCTGCATCAGGCTACATCAATCTGATGCGCGCTCACATTGAAAAGGAAAACAAAGTACTGTTTCCAATGGGCGACAAAATAATCCCGATGGCTGTGCAGAAGAACCTGCTAGAACAATTTGAAGAATTCGAAGAAGAGGTTATGGGAAAGGGAACCCATGAAAAATTGCACGAAACTCTTCATTTGTTCGAAGAAAAGTATCTTAAGGCATAATGTCATATTACTATAAAGCAACCTGTAAAAGCATCGTAACCCCTGATATTTCATTCTCAAGCTCATCACATTCAGCGCGCTGGCTCCTTATATAGCTATCGAACAGAGCTGTTTTATCCGGATGCTTTTCTTTCAGTTCATTTGCTCTCTCTACTATGAATGACTGCTGCTCATCGTTAATGCCTGCTATTTCTTCATCTTCGATCAGCCTTTCATCAAGAAGCTTTACTCCTGCATTCTGAAAGCACATCAGCCACTGTTCTCTTGTGAGATAACTTCCATCAGAATCATCATTACCATAAGCATCATCAATGAATATGTATCCCCCGTTTTTTACTGTGCTTTTTAGCATTTGAATTGTCTCTTCCGGATTTCCCAGCACATCTCCAACAGCTCCAAGGATAACAATATCATAATCCTTTTCTATTTTTACCAACTCGTTTATGTCTCCCACCATAAACTCGCATAAGTTTTCAACACCATATTCTTGAGCCTTTTTATCAGCAAAATCAATGAACTCAGGAATGATATCAATGCCCTTTATCTTGCAGCCCAATGCTTTTGCCACTTGAACACTTACGGCTCCTTTTCCGCAAGCCAAATCAAGTATCCTTGTTTCTCCAGGCACATGTATATGCCTAAGGGTCATGTCAATAATAACATCTGGAGATGAGCCCAGCTCCCATAAATCCTGCAACAGATAAGGCAGGTATGGAATTATCTCTGTGGATTCTGCAGTCAATGACTTCGCAAGCTTTTCTTCAACCTTTGACATAGCAGCTTACCCCCTTCTATAGCTTCGCGACCGCTTTCCTAATTCTTTCAAGTCCCTCAGTCAATAGTAATTTTGGACATGCGAAATTTATTCTTTGAAAACCATAGCCTTCTTTACCAAAAGTTATGCCATCATTCATCCCAACACCGGCTTCATTTGTAAAAAGCTCCTTTAATTTTTCTTCCGCAACCGGCAGTTCATTACAGTCAAGCCATGCGAGATAAGTCGCTTCGGGTCTTATCACTTTTATCTGAGGAACATTGCTGCTGAAATATTCAACCAGCATTTCCAGATTGCCCTCAAGATATGCCAACAATTCTTCCAACCAATCCTCACAATGAGCGTAGGCTGCTTCAGCCGCTGCCAATCCGGCAATATTAAAGGTTTTTGTCGGAGACATACTTATTCTGAATCATACACTTGACAAATGTTACTTTTCAGCCAATAAGTTTTTCAGCCGTTTAAATGATTATGTTAGAGGCTTTTGCGTACCATCGCGTCCCTCAAGGAATATTCCTGTCAAGTTGTTCGCTTTAAGGTAAGTCAATAGACTCTCACAAATCCGATCATGCAGATTGTTTTTCTTTCCATAATCTTCGAGAATCCTTTCTGCCACACTGCTTTTAGGCTTGCAGAACTCCCTGACGGACGGTGCAAACCCGGCTCCGTCCTTTGCTTCGATATACTCAACAAGTGTGAAAGACCCGTCGGAATCCTTTCTAAGTTTAATCGCCGCCGGAACGCGGCTTGCGTTGTCCTCGACAAGCTTCTTACCGTAGAGCAGATACTCTTCTTTTAGCACGGTCGCCCATATGGTCAGCATATTATCCTCCTCATACTTGCCGAATACTTGAGGAGCTACCAGTACTACTCCGTTTTTATTGCACGGTTTATATTGTTCAAGAGCCGCTGTTGTTACAAGCTCCTCAAGGGTTTTGCCTTCCGGCCTGCTCACGGGAGGAAGGGCGGATATTTCCAACGGCTTGAGCTGTGAGTACCACTCTTCCCCGCTCTTCCAGCCCTTCGGTACATTATTGGTATTCCTAAGTATTAGTATGCAGACCTCTGCCATCAGGTCTCCGCGTTCACCTTTGCCATTTCCCTTTTCAAACTGCTCCAGCATGTAGTCAAGCGCAGGCTTACCATAATATTCTATTTCCAATAATGTATTATCCTTGAATGCAGTTTTGTTCCAATCCGACTCCTCTGATTTCTTCATGGTAATTATCGCATCAAGCTGTTGCTCAATCAATACCTTCAGTAATTCATTCTTGGGATTTACGAAATGAGAATCGATAATTTCCCACGTTTCATCACCATCTCCTGTGCGCTTAAAGACAGTGGCGTTGAAGCTCATATCATTTCCAAGGTCAAGCATTAGAACCAAACCTTTTTCATTGCCCCTTTTCACATTATCGTCCTTTGACACTAGCCTGGCATTATAACCGATTGATTTAAAGTAGTCCACAAGCGTCTTCTCCGGGTCTTCAAGCGTCACTGGCACCGAAATATTGTCCGGTCTGGCGACAACTGGAGAAACCAGGTTTTGAGGCTGTACTGTAAGACCAATTTCACTCGCTGGCACGGGGCTCTCGTCACTTGCCTTGTTAGCCGCAAACCCAATACTTAATGCTGCAACAAGCAGAACCGAAACGGCAATGACCCATGTGGCAGGCTTTTTGAAGTTCATCACATTCTTAATGCGTCCCTTAATGTTTCCTTCGCCGAAAGCAAGCGGACTGCCGTTAATGAGGCGCCTCCCCGTTGCCATAGATAGCAGGGATGTTGAATATGATTTCTTTATATCGCCGCCCATTTTCCTTAAGACCCGCTCGTCGCAGGACATCTCCATGTCTGCGCTCATCAGGAGGAAAGCTGTCCAGACAAGCGGATTGAACCAGTGAACACAGAGAATAAGGAAGGAGGCCAGCTTCACTAAATGGTCAATGCGTTTGATGTGTGTCTGCTCATGCAGGATGATATAGCTCTTTTCTTCTGCGGAAAGCCCGGAGGGGATAAAAATTTTGGGATGGATAAAGCCAAGCACAAAGGGCGTTTTTAAGTTATCAGCTTCGTATATGTTGCCCTCGGCCAGCACAGCGTCTCGCAGCTGGCGTTTAAGAAGGATAATGGACACAACGCTGTAAATCAGCATTACCGCGATACCGGCAAGCCATAAGTAAGCACCGATTGCCTGCCAAATCTGTAATGGATTCACGCTTGCTACGGGTGCAGCGGCAGGGAGTACACTGCTCACAGCATTGTCCACAACGATAATTCCGCTGTCAACGCGCGGAATCGGCTGCATGGCGATATCAACGGGAATTGGCTGCGATTTAAACGGGATCAGGCTGAACACACTCTCAAACGAAAACGGAAATACAAGCCGGAAACCAGCAACTGCCCAAAGGATACATGAGATAAACTTCGGAGCTTTTTTCAGGAACAGCCGAGCCAGGATTATGGCGGCAATCACATAGCTTGCTGTCAAACTCATATTCAAAATGGATGTAAATAAATCCTCCATAGCTATCCCTCCTTATGCTGGTCAATCAGCTTTTTAAGCTCCTCAGCCTGACGGTCGCTGAGGCTGTTTCCTCCAATGAATGCAGTCAGGAACTTGGGAAGCGAGCCTCCGAAGGTATCCTCAACAAAACGGCGGCTTTGTCTTGCGTAAAATTCATCCTTTGATATATGGGAAAATACAAGCGTATTATCGTTTTGAAAGATACCCTTGTCGCACAGCTTCTTTAACACCGTATATGTTGTGGACTTTTTCCAGTTCATCTCTTTTTCGCACAGCTTCACGAGTTCCATTGAGGTGATAGGCTCGTGAAGCCAAATCAGCTCGGCGAATTTCGCTTCACCCCGCGCAAGTCTGTATTCGTTCATGTATTTATGCCCCCAGTCTATTACATATCGACTCACAATATCAGTCTACTACCGATAGACTGGAATGTCAATATTCATTAGCCATCTCCAACAGAGTATGCTATCCCTATGAACGCTAACAGAACTCATAATTGGACTACAGTTTATATAACGTCATGAATGAATTATAAAATTTCGTAATTTGTCAGAATTTTTTTACTTTTGATGCATATTTTGCTATAATCATGTATAAACACAGGATAATTTGTAATTATCCTTTATATCTCGAGGAAATTGATATGGATCGACGCCAAATAATTAAAGACTTGCTTATTCAGTATGGTCAGAATGATATTAACTTTGATGTATATGTTATAGCAGATGCTCAGGCACAGACGGTAAAAGAAAGTGATAATCGAATTCATCATGCCGATGAAAGTGAGTTTTTTTCTCGCAGGGAATTTGCTGAGATTGCTTCTGCATTGTTCTATGTATTTGGATTTGTCAGGGTATTTTATTCTGAGATTTCATTTATTGAGTATTTCATACATAACAAAATTAATCCCAGAGATTGTATTGTATATAACTTGGCTCGGGATGGCAATCGGCAAGGGAAAAAGTCTCTAATCCCATCCTTTTGTGACTTATACCATATAAAATATACTGGAAGTGATGCGTTTGTTATATCTCTGTTAAGAAACAAAGCAGTCTTTACGGATATACTTTCAGCCCATCATATAGATGTTCCTATTTCGACGATTTTCTCTCCAACGAAGGGAGATGTCGCTGAAGTATGTGCATTGCTGAATGGACGAGAAATAATAATTAAAAACGTACATGAATCCGCAAGCATTGGATTAACAACTAATTGCAAAATGCTATTTTCTCCTCAAACATATGAGAAGTTTTTTCAAGTTGCTGCTGTTGTTAACCCAAAGCAGGTATTGATTCAAGAGTTTATAGATGGAATAGAATGTGAAGTGCTCGTACTGCAGTATAATGGATTATATTATGCCATGGATCCGGTACAAATCACCTTTCCGTCCGACAGAAATTTCTTAGACTCTCAACTATCCAATGAATATCAATATGGATTTGAACTGCTATCTGGCTCTATGGCTAATGATATTTGTGCTACTGCAGAACAAGCTGCCTCTATTCTGAACATAAAAGACTATGCCCGATTTGATTTTAGAGTTAGAAATGGTATTCCTTATATATTTGATATTGCAGGCACCCCATATACTATTCGGCACAGTTCGGTGGCTTATCTTTTCGGCAAATATGGATTAAACTACAATGATATATATAAAGCTATTGTCACCTGCATGATCTCCAATTATCAACAAGAGGCAGAAGAGTATAATGGTCAGGAGTTTTAAGACGAATAAAATACTGCCAATAAGGTGTAAAGCGAGTAGGATCACTGATATGAAGTGTATTGTAGGTCAGAGAGCATTAATCCACGGAAAAAGAATTTCGCCAGCAATGTCTCACGACGATCTGTTTGAACTAGGTTGTTGCAAAAATCATAGGCGGTAGGAATCTTTTTTGCGGCAATGAGAGCTTGGAGCGCGGCATTTTTTTTGCCCCAAAAGATTTCCTGTTTCCTAAATAGCGCAGGCACAAATCCATCTATTTTACCGGCAAGATCCTCTGCTTTCTCCCAGCTTCCGTCACACATGGCTCGGTAGATCTCAAACCATGCAAAATAGTATCTGTAAAAATCATCTGTGTTTTGGTCGTTTACATCTGACACATCTTTGCACACCATCAGTTTTTCAACTTTATGTTTATACTTCAGGTATTTTGCATGATCGTTACAGTATAGGCATAGAGAACATAGATTTGTCAAAATAACAAATTCTGTAGCCCGAGGAACCCCTTGCAATTCTTTAGCAAGAAGAACAATTGTTTTTTTAGCATTAGCTGCGCATTTTTTTTGATTTTTTTCCGTCTGTTCATATTCTAAAAATTTCGAGATTAATAAGTTATTTTTGATTTTTGCGGGCAGTGGGAGTTCGATTCCTTCCCTTTCTGCAATTTGAATTGCTAAATCGCAATATTTCTGGGCTTCTTTATATTTCTGAATAACGATATTAGTGCCTGCCTGGCAGACAAGAGTTATGCAATACTCGTCCCAGATTTGATTCTCAAAGAAATATTTCTTTGCTCTTTCATAGTAAATTTCACACTGGGTTTGATTAGCAAAAAGGAATGCCTTGCGGTTAAAAACGTTTTGTATATACTGAGCGAGCCCTTTTTCCCTTGTACAAACCCGTAGAGAAAACTTTTCGCTTAACGAGTATAACTCGTAAAATCTATTATAGTCATTCATCACATCTAAAAGGCAAGGCGCTATTTCATAAATGATCGCAAGACGAATAATCGTTTCGTCAGATGGTTTTAGACCGATAGGGTTGCTAAAATTAGAAAGTGTCAGTTCATTTTGTGCATATTGCAAACATTCATCCATAAGTGTTTTCAAATACCTATGATCAGATGCACACGAAACATAGATGAAATGGAAACAAGCTCTGGTTAGCTCCCCCATCAATGGTAATTCTAAGTTCAACAGCTTTAGTTTTTTAAATGAACAATATACATCGTCTACGACACTGTCTGGATTAGAAATAAGGTCATAGAATTTTTGAATATCCATAAACTCATTTCGTTGCTTTTGGTCGGAAAACTCCTCCATCAAGTGCTCGATTCGCTTAAACAAATCATAATCCGACAGACGCTGAGCAGAAACATAAGCAAGGCTTAATAATGCAAATGCCTGCGGTGTGAGCATTTCATAATATACTGCAAGATAGTATCCGCGAAAATAATATTCATCCTGCTCGGTTTCCGTATAGTAACGATAGTAATACAGTAACCGCTCTTTTCGTTCATTGATACCTTGCTTTCTTAGGAACGATTGGATCTCAGCACAATTAAAATCGTAAAAGCAGTCCTCATCTTTGTCTACAAAGGCATCATTTTTTGCTATATCCAAACTATTAGCGACGACATTATTATCTCTGTTTGTAATTTTTGAAATACTAATAGGAGTGAATTTCTGTAAGGAAAGTGCAGAGGAGAGAATAATATCTTCCATGTCGGTCTCACTGATATTATTTTTCTGTCCATTCAGTTTCAACTGAGAAAGACGTTTGAACACCACTTTTTCTAATGCTTCAAAATATTTACCTCCTTGAATTTGGATATCTACAAATAGAAAATCCACCAACGCTAGGTTTCCTTGGCATATCTGTTGTATTTGCTTTATTTTTTTCTGAAAATCATCAGTGACAGAAATAGATAAATGATTTCTTTTTAGGTATTCAATAATATCTTTCTCCACATAGGTCTGCATAGTGATATGCTCAATAGACGATGACAAATTGAAGATATGGTAAAAGGAGTCTGCGTTAGAATCCGTTAGCAAGAAAAAAAGCTTTTTATCAAGATCTTCTTCCAGTGCGGTAAGGTTTTGTGCAATTATTTGAATAAAGGATTTAATTGTGCTATCTGCATCAGAAAAGTCATCTATGCACAATAGTATGTTTGTGTGAAGCCCTTTTCTGAGAAATCTTCTAACATACTGATATCGCGAATCATTGTCTTGTAGACCCACTCCGCAGCCAATGCTTACAGTTGGAATGCCTATTGAAAAATTTAACTCATTTATCCTCGGAGTCAGGGAGCGACCGCTAGCAGGGACAAATACATCTCCACGGCTAATATAAACATTGAGTGGACTTAAAAGTCTTTTTTCCAGTCCTTTAACAACGCTGTTAATGACATAACTTTTTCCGCTTCCTGATAGACCGGTAAGCAATACAAATTTCTCTGCGAACCTTCCTTGGTAACTCTGAATTAATCGCTTTATTAATTCATCTCGACCATTGAGGCCAGTGCAATTGGTTTTTTTCATATAATCTCCCAAGGATAATTACAAATTATCCTTCATTTGTTTTGGTTTCATTGCAAATACTACTTGGCAAGCAAAAAGACATCCTCATCCAACGCTGATAAAGATGCCTTTTCAATTCCGGATAAAAAAATTCAATACATATTGCAGAAGACTTTGCCCTTATACCTTAATCTTGTTTCGCGGGTGTTTCAACGTCAGAATATCTCTCTGCTTGCTTGAAGCCACATGTGTATAAATCTGAGTTGTTACGATTGAACTATGACCTAAGAGCTTCTGTATGTATCGGATGTCAACATCCTCTTCTAATAACAGAGTTGCAAAAGAATGTCGAAACATATGAGGTGTTATATGGCTTGATACGCCTGCCGTATTAACATATTTATTGATCATCATTCGGACAGATTGTTCCGACAACCTACTATGTAAACGGTTTACAAAAAAATACCCTGCTTGAAGTATCTTATCATTAAATGCATTCTTGTAGTTTTTAAGCGCAGCAAGCACCGCGAGATTTCCAATCTGGACAATCCGCTCCTTTGATCCTTTTCCATATATTCTTACAGTACCTTCAAACAAATCGATATCTTTATCGGTTAATGAGCAAAGCTCTGAAACCCGGATTCCTGTAGCAAATAATAATTCTAAAACTCCAATATCCCGAAGAATAGTGTTACGTCGATACTCAGAAACATCTTTTTTTCGTAATAATTGGTAAACTGATGAAAGGAGTAATTGAATTATATTAATCGGAATAGTTTTAGGCAATATAAAAGGTTCTTGAAATTTCACCTTGATTTTTGTAAAAGGATTTTCTTCTATGATTTCCTCATACTCTAAATAACTGCAAAAAGCTTTAAGGCTGGCAATTTTTCTTTTAACGCTCTTAGGCTTATATGCTTTATGAAGCATGGCAATATAATTTGATAGACTAGCACGGTTTAACTCATCGTAATTATTCATAAACTCGCTAAACTGTTTTAAGTCAATTGTATATGCTTTTAGTGTTTTACAATTTAAATTTTTTTGATACCGACAATACTCCAAATAGTTAGAAGTCAGCGTTTTTACTTCGATCATCCATAATCCCTCCATAATAGTTTTATGAAAATTATTATGAAGGAAATGACAAATTTTGTCGAATAACTACATACTCCGCATAATTCAGCCAATCTTTACCATCTAGAAATGTATTTCGGCACTCTACATATCTCCACCACCTTGATACTCTTCAAAATCATAGCAGAATTTATCCTCTGACATTCTGCAGAATCTTTACGACCTCATCAGTTTTGAGAACCTTGCCATAAGAAACTACTTTACCGTCTACAACAAGAGCAGGAGTAGTCATCACACCGTAAGCTGCAATTTGAGCGAAATCAGTCACATGATCGATCGTTGCATCCATTCCAAGCTGTTCAAGCGCGGCTTTCGTTGCAGCTTCGAGTTGATTGCATTTTTCACATCCGCTTCCAAGCACCTTAACGCTTGCACCTTCAGCTTTAGCTTTCTCCGCTTTTGCCATACTCTCAGTATCGCATCTGCCTCCGCAACAACACGAGGTGGTCTTTTCGATTTTAATTTTCTTTCCAAACAACGCCATAACAATTCCTCCTAAATAATCAGTATTTGTAGAGCATTGAATAAATATCCCACAATTATAATTCCTATCGTACATATGGTAATGAACAGCGCAAGCAGCTTCGGCTTAACTGCCTTACGGAGCATGATCATGGAAGGCAACGACAGAGTGGTAACGCCCATCATAAAAGATAACACCGTACCAAGTTGAGCTCCTTTGTAGAGTAATGCTTCGGCAATTGGAATTGTGCCAAAGATGTCTGCATACATAGGCACACCAATTACTGTCGCTAAGATTACGCCGAGGGGGTTACTGCTTCCGAGTAAGGATACCACCCATTCCTCGGGTATCCAGTTATGAATAACTGCACCTATTCCAACGCCAATCAGTATATATGGTAAAACCTTATTAAAGGTTGAAAGCGTTTGCTCCTTTGCATAAGTCAACCGGTCTTTTCTCGTCATACCCGGTGATTCGATATCGATGCTTCCCGCTGTCAGGATAAAGCTTTCAACATGCTTTTCCATGTGCGCTTTCTCTATAAGAGTTCCACCGGTTATAGCGATTGCCAAGCCAAATATTACATATAAAAGAGCCACTTTTGTACCAAATATGCTCATTAGCAGAACAAGAGAACCCAGGTCTACCATTGGCGAGGAAATCAAGAAAGAAAAAGTGACTCCTATCGGTAAACCTGCGGATGTAAAGCCAATAAATAATGGAATGGACGAGCAGGAGCAAAACGGTGTTACCGTACCAAGCAGGGCCGCAACTGAGTTTGCGCCGATGCCGCGGAACCGGCCTAATATCTTCTTGCTGCGTTCCGGGGGAAAGTAACTTTGAATATAGCTGATTATAAAAATCAGGAAGCATAGTAAGACTACTATTTTTATAACATCATAAATGAAAAACTGAATGCTCCCAATCCAGCGATTGGATGTATCAAGCCCCAATGCAGATAACACACTTCCAATTAAGTCATTCAGCCATCTCATGCCGAGAATTTGCTTCTGTAAAATATCCCAGATTGCATTTAATACTTGCAAAAACAACATCCTTTCTAAAATCGGACAATCATATCAAATAATTTTGATGTATTCAGCCTGTTAAAAGCCATCGATCTGATGGCCCGCTTCATTTGCTACAATTATTTTCTTCCATAACCGTGTTCGGTGCTGTTAGCTCTTCTAGGAGAGCCATAGCATTTGTACTGCCTTTTACACTGATTTTGTAATGTGTCCATTTACCCTCCTGGCGACTCTCCACAATACCCGACTCAACTAATATTTTCATATGATAGGATAGCCCTGACTGTCCTAAGTCTAGCTGTTCCAGCAGAATGCACGCACATTTCTCGCCGTCGCGCAATAAATCAAGTATTTGTAGCCGCTTTTCATCACAAAAGGCCTTAAATACTTTTGCGTGCTCATTATTAGCTGTTTCCAAGTTATCACCTCATATCAAATTTATTTGATATGTTATTAGTATATGCCATCAAATCAAAATTTGTCAATGTAACTTGTATTACATTTTGATCGCATTGATTGCGTTTTCATCCGCTCTGTCCTAAAAAAATTGCAAATGTTTGTACAATAACGTATACTATGAGCATACCCCAGTACAGTATAGGAGGATTCAAAAATGGATACAAACCGTATTGATTCGAAAGAAAACATATTAAAGAGGTTAAGACGTATAGAAGGCCAGGTAAAGGGAATTCAGAGAATGATTGAAGAGGATAAAAGCTGTGAGGATATTCTCACACAGGTGGCGGCAGTTCGCGCCGCTATAAATAAAGCAGGGGGACTTATACTTGAAAAGCATTCCCTGACATGTATAGAAAACGCTGCTTCTACAGATGATAGAAAGCAGGCGTTAAACGATCTCGCAAAAACCATGCAACGATTTATGAGATTTACCGACTAAAATAAAATTTTTGTTGCAATATACCCATAGGGGGTATATAATATAATATAAATACTAAAGGTTTACTTGTTAGGAGGTAAGGTTCATGACAGTTAAAGTTTATTCAACGCCATCATGCCCATGGTGTACTGTGGCAAAAAATTATCTCGCTTCAAAGCGTGTGCAGTTTGAAGATGTAGATGTGTCACAAAACAGAGAAGCAGCTGTGGAAATGGTGCAGAAGTCCGGTCAGAGAGGCGTGCCGGTAATTGATATCAACGGCAGTATTGTTGTAGGATTTGACCAGGCGACAATTGATTCTTTAATCAGAGCATAAGGTTGAAAGGGCTGTCTCATAAGATAGCCCTTTCCTCATTTTCAAGTATTTTTGCAACCGGCTCAAATCAATAAATTCCTGATACTCAATAACACGCAGACCTGGACCTTCTATGTGAGTACGAAAGCGGTCCTCATACTTTTATTAACTCGTTTGCCCAATTAAATAAATGCTCCGACATTGTATCAAATTCCACTGCAGCACCGTTTTTAAGAGCAATAATGTTATTTAAAATTTCTTTTTCTTTATTGTTTACTACTTCAAGCAAATCTTTTTGGTGCTTTATATATTTACCCGTATCCTTAAATGCAATAGCCTGTATAACAAAAGATGCTGATTTATATAGTCCACGGACAATATCATCGCTTTTTCCATATAACATATTGTGTACACATCCGTGGTAGATGTTGCAGGCACCGATTTTGATGGCACGGTCAACTGCTACATTATCAATTTTTGCACGCAGCTCGTCAAGAGTACCTACAATTGGTGTAGTATCATAATAAAACTGAAACAAATCTGACGATTCCCAATTTAAAAGCTCATCTTTTCCTGAAAGGAAGCCACACATCATTTCCCGGTTAGGGAGGTTATCAAGCATGGCATTATATGTTTTTATATCCTCAGCTGCCAGTTTATCTAAAATGGCAACCGTATCAATGTCACTTGCTTCAGTTGCTTCACCTCTGCCGTAACTTCCTTGTAGACCAACAAAATAAATGCGTTCACCGAATGTTTCATTTAGTAATTTTGTATAACGCTCCATCCATAAATCTATGTCTATCATAAAATCCTCCGAAACCCCGCTTCATTAGTCTTGCCTATGCAAAAGTTCATTTCGATACAGGTATTGTATTTAAAATATCTTTACTCAATATTTTTACTAACACATCAATCTTTAGTTTTGCCAATACCCTCTCACCCCTCGCAATAAAATAGACTGAGTTTGATTTGTAATATCAATCAGTGAACCTAAGGTTCATTTCAATAATACCATGTTTACCCAGATGAATGAAGTATGGATTTGTTGTGGTTCCCTGTTTGGAAATAATGTGCCTTATATTAGCGCTATTTATCTCTATTCCGCTCTTTATATAGACTATAACTACAAGAGGACATAACATTATAAATAATAACCCTAATCTTTGTTTTTAGCCCATAGATATATGCCCAGACCAGGAATTATCGAAGCAAATATCATAAGTAACATCCATCCAAAAAGAGCTATACCATTATCTCCACCTCTTTTTGTAAGCCTGTATGCTGTTCCATAAGCAAAAAAGATTTGTACAACATAAAGAGCGTACATTATATACAAAGCTCGCAAATGAACTAAAAATTTTGCGTATAAAACGCTGAAAACCCGCTATTTAGCGGGTTTTCAGACAAATTGTGTATTTAGAGTGCGAGATTGATACAATTCAATTTTGCCTTTTAGGGGGGTGCAAAATCGCCGAGGGGGGTGCAGCCACCTTCCCCTTTATTTTTCTTTATTGCATACATTTGTTATCGAGAAGACTCTTTTTAGTAGTCGAGGCAATTTCAAAATGTTCCGCTAGCAATAAACCGCACTAAATCTGTCCCCGATTGCAAAGATATTATCATATTTCATATTTCGAATCCGCTGAAAAAAACAACGAAAAGTGAAAAGCCTACAGCTGTAATAGCGATAAATGCAGTACCAACAGCGGCCAGTTTATTCTTTTTTATCCAGTTATACCTTGCGAAACTCAAAATATAAATCAAAACCGCGAGTAATAAAATTGTTAGAACATATTTCATTTAACCGCTCCCACATAATCTGTTATACTGTTATAGATCAGTTTTTAACCTGTGTGCCCGTTCTCCGGATAGCAAATTCAACATTGACTGTTATGTCCGCTTCCTTAAAACGGCTGTTCCAGTCATAGCTTTCCCAATCATTTATCGTTAAGAAATTTTTTGCCGCATAGTCTCCAAACAGCAGCGCATCCGTATTCAAGTCCTTGCATTTATCGTTGAGCTTCTCAATCCCCTCTTTTACGATTTGCTGGAAGGCTTGCTCCAATAATTGCTTATGCTCCGGTTTTTCATAGTTGATGCCGCTTTGAACCGCAAGAAGGTCACCATCCAATAGAACGTTCAGCCGTATAATGGGCTTTGATCCGTCGCATGTAACTTTAATCTCAGGTTCCCTGGAACTTCTAATGTCTAAGGAAATCACCAATTCCGGTTTTTGAGGGTCTTGTATCGTGAAAAAGCCCCGTTCAAATTCACCCCTTACCATAAGCAAATAACGGGTTTCATCGCCGTCCAGCTCTCCCACCATCGTATCTCCGACAAACAAAGCGGTTCCCCAAATTTCAATTTTATTATCTCCAGTACGAGGCATTTGGCCAGCTGTATACTCTCCTCCTGTTTTGAATTCAGTTCCCGAAGGCTCTCCATTTTCTATAAAACTTTTACCGTCATTCACTGCTGCAATGGCTGCGATCGGCTGATGATAGGTGGATTTTAACCCTTCGGAGAAATCTTCAAGCGTCACATGCGGGAAATACCCTGACATGGCGCCTTCCTTTATCAGAAGCTGAAAACTTTTGGACAGCAGGTTCCCGATAAACGGTTTATTATCCTTCATGAAATCGTATGCCTTACCTTTTATGACAAACACATGTGAGGTTTTCCGGATTTCTCTAAACCGATTGATTGGAGCAATATATTCGTTGATCAATCCTGATTCCGCCAATTCTTCCGAGAAAAGAATGATCTGGGCATGCATAAAATTCAACTTGCGCGGGAGGGAAGTGTTGAGCATATTGATGCCCGCGAAAAAAGAAGGGGCGTCGATCGACACGCAGGTGTATTCTTCCTGACTTTTTCCGCTTCCACTGTCCGACTGCTCTCCGCCGCCGCTTTCTTTCATCGTTGGGAATTGAATCGTTAAACGCCATTGATCCGAAACGCCCTTGTCGATCCCAATTGCCACAACATGTATCATATCGTCGAATTCATTGGCGTCATAGCAGGACGTCAGACTTATAACCATTAATATTAAAAATACTGCTATGACTGTTTTACGCATGGGTCTTCGCTCCCTTTTTCCTGATCAGAGCTGCGGTGAGAGATACAAGTGGTAAGATAAAAATGATTATCGCGCCGTAGTCTCTGTTCCATTTCACATAATCCAATATCGTTTCTAAATCTTTGTGCATGAGCGCGACGGCGTAAAGGAGAATACAGCCCACGATGCAGATCGGCTTCTTATCCTGTATTCTGAAGATCCGGCAGTAAATCCAAATAAAGGAATAAACGACGATGGTCGTGGATATCAGCGTACCGGTTATCCAGATAAAAAGGAAAATAGGTTCAACTCTTTGCAGAAATCGTCCGTAGTCGATAAGGGTTGCCATTTCATACATCGGCGCCGTAATATCCCGCGCCGTATAATATGGAAACGTCAGTATATACGACAGCAGTGAAAGGCTGATCAAAACGGCGGACAGCAGAATACCGATAACGCCTTCTTTTTTGATATGCTTTAAACCCTGCAGCGACTGAGCAAAGACCGCCAGAAGGATAACTTCACCGTAAACTGAGCTTCTGACAACACCGTGGAGTAATGTCTTATCCAGACCGTAGCCCAATATCGGATACAGGTAATTCGGATTATAATTCTGGCTATTTAGAATCAATACGGCTAAAAAGCCGGCAAGCATAAAATAAACCAGCAGTTTTGCAAACCGCGCGATGCTCTCCAAACCCAGTGTGCACAGCGTGAAAACACAGACGACATAGATTCCGATGATCAGCCAATTCGGACTTAAAGGGAAAACATAGACTTTGATGACCTCGTTGAACTCAGCGACTCTGGTGACCGCTTTGAACAGTAGGTAGAATGCCAGTATCCCTGAAAAAGTAAAGCCTAAGAAACGCCCCAGCGTTATATCGAATATTTCCATGATATCCTTACCGGGAAAGCGTTTTAATAACAGATAGATGAACATGAAACCTATAAGGGCCGTGAGAGCGGAGATCAGCGTCATATACCAGCCAGTATTGCCAACTAAGCCGACCAGCATGGAGGGACTGGCGAAAAACACCTTCGCTGATATGGCCAGGGTCACAAGCCATACGGCTTCCCGGACGCCGATTTTACCTTCCTGAATCATTGTCCGTCTCCTCTTTGCCCTGCGCCGCCCAGCCGCGCGCGGGATTTCCCATTCGCATCCTGTCAGAGGTGTTCAGGAAATCCGGCCTCGTTTTTTGCCTCCACGTCGGCATTCTTATAATAGTGTCGCGGCTGGATTTTGTCTTTGGTGCAACGGGGCTGAAATATGGTACCCCAAAGGACTTCATGGAACAGGCAAGTCCGCCGAAAATAAATATTCCGGCCGCTATCCCATAAAACCCTGCAATGGCTCCGCAGATAATAAAGATGAACCGTGAGATGCGCACGCCGAAAGCCAGCGAAAAATTAGGAATGGCGAAGCTCCCAAGTCCGGTGATCGCTATGATGATAATCAGCACGGGACTGACCAGGCCCGCAGCGACGGCGGCCTGCCCCACTATAATCGCACCGATAATGCCAAGAGTTTGCCCTATAACCCCCGGCACCCGTATGCCCGCTTCGCGAATGAGCTCAAACAAGATTTCCATCAGCAGGATTTCAATAATCGTAGGGAACGGCAGATGCTCTCTTGCTTTTGCCAGGGAAGACATCAACTCGGTGGGAATCATTTCGTGGTGATATAGGGTCAAGGCAACATACATACCGGGTAGGAATACCGCAATGCATGCGGCGATCATCCTTATGATCCTTAAAAATGTACCGTATTGCCAGCGAAGCGCGTAATCTTCAGAAGAATGGAACATATCAAAGAAGGTGACCGGAACCACGCTTGCATATGGCGTACCGTCACAGATGATCGCCACCTTGCCCTCCATAAGAAAGTATGCCGTCCTGTCCGGCCTCTCCGTGCTTAATATCTGGGGAAAAAGTGAAGAGGGGTGGTCCTCGATTAATTGGTCGAGCGTCCCGTCCCCCTGAATCTGATCGACATCGATGCTGCCGATCCTTCTTTTTAATTCCCGAACAACCTTTGGATTTACGATCCCTTTAATATACATGATCGCGCAGGTCATATTGTCGGTTTTGCCTGTTGGCAGCATCTCGGTCACAAGATCCTTATTGCGGATGATCTTGCGAACAAGGGTGATGTTTGTTCTCAGATTTTCGATAAAAGCTTCGTGCGGGCCTTTGATAATCGTTTCCGTCAGCGGATTGGATACGTTTCTTTTATCGAAGCCGCGACTTTCGATCAGAATACATTCCCCAGCATCCTCTACAAAAAGGGCGGTCAGACCGTTTAAGACCTGTTTGATAATTTGGCCGTATTCCGTCTGCCTTGTCACCTGATTCACAGACAGTAGGTTGTTTACCAGGCAATCGATCAGATCCTTGCCTGAACCCGCAGTTTTGCCCGGATTCGGTGCCATAAGCTGCCGCAGGATATAATCGTTGATAGTCGTCTTGTCGGCCATGCCGTCTATATAAACGATAAAGGCGTCGCTTTTTTGCATGATCTTGAACTCACGGATCACGACATCCTGATTGGTGGGAAAATTGAGCTCCCGCTTTATGATTTCAAGGTTTTGACTGAGCTTTTTTTCCACCTTTCCCTCACGGCTCTGCTCCTGCTTTGGTTCCTGCTTGGATTTTACCTGTGTCCGTCTGGGAATATCGGCTCTCCATTTGCCTTTTACCTTTATCTCCGGTTTGGCCTGAGCCACATTTCCATTTTCTGTCCGGCCTTTGTCTTCGGGTTCATCTTCCAGCAGTTCGAACCGGTTGTATTTCGGGGACTCTTTATATAAAAGAAGATTCAAAACAGTTGACAGCAAACTCATTTCTTCACGACCTTTGGATTATTTTACCTCTAAATTAATTTTCTCCTTAAGAACTCGAATTATTCAAATTCGTCTGAGAATAGGTCACTTTTAATTTACAATTCACCTTTATTTCAATTACTAATTTTTGTTTTGCAGCCATTTATTTTCAAGAAGGCTCTTTTTAGTAGCCGAGGCAATTTCATATATAATCCGTTTTTCATAGCTGGTACAGCCCTCAAAAAGCTGCGCAAGTTCTGTCCGATATTCCGTCGCGTCATTTGCCTGATTGCCATTTAACAGATTGTCGACTGTTACCCCGAGGACATCCGCAATCCGTACTAATGATTCGAGGCTTGCTTGCTTTTTTGCCGTTTCGATATGGCTTATATACGTAACGGACATATCAATCCGTTCTGCCAGATCCGCTTGGGACATATGCTTCTGAATTCGAGATTCTTTTACTCTTCTACCGATAATTTTGATATTTACCACCATTATTATCCACCCTCCAATTAAATAGAACATCAACTTTATTCTATATAATCGGAGATCGCCGAGGACTTCGGACGGTTAGTGGTTTTTTATACATTCACTTCTATTATACCCGAAAAAATTTGCTTGAAAATGAACTGCAGGTAAATGAGTTGACCTACAGTTCATTTTCTTATTGTTTTTAATCCTATATAATTTTGAAATAACCATGTCCACGGGAGGGAGCACCGCCATGAGGGAAAATGAAGGCCAGCTAAAAGATATCAATAACGAAAAAGCGCGTATTCGCGCTCGATATAAAGGGATAGACCCAAATGAACTTGACGTCATACCCGCAGCGCCCCAGGAAAACTTCTACGAAGACAAGAGAGAAAAGCGGGTGGCTGTCTACGCGCGCGTTTCCACAGATGACCCTCGCCAAACCTCTTCATATGAACTACAAAAGAACCACTATATGGACGTTGTTAGTAATCACCCAGGCTGGAAGCTGGTAGATATCTACGCGGATGAAGGCATTTCAGGAACATCACTCCAACACCGTGACGCTTTTATTCGAATGATCAGCGATTGTCAGGCCAAGAAGATTGATTTGATCGTGACTAAGAGCGTTTCGCGTTTTGCCCGTAATGTTCTGGATTGTATCGGTTACGTCCGTCAGCTGGCCGCCATGCAGCCTCCCATAGGGATTTTCTTTGAAACTGAAAACATCTATACACTCAACAGCAACAGCGAAATGAGCCTATCCTTTATTTCCACTTTGGCGCAGGAAGAGTCTCATAACAAGAGTGAAATAATGAACGCTTCCATTGAGATGCGTTTTAAGCGGGGCATATTTCTCACTCCGCCGTTACTGGGTTACGACCATGATGAAGACGGAAACCTTGTAATCAATGATGAAGAAGCCAAGACGGTGCGTCTGATATTTTTTATGTACCTCTATGGGTATACCTGCGCTCAGATTGCCGAGACCTTGACGAAACTCGGCCGCCGGACTAAGAAGAATAATACATCGTGGTCGCCAAGCACCATACTCCAAATACTTCAGAATGAGCGGCATTGCGGCGATGTCCTTGCTCGTAAAACATGGACGCCAAATTATCTCAACCATAAATCCAAGAAAAATAAGCAGGATCGTAACCAGTACAGAAAGCGAAACCACCATAACCCTATTATTTCGCGTGATGATTTTATTGCAGTCCAGCATCTTATCAGCAACGCCAGATATGGCAATAAAGGCATCCTGCCGGAACTTCAAGTCATCCTTGATGGCGCCTTGAAAGGTTTTGTCTCAGTAAATCCACGGTGGGCTGCTTTTAAATCTGAGGATTACCAGGCTGCATCTGCCAGTACATACGAAGAAATCAATGAGACGCATGTGGAAAACATAGAGGTTGAGGTAAAATCCGGTGACTTTGACTTGCGCGGTTTTGAGATCGCCCGCTCGCAATTCTTTGATACGGCACGAAAAATATGTGTTACTTTTTCGACGGACTATTTTCAGTTCAGTACAGAATGCGTGAGGAAATTGGAGAAGGCGATTTACATAGAAATGCTGGTTCATCCACACGAACATCTTCTTGCGGTTCGGCGCTGCACCAAAGAAACAAGAAACGCCATTCGTTGGGCTCTTGTTGAAGACGGCCAGTATTATCCCCGCAATATTAGCTGTGCGGCATATATTGAAACGTTGTATAGAATCTTTGGATGGACTCTGGGATGTAGATATCGTGTGCGCGGACTCCATCGGCAAAAGGATCATGAGTCAGTCATAATTTTTGATGTCCGTGAGACGGAAATGTTTATCCCTCAGACCGTTCTGGGATCAGGGCAGGATGATAGCTCTAAAGATGACTTGCTTCCAGGAGATGTCCGGCCATTTACTGTAGGTCCTAAAAAAGACATTATGGCGTACCCCACCGCATGGGCGGATAGCTTCGGCAGCAACTTTTACCGGCACGCGCAAGCTCGGGAATTGGCCACGATTGACCGGGAAGGCGTCTGGAAATTCAATGAGGAAGGCCAGCCGTTCGGCGATTCTCTCGGTTTGAATGTGACTACAACCGAGGTCGTCAGCAACGAAATAAAGCAGATGATATACGACATGAAGCAGGAGGAATCGGGAGATGGAGAATGAGCATATCTTAACTGCTGCCGTGAGCGATCCGGTTTCGGAAGTGATGAACGGACAAGCTCCCTCTTCAAGCGAAGCAGATATACAGGATGACGCCTTCAGTTATGATGGGTATCAAGTTGTACGCGGCGAATTTTTTGCCCATGTGTACGAGCCGTCCATTACGTTTAATAATTGCAAAGTGTCACTAAATACTGCGTGCATAAACCGCTTGCCGAACGTGAATTATGTGCAGATACTTGTGAACCCGGAAGAGAAAAAACTTGCTGTGCGCCCGAGCAGCGAGGACGAAAAAGATTCATTTCTCTGGTGTACAGCGAAAAGTCCGAAACGAAAACCTAAGCAGATAACCTGCCGTATGTTCTTTGCAAAGGTTGTTCAGTTGATGGAATGGAATCCGAACTACCGTTACAAGCTGCTTGGTAAATTAATCCGCAGCGGCGATGAATACCTGTTTATTTTTGACCTTACAGCAACGGAAATCTACCAGCGCATCATGAGTGACGGAGAGAAGCCCAAGACCTCGCGCACGCCTGTATTCCCGGCTGCGTGGCAAAACCAATTTGGCCTGCCGGTTGAAGAACATCGCAAACTGCTTCAGGTGAACATCTTCGAGGGCTACACCGTTTTCGGCATTAGGGATGATAAATCAGCGGAGTCATCGGCAAATGCTATTAACAATATGCCTGCGGAGGAGGGCGTCGAGTAATGATTGAAACCACAGAGTCAAGGCCAGCCATATCAGTCGATCTCAGAAAATATCGGATTAGGATACATAGAAAAACGTTACGTTCCATTGGTGACCCTGATTATGTTCTTCTGCTGGTAAATCCCGAGGAACGCACCCTTGCGATTCTTGGAAGCAGTCGATCCGACCCAAGGGCTCACCGTATAAATAAAGACTCATTAATCGATAAAAAGTCATTTGAATTATACAGTCGTTCCCTTGTCGAAAGTCTATGCGATGTGTGTAGCGACTGGCAGAAAAATCAATCATACCGCATGTATGGCGAAATAATCCCAACCGAAGGGATAGCCCGGTTTCAGATGTCCGACGCAATACAGATGAAGGGGGCTGAGTATGGGTGCCATGGCTGAGCAAGAAATTTACAAATTAAAGATTGAGGACGCGTTTAAAAAATTGATTCCTCCATTGTCAGCTGAAGAATTGCAGCTGCTGGAGGAAAACATTGTCCGAGACGGGTGTCGTGAGCCTTTGTGTGTTTGGTATAACACGATTCTCGACGGCCACAATCGTTATGAAATATGCACACGCCTGCAAATTCCCTTTTCAATTCGGCGGATATTTTTGAAAAACCGCGAGGAAGCCATTGCCTGGATTTGCACAAATCAACTTGGGCGTCGCAATATTACCGATGAAACACGCAAATATCTGATCGGGAAAAGATACGAGATGGAGAAAATCCTCGGCGCCCACAATGCCACAGGCGCCAACCAACACTCCGCAAAAGAGGTTAGGGCTAAAATGTTGTCCGAACCAACTTACGAGGATACCGCCATCAGAACAAGAGAACGGCTGGGCGATGAATACAATGTTTCGCATGCCACAGTTTTTAATTACGGTAAGTATTCACACGCAATTGATGAGCTAACAAAAATAGTTCCTGAACTTGTTCCTAAGATACTCTCCGGTGAATTTAAAATATCCCGAGCAAATGTTGTTGAACTGTCCCAGCTGCCGGGGGCAACCATCAAGAGATTGAGTCAGTTATTAACGGACGATGAAGCTGAGTTTCTTGGGAGTTTACGGAAGATGGTTCCTGAAAGACATAGGAGATTATCCGGAAAACATCTTGCCGGTTCGGTGAAAGAAATGCCCGAATATGATCCTGACGCTGAAATATCGGGGCTAACCTTAACGGTTCCCTCATGGATCAGTTCGATCAACCGAGCACGTGCCGCCACTGATCTAAACGGCACAACGGCCAGTGCCCGGTTAAAACTTGAACAGGAGCTATTAAAATTGAAAGAAACCGTCGACTCAATACTCGCGGACATGAAGGAGGTAATCTGATGGAAGACTTTAGTGCTTTCGTCCCCAAAGTACATTTTGAACAGATACCGATCAAAAATCTGGTGTCCAATCAGGAGTACCAGAGGAATTTGTCTCTTTCCCATGTCCGGCGAACGGTTGAGAACTTCGACTTATATCAAATCAATCCCGTAAAAGTCAGCCGCCGGGACGGGGTCAACTATGTTTTTAACGGACAGCATACGATTGAAATCATCGCCATAGTATCAGGATCACGCGAAACGCCTGTCTGGTGTATGATTTATGACGATCTGGAATATACCCAAGAGGCGGATATATTTGCGAACCAGCTGAAATTTGTCAAACCGCTTCTGCCCTATGAAATCTTTATGGCCAACGTCGAAGCGGGTAACGACGACCAGCTAATAATCAAATCTCTCGTCGAGTCGTATGGCCTTTTCATTACATCGAATAAAGTCCCCGGTGGCATCTGTGCGATTTCCAGCCTGGAATTCATTCATCAGAAATATGGATTTCATGTGCTGGATCGCTCCTTGCGCCTTTGTGTCGGCACTTGGGAAGGCGATTGCAATTCATTATCGGCAAATATGCTCAAAGGTATAGCGCAGCTAATTGTGGCGTTCGGCGATGTCCTAAAGGATGATCTTTTCAAAGAAAAGGTCGGTAAATTCTCAGCCAGAGAAATAGGTCGTACCGCAAAAGAAAGAAAAGCAGGTTCCCTTGGCTATGCCGAGGCCCTACTGATTGCGTATAATAAGAAAATGAAATCCCCGCTCAGATGGTCAAAGCTGTATACAAGTAAAAAGTCTATGCCCGACGATGAATTCGTCGGTGATGAAGACGATATTCTTGATAAAGAAGATCCGGAGTCGGATGAGGTTAAGTAGTCATGCTTGGATAACCGTCCCGTTCTTAAACGCGAAACGGACATTATCCTGGGAGTAGACGGTAGCATAATCTACGAGGCCATACCAAAGATGCTCATCAAAGCTGGTTACTAAGCCGTCCTGTTTTTTGAGGCTGTCGATGAAGGCCTCGACCATCTCCCGCCGGGCTTTTGTTTCTGTAAGCAGGGCGCCGACTTCCTCAAACCGGCGTTTTGCTGTCTCGAAGCGGTCGACCAGCCCTTCGTAACGTCGGAGATATTCGTCCTGGCTTTGAGCGATGCGAGCGTTCTCGTCCACACATTTCTGTATCAGTTCAGCAACCACGGCAACCTCACTCTGTAGGTTAGTTTGTTCTGCGTCGAGTGCGGCGGTATCGAACAGAACCCCCTTTATCGTCTCGAAGTTGGCGAGGATTTCATCCCTGTCGGCCAGCAGTTTATTAACCGCTGTCATGAACAGCCGCTTTATGGTTTCTTCATCCAGATGCGGCGTCCCGCACTTTTCGTCACCCTTAAATTTGTTGTTGCACTGGTATATGGTGCGGCGGTATTTATCGGTGGAATGCCAGACCTTGGAACCGTAGTATCCGCCGCACTGCCCGCAGATGATGCGGCTGGCGAACATCCCTGTTCCACTGTGGCGGTTGGGGGCCAACTTCCTGCGCTTCATCTCGGCCTGTACCATATCGAACACTTCTGGCGAGATGATGGCGGGGTGGCTGTTCTCGACGTAATACTGCGGAACTTCGCCCTCGTTGGCCTTCATCTTTTTCGTAAGGAAATCCACCGTGTACCTTTTCTGAAGCAGAGCGTCGCCTTTATACTTCTCGTTGGTCAGGATGCTCTTCACCGTACCGCTCATCCATCTATCCTTGCCGCCCGGTGATGGAATGCCATCGGCAGTGAGACGCTTAGCTATGGTATGAGGGGTGTAGCCCTCAAGGTATAGACTGTATATGAGCCGGACGACGGCCGCCTCTTTCTCGTTTATTTGCGGCGTATTATCCTCACCTTTGTCATAACCGAGGAAGCGGGCATATGGCATGCTGACCTTGCCGTCGGAGAACCGTTTTCGCTGACCCCATGTCACGTTTTCCGAGAGAGAGCGGCTTTCCTCCTGGGCCAGCGACGACATGATCGTTATGAGCAGTTCACCTTTGGAGTCCAGCGTCCAGATGTTTTCCTTCTCGAAGTAGACCTCGACGCCTTTCTCCTTGAGCTTCCTGATGGTGACGAGGCTATCCACCGTGTTTCGGGCAAACCGGCTGATAGACTTGGTGACGATGAGGTCTATTTTGCCGCCCAGCGCGTCCTGTACCATACGATTGAAGCCGTCACGCCGCTTGGTGGATGTGGCGCTGATGCCCTCGTCGGTATAGACATCCACGAACTCCCATTCAGGATTTGATCGGATATGGTTGGTGTAATAATCTACCTGCGCCTCATAACTGGTTAGTTGTTCCTCATTGTCGGTGGATACCCTCGCGTAGCCTGCCACACGCTTTTTTGCCCCGCTGTTTAAAGGAGCCGTCCTGAAAAGGCTGACTGTGGCGGGGATAACCGTTACTGCCCTTGCTTTGCTCATATCTCACGGCTCCTTTCGATTGATTTCTGCCGGGCGGTCTCCCGCATCTCATCCGTCCAGCTTTCCGAGCGGGAGCGGTCAAGCCATGTCTTTTCGATTACACGGCCGTCCGTAAATACAAATTCAAGCGCATTTGCTCCCGGTACACGAATCTCGGTTATCTTCTCGGCAAATATAGCCTCGTCAAACCCATCCGAACCGAGAACTTCAGCGGTGGCTTTCATAAGCGTCGGTTCCGGTATCTGCTTCGAATGGCAAGACGCCTTGCCTTCCTTTTGAAAGGTGGAGCATATCCAGAAATATCGGCCTTTCGAAGCCCTGCGCTGATATTTCTTCCCGCACAGCTCGCAACGGATGATTCCCGTGAACGGGTATCGCATTTGCTTCTCGCAGTCAACACGGAAAGCGAGGCGCCGCTGTTCCATGATTTCGTTTGCCCGCTCATAAATCTCGGCGTCTATAATCGCCGGATGCGTACCCTCGGCGAAGTATTGCTTGAGCTGCCCTTTGTTCCAGATTTCTTTTTTCGTCAGGTGGTCGGCAACAAACTTCTTTTGAAGCAGGGCGTTCCCCGCGTACTTCTCGTTCTTAATAATCTCAATGATGCGTTCGCTGCGCCAAGCCCCGCCCCGCATGGCGGGTATGCCCATATCTCGCAACTTTTTGGCAATCCTGCTACCACCCATACCGTTTATGTAGTCCTTAAACACCATGCGGACAATATCGGCTTTTTCCGGGTCGATCTCAATCTGTCCTTTTACAACACGGTACCCGAACATGAATCGCAGGTTGACAATCTCGCCCTCGGCAAACCGCTTGCGTATGCGCCACTTGCAGTTTTCGGATACCGAGCGGCTCTCCTCCTGAGCGAAGGAAGCGAGGATGGTCAGCATAAGCTCTCCGTCCCCGCTCAGTGATCGGATGTTCTCGCGTTCAAAGTATACTTCCACATTCAACTCCCGTAATTCCCGAACCGTCTCAAGAAGGTCGACGGTATTTCGGGCAAAGCGAGAAATAGATTTTGTGAGTATGATATCAATTCGTCCATCCCTGCAGTCTTGTATGAGCCTTTGAAATCCAGATCTGCTGTCCTTAGTACCCGTCATGGCTTCGTCGGCATAGACCCCGGCGTATTCCCAGTCCTTATGTCGCTGAATGTACTCGCTGTAATGACTGACCTGCGCCGAGAGCGAATGCAAGCTGACATCCCTTTCACCCGACACTCGGGCATATGCCGCCACGCGTTTCCTGACGGGAAGGCTCGGGACAAGCTGTTCTATCTTGCGTATATTCGGCATGAAACCTCTCCCTTCCAGCATATATAGATCACTCTAAAGTGCCGTAAAGTCAAGGTTTTTCGGACTTTAAGCTGCCTAACGGCGGGGTATATTTTGACTTCATGATCGCGTCGATTTTGGCCAGTTCCGAGGGTGATATAAGGCCGGAGCGGAGCATGGCGCGAGCGACGGAAAGCGTCGCCTGATAGAGCTCTTCTCGCCTGAACTGCTCCTCCGTCATGGCAGAGCACCCGCTTCTCTTTTACTGAAACGGTTTGCAACGTAGCAGGCGTGGGAACAGTATTTTCGCTTCTTATCACCGTAACTTTCAAAAGCCGTACCACAGTGGGCGCAGTTAAAATGATAGATGGCTTTCCGGCTGACCATCTCTGGATGTGTATTCCACCACGCCACCCGGCAAGTGTCCGTGCAGAACACTCGCTTCTTCTGCCCTGGTGGTTGTATAACTGGCTTTCCACAATTCCTGCACACCGATCTTTCAGGCTTGGGGAGCGTAGCGCCGATTCCACCAAGGTTATTTCTCTTACAATATGATTTGACCGTATTTTCCGACAGACCAAGGCACTGCGCTATCTTGGAATAACCGGCACCTTCATGCCGCATCCGACTGATCTGTTCCTTTTGTATTGTATTCATACCGTGACCTCCATGAAGAAGTGCCTTCAATGAACAGCCACGGGAAAGGGCATATGTGAGGATATACGGACAAAAAAATAAGGCCCACGGAGCGGAGTGGTTACCGCAGCCATGGGCCGTATGTGTTGATAGTATCAATCGTATTTGATGTAACCATCGAAACCTGCCGCTTTTAGTTTAGCGAGCGTGGCATCGGCGTTGGCCTTCTGTGAGAAGGCGCCGACCTGGACGCGGTAGTATTTCTTTGCGGCCTCGGGAGGGGTCTCCGGCTCGGCGGGCTTCGGCGCCAGTCCTACTTTCACGGCGGCGCGGAAGGTATCCATGCTCTTGCCGTGCTTTGGAAACCAGTGCATCACGTCGCCGTGGTTGCTGGCGATGCCCAGCTTGTACCCCTCGCTGTGGCAGATGATGTTCCGTTCAGTGAGATCATAGAGCTTGCAGAGATACACACAAAGCTCCACGGCTTCCTTGTAAACGGCAGAAAAATACGAAGAATCGGTTAAACCGTCCTCGCAGATTTCAAAGCCTACATGCGTGTCGTTGCCGGAGCCACCGCAGTGCCAGCCCCGGTGATTCCACGGCAGGGTCTGATAGGTGGCGATGCTGCCGTCAGCCAGCTTGCCGATGAAGCCGTGGACGCAAACCTGCCTCCCGTCAGGTTTATCCTGATTCCAGTGATTGTTGTTGGTGTTTTTGCCGAGCAGCCCGTCATCCGGGCCGACGTAGCGTTTCAGCCACGGATTGTTCGCGCCGGTACTGTGAACCATGATGCCCTTGGGCACGATGGTGCGGCCCGCCTTATAGCAGGCGTTGTTCGTAAGGATCAGTTTTCTCAGATTCATCATTAATCACCTCTCATAATCAAAAGGGCATGGTGGTCATAAGATTGGCAGGATACAGGTGGTAGGTAAACTTCAGGTCGCAGTAAGCGGTCGCCGATGTGCCGTTGCTTCCCATGCGGATGTATAGCCCATATCCGGTGGGTACCCGGCTCTGGCGCATTTCAATATGAACGTGCTGGGATTCGGAGGTGCTGGACGCCCCGACAGGTGTGCTCCGGCAGATTCGGATGAAATTCTGCTCGTCGTTGGAGATATACAAGTCCAGCTCTTTCTCGCTCGTATCCGATTGGCGGCAAAGGGTGATCAGATGGCAGTCATAGGTCGCAGGAACGAGTTGCCCTTCCTGCCCGCCTATAGTTACGCTGCCGATGGGCAGTAACGCTTGCAAAGGCCCTCTGACGCTGTTGGCCCCGCCCGCTCCGGTGACATTGCCCGACAAGATGTACCTCATATACGCCGCGCGGGTAAAGGCATTGATTGCCGCCGTCGCGGTAGATGTCAGCGTCAAAGCCGTGGTCACATCCTCCGTTTTTTCCAGTAAAAACAGGCTCTCGCCCGGAGCGGCGATAGCATCGCCGACAGAAAACCTCTGGCTCGTCCAGTAGGCCGTGCAGGTTGGGTGCGGGGCTGTCCCTGCCCCGTAGGCGATATTTGCCGCGTCTTGAACGCCCGTTATGGCTGCGGCAAGTTTCTTGACGGTATTGCGGAGGGTGTCTTGGAGCAGCACCTGCACATTGTTCGCGGTCGGGCTGCCCAAGGCGGCGGCGAACGTATATGTCGCCGTGCCGAGCACCACGTTGTTGCCAGCCGATATATTTGTGAAGGTAATGGACGCCCTTCGGCTAGCCATATCCGGTGCCGTAGCCGTTTCCACGGGGTGCCAGTGGTTGAGCAGAATCCCCGTCCGCATGTTCAGCCCGTCTCGCGTATCCTCAAGCAGATCATGCGTGGTGTTCAGCAGCGTATAGGTGAGATTGAGCAGCTCGTTCGTTTCACCGATGTCCAGCGCCGCAAGCGCCGACAACACCTGATTGAGCCATTCCTGCGCGGGAGGCTCCGGGGGTTCGGCAATGCCATCCGCAAGGGCCTCCTCCACGATGGTAAGTACCCGCACACTTTTCCCGACCACATCGCCGTGTGTAATCCTGATCTCCAGCCGCCCGACGCCGACGTTTTCTGTGTCCGTTGCGCTGGGCGACCATGTCAGCACGCTGTCGGCGTAGTCCGTTACCACGGGATAAGCGACGCCGTCAGGCCGCTTGCATATGGCGTGCAGCGCTGCGCCGGGGTATTCGTCCCCCAGCAGGCCGGATACGTCAAACTCAAGGTTGCGGTAATGGTGCTCGCCGCGCCGCCCGATGAACACCGTCGCCGCTTTCGTCAGATCGATCATGTCCCGTCACCTGCCGAGGGCGGCTCCCCATCGCGCCCATGAAGCTGCTGCAGAACCTCCTTGAGCTTTTCGGGGATGGGCAGCCCGAGGTGAGCCGAGTTTTCGAGGATGGATACACCCTCGTTGCTTAGATAAAAGAAGATCACCGCTGTGCGGAGGGCGCCGCCCCCGGTGCCGCCCAATACCTGCGTGTCGAGGATATGGGCGACGCCCACCAGCACGAAGATGAGCACCTTCTTGAAGATGCCCTTGAAGCCGACCTCGCTGGACAGTTTCTTGTCCGCGATGGCGCAAAATACGCCGGTCAGGTAGTCGACGGCGACAAAGGCGATCAGCGCGTAAAGGAAGCCGTCAAGCCCCCCGAGAAACCACCCGAGGAAACCGCCGATGACCGCGATAGCCGTCTGTATCCAAGTCCATACCGTTTTCATGTTTAATACCTCCGTTCGTGAATTTGTGTATAGAAAAGCGCCCCCGCAAAAAGCGAGAGCGCTGAAATCAAGCGGAGCTTTACAGCGTCAGAATCAGAGCATGAAACTGCTGCATAACGTCCGCTTTCGGCCTTCCGGTTCCGATGGGAAGCCATGTTATGGGCGGGATATCAAAGGTCGGCGAGGCATCGAAGTCGTTGATCATTGTGATGACCGGCTCGACGGCTTTCCGAAGCTCCGTAATATGGAACGGCCAGTTTTTGACGGCAGATTTGCCCGCCACGATTTCTTCGCTCCAAGCTGCCGGCGACAAATGGTGGTAGTTCCGAAGCGCATTGACTGCCGTCCGTAGTGCTTGAATATGCGCCGCCCGCACATGTGTTATGTTTGCCGTGATTTCCTCAAATGGCGAAGTCTGAACAATGAAAGTCCTGACGACCTCCGGGCTTGCCGATTCGATATCGCTGTCAAGGCATCGGATAGTCACCGTATGGCTTCCCACAGTTAGAGTCGCCGCTTGGTATATCGTGTTGACAGCGTTTCCGAGATAGCCGCTGGTGGAAAACATCTCGGGGTTGTCCACGCTATTATGCCACGCCCCCGAATCGATCTTCACCTCCACGATCTGCGTTTGGCCGTCCGGCTCGATGCCGGTCGTGATCAAGAAACGCGGCGCGGTGTTGTAAACGGAGCCGCCCTGCGCCGGACAGACGATCACCGGCACGGCGGGCGGGCTGTTCTTCTTAACTGAACCGCTGACCACATAAAAGGATACGGCGTCCAGAACATCGGTCACGCTGATGCGGTAACGGGTGTAGGTTCCCGCCACCGGGGAGGCGTTCGCCTCGTAAGTACCGGAGGTCGCGCTCGAAACGATGGTCGCCAGCGCCTCGTAAGCCGACCAGTTCACACCGTCCATGGAGGTCGCGCGCTGGATTACATACTGCTTGATGACGCTGGTGCCCGGAACAGCGCCGCTCCACGCGAGGGTCACGGTGTTGATCTCGTAAATGGCCGGGTTAGCGGTAAAAGAAGAAGGCGGCGTCGGCAGTGTGTTTTTGCGGACGCTGTTGCCGGATACCGTCCAGTCGGAGTAGAAGCTCGCACCGGCAGCGCCGCGCGTCCGTATCCTGAACCGGCGATAATTGCCGCGTGTGGCCGGAGGGCTGACGCTCAAGCTGCCGTTTGTCGCGGAGGTGCTCACTGTGGTCAGCGCCGTCCAATCGCCCCAGCTGCTGTTGTCGGGTGAGTCGCTGTACTGTATCTCATAGGACGTGATGGCGTTACCCGCACCGCCTATCGCACCGCTCCACGAAAGGGTGATGTTTCCTTCAGCCAGCGTTGCGTTTACCGAACAGGCGGTCGGCGCGCCGCAAGCCGTGATGTTGCAGTAGACGCTGTTACTGACCTTCTCTATCGAGTAGACGTCAAATGTGTCGATTGTCCAGAGGCCGAATTGCGTATAGGTTCCCGGCGTTCTCGATACAGTCGGGTTGTAGCTGCCTCCGCTGGCCGCCAGTGTCAGCGTGGTCAGCACGTTCCATGCGCTCCACGTGTTGTTATCCAATGATGTGCGGCTGGCGATCTGGTATCCCTTGATCGGGCTGGTGCCGCCTGATGCTCCGCTCCAAGTCAGCGTGATGATCTCGTCGCTGTAGGCTGCGGGAGAAGCGACAGCCGTCGATGCCGGACTCGGAGCCGTATTCCTGCGGACGGAGTTTGTGGATATCTTCCAGCCGGAGTAATAACTTGCCCCTGCCGCGCCGCGCGTGCGCACTTGGAATCTGCGGTAATAACCCCTTGTGGATGGCGGCGAGGTAGCCACGCTTCCACTTGTCGCAGAAGTGCTCACAGTGGTCAACGCAATCCACGCCCCCCATGTAAAATTGTCGGTGGATTCGCTGTACTGTATTTCATAACTGGCAATCGCGTTATTAATGCCGCCTGATGCCCCGCCCCAAGAAAGCGTCACGCCGCCTTCCGCAAGTATCGGACTAACCGAACAGGTTGTCGGCGCACCGCAGGCCGTAGTCAGCAGGGGCGCACTCAATACCGTGTAGCTTGAATTATCGATCACGCCGGAACTTAAGGGCAGCCGTCCGTCCGACACCACCTGAAAGCGCACGCCCTGCTCCGTGTTTCCCGTAGTGGAAACGCAGGTCACCGAAACATATCTGAGCCTCGGCGCGGTTCCGTCCCAGTTGTCTCCGTCCGCCGCCTTGATGCGCACCTGCGCGGAAGTGCCGTTTACGGTCATGGTGCAAAGCAGGGCGTAACCGCTGTGGATGAACGAACCTGATGAACCGAGCGCAGCGGATATAGTGAAGTTGTAGGTCATCTGGCTGTTGTTCGGACGGCTCTTGGAATATGTGATCGTATAAAAAACGGACGGGCCGGTGCCCGCCTGCAGAGTTACACCGTAAATATCCGCCACTGTCGTTCACCTCCCGCTATTCATAGATTGCCGTCACCAGCGAATTGACCGTCCCACACAGACTGGCATTCAGCCGGGTATCGGTGATGTTGTTCGCGGCTATGAAAGTCGCCGCAGCCGGTACGAGTACGTCGGCGATGCCAAGCTCATACACGTCGCTGGTTCTCGTCAGCGCGGGGGCGACCGGCGTCGCGGCGGGCGTTCCGGTGACAACGGCAAGCTGGATGCTCCGGTTGATCTGGCTCAAACGAACCACGATCCGGTCGATGCGGGGATTGCTCCCGTTTGCCGTCGCCAGCGGCAAGTTCAGGGCATCCGTATTTTCATACCGGTATCCGTTGATCCACGCGCTTCCCGCCGCCACGCTCACCGCCAGTCCAGCCCCGGGCGACACCTGCAGGTTTGCCGCTGTGGCATAAAAAACGCCGTTGGAAACAAGGCTTCCGAAATATGCCGCGAAATCCACCGCGTCATAGACCCGGTCTCCATCGGATGAGTTAAAAAAACCGCTTTTCTCCATATCGATTTCCTCCCGTTAAGCCCTCGCGTAAGAGCAAGATATCATGTAGAAGCCCGTAGGCAGCGCGGACGCGGCGGCGTTCGCCACCACGCCGCTCGCGTTGATCGTGATCGGCATATTGGTACCACTGTCTCCCACCGCAGTCGCCACCGAGCGTACCGTAGCAAATGGGAAAAAGTTTGCGTTCGTAATCGTAAGGATCGTGCCTCCGGAGGGGATTGCCGAACCCACGTTGACCTGCATTCCAATCGAAACCACGCCCTTATTCACAAATGACATATTCGCGCCCATCGTGACGCCGCTTCCAAGCGAGAAGGTCAGTGAGGTGTTGGATTCTTGGGCGATCTTGGCGGTGGTCACCGCTCCGCCTGCGATCTTGGCGGTAGTCACTGCTAAGTCCGCAATCTTCGCGGTGATCACCGCTAAGTCCGCGATCCTTGCGCCGGAAACGGGCGCGTTGTAGGCGTTGTTGATGCTGGCCGCGAAGGTGCTCCCCCGGATGGCGGCCACGATGTCCGTGAGCGTGCCAAGCGGGAAGCTGATCCAGTTTGCCTGCCCAGATGGTGTATTTAATAGGAAAAGAGAAATCACATAAAACGTCATGGTATTCCGACTGATGAAGAAGCCCATCGCCCTCTGGTAGCCGGTTCCCGTATCGTCCCCGCTGTGCTTGACCAGAAAGACATGCCCGTCGTCGCTCGGCTGATCGCTGAACCTGTTCCCACTCCATGATGTGAAATAGAACGAATCGCCCGGAACCATGTGATGCATGGCATATTGGCCGATGGAGATGGTGCTCGCGCCCACGGTTATTTCCAGCGCGGGAAGTTTCCCGAACAGGTTGTTGATGGTTTCCGTAACGGTGTCCCCTTGGATTTCCGGGGGTACTTCCGTCAGGTCGCCGATGGTTTCCGCTACCTCCGATACGCCGGTCGGAGCCGATAGCGCCGTTTTGACCTGACTCATATCGGAGCGGATTTTCTGAACGATGGTGAGTTCTGCCTTTCCGAAAGTAACGCTGATGCTCTGACCATCCGCGTCGTAGGTTTCCTCGACCTCTGTGATCCGGGTGGTCATGGAAACGCCCCACGTTTTTGAAATGACTGTGACGGTCTGCCCGAGATCAAAGTCGGTCTTATAGGCAAGATTGCCGTGGGGATTGACCGCCGCGTCGAAGGAATAGCGAATCGCCAGCTCACTCAGCTTGCTCTGACCCCGGAAGGTCAGCGCGCCGGTGTAGTCCACACCGAAGTCCTCCGCCCGCAGGTCTTTGGCGTCCACGAAAATCTCGCGGCGGGATTCCCCAGAACCGCTTGTAATGGCGACGAATGTCCGCTCGGCACCCTCACCTTCGCCGCCGACAAGCGCGGAGTTGGCGTAATCCGCCGCGCTTTCTATGTAGGTCTGCTCGGTCAGGTTTTCGTACTCCTTGGAAAACACCGCCTGTGAGACGGCTCCCGCATACAGCGTTACCGTAAAAATGCCCGTTGCCGGTACGAACACGGTTTTGATCCCGATATCCGAAGCGTCGCACAGCTCCGTCACCGCATCCATCAGGTTTCTAAACGATATCTGGGCGCTGACGGGCACGCCGAGGTTCGGCGACGAAAAGGATATACCGGTGATCTGCCGCGCCGGGTCGGCGGGACTAATGAGGTTGTTGTCCAAAAGCTGCTCCACACAGGCCGAGAGGTCACCGGAGAGTGTTTCTGTTTCCCACACGATGCGTCGGGCAAGAAAGGATGTGGCAAAGCGCCCGCTGGCCGTGATGGTTTCACTGTCGGTCTGGGACAGCTCCAGATGCTCGATGATCCCGGCTTCCTCATCGTCGCTCTTCCAGATGATATTTCCTTCCCGCAGGAGCGCGGTATTCTCCGGTGTGGCGATGGCCTTCAGTTCAAAGGAGCCGCATTGCGAATAACGCCGCGTCCAGCGCAGGTATTCAAAGGATTCCATGACCCCTGCCAGTTCACGGCCAGCATTGAAGATATACAGTTCCATGCTCACACCCCCAGAAACTGAGGCCGGTAATAAATGCTGACCTCCAGCAATTCCATATTGACCTCCGCGTCGTAGCGCAAGGTATTGACCCCTGCGGCAAGCTGGAAGAACGCCGAGCCGGTATCCAGCAGCGAGAAGGCGTTCGTTATGGTCGAGCCGTCCACGCTGACCACGCGCTTGCCCGCGAAGTGGGTATATACCCGCAGCTCATCCCCGGCGCTCATCGTCGTGAGAAGCCGGATGTACTCGCCGGTGTCGATATTCAGCAGCTCCGGATTCGTCACCGTGCCCAGCGCCCGGAACACGATCTCGCAGCCGCAGGGCACGTCGCCGATGTTGTCCACCGTGATGATCTGGCTGGGCTGGCGCATGCCGAATTCCATACCGCCCTCGGGTATTTCCAGTTCAAACTCGAACAGCGGTATCCACGAGGCCAGCTCCTGCCGCACCTCGTCCGGCGTCTCGAAGAACGGCGACGGGCAGAGCAGGCTGACAAAGAAATTCGGTATCCGCTGACGGGTGGAAACAGTAAAGCCCGCTTCCTCCACCACACAGGATATTTGCCGCCCCCGGAATAGGAGCGTGCCGCGCAGCTTTGGGCTGAATATCTGGAGGAATCGCTGCCTGCGGGTGTACGCCTCGTCGGGTGTATCCGCGACGACCGTGCCCTCCAGCGTGATATTCCGCATATCCAGCGTGGAGGAAATATAAAAGGCACCGTCTTGCTCCGGTGCCTTGAAGGTGTTGACGGTCTGCCGGACATTGCCCGTGCCGTCTATTTTTGTAAGGAAATACGGACGGCTTTGTTTGAGCGTTAGGCTCCCGCCGCCCTCGTTGGTATATTTTAGTTCCATGTGCCGCCCTCCTTAATACGCCAGAGCGAGTTTCCGAGATAAATTTTTGAACTCCCGTGCCAGTTCCTTTTCAGACAGCGGCTTCGGCGTAACCACGGAAATGCTCTGGTTGATGGTGGTGCCGTTTGCGCCAAGGCCCCCGGCGCTCTGGGCGAGAGACCCGGACAGGTTGAGTCCGGCGTTCACGTCGAAGTCGGTGGGGATGGCGTTTTTCATGTCCTCGCCGACACGCTTCATCGCACGCTCGAAGCCGACACCGATGCCGAGTCCCATATCGCCGCCCAGCTCTGCGAACAGGGCGGAGGGGCTGTGTATGCCGAAAAAGTTCTTGATCTTCGACATCACGTTCCCGAAGAATCCGGAGATTTTCTCCCACAGCCACGCGGCCGCGTCGTTGATGCCCTTCCACAAACCCTTGATCAGTTCGAGTCCGGCCTTTGCCAGCTCGGGGACACTCTGGATAATTGCCTTTACGATGGCCACGATGATCTGCGGGATGGCCTTCACGACCTCCACGATGATCGTCGGCAGGTTGGCAATCAACGCTACCAGCAGCTGCACACCGGCAAGGATGATCTTGTCGATGTTCCCGAGGATGGCGCTTACCAGCGACGTGATGATCTTCGGGATCGCCGCCACGACGGTGGAGATGATCTGCGGCAGGTTCTGGATCAGCGCGACGAGCAGCTTGATGCCCGCGTTGACGAGCAGCGGGATCGCCGCAAACACGGCAGTCAGGATGCTGTCGATGATTTTCGGTATGGCCTCCACAATCGCGTCTATGATTTCGGGCAGCGCCTCCACAAGGGCGACAAGGAGCTCAATGCCTGCCTGCACGATCTGGGGTATGGAATCCAACACCGCGCCGACAACCCCGTCGATGATCTGCGGCACCGCTTCCAGTATCTGCGTGATGATGGAGGGAAGCGCCTGAATAAGCGACACGAAAAGTTCCACGCCCGCCTGAACGATCTGCGGGATGCTCTGGGATATGAGGGTAACCAGCGCCTGCACGATCTGCGGGATGACCGCGACGATCCGGGGGATGGCGTCGGTGACGAACTGGATAAGCGCATCGATGACGGCGGGCAGCGCGTCGATCAACACCGGGATCGCATTGACGATGCCTTGTGCAAGGCCGAGCACCAGCTGAAGCGCCGCGTCAAGCAGCAGCGGCAGGTTTTCTATAAGAGCCGTCGCAATCTGGGTGACGGCGGACACTGCAGCGGGGATCAGTTCGGGCAGCGCCTGCGCGATGCCGGAAACCAGCGTCGCTATCATCTGCACCGCCGCCGCCACGATGGCGGGAAGGTTGGCGATGATGCCGTTCACCAGCGCCAGCACCAGTTGAAGCGCTCCTTGGGTAATACCCGGAAGCGCGTCAATCAGCCCCTGCAGGAGCGTCATAACGATCTGGGTGGCCGCGTCCACGATGATGGGCAGGTTCTCCGTGATCGCCGAACCGATGGAGGTCACGATGCCCAGAGCCAGTTCGATGATTTGCGGCAACTGCTCCAAAATCATGGTCACGATGCCGCCCACGGTGTTGCTGATGACCTCGCTGATCTTCGTCCAATCGCCGTTTGCTTCGTTCAGCCCCCGCGTAAAATCGCCCAGCAGAGAAACGCCGTCATCGGCGAGAATCTGAAGCTGCGGCAGAAGCACCATGCTGAGGGCATTCTTGGCCGCCTCGCCGCTGGACTTGAGCCGCTGCATGGAATCGTCGAACCTGCCGAGAGCTTCCAGCGATTCCTGACTCATCACGGCTCCCATAGCCTTCGCTTCGTCGGTCAGCTGCCGTATGCCTTCCGACCCTTGCTCAATGAGGGGATTTAAATCTTGGGCCGATTTGCCAAAAAGCTGCATGGCAAGAGCGTCGCGTTCGGTTTCGCTGGACACATTGCCGAGGGCGTCGATGGCATCCCAATACACAGCCTCCGAATCACGGAGATTGCCGCTGGCGTCGGTGACGGAAATGCCCAGCGCCTTATACGCCTGTGAGGCCGCACCGGTACCCTCGCGGGCGGAGGTCATGGAGCGTATGTTTCGCGCCATGCTGCCGGTCAGGGTTTCCATCGAGGTATCCACCAGCTCGGCGGCATATCTGTATGCTTGGAGCGATTCGGTGCTCATGCCGGTGACTGTTGACATCGTGAGGATATCGTCCGCATACTGCGAAGCGCCCACGGTCATATCGGTGAGGGCTTTGGCCGCACCGACCGCCGCCGTGCCGACAGCCACAAACGCCGCGCCCATAGCGACGCCGATACCTTTGAGCACCGAGCCGAGTTTTTCAAGTTTGCCCGAGGATTTTTCCACATCGTCGGTTGACTCTTCGACCACATTGCCGAATTCATCAACCTTCTGTCCGGCATCGTTATATCCGCGATTCACATCGCGGAGGGATTTCTCGTTATCCGCAAGCTCGCCCTCCATACCGTTGAGTTCCGCCTGCGCATTGTTCAGCTGAATCTGCCAGTTCTGTGTACGCTTGTCGTTTTCCCCAAAGGAGGATGCGGCGTTATCCAGCGCGGCTTTGAGGGTGGTGATTTTTTCACGCTGCGCATCGATTTCCTTATTCAGAACCTCGTTGCGAGAGGTGATCGCCTGCACGGATTTGTCGTTTTTGTCAAACTGGCTGGCGACGAGGTTCATCTCGCTGCCCAGCGTCTTAAAGGACTGATTGATGTCCCTCAGGGCGTTTTTGAATTCCTTTTCGCCCTCAAGCCCGATCTTCAGCCCGAAATTATCTGCCATGCCGTCTCACCTCCTCTTACACGCCAGCCGGGATGATATCGTCAATCGTGATGGTTTTCTTGGGTTTCTCGATGCCATGCCACTGTTTATGACAGGCCCACAGGTCGAGAAACAGGCCGATGGGCATAAGCCAGAATTCCTCCGCGCTCATGCCCATCTGCACAATGCCGTAATAATAAAGTCGGGTAAAGACCTCAGCGTCTGTTACCCGACTTGCACGTTTTTTGGGGTTTCTTCCTCGCTTTCGATGTTGCGCTTGGTGCCCCTGAACATCGCCTCGGTGATGGCGCTCTTATACGCCGCCAGCTCCAGCGGCGAGGTCAGAAGCTCCACGTCTTCCTCCGACAGGATTCCCTTCAGATTATCCTTGTTCTTGAGGTTATGGACGAGGATGGATTGATTCGCCAGCAGCGTGATCAGCCACACGATTTCGTCCAGCGCCATCTCGAAATTCTCGGATTTGAGCAGCTTTTCGCCCAGGTTCTCCAAGCCCCCATAGCGACGGGCGATCTCCTTTGTGGCGCGAGTGGTGAGTATCAGTTCAAACTCCGTGCCGCCGATATTTATAACGGCGCTTCTCTCGTTATCCATTTTGAATCCCTCCTATTAGGGTTCCGGTTCATAAACCGGTTCGTAGACCTGAGAGAACCAGCCGGTGATGGTGGCCGTAGCGACACCCGGGTCGCCATCGGTGACCTCCGCTTTCCATGGGTGCTTGCCCATACCGTCCAGCTTGTTCCGGCGCATAACCGTTCCCTCGATGGTGGGCGTGGAGAAGGTGATGGAATCAGCCTTCGTCTGCAGGTTTGTGGCGGGCAGGCCGAACTTCACGCGGTAAAGCCAGAAATACCGGTACTTGCCGTTGGCCTTCTGCGCGCGGAACCCCACCGCGCAGGGTGTCCCTATATTCTCACTGGCCGAAACCAGCACGCCGTTGTCGTCCGTTGTCGCACCGGTCAAATCCGCCGCAACGGTGGGGCCGATATCGTCCACACCGAGCGAGAGCGTCCCACTGGTAAAGTCCATCACGACCTCGGCAGCTCCATCGTCCGCGTACAGGATCGCCTCCACCAGCTCCACCGACAGCTCGGCGGTGATCGCTTTGGCGAGTACAAGGGGTGTCGCGTAGGTTTCCTCACCGTTGGAATCCTCGGTTATTTTTGCATAGTACAGCTTGTCAAGACCAATCGTTGCCATGTGTTATTCCTCCAATCCGTAGTTTTTTGCCGTATCGATGACGTAATGGTGGTATCCGGTATCGTCCTCGTGGCCGATATACCGGCGCTCGGTTATAACAAAATCCGCGTTCAGAAGCGCCGTGGTGAGCTGCCGTTTCCGCTGCCGGTAATTGCCTTTCGTAAACAGCGATATCCGCGCTTCCTGCACCTCAAAGCCGGGATGATTATCCGCGTGGACTTCGAAAATGTCCGAAAGCGGGAGTATCACGACATATTCGTCCGGGGCTTTGTCAGAAAAAACGCCGGTCTCCACGGGAAGCGGGACGGCGCTTACAAGTGTATTCAGTTCCGATAAAATGCTCATAGCTTGCCGATCTCCTCCTCCAGCTTGGCGATCATCGCGTCGGTGCAGGGTTTCCGGGACGCCGTTCGTGCCGGTCGGAGGAACGGTTTTGCGGGCTGGCCGTGCTTGCCATATTCGATGATGTTGGCAATCTTGGCGTTGCTCTCGCCGTCCGAGCGCGGCTCGGCGAAACCGACCTTCACGTTGTAATTGCCGTCCCTGTCCTGTTTGGCGTCCGAGAGGCCAAGAGAGGAAATCATCTCGCCTGTGGTTCTGGCAGGGTATTTCGTTCCTTTGCCGATGGACGTGCGCAGGTTGCCTTTGACCTTTTCCAGCACCACCGCACCGCCAGCCTCCAGCACCTTCGGCGCGATCACGTCGATTTGTTCGCCCAGCCGGGATATACGCAGGAGAAATTCCTCCGGTATTTGCGCATTCACTCTCGCCATAACCATCACCTCACGGAAGGCTCCAGCCGCTCGGCCAGAACCTCGGTATACATGCCGCGCCCCCGGACGTCCTCCGCGCTGAGTATCCGGTACCGCCCGTCGCTGCAGGTAATGAGCATCTCTGCCGTGACCTCCACGCCGGGTATCTTCCTGAACCGGAATAGAGAGGACGCGGAGGAGAACGCCGCCATATTTGTCCACCGCTCACTGCCGTGCCGATCTTCTTTGTATGCGCGAACAGAAGCGAGGACGGTGTCGCCCGTCGTTGCAAAGCCCTCCGTGTCCTTCGTCGGCGCTGTGCTGACGATGTCGATGAAGGTGTTCATCTTCCCGAAACTCATATCAAACACCCCACTCCCGGTCGAGCCGCAGGAGCATATTGACCGTATCCCATACCTGCTGCGCGGCCTGAACACTATCCGCATAAAAACCTGCTGTCGAGCCATCCCTGCTTTCGTAGAAATGGCTCGACAGCATGATCACGGCCTGCTCGGTTGTCGGCGGTATAGTGTGCGTTGCGTACCACCCTGCGGCGACGTGCTGGTAGCTCTCCGCGTAGGAAACGGCGGCGGTGATGAAACTCAGCAGGAGGTCGTCGTCCGCGTCGTGCGCGAGGATCAGGTTTGCCTTGACCTTGGGTAAAAGATTATCTGCGGTTGCCATTCCGTCGCCTCCCTTCGATCAGCCTCCGTCGGCCTCCATCAACCCTGCCGCTTTCAGTTTATCGAGCAGGGCGTTGAAATCGGCGACAAGACCGGTGACATCGGTCGCGGCACTATCCGTCTGATTTTCCGCGACCGGAAGCCCCGTTACCGAGGCTCCCGGCAGGATTTCCAGTGCGCCGCCGACGACCCATTTCTCGCCGCCCTGTTCCATGTAGTTCTTCGTGGTATAGCTCACAGGTCAGACCTCCTTACGCATGCTGCTGGAGAACCTTGATCGCCTCCGGCAGGATCAGCTTGCCGTCCACGCGCTGGGTAGCTACGAAACCCACCTGCCCGGTGACGGCATAAAGCTCGTTGAGCCGCCTGAACACGCGCCCCTGACGGTCAGCTACCCAGTAATAGCTGAAATCGCCGAACACGACGGTTTTGGCGGTCGCCGCGATGGCGGGTACATAAGCCGAGGTATATACCGGACGATTCAGGATGGTGTCGGGCGTACTCGCCTGCAGGGAGGGCTGCCAGAGATATTGACCCTGACCGTCCTTCAGCTTGCGGATCGCCTTGATGGTGGCGTCGTTCATGACGAACACCGCCCTATTGCGGTAGGGCGCTTTCAGGGAGTAAAATAGGTCAAGCACCTCGTCGATGGTGACAGCCGTGGCACCCGCCGTAGTCACGCCGATCTGGGCACCGCCCGAAGCCGCAAGGATGCCGGTCGGCTTGCCGACGCCGTCGCCGCCGAAGAAGGCTTCCTCTTCCTTGTTGCCGATGCGGCGGGCGAACTCTCTGGAAATGTACGCCTCAAGGTTGAACACACTGTCGTTGAGCAGCTCCTCGGAAACCTTGATCAGCGTCCCCAGCTTGTAGGCCCCGATGGATACCTGCCCGAAGCTGTCGTCGCTCTCGGGAATAGCGCCTTCCTCATCGATCCAGCTCGCCGTGCCCTTGGAGGCTACGACGGGAATCTTACGGTCGCCGGAAGAGGTAGTGATGATGTTCGCCAGTGTACGGAAAATGTTCTCATCCTCAAGGGCTTCTACAAGGGTTCGCTCGAATTCATCGGGCACGAGGTAACCGCCCTCGGTGTCGGTGCCGATCTGCAGGGCGTTTTTGACGGTCGGGTCAAGCCCTTCGCCTGCGCGGGTGCGCATGGCGTTCCAGAACGCCTTCCTGTACTCGGCGGATGCGCGGCCCGTTTTTTCCTCGGTGCCCTTGGACGGCGCATTCGTGATGGGGCTGCTGGTGGCTTTGGAGAGTTCCATGTCGATGGCGGCCTGACGCTCAAGGCGCTCAACCTCTTTGCCGAGAGCGACCACGTCGGCTTCCATCTTCTCGTAGGTGGCGGTATCCTCGGGTGAAAGAAGCCCGTCGTTACCGCGCTTGGTGTCGAGAAACGCCTTGGCAGCGTCCCATGCTTTCGCGCGCTTTTCGCGCAGTTCGAGAATTTTGCTCATTGTGATGTTCCTCCTTCAAATTAGTGGGAAATTAAAAAGAGCCGCTTTTCCAGCGACTCTATCGGGGTACCCGTTTTCGGTTTTTGCTTTTTGGGGATCTTCCCAAGCAGGGAGTTGTACACGGCGGCGCGGGAGAACATGAGCATCTGCCCCGTATCCTGCGGGATATGTTCCTCGTCCTCCGTGAACAGGAGCTTATCGGCGAAGCCCAGCTCGATGGCCTTGTTCGCGTTCATCCAAGTTTCCGCGTCCATGAGGTGCGAGAGTTTCGCCCGGGAAAGACTGGATTTCAGTTCGTATGCGTTGATGATACTTTCTTTGACTTCATCCAGCAGGGCCTTGGCACGGAGCATTTCCTCGCTGTCGCCGATGGCGATGGTCGAGGGGTTATGGATCATCAGCATGGATACCGGCGACATATACACATCGCCGCCCGCCATCGCAATGACCGAGGCCGCGCTTGCCGCCAGCCCGTCGATTTTCACAGTGACATGCCCGGTATAGTCCATGAGCATGTTGTAAATCTGCGCCGCCGCGAACACGTCGCCACCCGGCGAATTGATCCACACCGTGACGTTGCCGGTGCCCGCCGTCAGTTCATCCTTGAACATTTTTGGCGTGACCTCGTCACCCCACCATGTTTCCTCCGAGATCACGCCGTTGAGGTAGAGGGTGCGCTCCTCACCGGTTTCATCCCTCACCCAATTCCAGAATTTCTTCATTTACTGACCTCCTTGTGTTGTTTGTCCGGCAAACGCTCCCGCGTCGGCCAGCTTGGTCATGTTGCCGTTGACCAGATACAGGTCGCCGCCCTCCTCGGCGGGGATGCGGTTCATATCTTCCAGCTCCCGGATGTCGTTCGCGGACATCCAGCCGTTCTGCCGCCCCACGGCGTAACCGTTCATCCGGCTCTGATAGTCGCCCCGAAGCAGCCCATCCACATTAAACTTGATGAAAATTGTGGATTTCTCGGATGGGAGAATCAGCGATGACTGCAGGCTCTGCTCCCATCGCACTACCCACGGGTCAAGGGTGTATTTTACGAATTCCAGCGACTGCTGCTCGATATTGCTGAAGCTGGATTTTTCCAAGTCGCCCACCATGTGCGGCGGCACGCGGAAGATCCGTGCGATCTCGTTGATCTGGAACTTCCGCGTCTCCAGAAACTGCGCTTCTTCCGGGGGGATGGACATTTGGTGGAACTTGAGCCCTTCCTCCAGCACCGCCACCTTATGGGAATTAGCGCCGGAAAATTGGGCATGCCAGCTCTCCCGCAGCTTGTCGGGGTCTTTCACCACGCCGGGGTGCTCCAACACACCGCCGGGGTTGGCTCCGTTGGCGAAGAAGGTTGCTCCGTATTCCTCGGTCGCCAGCGACAAGCCGATGGCGTTTTTCGCCATGGCGACGGGGCTGTATCCGACAAGCCCATCGAAGCCCAGACCGGGGATATGGAGCACCTCGTCCCTGCGGAGCGTCACCGTCCCGCCGCTCGGGTTGAGCCTGCTTTCATCGGCATCCCTGCGGTATGTGTAGACCAGCTCGCCGTTTGCCGCGCGGCTGACCTCCATTTTGTTCGGCAAGAGCGGATAGAGGGCCACGGCCTGCCCGCGCCCGTTGCGCACGATCTGCGCGTAGGCGTTGCCCCAAAGCAAAAGATGACTCATCAGTGTTTCTCTGAACACGAATGAAGTCATCTCGGGGTTGGGTTCGTTATGAAGCAGAGAGTATAGGGGGTGCTGTGCGATGCGTTCCTTGCCGCCGTCCATACGGTACCGGTAAACGTGCAGCGGTAGTCCGGCGATGGCCTCGGCCAGTATCCTCACGCAGGCATACACGGCTGCGGATTGCATGGCCGTCCTCTCGTTGACCGTTTTACCGCTGGTTGTGCTTCCAAACAGGAAGGAAAACATACCGCCTACACGGTTTTGCGGTTTATCTCTTGAACGGAACAGTCCTGAAAATATACTCATAGAATCAATAACCCCCTCTCGTTATACACTGACTCGCCGCTACCGGAACCGCACCGGATCGCCCGGTCAAGCGCCATAATGGTCGCCACCGCGCCGTCAATCCTCTCGGTGCTTTTTTCCTTATCCGGCTTCACGTTGCCTGCCGGATCGGTCTTGACGTAGATGTTATCCATCATCCAGCGCAGGACGGGATGCCCGCCGTGGGCAATCCGCTGCTCCAGCGTCAGTTTCATGAGCTCCTTGGTGGGCGGGGACATATCTTTGAAGCCCTGGCCGAAGGGAACGACCGTAAAGCCCAGTCCCTCGAGGTTCTGAACCATTTGCACGGCGCCCCAGCGGTCGAAAGCGATCTCCCGGATGTTGTATTTCTCGCCCAGGCTCTCGATGAACTTTTCGATGTAACCGTAGTGGACGACGTTCCCCTCGGTGGTCAGCAGCTGCCCCTGCCGCTCCCAGAGATCGTATTGCACGTGGTCACGCCGGACACGCAGATCAATGTTGTCCTCCGGCATCCAGAAGAACGGCAGGATTTCATACTTGCCTTCCTCATCCACCGACGGGAACACCAATACAAAGGCCGTGATGTCCGTCGTGGAGGAAAGGTCAAGCCCGCCATAACAGATACGCCCCTCGAGGCTCTCCATATCCACCGGGAAAGCACATAAGTCCCACTTGGCCATAGGCATCCAGCGGACTGCCTGCTTCACCCACTGGTTAAGCCGAAGCTGCCGGAAACTGTTCTCCTCGGCTGGATTCTGCTTTGCGCTCTCGCAGGCGGCCCGCACCTTGTCGATGCCGACCGTGATGCCGAGGGAGGGGTTAGCCTTCTTCCACACCTTGGGGTCAGTCCAGTCGTCCTCCTCCTTGGCGCCGTAAATCACCGGATAGAACGTGGGATCATGCTTCCGGCCCTCGAGGATATCCAGCGCCTTTTGGTGTGTTTCATAGCAGATGCTCTGGGTATCCGAGCCCGCCGTTGTGATAAGGAAATACAGCGGCTGCATCCGCGCGTCGCCGGAGCCCTTCGTCATGACGTCGAACAGCTTCCGGTTCGGCTGCGTATGTAGTTCGTCGAACACCACGCCGTGAATGTTGAAGCCGTGCTTGGAGTAAGCCTCGGCCGACAGCACCTGGTAAAAACTATTGGTCGGCAGGTATATCAGGCGCTTGGAGGAAGCCAGCAGCTTGACGCGCCGGGACAGCGCCGGGCACATACGCACCATATCGGCCGCAACTTCAAATACGATGGAAGCCTGTTGCCGGTCGGCCGCGCAGCCATATACCTCGGCCCGTTCCTCGCCATCGCCGCAAGTGAGCAGCAGGGCGATGGCGGCAGCCAGCTCACTTTTGCCCATCTTCTTCGGAATCTCCACATACGCCGTATTGAACTGGCGATAGCCGTTGGGCTTTATGACGCCGAAAACGTCACGAACAATCTGCTCCTGCCAGTCGATAAGTTCGAAGGATTTTCCCGCCCAGGAGCCTTTCGTATGGGAGAGCGCTTCGATAAAAGACACCGCGTAGTCGGCGGCGTCCTTGTCGTAGTGCGACTCATTGGTTATGAAGGAGGTGGGCTTGTATTTTTTCAATTTTCGCATAAGCACCGCCTCCTTTTTCAAATAAAAAAGAATCCGTGTCAAGAGTTCTCACATAACGTATATACGAGCGGAAGCCGTCCATACGGACAGCCACCGCTGTTATTTCTATAGTGTATCAGTCGGTTATCGGCAGCAGGTTTTCGCTTGAATCATTCATGGTTGCCAAGGCAATCCGAGCGCCCAGCCGAAAACCGTCGATAAAATGCTCACGAGCCGTTATGGCATCGAGCGCCATCTGCCCCGACATCAGCTTTTCGAGTACCGACTTGCCTTCGCCATCCAAAAGCTCGCGCAGCCGTTCTTCAGCCCTGCCGACCATGTCGGCAGTTTTGCCGAATTCCGAATTTCTGCGGAACTGTTTGTCTCCCGGATTGATGTTGCCGTAAAACAGCTCGGAAAGAACATCGTTACGCATCCGCTTCACCGTCCTCTCCGGTCAGGATAAAGCGGCTATACTGGTCGCGGTGGTCTATCAGGAACACCACCAGCTCGTAAAAGCCGCGCTTGTTGGCCTCGTACTGGACGCGGTTTACGTCGAACATGTTCGTGACGCCGCTGTCCCGGATGGCGAGGATTTGTTCTTTAATCTTCTCGGTCATCGGTTTCCTCCGTCTCCACCGAGTCGGTGGTGGCCCGGCGCAGGATATCCAAGTCGAAGCCCGCGTCCCTGTAGCCATCCAGTATTGTGGAATAGTAATAGCAGCTCGGTTGTCCGAGTGGCTTGCCTTCGTTCATCACGTAGACCATGGCCTTAACGGTCTTGCCGTCGAGCCGTATGCGCACGATTTCCTTGCGGTAGAGGAACGGGAAGCCCTCGTAACGGTCGAGCGCGGCTTCGTCCGCCGGGGTAAGCTCCCATACCAATACGGGAACGCTGCCACCTTCGAAAGGCTCTACTGTCGCCACAGCGCCAGCGTGTGCGCCCCGGAACAGGAGCCGCCAGTCTTTCATCGCGCTGGCACCCACCACTTTCGCGGTGGGGCACCGGTTCGCCATCTGCTCTATGTTCAGGTTGGAGCCGTATGCAATGTACAATCTCTTATTCACTATCTGTATCCTCCTTCTTGGGTGTTAGCTTTTTGGACAGTTCAGGCCGCCCGAAATCGCCATGCCGCCGAGCCGTCCAGGTGGGCTGTCAGGTGTTCGCGGCAGTTGGCGAACTCCTCGCCGATGAAGCCGATGCGGTTCAGGTAAGTCCGCATGGCAAACTTTTCGTTCTCGGTCTGCGGCTTCTTGGCCGATGCGCATTTCTGCGTCAGGGCTTGGTGGTTGAGGGCCAGGGCCAGGACAATGTAGCTTCTGACCTTCCCCGCGTGGAGCTCGCTGTTGAAGCCCCTCAGTTCCACCGTGTGGTTGCCCGTGAAAAAGCTGTGCAGGTTTAGGAAGTGGTACCGGCTGTTGTGGTAATGCCTGTCGCGGCTCTCGCTATAGCCAGCGTACCAAATCTCCTCGATGGCCCTCATGGTCTTGGGCTTGCGGCGGTTCATCTTTTCAACCAGAAGGGCATCCATCTTCTTGCAGTAGTTCATCCTGGCCGGGGCTATCTGCAGAGCCTTGTAAAAAAGGTCGTTCTTGCTGGCGATGATGTTCACAAAGTTCCGTATGCTCTTCGGCGTGTGGTTCGAGCCGTCCAGGTGGATGTGAATGCCGCAGCTGCTGTTGGTGAAGGCACCCGCCTTGCGCAGCCTGCGCACCAGTTCCTGCAGGCGCTCGATGTCCTCGTGGTAGGTAAGGATGGGGCTGACCAGTTCAACGCTGTACTCGCGGGTGGCGGAGACCTTGCTCCCGCGCTCCTTACGCTCGCAGTTGATGCTGCCGTCGCTCATGATCTTCCAAACCCGGCCATCGGGGGACGTGACCTTCTTGGTGTCGTAATAGTCGCCGGTACCGGTGACCGTACCGCCGAGGTATTCGGCCGCGACCTTGGCGGCCTCGCCGCGCGTGATGCCCGTGAATTCAATCTCAATCCCGAATCTGCTTGTAAACACTGTGGTTTCCTCCTGAGCGTGTATGTTTTGTGCCCTTCGGCATGTACATATATCACTCTAAAAGGCTTATATAGCAAGCGATATCCGCGATAAAAACATCCTCAATATATGGGTGTACATCTGCGGCGTCAGAGCTTCCGCACCGCGTCCTCTCCGTATACGACGCCGAGGGTGGAGCCGCTGTCCCAGGAACAGAATATCGTGCCGGTGTCGTCCACGAAGTCCACAGTTCCCTTGTCTCCGGGCTTTAGTTTGGAGTAGGGGTCGTTCATCCTGACCAGTTCCACGCGGGTGCCCGAGGGATACTGCTTGCGGAGACATTCCACGGTTTCCTTTGAGGGAAACTTATTCATCAGCCGTTACCTCCGTGGCCTTGGGCGGAGCGCCGTTCTTGAAGGCGCTGTTGCCCGACAGGTTCTTTAGAAGAATCTTCCGCGCGACTTTGTAGTCGTCGCCCACGAAGCCCAGCCGGATGAGGAACACCCGGAAGGCGAACTTCTCATTGTCGACCGGTTTCTCCTTGGCGGTCACGCGGTGCTGCTCCTTGGCGGCTGCGCAGAGGGCGCAAATGAAGCGGGAGTAAGCATCGACTTCCTCTGGCTCGGTGCCGAAGCGGAACCATGGGAACTTTAGCATCGTCTCCGTCCGCTCAACGGGCAGGGCCTCGGCGCCGATGGCCTTTTTGATGAGCGCCGCTTTGCTGGCGATGAGCCGGTCGAGGTTTTCCAGCGCCGTGTCGGTGAAGCCCTCCAGCGGCATCTCAATCGTCAAGCTGTCGGGAATGTCCCTTTCCGATGGCCCCTCGGCGTAGTAGTCGTGGTCGGGGTTCCTGCGGGGCGCCAGTTCGGGAATGTACATTTCGACCGGGCCTCTGCGGAAGTCCGCCATGACCTCGTCGATGTCGCAGGGCATTCCGGTATCCAGGTCATCCGAAGCGAAGCCCGCCGTATGCAATCCCTCCAGCAGCCTCCGCGCGGTTTCCTCGTCGGTGCGCTCATCAAAGGAGAGGGTGCCATCCTTGCTGATGGTGATGTTCGCCACCACGTAGGCGAAGCTCGGCGCTCCTTTATATACCGGCGCCCATCCGAGCAGTCCGCCTGCCGTTTCGACCAGTTCCTTACGCCTGGCTCCTGTTACGTTGAATCTGATTTCCATGTTTGAGAGCCTCCTTAGCTTTTGGTGACTACATATATCACTCTAAAGCTGTGGAATAGCAAGTTATATCGAGCGGGAATTAATGCACATCGGCAAAGGCTGTCTTCACACCGTCCCGGATGAGAAACACATTATCCGCGCTGCCGATCTGTTCGATATACCGCTTCACAATCACGTCGCAGAACTTCTCATCCAGTTCCACGGTGTAGCAGGTGCGCTCTGTCTGCTCGCAGGCGATGAGCGTGGAGCCGCTCCCGCCGAAGGGGTCGAGTACGACGCATCCTGTCAGGCTGGAGTTGAGGATCGGGTAAGCCACCAGCGGCACCGGCTTCATCGTGGGATGGTCGGTATTTTTCTTGGGCTTATCGAACTCCCATATGGTGGACTGCTTACGGTCGGAGTACCAGGCATGCTTGCCGGACTTCTTCCAGCCGAACAGGATCGGCTCATGCTGCCACTGATACGGGGAGCGGCTGAGCACAAGGCTCTGTTTCTTCCAGATGCATGTTCCAGAGAGATAAAAACCGGCGGCTGCAAAGGCCCGGCGGAAGTTCAGCCCCTCGGTGTCAGCGTGGAATACATAAATGGACGCGTCCTTCGCCATCGCCTTTTCGGTGAGGGTGAACGCGTCCAGGAGGAACTGAAAGAACTTCTCATCGGCCATGTTATCGTTTCGTATTTTACCGGCCGCGCCTTCGTAGTTGACGTTGTACGGCGGGTCGGTCACCGTAAGGTTGGCGCTCTTACCGTCCATGAGCAGGTCGAAGGTCTGGGCCAGGGTGCTGTCGCCGCACACCAGCCGGTGCCGCCCGAGCAGCCATAGGTCACCCGGCTTGGTAACGGCAGGCTTGGCGAGCTCGGCGTCCACGTCGAAGTCATCGTCTTTTACATTCTCGGCGCCGCCCATGAGTTTGTTCAGTTCCGCGTCGTCAAAGCCCAGGAGCGACACGTCGAAGTCGGCGCCCTGCAGTTCGGCCAGTTCGACCGACAGCATCTCGGCGTCCCAGCCCGCGTTCATGGCGAGTCGGTTGTCGGCGATGATGTATGCCCGCTTCTGCGCTTCCGTCAGGTGCTCGGCGAACACGCAGGGCACTTCCGTGATGCCTTCCTCCTTGGCGGCGAGGACGCGACCGTGCCCAGCGATGATGTTCAGGTCTTTATCCACGATGACTGGATTGACGAAACCGAACTCCCGAAGGCTGGCCCGCAGCTGAAGTATCTGCTCCTTGCTGTGGGTGCGGGCATTCCGGGCATAGGGCACCAGCCGGTCTATATTCACTTTTTCCAAACGCTCGGTTGTGTTCATCTTTATCTACCCCTCCTGCCTGAGAGCAGGGCTTCCATAATGTCATCCTGCGGGTTGCCGACGAAAGCCGTGGTGCAGTTCTGCTTCACGATGTCGAATATCTCATACCAGATGAGGTTGGCCTGCTTCTGGAACGACTGGCTCATCTGCACGAACGGGCTGGCGATGGCGCCGCCGGTGGTGGGGTGCTTGCCCAGCAGACCGTACAGGCTGATGGCCTCCTCGCACTGGATGAAGCGGGTGAACGCCTGCGCGTAGGCTTCGATGAGCCTGGGGTTTACGAACTTCTCGCAGCCGCGCTCCTTGAGCCACTTCCACGTTTCTATGAAAAGAGCGTCGGCGTCCAGCGGCTTTCCGTCCTTCTGCCGCGCCCGGAGATACTCGCTGGGCTCCGGCATATCCTCGCCGTACAAATCTGCCGCGTCGTCAAGGTCAGTTGCCTCGAGCAGTGCGTCGGGGTGCAGCTCCGGCGGCTCAAATATCTTCGCGGCCTTGCCAGCCGCGATCTTATCCGCAAGAGGCTGCGGTTTATCTCCGGCACGCACGCGGCGGCCGCCTCTATTTGTCCCGTCTTTTGCCACGTGCCTTCACCTCCTTGCAGTGACTGGGTTTAATCCCCCGTTTGAACCCGACTTTTTTCGCGCGTGGCCCCGCGCCCGTTGCACCCGAGAGAAGTCACAGAGATTTTGACCGCCCCTGGGGTGGTTGGTTCTACATTTTGGAACCATCCACTTTTACTATAAAGAGGTTAGGGCAACAATTTAGCCCGAACCTCTTTCCATCTTCCGCCCTCGCGAGCAGTAATTTCAGAGTGACAGGAAGTACACAAGGCCATGAGGTTACTTGTATCGTTTGTTCCTCCACGTGAAAGAGGCTTGATGTGGTGTACTTCCTCGGCAGGGATGATCCGGCCTTCCTTTTCACACCGCTCGCAGAGAGGGTGGGCAGATATGTAACGGTCACGGATGCGTTTCCACGTACGGTTGTAACGTTTCTTTACAGCCGGATCACGATCGTAACGTTCATATCGCCGAGCTTCCTGCTTTGCATGTTCCTCACAGAACCTGCTGTTCGTCAGCTTGGGACAGCCGGGGTGGGAGCACGGACGTTTGGGTTTATAGGGCATGGGGTTCACCTCGAATCAGGGAAAGAAAAACCCTCGCGAGATCACTCCCGCGAAGGCTTCCGGCATATTTTTCATACTGCCATTCTATCACTTGAAAACCGACATTTTCGGCAGGTTTCCGTTCTCACTGTCCCGCAGGAATTTATTATGCTTGCGCCGGACATAGCTTTCGTCATACTCGCCGATTGAAAAGGCAATCTGCTGCCATGTAAGGCCGTTGATATACCGAAGTGACAGTATCTGCCGCATCTGGCTGTCGGATACAGTACTGATGTAACGATTGAGTCGGTTGAGCTCATAAAAACATTTCTTAATGTTCAAGTCAATCAGCCCGCGCAGATCGGCAATCTCCGCAGCGTATTTTGACAGCTTATCCGTAATATTCGGCGATTTGGGCATCCCGGTAATACGGCTGGTACAGGAGGTGGCAAGGCATTCAAGTTCCTCCAACCTGCGTTGCTGTTCCTCAATTTCACGGTTTAAGTAGTAAAGCTGAGATAACTCTCTCTTCGTCATGCCACACCTCCTTCCAGATTCGCCTTGACCGCGTCGATCAGGGCGGTCTGGGTTTTGTCCTTATGTTTCAGGGCCTTCATGACCTGTTCGTCAATTGTGCCTTTTGCAATGATATGGTGGATCACCACAGTATCCTTTTGGCCTTGCCGCCAGAGCCGGGCGTTTGTCTGCTGGTATAACTCCAATGACCACGTCAGCCCGAACCACACAAGGCAGGAACCACCCGCCTGCAGATTCAGCCCATGCCCGGCGGAGGCGGGGTGGATTACGGCTATCGGGATATCGCCGTCGTTCCACCGCTTTATGGAATCCGCGCTGTCCAGCCGCTCGGCGGGAAACCGCTCCAGTATCCGCTCCAAGTCATGCTTGAACCAGTAGGCTATAAGAACGGGTTTTCCGTTGGCCGCCTCGACCACGTCCCCCAAGGCGTCCAGCTTGCGGTCGTGGAGTCGGGCAAATCCGCCGATGCCGTCATAGACCGCGCCGTTGGCCATCTGGAGTAGTTTCCCGGATAAAGCTGCGGCGTTGACAGCGTCGATTTCCTTGCCCTTGAGGGAGAGAACCATTTCTGCCTTCATGGTTTCATAGTGGCGCCGTTCACCCGCATCCAGTTGGACAGGGATTTCGTTGATCACTAGATCGGGCAGTTTCAGGTAGTCGGTATTCTTCATGCTGATGGTGATGTCGGATATGAGGCGGTAGATGGCTTCCTCGGCGCCGGGCTTCGGCTTATAGCTGAAGATAACCTGCTGATTTCGCTTATCCGGCGTGAAATAGGCGTCGCGGAAACGGGAGATATACCGCCCGAGCCGCTGACCCATATCGAGGATGCCGATTTCCGCCCATAAGTCCATAAGGCCGTTGCTGGAGGGTGTTCCAGTAAGGCCCACCATGCGTTTTACTCCAGGGCGCACTTTCCGCAGCGCCCGGAACCGCTTTGCGGAATGGGATTTGAAGGACGACAGCTCATCGATGACCACCATGTCGTAGTCAAAGGGTATGCCGCTATTGTTTATAAGCCAGTCGACGTTTTCCCGATTTATGAGGTAGACTTGCGCCCGCTGTAAGAGTGCCGCTTTTCGTTGCGCCTCGTTTCCGATAGCAACGGTGTACGTGAGACCGATCAGGTGATCCCACTTCGTGATTTCGGCAGGCCATGTATCTCTGGCCACTCGCAGCGGGGCGATCACCAGCACCTTGCGGATCAGGAAACTATCCAGCGTCAGGTCGAAGATGGAGGTCAGTGTGATGACACTTTTCCCGAGGCCCATTTCCAACAGGACGGCTGCTATCGGGTGGGAGAGTATGAAATCGGTGACGTACTCCTGATATTCATGTGGCTCGTATTTCATCCAGTATCCCTCCGATCTGATCCTCACCGTCAATGACGTACACCTTGAATCCCAAGCGCCGGAGCATTTCATGCCTTCGTATTTGTAAAGGCCGGGGTTTCACTTCATGCGCTTTAACTTCCGCAAAGGCTATGCGTCCACCGGGCAGCAGGAGCAGTCTATCCGGTACGCCGTCGTAGCCGGGCGATATAAACTTAAGAGCGAGGCCATCGGCAGCCTTGACCGCCTTGACCAGTTTCTGCTCGATATCTTTTTCTTTCATAAAAACCCTCCGTTGTTCTCAAGTTCCATCGCACGCGCGTATGAGTGCGAATCGTATGTCTGCGTGCTCCATATGCCTCTTTTTCTTTGCAATTATTTTTAATAGTAGTTGTTGGAACAATGGAACACCGGTCGTTATACAGCCTGTAAGCAAAGGGGCTGACACCTGTTCCAATGGGGTGTTCCGAGAAGCTGTTTTCGGAACATGGGAACAGGAATTTTTGTTCCCAACTTCAAACATGTTCCAAAGATCGCTCCTTTGGAACAGAGTTTGGAACAACCGAGCGGACATATACCCACTGCGGTCCATAGAGCGGAATGCGCTCCTTTTTCCCGGCGATAGACCAGCCGCCGATCCCCGACATGATCGTGGATATCTCATTGCCGTCCATCCGGCGGAGATTGGCGCGGTCTTTGCCGAAGCACTCGCACCAGATCTCCATGTTGGAGACGGACTCGCGCTTTCGAACACCAACGTGGTGGCTTTCACCGAACTCCGTGCCGTTGGCATATGCCCGGCGTTCATATAAGTCCATAGTGGCCCAATCCTCCGGCAGGAGCATCTCAAGGAAGTCGCGCACCAGCCCTTCGCGTTCATCGGACTCCATTGCTTCCCGTTGTTCATCTTTAGCCAGCCGCTCAAGGCTTACATTGAGGTAGAGCTTTTCGCCAGCCTTGACGTAGGTGAGCGCCTCCGCCCATATCTGCAGGACTTCATCGTTTGTGATCTGCCATGACTGCCGTTTTACGCTGCCGGGCGTCTTCACCGGCCAGAATCGGCGGTTGCCGGTGGTGTCCCGAAGGTATCCTTTCTCGGCGTTGGTGGTACCGAAGAACACGCATTGCCGCAGATGCGGTGTGGCCCGCCGCCCGAAACTGGCACGATAGATATCGTTCTGCCGGGAAAGGAAGCTGCGTAGCGTCTCCAGTTCAGCTTTCTTCAACCCGGCCAGCTCACCAATCTCCAGTATCCAGTAACCCTGTAGCTTTTCGGCGGCCGTCTTGTCCTTGGTGTCTGAGAGGCTCAAACTGTCGGAGAACCACTCTCCGCCCAGCTTGGCGATAAGGGTGCTTTTACCCGCTCCCTGCGGGCCGTTGAGCACCAGCATGGAGTCGAACTTGATGCCGGGCGTCAATACGCGGGCGATTGCCGCACATAGCGTTTTCCTCGTGACCGACCGGACATAGGCATTGTCGGTGGCGCCGAGATAATCGACCAACAGTGTATCCACGCGCGGTATTTCGTCCCATTCGGGTAGTGCCTCTATAAACTCCCGGATCGGGTGGTAAGAGCGATCATCGGCTACCTTCGTCACTGCGATCTCATAATTGCGGGCGGAGAAGGTACCGTGGTGGCCGTCGATGTAGCTGATCAGCTGAGCGTCGTCTGCGTCCCGCCAGAACCTTGAGGGGTGGAGCCACGGCACATCACCTTTGATCTCCATACCGTCGGAGAGCTGGTTGAATACGATACCTTTGAGCACGGGGTCATTCTCAAGGATCAGCGTGAGGTTACGCAGGGTGTTTTTCACTGCGCCGCTCTTCTCCAGGTCAAGCCGTTTCTGCCAATCCTCATCGCTGAACTCGGATTCAGCCTGGGCTTTACGCTCCTCGGCGAACCGCTCCTTGACGCGCTCGTCCTTGACCGCCAGTTCAGTCATGGCCCTGAAGGATGGCAGCTTGCCGGGTGGAGTGTCCTCGGACGCTTTCTCATCCATGTCCCGGAAGCGGTGTATACGCACGAGATCAAAGGAGTTGAGTAGCCTGCCGCAGGCGGGATCGGTGGCGTGGTGGCTGTAGGCAAACTTGCCGTCGTATATGACCAGACCGGCCGAGGAATCGGCGGGGATATAGTCGTACCTGCCGTTCATGGCGCTCGGTTCATATACGTCGGAGAGGAAGGCTTCAATTGCTTCCTCAATGGAGTAGGCCCGGCAGAAGGCGCCGACCGTACCTTCCTTGGTGAGCGGGTCAGCCTGCCGGGTGATCTGCCGCCGCACGACCTCCGACTGCCGGGAGGATACCGGCCACATGGAGGTGTCACGCCAATCTACGTATTTGGAGAGATACACGTCCGGGTCGAGCGGGGCGCCGTCCTTCTCCTTGAAAACGAACTCGCCGTCGGAAGGCGTGGACGGCCAATACATCAGCCGGGATGCCTCATAGGTGGTGTCGTCGAACAGGTCGATGCCGATCTCCTTGGCTACCATGCGGCCGAGTGCGGGATATTCGTCCTCGCTAACCTCACGGGAAAGCGGGATAATGAGCCGGAGCCTTGGCGCTTCCGGTGTATGTTTATGCGTACTATAAGCGCAGCACCGCCAGTCATGGAGCGATTCGATCTGCTCCCATGTGCCGGGCTTGGCGTAGTCCATATCGAGGGTAAGCAGCGAACGACTCAGGACGGAGCCGTTTCTGCGTTTACCTTCCCGGAGAGCGCCTCCTACGAATCCGCCAACATCCTTGATGGAGTCCTGCCGGGCACGATTCATCTTGCGGAACTCCGACACCGTCTCGGTGGTGCGCTTCGTCGTGCGGACGGTATTTTTAAAGTCATCCCAAGCGATATCCCGGTTCTTCCACTTCTTATCCATGCGGCTATTTCCGACCGCTATTTTCATATCCGCTACACCTCCTCGCAGTTTTCCGTAAAATATCTGATGGGGATGAGGCGGCGCTTGGCCTTGTCGATTTCCACGATCATCCCCGGTGAGATGTGGCTGCCGAACACCCAGAGCTCGTCGCATTTGCCCAGCCAGACCATACCGAAGAACATGCCAAGCTCCCGCTGTACCGGATCAGTTTCGTTCAGCACCAGCGGGTAAAGCAGATGGGGCGCGAATGGGATCGCGCCCTTTTCCACTGCAAACTTCAGGTATCGCTTCGCTTTGTCGGTATTGCGCTGGGTGTTGCCCGCGAAGGGTGAGCAGATGAACACGCAGGGTTTCCAAGTGCGCGTGCCTTCTTCTCTCATGATGTTGGCGATTGCGTCTGATGCCGTTGGATCTGGGTATCCTTCGCAGTTGCGCCTGTCAGTTGCCGATCCCGTCATCGGGCATCTCCTCCACTTCATCAATGATCAGCGGCATATCCGACAGCTGCGCCTGATACCATTCGATTTGGCCTTTGAGGTACTCGTTTTCGGCGGCCAGCACATCAGCTTTGGTATCGGTCTCCAAAGCTGAGATCAAGCCGAAAATCAGTAGGAACACAAGGAAATAAATAGAGACAAACATTAAGATGTCGGGGAGTGCTTTGCCAACGGCTTTAAAGAACCTCTTCACCGGGTGAACTTTCACATTTTCGTTTTCCATTTTTATATTTCCTCAAATTCAAGTCCCTGCTCGATGAGCGGGAGGTATCCGTGGGTTTTGAGCGTCTCGTAAATGAACAGGCGGCCCTTCTGTGTCCAGTAGGTATGAACTTTCGCGTGGTACTCGCCGTCGTTGCCGAGGTAGTTGTGGGTTTTCGTGCAGGTGTATCCGTTTTCCGCATGCTTCTGGTATAGGAGCCAGATGGCGCCCTGCTTGAACTGGATGCCGAGGGCGTGGAGGTATTCGTTCATCCACTGGCCAGACTTACCATAGTCCTTGGCTATGGTCGTGATAGCGACCGCATCTTTGCAGTTGAGAATCACGTCATAATAGCTGGCCTTGGGTTTCATCTCGGCGATCTGCTGTCTCTGGACGTTGACCGTTTTGGCGAGGGCTGCACCGCGTGCCCGCTCAGCCTTGAGTTCCTGCAGCGCCTGAATCCAGAGGTCGGGGTTAGCGAGCAACTCATCGGCGGCGTATAGGCCATGCCTGCGGATGGACGGCAGAACCTCTTCGAACACCCAGATTTCGAATCTCTCCGCCGAGGGCAGCTTGCTGTGGACGATCAGGCGGTACAGATCGCCTTCGGTGATGAAGTTGATCTGCTGTTCGCCGCCCGGCGTAAGGACTGGGTGTTTCACCGACCCCTTTGTGTGGCGCCTGATCGCGTCATAAGGATCGGAATACCCGAGCAGCTTGGCGCTTTCGGTAGCGGGGAACATCTCCTTGCCGTCGAGAAGCATTACTCCTAGCGTTCCGAACTCCGTGTTGTTGAAAAGCTGTAGTGAGTTCATATAGAACCTCCCGTAATGTATTTGAGGGATTGCCCTCAATGAACAGCCACGGGAACGGAGGTATGTGAGGATAATCTTTTAATTTTCTCAGTCTTTTTTATAGAACTGACATTCAAAGCCATCGGCGCGGAGCAGAAGGCCCTTTGCCCACGGTGGGGTACGGCTCATCTGCTTGCATACCGCCTGCAGCGACATGCGCGGATCAGCCTCGATCACGATTTCATCGTGGACGTGAAGTACGATGTCGCTGTGTCGGAAGGTCTGTATGGCATAGCAGAGAATGTCGCGGCTGATCGCTTGCACGATGTTTTCCACGAATTTCGGGCCGTAGGATTCGATTCGTTCCCATTTTTTTGTGGTACCCACACCTTCATAGGTGACCGATTCGCTGCCGAAGCGGTTCTCCCCGATGCGGGGCTTGACGTAGGCCAGCCGCCTGCTGGATGGGAGCGTTATAAAAAGGAAGCCGCTGCGGTATTCGAAGAAGATGCCGTGTGTCTGCTCCGAGGTTTTCTCCCGCACAGCCTTCATAGCGGCATGGTCGACGTTCCACCAGAGCCGGGTGATGTTGGGATTAGCCGCTCGCCACGCCGTGACCAGCGGCTGAAGCTCCTCTTCGGTAAGGCCCATATCGAGGCCCCCCATCGCCTTGAGTGCGCCGACCGAGCCGCCATAACCGAGGGCCAGTTCTGCGATCTTGCCTTTCTGCCGGAGCGGGCTGCCCTTGGTGATTTCTTCGATGGGCACCCGGAACATCTGGCTGGCCGACGCCTCGTAGATCTTCCCGTGGGTGGCAAAGACCTCGTTGCGCCAAGTCTCCCCAGCAAGCCAGCTGATAACCCTTGCTTCAATCGCACTGAAGTCGACCACAATAAACTTGGTGCCGGGTTTTGGTACGAAAGCGGTGCGGATGAGCTCCGAGAGGACGGCCGGGACGGAGTCGTATAGGGCTTCCAAGGTGTCGAAGTCGCCGGAGTTCACGAGCCGCCGCGCCTGCGCCAAGTCAGGTAGATGATTCTGCGGCAGGTTCTGGACTTGTATCAACCTGCCCGCGAACCGACCGGTTCTGTTGGCGCCGTAAAACTGCAATAGCCCCCTGGCCCGGCCATCCGAGCAGACGACGTCGGCCATAGCCGTGTATTTCTTCACGCTACTCTTGGCCAGGTCTTGCCGAAGTGCCAGCACCTCTCTGAGGCTCTCCGGCGCTGTCTTCAGCAGTTCCTTGACCGCCGCTTTGCCCAGCGAGTCGGTCTCCAGCCCGTTTTCGGCGAGCCATGCTTTCATCTGGGCGACGGAGTTGGGGTTATCCAGATCGGTGATCTCCCGCATGGCTTTCATGAGCGAGGCGCGTGACAGCCTGTCGCAGCGGATCGCCTGATCCACCAAGTCCATATCCAGCCGGACACCACGGTCATTGATCTCTTGATCTTGGGCATAGTTCCTCCATTCGTCCTCCGGCACCGGAAACTTGGAGAGCTTCTCCATGATCGCCATTTCGGTTTCTACGTCGCGGGCGTTATATTCCATATACCGCTCCCACTTTTCCGGCGCATGGATGGGCAGGTTACGCGTCCGCCTGCCGTTGGACTTGGTGGGTTTACAGGGAGAGGAAAAAAATCGGATCAAGTCTTTCCCCCCGGACAGTTTCTGTTTATCCGCGCCTGTTACTTGAGCAGCACCCTCCAGCGAGAGGGGTAGGCCCAGGTAAGCAGACCAGACCATCGTGCAGTGCCATGATTCTGGGTTGAGGAACCGCCTCTCCTTGTCACACGGATCGAGGGTGGCACCTTGGCGTTCCAGCCAGCGAGACAGGCAGACCCGCTCGAACTGAGCGTTATGCGCCCACTTCAGAACGGTGTCGTCCGTCAGGGCATCGAGGATATCCGGCGGCAGTGCTTCGCCGGAAGCGAGGTCGATAACATGAACCTCGCCTCCGTCCACGCTGTATCCGAAGAGCAGCACTTCGAAGTCCGGCACTTCGGAATAGCGGTAGACCCCGGATTTCCCGAGGTCTGTACCACTGTATGTCTCAATGTCGATGAAGAGCGTCCTCATGACAGGAAGTCGTCGTCACCGTCGGTGGCAAAGTCATCGGTTGCGTTGGAGCGGCTGCCCAGCGGCTCGCCGTCGCGCACCTTCTGGATATTGCCAAGACCACAGGCGACACCCTTGTTGCCGTTGGAGTTGAAGGCGTAGAAATTGATAGACACCCGCGCGTACACGCCGGAGTAGACTTCCGAACGGTCGATGATGGTCTCCACCTGCCGGTTGACGATCTGGGGCGCCGTGCTGGAGTTGGCGTTCACGAAGTAGGCATTGGCATAGGCTTCGTCGTCCGGGCGGTCGATGTCGCCGTCACGCAGGGGCAGCTTCAGGGCGGCTTTGTTGGGTACCTTGCCGCCGAGCTTGACTTTGCCTTCCTCGATGGCGGCGTCCACTGCCGCGTTGATGGCCGCGATGGTCTTGGTATCGGACTTGGGAATGATCAGGCTGACGCTGAACTTCTCGGCGCCGCCGTTGATGGACTTCGGCTCCCACACGTTTGCATAGGACAAACGGACGATGCCGGTGATGACCTTGGTGGGATTCTTGCCGGGGTTGGGGTTTACGCGATTAGCGGTATTTGTCATGGTTTCATTCCTCCATAAAATCAATTTTGGCGTTGGATGTATTCATAGGCGGACGCTTATCCGAGAGTGGAACCAGCGTCGGCTTGCCCGGCGGCTTGATGATAAGCCCGCCCAGGACTTCGGTGAACTTGGGTTTGCCCATCAACTTCTCCATCTCGGTGATGGTGATGAGGCTTTGCTTGTAGATGTCGCGGTACCCGGCTGCCTTTGCAGCTTCCGCGACGGCTTCCTCGTCGGAATACTTGCGGTTGGAGCGGCCTTCGACCACCTTGAAGCCGGGCCACTGCTTGCCGTGGTTCACGGCGCCGTCGGTGGCGTAAGCCATGATCTCATTGGCCCAGCTGGTCAAATCACCGATGGCGGCCAGCACCTCGGAGATCTCCTCGTCGGAGAGCAGTGGTGGTAGGGCGAATTCGAATGCGGCCAGCTTCATCTTGGCTTCGGCCCTTGCTCGGCACTTGACTGCCGCACGGCAGAACCGGCAATGCTCACCGGGGATGTACTCGCCGCCGCCTTCATAAGAGATTGCTGCCGTGGGCTTCAGGATTTCCTCCGCCCACTGGTAGAGCGATTCCTTGAATACCGTGTGGGTGCTGACGTTTTCGCGCCGGGGCTGGAAGATGGTCATGGACACCGTGTCGATGTCATAGATACCGTCGAACAGTTCCAGAGCGCCGAGGGCATACAACTTCATCTGCGGGTTGTCCTCGGCCTCGACCAGAACGCCCTGCCCGTACTTGAAATCCACAATGTGGAGCGTTCCGTCTGCGATAAGCACGAAGTCGCCGGTGCCGAAGCCGTCCTTCACATATTTGGAGAAGTCCAGCTTCTGCTCGATCAGTATCATTGGGTCGGCGCAGGTCTGCTTCGTCTGGGCGATCTGCTCCATAACGAAGGTGACGTAATCATCCGTGTGGGCATCCATCTCGTCACAGTCGTACTTGGACACCGGTTTCTTGGAGCGCATTTTCAAAGCTTTGCGCAGTTTGTGTTCCGCGAGTACGTGGGCGGCCGAGCCCTCGTCAGCAGCGTTGCCGGAGTTATCGTCAAACTCCAGTTCCAACCGGGCCGACGGTGTGCAGGCCATCCAGCGGTGGGCGCCGGATGCGGAGAGGATAGCATGATCACTCATTTCAATGCCTCCGCTTCCAGCAAAAGGGTCGAGAACTCGCGGGGATCTATCTGGGACAACTTCGTGGCGCCGTGCTTCTCCAGCAGACCACGAACCTCGGCCGTAAAGCCATCGTGGGATTTTTCGGCCAGTACCGCACGGACTTGCTCCAGCGTGACCGGTTTTGCTTCAGGCTTCGGTTCCGGTGCCGGGGTAGGCGTTTCCGGCTGCGCGGCCTCGGCAGGTTCGTTTCCCGCCATCGCGTCCGCCAAGGCCTGTACGCTGTCGGCCAGTGACCGCAGGTCAGAGACTACGTCCAGAAGCAGCTTGATTTTGCTCATGCTCCGCACCTCCTTCCCCGACCTCGTTGATGGACAGCGATTCCACGCTGTCGCCGGGGACGATGACCGTTAACCTCCGCTTGTCGCCAAGGAGGAAGCGAAGCAGCTTCTCCCGGATGGTGACATGGCGGCAGCTGACAATCCCGTTGTCCGGCGAATCCCTCGAAACACTGATCTTGAGGGTGTGTTTCATCTGCCATATCTCCTTTCTGAAGGCCGTTCTTGATTGGCGCCTTCATTGAGTAGCCATGGCAGATGAGGGATGTGAGGATTTTTATAGAAGTTTTTTGAGATGCTTATATGCCGTCTGCAGGCGGTGCGAGATTGCCGAGTGGTCGACGCCTTCCCGCTTGGCATAGTCATGCACCGGCACGCCATTGAAATAGATGGCGGTGATCAAGTCGCGCTGCGCAGGTTTCAGCATTGCCACGGCTTCGCGGATATGCTGACGAGTGTATTTGCATTCGAGGTCGGCGACGATCTCCGCGCTGTTGGCACAGATATGGTTCCGATACTCAAAGGCATCACGGGACAGACGCGGGTTGGAATCGGCATCAGTGTCTATGTAGTCGTAGCTGTCGAGCGCGGTGTGGCGACGGGTTTCTTTGCGGTTTTGGTTCTTTTCTTGGCGGTCGAGGTCGAGCACTATGGCTCCCCAATCGTCGGTGACCTCAATTTCATGGATTTGCCCAGTAACGGACGTGTACGAAATTTTCAAGTTTTGCCTCCTGTGATTTTCAAAATTTGGCTTTGAAAATCCGCAGGAGGCCGCTTTCATCAATCCGTAGAAACGAAAAGACGGGCGGGAACACCAATGTGGTGTCGTCCTGCCCGTCTTGCGGTTCTGCGGATTTTCGATATTTGGCTGTTATGCAGCTTCTGTGTTGATGATCTCGGCGGTGCCGTCAGGTTTGAATCGGATCAGCGTCTTACAGCCTTTGTGTACGATTTCCACGATACTGGCCTTATCGTCTATACGGCAGACCAGTTTGCCCTTGCTGTTTTTGATGTCGCGCATTCTTGGCGCCCTCCTTTCAAAAGATTTGATGACCACGCCAGAGAGGGCATAAAAAAGCCGCTATCGCCCTTGGCAATAACAGCATACAAAATCTATTACGCTATCAACATGTCTGTGCCTTGGCCAGGCCTTAGCCGGGCCTTAACAATTTATCATCTACCTCTTAACCTCCGTTGCAGATTTGCGATTGCTGAGTTGAAATAAGCATATTTATATTTACACTTTCATTTCATACAGTTTTATGGTATAATTACCAGTGTGCATGCTCGCACAAGAATTGAGCACGCAGGAGGCGGTACTATGGCATTCAGCTACAATAAATTATGGAAGCTGTTAATCGACCGGAAGATGATGAAAAAAGATCTGATGGCTTTAAGTAATATCACATCAACAACGATGGCAAAGCTGGGCAAGGACTTGCCCGTCAGCATGGACATTTTGGCTCGCATCTGTAAGGCACTTGACTGCAATATCGGGGATATCGTTGATGTCATAAACGAAAAGGATTAGTTGGAAGCCGATATTTATAACAAAGAAAAAGGAGGGCGCGATATGAAAAAGCTGTGCTTTGGTTCCTTTGCGACTGTGCTGACGCTTTGCAAGGCAAAGAGCACATCGCAAAAAAAGCTCGTTGGAACAATCTTGCTTACTGTCGCGCCCACCTATGATATCAAAGACGATGACACAACCGTATCAAATCTGGTACGCTGCGAGAGGAACCTATCTCCTAACGTAACAGATGTGGCGCCAACGGCTGATGCTCGCAGCGTTTCCGAAAGCTTCAAACAAACCGTTTTACCTTTGCTGGACGATAACAAACGGGCGCTCATCGTTCTGGCCCTTAAGGATATAATCGAGTCCGACACAGCAATTGAGCCTGATACGCCCGTGGAAAAAGTAAACGGCATGACGAAGGCCATTATCCTGGGCAGGGATTCCTTTGTCTTGGCCGACCTCCTTGCGGGTATTTTCCTTTACACCATCCCGGTTACAAACCGTGATGGCGAGGCAAGCATCAAAGAGATAACCGACGAATACATACACAGCTTTGATGCCCGTAAGCATGAGATCAGCTACGTTTCAGCATATACTCAATTTGCAATGGAGGCTTCAGCCAAAATTGCACCCGCCGATACACATTTGTTAGCGTTACTAACCGAAACCGGCGGCAAATGCCACAACTGCGGCAGGCCACTTGCCCTCCCGAAAAACGGGAATGACGTTTATTATGGCAAGGTTATTCCGCTCTCGGATTCAGATGACGTTGTTCTGTGTGTTGACTGTGAGCGCGAAATGCAGGGTGCTACTCCTGCCACAAAGCTGGCCTTAATATCGGACAAGCACGATTTGGTAAACCGCGTACTCGCGATGGACGGTTTGTCCCGCATAACACTGGAAAAGCAAATTGAAGAGGTGCTCCGGGAGATCAATCAGATCGAAGATACCGGCGATTTGGGCTTGAGAACTGATCCGGTCAAAGTAGAGCGTAAAATTACAGAACGTCGTTTGAAGGAAAAGGCGCTCTTTCACGTCACCCGCCTTTACGAGGCTGTGAATAACGCCTTAGACCGCATGGCCGGTGAAAACAAACTGAACGTCGATAAATTCGCCAAGAGTATCCGGCGAATGTATGAAGACGCCAGTGAAACGATTACATCACAAAGCGATATATACAACCTGCTGGTCAATCGTTTATACGAGCAGACAGGTCGGAAATACAAAGAAGCCTGCGAGATTATCATCTCCTACTTCGTGCAAAGGTGTGAGGTGTTCGATGAGATTGCCGAGTAAGGTGACGCCCTACGTAAACAGCATTATCGCACGGTTCCCGGACATATTGGAAGCGTTGGAACAGCGAGACATGTCGCCCAAGGAACTGTTCGAGGCAACGACAGCGGTCAAAAAAGACATGGGTGATTTCCTAAGCGCGCTCGACTGCTTGTTTGCGTTAGGGAAAATTGAACTATTAGAGGAAGGGAGGGTGCTGCATTATGTTGGTGGAACTTCGGTGCGATAAATTCGCGGAAGCACATCAGACCATCCGTTTTCAACCGGGGCTGAATACGGTGCTTGGCAGTTCGGGGGGCAGTAACGCTATTGGTAAATCCACCTTTCTGTGGATTATTGACTATGCATTTGGCGGCGAAAACTATTACGCCATATCGGACGATATAAAGAAGAATGTCGGCACGCATACCATATACTTTACCTTCCAGTTTGGTGAACAGCCGCATTACTTTTACAGGAGCACGGATGACCCGAGGCATGTCTGCCGTTGTGATAGGGATCATCACCTTATCGAAAAACTGACGCTTGAAGAATACCGCAAGTTTCTGTTCGAGGAATATGAAATCGATCTGCAGTTCCTGACGTTTTCAGAGCTTACGGAAAGGTTTTTCCGTATATACGGGCGCGAAAATACCTTGGAAAAATATCCGTTGCATATACGGCCACGCGAGTCTGACGAAAAAGCCGTGGATTTCCTACTAAAGCTGTTTGGCCATTATAAGGTGACTGCCGACATAAAGAACATAGAAGAGGAGCTCGGCATAAAAGATTCCTTTAAGGCCCGCCAGCGTGTATTTGTGGATACCGAAAAAATTGAGGAGAATCAGAGAACCATAGCAACTTTACAGGAACGGCTTCAGAAACTAATGAAGGATAACGAGGCGGCCCAACTTACTGCCTTTGGCTTCGATACACAAACGTTCGAGCGGGCGACCACATTACAGAAAGAATTGGGAAGTAGCACGCGGAAACGGAATCGCCTATTATCGCAGCTGCATGCCATCGAGGATAATATCAACGGCGGCCTTACCGAAGCCGCCAGTGAGTTTGCTTCTCTTGTGCGTTTTTTTCCGAACGCGGACATCAAGGCGTTCACGGATATTGAGCATTTCCATAAACGGATCAGGGAAATCCTTGGCGAAGAAATGACGCAGGAAATTGAGCGGCTGCGTCCGCTTATTGCTCATTATGATAATGAGATAAAACGGCTTCAGCGTAAAATCGAAGAATCCGGGCTTGCGAAAGAAATGTCCGAGCGGACACTTTCGCAGTGCATCAGTGTCTCCAAACGAATTGATGAACTTGAAGAAGAAACAAAAGACTTGCTCCATCAAAAGGAGTTGCAGGAGGCCCGCGCAGTTGCAGAACGAAAACTTGAAAACCTGTTGCGGCAGCAGGCCGAAAGGCTGGAAGAGATACAGGACGATATTATGCTGCGCATGGATAAAATTAATGGCATCGTGACGGACAACGAGGAAACAGCTCCGCAGTTACATATTGGTTCGCATAAAGAAATTACATTTCAAACGCCGGGCAATACCAGCGAAGGAACTGCGTATAAGAGCCTCGTAATATATGATTTGAGCATTCTGGAATTACGGCCGATCCCTGCGCTGATTCATGATTCCAACATCCTCAAACGGATTGAGGATGCGCACCTGGAACATATATTGGATCGCTATCAGGGCAGCGGGCGCCAGATTTTCATAGCCTTCGACAAGGCTGATTCCACCACGGAGAAGGCACACGGAATCTTAGAAAGCACAGCGATATTGCGCTTATCCGATGAAAACGTGCTGTTTGGCCGTTCTTGGAGCAAGGGCGAATCCGCGCCTGATGGACAGGAGGAGAAATAATCATGGCGGCAATCAATGACCTACTGCGGCAAATTTCTGACGCGTCCCTGAGAGAGCGGCTGGAACAGGAATTTGCCCGCTTATCTAAAAACAAAAAATTCGGGCTGGTGTTTGAGGAGCACATCCCTGAATGTACCCCGTTATATGGCGTACCCATCCGGCGCAGTTCCACTGTTGCCCGTAAAAATGGTCACGTCAACGATGTGATGACTGTTATAAAAATAGACGGCGATCTCACTTTATGCCGAGAAAAAGCGACGGGTGAGACGACGGAGATACCTCTTAATGAGCTTGTTGCCATCGCTCAGTTTGGTGACCCTATCTTTCCCTCCCTTGAGCCTATTGCCAAGGTGGAAAACGCGCCGGAGGACTACCTCTGGCATACGCTCATTGAATCAGATAATTACCACGCCCTTCAGCTTTTAGAGTACTTGTATCCCAAGCAGGTAGACTGTATCTACATAGACCCTCCGTATAACACCGGAGCTCGTGATTGGAAGTATAACAATGATTATGTGGATTCTGCTGATGCCTGGAGACATAGCAAGTGGCTTTCAATGATGCAGAAGCGCTTAAGGATCGCTAAGCGGATTCTTAATCCAGATACAGGCGTTCTTATCGTAACAATTGACGAACACGAAGTTCATCACCTGCGTGTTCTATTGCAAGAATTGTTTCCTGAAGCGTATATCCAATTGGTTACAGACGTTGTAAATCCAAAGGGAGTAACCCAAGGCCGGTTTTCACGAGTGGAGGAATACAATGTCTATTGCTTTATGTCAAAAGCGTTCGTCTCTGGTGGTGATGACCCACTTTTAGGTGAGAAAAATGTTACAGTAAAGCCAAGATGGAAAGGGCTTTTAAGATCTGGTACAAATGCGCGCCGTATTGATCGAAAAAATATGTTCTATCCAGTTCTTATCGACAGCGAAAACCAGAGAGTTATCCGAGCCGGGGAATCTGTACCCTTTGGGACAGAAATTGATGTGTCAGCTAAAATTGATGGCCTAGACGCTGCTTGGCCTATTCGAACTGATGGTTCTGATGGTAATTGGGGTGTCGGATTTGCTACTCTTAACGAATTAATCAAGAAAGGTTATGTTGCAGTAGGAGGTTATGACAAGAAAAGAAAAACGTGGGCTATTTCTTATCTTAGCCAACGTCCTCAAAGACAAATACAAACAGGCGAACTGATAGTTGTTGGTTATGATAAAACCAAAAATGTGGTGGATGTAGAATATGCAGCCACACAAGAGAAACAGATAAAATCCGTATGGCATCGTAGCCTACATGACCAAGGTGTCAACGGCTCTGATTTGGTTTCAAAGATAATCGGGCAATCCAGGGCTTTTTCGTTCCCTAAATCGCTCTATTCTACAAAAGATGCAATTGCAGCTATTGTCCGGAATAAGCCTAATGCTCTGATTGTCGACTTTTTCGCGGGTAGCGGCACGACGCTTCACGCTGTGAATTTATTAAATGCCGAAGACGGCGGGCATAGACGGTGCATACTTGTTACCAATAACGAAGTCTCAGAGGCCGATGCCCGGGACTTGAAAGTGGCGGGCTACCAACCTGGAGACACCAAATGGGAAAGCCATGGCATTTGTCGCTCGGTCACTTGGCCACGTACAGAATACAGCATCCTCGGTAAGCGTGCTGATGGTTCAGTGCTGACCGGTGAATATTATACGATCTTGACCACTACGAAAGAGATTGCTCGTTCTTTCTATCAGATCGGTTACATTGAAAATCCTGCCACACTCACGACAGCAGCAAAGAAACAGATCATCGCCACAATCGGTGGCTTAGTTACGACTGTACAAAAAAAAATCAACTTGCTACCAGATCCGCCCAAGATTATAAAGAGCATCATAAGCGATTCAATTCTGCCGCAGTCAGTGGTGAAAGCAGATAGCAAATTTGTCGTATCTGAGGAGCACAGTATATCTATCCTATTCGATCCCGAAGCGGCAGATGATTGGATCGCCGCTCTTGAAGAGCAGGAGCAAATCACCGAATTTTATATCGTGGCAAAGGAGACCCATGTATTCAACGATATAAAAGGCAAAGTAGTGGACTTGCTCGGTACAGCAAGCATTATTGAGTCTCTGAAGCGACCGATGAGCGAAGGTTTCCCTGCGAACGTCGAGTATTTCAAACTCGGATTTCTGGACAAAAACAGCGTGTCGCTCGGCCAGCAGTTTCATGAGATTCTACCTCTCCTATGGCTAAAATCCGGCGCTATTGGAAATCGGCCTGAAATTGCCGGAGGCGAAATCCCGGATATGATGGTATTGCCGCAAAACAGCTTTGCGATTCTTGTGGATGAAACGAAATTTGCGACATTTACAGAAGCCTTGGAGGATATGGAAAGTATAAAAACCATTTACTTTGTGACAAATTCAGAGGATGCCTTCCGTGAAATGTCAGCAAACACTAAGGCTCCTCAAACATATCAGCTTTACCGCGATTACATTGATAATTTCGTACTCGGGAGCAGGAGGGATTCGATATGAGAAATACACTATTTCCTTTTCAGGAAACGGCGCTTGCCGATCTACATGAGAAAATCAATAAAGCTCATATCATGTGGAGCGAGCGCGATCCACAGGTAATCTCTTTTTCTGCTCCAACCGGCTCGGGCAAGACGATCATAATGACCACCCTTTTTGAAGAAATTCTGTACGGCTCTCCCGAGCATACTGCCGGCCCGGAATCGGTGTTTATTTGGCTATCCGATTCTCCGGAACTAAATGAACAGACGCGTTTGAAAATTGAGAGTAAGTCGGATAAGATTCGGGTACGCGATCTTGTGACAGTGGATTCAAATTATGATGCCGAATATTTCGAAATCGGCTGTGTTTATTTCCTCAATACACAGAAGCTGGGCAACGATAAACTACTCACCCAAAAATCTGATGCCCGGCAATACACTATCTGGGAAACGGTCACAAACACGGCTAAGCGTATACCGAATCAGTTTTATGTTGTAATTGATGAAGCGCACCGGGGTACCTACACATCGGTACAAGCGGAGAATAAAGCGCAGTCAATCATGCAGAAATTTATCAAAGGAAGCCAGGAAGATGGTTTATGCGTGATGCCTCTTGTTATAGGGGTAACAGCCACTCCCCAAAGGTTTGATGCCCTTATAGCAGGTACAGCGTCCACAGTTCAAAAGGTAATCGTCCCGCCCGAAGGTGTCCGTGAGTCCGGGTTGTTGAAGGACAGGATTATCCTGCACTACCCCGATATCGCCTTAAGCGCTGATATGACTACGTTCATAAGCGCGGTAGAAAACTGGCGTGTAAAATGCGCCCACTGGCAAGCCTACTGTGAACGCGAAGGTGAAAAAGTAGTTAAGCCCATTCTTGTTATCCAAGTTGAGGACGGCACGGATCGGGAAGCAACGCGCACTGACATTGGAATGTGCATCGATACGCTTGAAGAAGCATTGGGACGAAGGCTCCTTGATGGAGAAGTAGTGCATACCTTCAACGACCGAGGTACGCTCAATATTCGTGATATTGAAATACGGCGGATTGAAGCTTCTCGTATAGAAGAAGACGAAACGTCTATGATCGTTTTCTTCAAGATGAACCTTTCCACCGGCTGGGATTGCCCGCGTGCCGAAACGATGATGTCTTTCCGCAGTGCACAGGATTATACCTATATCGCACAGTTGCTGGGGCGCATGATCCGTACCCCCCTGGCCCGGAGGATCAGTTCCGACGCGGAACTAAATAACGTCAGCCTATTTCTCCCATATTTTGATAAGGATACGGTTACAAGCGTGATAAATGCTCTCCGCGACAGTGAAGCAATTGTTCCAGGTGATATCGACTCCCACAAAAATGTCGTTACATTGTCAAGAGACCCTGCCTTTTCTGATGTTTTTTCGGCTATGGACAAGCTCATCACTTACCGCATTGATTCCAGCAGGAAGTTGCCGCCGTTGCGCTTGGCAATCCAGCTTTCACGAGCCCTAACAATGGACGGGATTGATTTGGATGCTCAAAGAGCGCTAAGAAGAAGCATTTTGGTCAAAATGGATGAGGAAATCACCCGTATCAAGGATTCAGGCGATTTTGAGCAGAAAACAAGGACAATTACAGGTTTTGCCCTCGGAACGCTAACGTTCGATTACGGCGATAACGCATATCGATACGACGAAGCCACACAAAACATGACGCTTTCCGATTTCGATATTACCCGCCATTTTGATCAAGCCGGTAAACTGCTGGGAGAAGGTTTGCATACTGAATACTGGACAAGGCATAGCAGCCGTGATCATATAGACGTGAAAATCGAAGTGATCGTTCTTACAAGCGATACGAACGCAATGGAACGGCTTAACGCTTTTGCCGAAGAGCAGTTTATCACCCTCTATGAGAATAACAAGCGGGCCATCTCCCGGCTCAGCGAAGCGCGTAAAACCGTATATGATAGGCTGATTAATGCTTCCGCTGTTCCTGTTGCTGTGCCTTGGGTTTTGCCGGACTCTATCGATTTCTCTGTTACAGAGGACAGCCAGACATACGAGCAGCACCTGTATTGCTCAAATGATGGAACATTTAAAACTTCACTAAATCCTTGGGAAAGCGGTGTGGTCAAGGAGGAACTGCAAAACGGTGCCGTCTGCTGGCTTCGTAACCTTGACCGTAAAAAGTGGTCGTTGGAGGTGCCCTACGAAGTTGGCGGTGTCTCCACATCGATGTTCCCGGACTTGGTAATCGTCCGCGCCGATTCACACGGTTATGTTTTCGATATTCTGGAGCCCCATGACCCAAGCAGAAAGGACAACTATCCGAAAGCTGTCGGGCTGGCTAAATTCGCTGACCTGCACTGGGATAAGTACGGGAAGATACAACTTATCCGCCAGCAGCGTGGCGCGGACGGCCGCGATCATTTCTTCCGGTTGGATATGGCAACGCTGACTGTCAGGAACAAGGTTCGCGGCATTACATCAAACGAAGAACTGGACAGGATTTTCGATACGGAGGCCGAGCGCGAAGATTGATTTTGTACGTATGAAGGGGTAAAGGGGTATCGTTATGAATTTAGAGAAACAGTGTAAAACCTGCGAGTTCAATTTTAGCGGAACTTGCGCTGGGCATGGGAGTACATATAAGTACGGGGAGCAAATAACAGACGATACAAAAGTGTGTGAGGACTGGAGTGCAAGTTTAGAATATTTTACTTACGCAACGACAAATGCCCCGCGATTCTTGCGTGAACAGCTAAACGAATGTCGGATTTCATATGATCAATTCTCATCATGGCTTGACGATTATAACGACGGCAAAGGGATACCTATTGATATTTTTGACGCCGTGAAATTCGTTTATGGTATCAGCATGGTTGACATCGCGGTTCTCCTTGGCGTTACTTTTGGCGTTGTTTACCGCGCAAAGACAAAAGGCATACCCCCCAAGAGGATTAAGCAATTCGCTGATATTCTCTGCATTACCCCAGATCTGCTTACTTCCGTGACCACTCAGGATTTTGATAAATTTAGGGAAGCAAAAAAGGTGTTTTTTTCTCAACCAACTATTGAATCACGCATTAATGCCATGCCGCAATGGAAGAGCGAACTCGCCAGTATTATCAGTTCTGTTTACCTGAACTGCCCCATTAATATTGCAAAAGAAGTATCGCGTGTCGACAAAGTATACTGGACTTCGGAGATGCCGATAGATGATTTTACCGAGAGCGAAAGAGTCTTGATTAAATACATAACCAGAACCAGCAAAACCCATAAGCCTGCGTTTGGGATTGAATATGCTCTCGACTTGGCTTGTAAACCGCACCAAAGAATTATGTCAAGCCAAGATCGATAAACTGTATTTCTTCTGGAGAAGGCATTTGGGAAGGGTAGGTGAATGGTATTGAAAATAGAAATGGGCGAGTCTCTGTTTTATTCGTGGCTGCGACACGTCAAGGAATGCCAGGTGGTACAGACGAATTGGAAGCCTTCACCTACTTGGCAATTACATAATGCCGAGGCCCTTGAACGCTTTATGCAAAGATCCAATGAGCACTTTGCCAATAGACACGGATTCGACATATATAAGAAAAACTCGCTAATACAGCTGCTCCAGCAAGCGGAGGCCGATGCAGTAGGCATCACCTTGTCCGATAGCGGCACGTATATCTATGCCATCGATGTCGCTTATCATGAGAGCGGCCTAAATTACGGAAGCAAAATGGAGACCGTCGAAAGAGTCATAAAGAAACTTCTCCGCACGGCAATGTGCATTCAAGGATATTTCAACACAACACACGGAGAGCTTATCTTTGGATCGCCCAAGATTCATGCCGCCGTTTTGGATGACTTGAACCCGTGTATTGAGGATTTAAATAATTTGTTCTGTGAAAATGGCCTCGACTTTTCCGCGCGGGTTATAGCAAACGAAGATTTCAATGATCATGTGCTTAAACCCATTCTCATAGCAAGCGACGGGATTTCGGACACCTCGGAATTATTTCTCCGTTCATACCAACTCGTAAAAATGTTTGAGACGGAACGGGCAGTCCGAAGGGCGCCATCTATTTCTTCGGCAGCGCCGGAGGATATTTCAAATGACACATTATCAGAATTGAAAATCGGCAAGATAGCTCAGACACTTCTTCGGGACGCACTGGAACGCGGGGCTGCTGATAAAGATGAAGTACAGCTTATGCTTGACAAGGACTATTCTAAAAAGATTTTCGGAATTGATTTTCCGCTCCTCGTACCGGCCAATGCAGAATACAATCCGATACGGTATTATTCCAAACCGCTCGAAATACGGGGCACCCAATACCGTTTGTGTTCACAATGGTATGAAACACCGGCTAACAATGATAGACCATATTTGTTGCGCTGGCTTGAAAGTCACCAAGCTCAGTGATAGCGAACTCTTTAATTTTTTCCAACCTTTTAATTATCTGCGTCGGCGGGGGTGCAGCTTTCTGGCATTAATAGGCATGAATGCCAGTTTGATTATGGTCATGGTCTGTCAAAAAACAAAAAAGGGCTTCCGAAGTCAACCTCGTGACCTTGGAAGCCCTTGATTTCACGCTATTTTGCCCATGAATACAATAAGAACCGGTCATTTCTGATCGGCTCTTATTGTATCAATCTAGCTTGATAGATTTGGTGGAGGCGAGGGGTGTCGAACCCCTGTCCGAAATCATATCCTCCAGCGCTTCTACGGGTGTAGACTGTGATTTGTCCAATGCCTGGTTTCTCTTTCGAGGCTGGTCGCAAGCTTGCGCTTGCTGCTCGCCTATGCGTCCGAGACCTTGGCACTGATTTCCCTCCGGTGAACCTCCGCAGTCAGAGTTTCACCCTTGGTATCCTTTAAATACTGTTACAGCTCAAGGCTACCGCCGCAACAGTTCCAGTGTTTAACCTTCCTACACCGAAGGCCTGACTTAATGACGCCGGCTACCCGAGGTGCAGAAACCCCGGACCGACGGGCTGCCTATATTAGGCAGCAGCTAAAGCGAAATTATCGTTTTTAGCGTTTATTTTTAAGTTTCCCGTTTTTTAAAGAGGCCAACGAGAATCCTCTACCCGCTACTCTGGTCTCAACAACCCCGTCGAAACCAATACGCCCCCATAAATGGTAAGGTGACACTCCTCCAAAATCCGGTATTCCTCACGAGCTGAAGAATGTCCCCTTTTGGCACATTTTACTTCGTAAAATTGCCTATTTGACGATAAAGCTATTCACTTGTCAAGTGTCACTTATACTGTTCCTTCATTTTACGGTCGATCTCGCGTTTGGCATCCCGCTCCGCCATGTCATCCCTCTTGTCATACAGCTTCTTGCCCTTGGCGATCCCAAGCTCCAGCTTCACAATGCCCCTCTTGAAGTAAAGCTGCAGCGGCACCAATGACAAGCCCTTCTGCTGCGTATAGCCGATCAGCCTGTTAATTTCGCTTTTGTGCAGTAAAAGCTTCCGGTCGCGCAGGGGGTCTTTATTGAAAATATTCCCCTGTTCATAAGGGCTGATGTGCATGCCGTTGAGTATGACCTCGCCGCCCTCGATCATTGCATAGCTGTCCTTCAGGTTCACCTTGCCCTGCCTGATCGATTTCACTTCTGTGCCCGACAGTACGATACCGACCTCCATTGTCTGCTCGATAAAGTAATCATGTCTGGCTTTTTTATTTTGAGCGACGACCTTTATTCCTTCGTTTGCCATAACTAAAACCTTCCATTAATCTCCCGGACCGATAAAAATAACCCTTCCTGGAAAGGGCTTAGAATTTGTACCTTTATCGTTTCGGTTCGTTCTCATTATACTCAGATTCGGGCCCCTTGTCAAGATGCCGGAAAACCGCTTATTTCCTGGCCTCTGGATGTTATAACTGTTCAGCTCACTACATTTGCTTAAGCCCTGTGAGCAGGCTGTACGGCACCTTCAGCGAGCCTGTACCGGTCCCTATCTCAATATCGGGCTTGAAGCTGCCATGGAAATCACTGCCTCCCGTGACCAGCAGACCATGCTTTCGGGCGATTCGCAGCAGCGATGACGTCTGTTCTTCCGTATGCCAGGAATAGTATGCCTCAATACCCTTCAGTCCATATCCGGCCAGCTCTTTCACCAGTTGATCCAACTGACCGTACGGCAGACCGATGAAAAAAGGATGCGCCAGTACGGGAATCCCGCCTGAGCGGGTGATCTCAGCTATTCCCTCCTGAGGCAGCAGCTTATCCTTTTTGAAGTATGCCGGTCTACCTGAGCTCAAATATTTCTCGAAGGCTTCATCAATGTTATTCACATAGCCTTTCTCTATCATAACTCTGGCAATGTGCGGTCTTCCTACATTACCGCCCCCGGCATTACCGTTAACTTCCTCCATGGTAATATCAAAACCAAGCTCATTGAGCTTATTTACGATCCTGGGGTTGCGCTCCTCTCTTCTCTCACGAAGGTCTTCAAGCGTCTTGAGGATCGGTTCGCAATGGCCGTTGAGAAAATACCCCAGCAGATGCATTTCAGTGGTAAAATCCACACTGATCTCTACCCCGGCGATCACCTCGATCCCGAGCCTGTCGCCCTCTTCCAGTGCCTGACCAATTCCGCTGACCGTATCGTGATCTGTCACGGCCACAGCCGCCAGCCCCTTGTCAAAAGCATGTCTGATCAGATCAGCCGGTGTCATGCTGCCGTCCGATGCAGTCGTATGTGTGTGCAGGTCTATATATTTCAAGTCATAATGGGTCATTCAGCTCCATCCCTCGCATTCCGCAGGCGGAAAGCTGCCGTCATAGATCATCTTTAAAAGACTGTCAAGCGTTCTGAGCGACATACAGGCCTGTCTGCCGGTAATCAGGCCATCTTCAATAGCTTGAGCAAGTTCTTCCGCATCCAAAAGTATAACCCTTCCGTCCGGAAATACCTTGATGTCCAGCAGAAGGTCATTGAGCGTATAAGTATCAGACAACGCGTCATGCAGGACCTCAATAATGTCGCAGTACCAATACAGAAACCGTCCGTCCCTGTCGTAAAACCTGCCAAGCTTGTACCCCCTGTTCAGGAAGGTAAATGAAATACCCCCGTAAAAGTCAGGCCGTGGTTTGATCGCAGTCCATCTGGTGACCAGAAGTTCATCACTCCTGAACAAGAGCTCATCTGAAGAAATATCAACGATCTCATATGGGATATACCTTCTGCGCAAAATTACGGGCTTTCTCATATTCCGTACTTCTCCTGTCTGTATTCACTTTACCCTATCTTCACATGAATTATTATACCCCAGAATCGGCCATTTTGGAACAGAACCATTTCCCTTGCACATGGCCATATTTCCCATTATTTGCCATGTCACTTTCTATTATGATAATATGGATTTGGACATGCCCGCACCGAATCGGGCAGGCAGAGAATGCTTTATGGTCAGGGGGTACGGATGAAAAAGCCTGGGAACTGCAGCAACTGTGCCAGAGGAATCAATATACATATAAACAGAGACATCCTGTGCAAAATTCACGGGATTGTTTCAAGGGATTTCCGCTGTATAAAATATATCAGGAAAGTAGAGACCTGGTCACCCTCCGGGCTCAAAGCGAAATGCATTGAGTGTGAATTTTTTATTTCTGCTTCCTATGAGCCCGAAACTCCTCCCAATGGGTCCTCACTGAGCCCGGATGCCGAACTGTTGCAGCAGCCGTCATACGAATCGGAGCAGGATCCGTCCATGGGACACTGTCAGCTCTTTACGGTCAGGCAATTCGACGGCGAACGTAAAAACGCATGCTCAAAATTCTGCCGGAAGTCAGAGCGCAACATTTCCTAAAACCGGCCGTTTCAAAACTTCGCGTCGGGATTTTTATCACAAGCGCCTCAATATATATCCTTCTTCTTCCGATATATTATGTATAGGATTGTCCATTTAGTTCTTTATTTGCGATAAGAACTAATGTAAAATGTACATAGTAGCGGAGGGCTGAAAATGATCCCGAATATTTCGGATATCTTTCAACAAAAACTCAACGAGATTCAAAGCAGGGTGCCGGTCAAAATCAGGGGTGCTTCCGAAAGCGTACCTTTCAAACAGGTTCTCAATAATGCCGTTGACACCTCCGCGCTTACATCTGCTGATGATATTTCTTCCGCAAGCATTATAAGTGCTGCTTCAGGCAGCCCCGCAACCAGTAACATTCAGAAGGCCCTGCTGGCTCTTGCAGCCAATAAATCGGGCATGGTGATAGATAAGAGTCAATGGTCCGAAGAAATCGAAAAGAGCATTGCTATAAGCTCTCAAAAATATCATGTAGACGCCAATCTGATCAGGTCGGTCATCAAGCAGGAGTCCAATTTCAATCCCTATGCCATATCCAGGGCCGGCGCGCAGGGCTTGATGCAATTGATGCCGGGTACGGCTGAAGGCCTTGGCGTTGAGGATCCTTTTGACATCAGTGAAAATATTGACGGCGGTACAAGATATCTGAAAGATCAACTCGTCGCATTCGACGGCAATCTGGATCTGGCTCTGGCTGCCTATAATGCAGGTCCCGGCGCTGTTGCAAAGTACGGAGGCATTCCTCCCTATGCCGAAACACAGGGATATGTGAAAAAAGTGCTTCAGAATTACTCGGAATATTCAAATAATGAGTAGTTTTTTCGCTTCTCCAATCTTCTAAAGCATCAATTTCCGACACCTTTAATCCACACTATCCACATTCTTATCCACACACGAAGATCCTACATTATACGCAATTCCTGCGCATTTTCCACATAATTCACAGGCGGTATCTCTGCATTTTTCGCATTTTCTCCCAAACAGGCTCGAAGACGCAAATTGCGTGGAATGGCGCGATTCATGTACTTATAGATGTACATTTTTTCGATTCGATACAGATTTTATTATTCGACAGAATACGTCAAATGTAGATTTTTGCCATAACTGGATGTTTGTTTCTGGAAGTGTAATTTGTATGGAAGGTTGTGGAAAAGATAAAGTTATCCACAGTTTTGGCAGCCAAGCTTCAGACTTGGAACAGCATTCAAATCCAATGCCGCCAAGCACCCTCTTTTAAACTCATAATAGGCTGCCGATCCGATCATTGCCGCATTATCAGTACATAGCACCGCCCGCGGATAGAATATCTCCATCCCAACCTGCTCTGCAGCTGCCTTCATATCTGTTCTCAACTGCGAATTCGCCGCGACTCCGCCTGCCAGCACCACATGCTTCACGCCCTTTTGTCCGGCGGCCAGTATGGTGTTGCGTACCAGTACATCCACAACAGCTTGCTGAAAGCTGGCGCATACATCGGGAAGATGAATGTCCGAGCTCTTCTGAAGCATTCCGTTCAGGTAATTCAGAACGGCAGTTTTCAGCCCGCTAAAGCTGAAATCCAGACTTCCGTCATGAAATTGGACTCTCGGAAAATCTATTGCTCTGCTGTTGCCCTTTGCCGCCTCCGCATCAATCAGCGGACCGCCGGGATACCCAAGGCCCAATGCCCTGGCGATTTTGTCAAATGCCTCTCCGGCAGCATCATCACGGGTCTGCCCCAGAATATCAAACCGGTTGTAGTCGGAAACATACACAATATGACTGTGCCCGCCCGACGCCACAAGACACACAAAGGGCGGTTTCAGGGCTTCATTCTCCAGGTAGTTGGCAGCAATATGCCCTTCAATATGATGCACTCCTATCAAAGGCTTTCCTGTGGCAAAAGCCAGTCCCTTTGCCGCAGAAAGTCCAACAAGCAATGCACCTGCAAGCCCCGGTCCATAAGTGACCCCTATGGCATCCAGTTGCTCGAGTCCAACGCCTGCCTCCTCCAGAGCCTGATCGATGACCGGCAGTACAAGCTCCACATGCTTGCGTGACGCAATTTCCGGAACGACTCCGCCAAACTTTTTATGCAGATCGATCTGAGAGGAAATAATATTCGAAAGTATCCTTCTTCCGTTTATCACTACTGCCGCAGACGTTTCGTCGCAGCTTGTCTCCAGGCCTAATATAACAATATCTTTTTGATCCAATTAGAAGCACCTGCACTTTCCAATAGTATAATAGCCCAATTATGAATGCTTTACAAGACAATGCATCATATTTTGCCTGAGCGGAAGGAGCAAAAAAAAAACATGGGGTTGAACCCCCATGCCCCTAAAAATAGGAGAAACGCTAATGTTCTACTAAATTATAACAAAGACTTCCAATCTTCTATATAGTTCTTCATTCCTTTGTTTTAATAGGTACATAGTCCTATGACGTGACCACAGACCTACTTCAGCGCGTTATTGCAACTATAATGACAATCGCGCCAAGCAAAAAACGATAAACCGCAAATATGGCGAAGCCTTTTCTTTTCAGGTATGAAAGCATGAATTTGATGCTCAGAGCGCCGACAACAGCCGAAGTCAGGACTGCAACGGCAAAAGGCAGCACATCCACTGATATGTTTGCAATATCCTTGGCCTTGTAAATACCGCTTAGAAAAATAAACGGAGTTGAAAGCAGAAAAGTGAAACGCGCGGCATCCTCCCTATTGATTGTCAGTGCTCTGCCCGCCGCCATGGTAATGCCCGACCTTGAAACACCGGGCAGCATTGCCAGCGCCTGTGACAAACCAATGAGAAAGCTTCTTTTAAAGCCGATATCCTTTAGGACGATCTCTGATTTGGAATACCTGTCGGCTGCATAAATCACAATACCCATAACGATGAGCATGACACCGATTAATAGTGGATTCCTGAATGTCGTTTCTATGTAATCTTCAAATAACAAGCCAAATATACCGCCGGGGATGCATGCAAGTGCAATACACCAAAAAAGCTTCCCGTCATTTGATTTCACATCGGTCAGACCAGCCTTGATCAGTCTGATCCAGTCTTTCCAGAAAAAAATGACCACTGCGACAAGTGTCCCCATATGCAGCGCAATGTCAAAAGCCAGTCCCTGGCTCTCCCACCCAAAAAGCCATGGCACCAGTATAATGTGCGCCGTGCTCGATATAGGCAGGAACTCACCCAATCCCTGAACTACCCCGTAAATAATTGCTTCAAGTAAACTCATTCAACATCCTCCCTGTAAATGATCTGTCTGGAGCTGATCTATGCCGCTTCTTCTTCATAATACCGCGGGATATAAAAATTATCCTCCTTCTTCACAAAGGGTCTTTTGTCTTCCGGAAGCGACCATAGACCTTTTCCTTCATTGATCGCATTGTTCTGAAGCTTAATAAAATAATCCCTGTGTACAATATTCGGTTTGACCGCATTGACTCTGGCAAATCCCTCTGATACCATAGTCGCGTTCACACAGGTTCCGTCCTCGAGTACGACATATGCCAGCAGCCTGTCATAATTGTCCCGGATATCTTTTTCAAAAAGCAGCTGCACCTCCTTGCCCAGAATCATCTCTTCAAGCTTTTCTGCCGCTTGCTTCCCAAAAGGCTGCTCCTTCACCTTTTCTTTGACCGATTCCGGCGTATCGATGCATAAAAGGCGAACCTTGTATTCCTTACCCTGATATTCCGCCCATATCGTATCTCCATCAACAACCCGCCTGACTACAACTTCTATATAGCCTCCGGGAACAAATCCTTCCGCGTCTGTCAACCTGATAGGATTCTCAGGGTCCTCCGCATTTGCGTCAGCATCTGTTGACGTATTGGCGCCTGATTCTGTTGACGCTGTGGCACCTGATTCTGTTGACGCTGTGGCACCTGATTCTATTGGCACATTGGTTTGTGCCTGAACGACTGTGATCTGATCACTATGTATATCTGCCTGTTCGTTCGAACCCGGCAGAATATTGCCATATATCAGAATAATGACCGTCAATACTGCTCCTGCTGCAACGATAACGCTCTTCCTCTTCTTCCTCATTCGTCCTCCGCTCGTTGTTTATCAGCTCACAATCCTTCCTCATCATAACATATACCAACCCGGCATTAAAGCAAAACTGCCTTAATACAACAAAAACTACAGCATAGAAGTCAAGTGGCCTGTATCTATTAAAACATACATTTGCAGACCACAACAATCAAGGAAGTGTCTTTGTAACACTTTGAACATGTATACAAAAATGAAGTGTTACAAAACACTAGATGACTTCATACTGTAGTATACTTAAGGATAATTTCACGATATGTCTGAAAAGTTTCACTCTTTTATTTCAGAAGCTTTTTTCCACCGCAGGTAAAGCGGCCAGGATTGGGACTGTATGCGTCTGCGCCGGCATTTCCTCCTGCCTGACGATTTCAGAGCTGAAGGTATGCTCTATCACCTGTGCAATGTCATCTACCGGGATGACCTCGATTCCAATATCAGTAAAGGACTCCTGCAGGTTCTCTCTGGGCACCAGCACCTTGTTGATCCCAGCAAGCTTTGCAGCCTCCACCTTAGCCGCTACTCCCCCTACCGGTTTGACCCTTCCTCTTATGGACAGCTCCCCTGTCATTGCAATGTCATTTCGTACGGGTATATTCATCACTGCGGAATAAACGGCCATTGCGATGGCGATTCCCGCTGATGGCCCGTCGATCGGTATACCGCCGGGGAAGTTCAAATGGATGTCATATTCCTTGGGATCAATACCCATAAACCGGTTCAGAACGGTAAGAACGTTTTCAACAGAGGCCCTGGCAGAGCTGGATCTTTTGAGCTTGTGCCCCCGTCCGTCCATCTCTTCCTCCTCGACTATACCCGTCACCTTAATAATTCCCTTCCCGGAACCCGCCCTCATAGCTGAAACCTCTATGTCGATAACCATTCCCGTTGCATTGCCGAAAACAGCTAATCCGTTCATGCAGCCGACCTGCTTTTCCTCTTCACAGATCTTTTTGTCGATTCTGGGGCTGTAATGGCCGAATTCCACTACCCACTCCACGTCTTTATGGGTTATGGCGTTCCTGCCCTCCACCTGGACAACCCCTCCTGCGATCTGAATGATGTTGACGGCATCCCTGCCATTTTGAGCATACCTGGCAATCAATTTTTCTGTTCCCTCTTCCAGACGGAATCCGCCCTTCACCGCGGCATTAACAGCAATAGCAGCGACTTCATCGGATGTGAGAGGCCTGAAATAGATTTCAACACATCTGGAACGAAGCGCCGGCGGAATATCCTCCGACGTTCTGGTTGTGGCTCCAACGAGCCTGAAATCGGCCGGAAGACCCTTTTGGAATATTTCATGTATATGCGCGGGAATATTGGAATCCTCCGAGCTGTAATAGGCGCTTTCCATAATGACCTTCCGGTCCTCCAGCACCTTGAGCAGCTTGTTCATCTGAATTGGGTGAAGTTCACCGATCTCATCGATAAAAAGGATCCCTCCATGGGCTTTGGTCACCGCTCCGGGCTTGGGCTGGGGAATACCCGCTACACCGTATGCCCCAGCGCCCTGGTAGATCGGATCGTGTACGGATCCAATCAGCGGGTCGGCAATCCCTCGCTCATCAAAGCGCAGGATAGTCGCATCCACTTCAACAAATTTGGATTCCTTCCTGAATGGAGAGATAGGCATTTGCTTTGCCTCCTCCAGAATCACTCTGGCGGCGGCTGTCTTTCCGATACCGGGAGGCCCATAGATGATCACATGCTGAGGGTTAGGCCCGCACAATGCGGCTCTCAGCGCTTTCAGTCCCTGTTCCTGTCCGACAATATCCGACATGCTGGTCGGCCTCGTTTTTTCCGACAGAGGCTCGGTCAACTTGATTTCCTTTAGTCTTCGGAGCTTCTCCAGTTCCTTCCGCGACTCCTTTTCTATAGCGCTTTTATTTCCCTGCTGCGATTTCAGCAGATTGAGAAAATAGACTCCAATAATGACCGAAAAGAAAAATTGTATAATCAGAAAGGTGTTGGTGAGCATTCTATCTCCTCCTCAAATGTCACTGCGTATGAAAATTGCGTTATCTATGAATAGTATTGACGATAATGTGCAATTTATCCGCCCAAACATCAAAAGAGGGCATCCCCAGCGGCTGCACCGCCGGGAATACCCTGACATTCTAAAACACCCTCTTAAGAAGCGCTTTCCTTTTTTACTCTTGCTTTCTTGCCGGTTGACTTCTTTAATGGCTTCCTGTTTTCATTGATAACCAGATTCGGCTCTGCTAAGGACTCAACGGTCTCCTTGGTAACAATGCACTTTTCAACATTTGTTGCAGAAGGAATGTCATACATCACATCCAGCATGATCTCCTCTATGATCGCTCTCAAGCCTCTGGCGCCGGTGTTCCGTGCCAATGCCTTTTCGGCGATCGCCTCAAGAGCATCCTGTTCAAACTCCAGAAGAGCGTCATCCATCTCAAACAGCTTCTGATATTGCTTAACCAGCGCATTCTTTGGCTCGGTCAGAATCTGTACCAGTGCCTGTCTGTCAAGGGCGCCAAGTGTGACAATGACCGGGAGCCTCCCGACAAATTCCGGTATCAGACCGTATTTGAGCAGATCCTGAGGAAGAATATTCGATAATATTGCGCTGATGTCTTTTTCATTTTTACTTTCCACCTTGGCGCCAAAGCCGATTGCTCTGGTTCCTACCCTGTTCTGTATGATCTTTTCGATGCCGTCAAACGCTCCGCCACAGATGAACAGTATGTTGGTGGTGTCGATCTGTATAAATTCCTGATGGGGATGCTTCCTGCCTCCCTGAGGCGGCACAGAGGCTGTTGTACCCTCCAGTATCTTGAGCAGCGCCTGCTGGACTCCCTCGCCGCTGACATCCCTTGTTATAGACGGGTTCTCAGATTTTCTGGCGATTTTGTCAATTTCATCGATATATATGATACCCTTTTCAGCCTTTTCAATATCATAATCAGCAGCCTGAATCAGCTTCAGCAGTATATTTTCCACATCCTCGCCCACATAACCGGCTTCGGTCAGGGATGTAGCGTCCGCTATTGCAAAAGGGACATTCAGCAGTCTTGCGAGGGTCTGGGCAAGCAGCGTCTTACCTGAACCGGTAGGCCCAAGCATCACGATATTGCTCTTCTGTATCTCAACATCACCGGTCCTGATGTCTGAACCGATCCTCTTGTAATGGTTATAAACCGCCACGGCAAGCGACTTTTTAGCTGAATCCTGCCCAATGACATATTGATCCAGTATCGCCTTGATATCCTTCGGCTTCGGAATATCATTGAGCTCTGCATCCACCTTTGTATCTTCAAATTCTTCCTCGATGATTTCAGAGCAAAGCTCTATACACTCATCGCAGATATATACACCCGGTCCTGCAACCAGTCTTTTCACCTGTTCCTGGGTTTTGCCGCAGAAGGAGCATTTCAGTTGCTTCTTCTCATCATATCTGGCCATTATTCCACCCCGTCTATTTCTTTCTGATCATAATATCGTCAATTAGTCCATATGCCTTCGCGTCCTCAGCTGACATAAAGAAATCTCTTTCCGTATCTGCTTCTATTTTGTCCAAAGGTTGGCCTGTTCTCTCACTTAGTATTTTATTCAGCCTGCTCTTGATTTTCAGGTACCATTCGGTACGGATCTTCATATCCGTCGTCTGACCCTGTGTCCCACCAAGCGGCTGATGGATCATGATCTCACTGTTGGGCAGTGCAAACCGTTTTCCTTTTGCTCCTGCTGCAAGTAAAAAAGCCCCCATGCTTGCCGCCATACCCACACATATCGTCTGTACATCAGCCTTTACATGCTGCATTGTATCATATATGGCTAATCCCGAGGTAACGGAGCCCCCTGGACTGTTAATGTACAGCTGTATGTCCTTGTCCGGGTCGACTGAATCAAGGTAGAGCATCTGCGCCACAACGAGGCTTGCAGTAACATCGTTAACCTCATCGCTCAGCATGATGATCCGTTCCTTGAGCAGCATGGAGAAAATATCATATGAGCGCTCTCCTCTGTTGGATTGCTCAACGACGATCGGTACTAAACTCATAATATTCCTCCTTTAAACATTTTCTTTTATTGATTCCCACTAAAAATGTAAAATAAACAGTCATCAAATCAGTTTAGCATTTTCAACAAGGAAATCAACCGTCTTTTTAGCAACCAATGTGCTTCTGATATATTCTATATCGTCCGGTTTCAAATGTTGCTTGAAATCTTCTTCACTCTGCTTGTAATTTTCTGCAATTTTCTTTATTTCCTCTTCGGTATCTTCTTCCGACGGTACAATTGCTTCCACTGCACTTATTTTTTCTATGACAAGCTGGGTCTTTACTTCCTGCTCAGCTCTCGCTTTGAATTGTTCCCTAAAAGAGGCCATATCCATACCCATTATCTCAAGATATTTTTCCAGATCTAATCCCTGATAACGCAATCTCATTCCGAAATCGTAAGTCAGATCGTCAACGCGCTTCTCAACCATGACCGGCGGAATGTCAATTGTGGCATTTTCAACCGCTTTCTCGACTACATTGTCCTCATTCTCGTGATGTGCACGGTGTTCTGCCTGCTCAACCAGCTTCTTCCTGAGGTCGGCCTTGTATTCCTCCAATGTGTCAAACTCACTGACATCCTTTGCAAACTCATCATCAAACGTTGGCAGCTCCTTAACCTTGATTTCATTGACTTTAACCTTGAATAAAGCCGGTTTGCCAGCCAATTCGGCACTGCCGTAATCCTCAGGGAATGAAACGTTAACTTCCTTTTCCTCTCCAAGCGCCACTCCGATCAGTTGATCCTCAAAGCCCGGTATGAATGACCCTGAACCAATCACAAGGTTGTAGTTCTTGCCGCTTCCGCCTTCAAAGGCTACTCCGTCAATAAAACCCTCAAAATCGATGACCGCAGTATCACCGGATGCTACCGGTCTGTCTTCTATACTGATCAGCCTTGAATTTTTATCAAGCACCTTCTCGATTTCCTTCTCCAGATCTTCATCCGTAACGACCGCAGAAGCCTTCTGCACCTCCACGCCCTTGTACTGACCCAGTTCAACCTCGGGCTTCACAGTTACTTTAGCCGTGAATATGAAAACCTGCCCCTTGCCAATTTGCTTTATATCTATTTCTGGCTTGTCCACAGGATGAATATCGTTTTCTTCAATAGCCTGATCGTATGCTTCAGGGCATATTGCGTTGATCGCATCCTCATAAAGCACCTGCTCTCCATAGAACTTTTCAACCATCGATCTGGGAGCTTTGCCTCTCCTGAAACCCGGTATACTGAATTTGTTCGAATTCTTTGCAAAGGCCTTCTGAAGCCCTTGATCAAACTTTTCCGCTTCAACCTCTATCTCGAGCTGAACTACATTCTTTTCTACGTTCTCAACTTTCACTTGCATCTTATTTTATTCTCCTTATACATTAAAATACGGTTAAAAAATGATTTTGCAAAGCAAAATCGTATACATTATAACATATTCATTTTTGTAAAGCCAACAGTTACATTTTATTTCGCAATATTTCGCAATATTTCTTGCCTAAACTTGCCTAAATCAGCCTGACAGGCTTGAAACCCAGATAATCGGCGGATACAAGGCGGAATTCAATGCCATTTCTCAGCCCCACTACGGCATTCCTGCTCGCTTCCCCATGAAGGTGGCCATATATGCAAATGCTTACATTATATTTTTGAAGGATATCCATAGCATCAGAGAATAAACCTTTTGAAGTAAATGGCGGGTAATGCAACGCCGTAATGATAGGGCCTTTTTCGGAAGGATTTATACTCCCTTCAGGATTGATGCTCTTTAGTGAAAGCTCCAATCGCTGCAGCTCCCTTTGATATATTTTAACATCCTCCGCACTGAAATCATCCTCTCCGGGTACGTTCCAGCCTCTGGTTCCGCAGATTGAGACTCCGTCGATCATATAGCTGTTATTATGCATAAAAGTGATGGATGAAAACCCGTTTTGGCCGATGTATTGCTCAAGCTTGCTCTTAGTTGTCCACCAATAGTCGTGGTTCCCCTTAGAAATGATTTTCTTCCCAGGCAAAGCGTCAATAAAGCTGAAATCCTCAAAGGCCTGCTCCAGATAGGTTGCCCATGAAATATCTCCGGGCACAAGAACATAGTCATCGTCTCCTACAACGGCGCGCCAGTTCTCCTGAAGCCTGTCCATATAATTCTCCCATCTTCCGCCGAATACATCCATTGGCTTGTCGATACTCAATGCCAGGTGAAGATCGGAAATCGCATAAATCGCCATCGTTCAAAACCCCTTCAAAAATTCATACAGCCTTTCTGCCACAGCCCTGCTTATGCCTTCGACCGCCTGCAGATCATCAATTCCCGCCTGCCTCATGCGGCTGACAGAGCCAAAATGCCTGATCAGTGCCTTTTTCCGCTTCGGGCCTATTCCATCGATCTCATCGAGTATCGATTTACTGTACCTCTTTTTTCTTAATTTCTTGTTATATTCTAACGCAAATCGGTGGGCTTCATCCTGTATGGATGTCACAAAGCGAAGCACAGTCAGATCATTTGACAGATCGATCTCCCGATCCGGCAATATCAAACCTCTTGTCCGATGCTTGTCGTCCTTTACCATGCCGCATACCGGAATGGTGACGCCAAGCTCCGAAAGCACCTTTTCCACCGCATGGACATGTCCGATTCCGCCGTCAAGCATGATCAGATCAGGCCGCTTGCTGAACTTTTTCTCCTGCTTCTCTGATCCGGGTTTCTTCGCCTCAATCTTCCCCTGTTCCGCTTCGGTCTGCTCCGCTTCGGCTTCCGCGCGTTTAAACCTTCTGTACAGGACCTCCTGCATACTGGCATAATCATTCTGTATATCGGTCGAGCGGATTTTGAATCGCCTGTACTCTTTCTTTGCAGGCAGTCCCTTCTCAAAAACCACCATAGATGCAACCACCTCTGAAGTCCCTGTGTTGGATATATCATAGGCCTCCAGTCGTTCCGGCTTCTTCTCCATCCCCAGTAACTCCGCCACGCCTTGCAGTCCCTCCTGTACCGGACCGCCTCCCGTCATTTTCTCATTGAAACGGTTCAGTTCAATTCGGGCGTTCTCAGTCACCATTTCGACCATGTGCATCTTCTCTCCTCGTTTGGGAACCCTCACATGAACTCTTCCGCCCCGCTTTGTACTGAGCCAGTCCTCAATCACCTGCGTATCTTCAGGTTCAGCCGCAATAATGATTTCTGCAGGGATCATGGCAACCGTATTGTAAAACTGCTTCAGGAACGAAGAAGCCAAATCGTTGAGCTCTCCTTCTCCCGTTCCTTCGATAATGAAAAATTCTCTGCCAAGCAGCTTTCCTCCCCGGATAAAAAACACCTGCACACAGGTATCCGTCTTGTCGGCTGCAAAGCCTATAACATCCCGATCCACTCCTGCCAGGGACAGCACCTTCTGTTCTTCGGTGATATGCCTAAGACTGCGAAGCTTGTCCCTCAGTGAAGCTGCCTTTTCAAAGTCAAGAGCTTCTGCCGCATCCTGCATCTGCTTCTCCATCTTTGTAATGATCACATCCTGCTTGCCTTCCAGAAAAGAACATACATCAAGCATGAGTGCGCGGTATGTTTCCTTATCAACCTTCCCGGTACAAGGGCCCATGCATTGTTTTATATGGTAATTCAAACAAGGCCTGCTCTTGCCGATATCCCTCGGCAGTACCCGCTTACAGGTCTTTATGGGAAATAATTTTTTTACAAGATTCATACTTTCACGGACAGAAAACACATTGGAATAGGGACCAAAATATCTGGCTCCGTCCCTTTCAACCCTTCTGGTCATAAGGATACGGGGATAGTCCTCATTCATCGTAATTTTAATATAGGGGTAGTTTTTGTCGTCCTTGAGCAAGATATTGAATTTTGGTTTTAGTTCTTTTATAAGATTGCATTCCAGAATAAGCGACTCAAGCTCAGTGTCTGTGACAATGTACTCAAACTCACTGATCTTTGCCACCATGGCGGCAACCTTTGGAGTATGTGCCGCGGAAAGCTGGAAGTACTGCCTTACCCTGTTTTTTAGCACCCTGGCTTTGCCAACGTAAATAATGGCGCCGTTTTCGTCTTTCATAAGATAAACACCCGGTTTATCGGGCAGTTTTTTCAGTTCTTCCTGAAAATCAAACATTCTCTAGTAACTCTCACCCGTATCCAAAAGAAGATATCTCTCCAATTCCTCAGCCGCTTCCGCTTCATCGTCCCCTTCAACGGAAAGCTGAACTGTCATTCCATTATCGATGTTCAAAGACAGCACCCCGAGCAGGCTTTTTGCATTGGCCTTCCTCTCGTTCTTTGCGATCCATATGCCGGATTTATAGCCGGACGCTTTCTGTATGAATATCGCTGCTGACTTGGACTGAAGACCTATAGGATTTTTTATCACAATTTCCTTTGCGATCATTCTAAACCTCCGTTTGTTACTGTATGCCATCAGATTATTACCTGTTTCTTCTAGCAAAAATAATACTCCTATATTATAACAGATAGCAATTACATTGACCAGACACAAAAAACCGGCTCTTTCAAAGCCGGTTTTATTTCTTACTATTCAGAGGCTTTGCGTCCCTAAGCAGTTTTGTGCTTTTTATCCGGATTGCCTTGATTGACCTTAATATAATGCTGCTCTACATGAATGCCCAGTCCCACCGAGTTAATAATAAGATCCAACACTCCTACCAGTGCAAACCCAACCAATATGTTTTCACTTGGTATCAAAAATACAATAAGCAGCTTGACTAGCATAATGGAAATAAGCCCGGTAATAAACTCCGCATAAATACTGTTTTTCTGACTAAATGATTTGAGGATCAGCCTGCCGAAAAACATAGCAGCCGTGACAGTAGACATAATAAGAATTACAATGTACAGCACAGGAGCAATCAAGGTTACCATCAACAGCAGTAACAGCGCACTTGCCCCAAAAAAGGACAACACACCAAGGATCATTTTTCTTCCTATGTTCTTGTCAAGATTGCTTGAAATGTTTTGATACGCGGTCCGGGAAATCAGCATAGCCAGCAGGCCCACCACCAGTGCCGCTAACATAAACAGTATCATGACAATTAATTGAAGATATGCAAGAGCTCCGATATTCAGATTCATGGATTCCCCGAGTATCCTGACCTCCTGCCCGAGTATGGATGCTCCGGCGGCTTTATGCAGCGAACCGATCGTAATTACATCTCCCATAACTACTGCTTGCTCATTCAGGCTGGTATTGCCAAATATCGTGACAACCTGCCCGGAGACCTCCGCATTGACGGCAACTTCACCAAAAACCGCAATCACATGACCGTTGACTCTGTCATTGACGGTAATATCCCCTAAAACAACGATTGCATTGCCATTTACAGGACTATCGATATTTGAATCTTCAAGAATTTTTATATTGTCACCACTTCCGGAGATAACGAAAACGCCCTCTCCAAGAACCGGAACAACAGAGAACACAAGGATCGCAAGGATGATCAGCACAGCAGCCGCCTTTTTCATTTAGCTTCCCTCCCGACATATGTGCCGACATAATGGAGCAGTCTTTGAATCCCAAACAGCAAGACAATCAGCGTCAGGAAAACATAGTAGTATGATCTTATGATAGAGATTGCTACGTCGAATACTACCAGTATCGCATTTCCAATCAGTCCGAAGAGATCCCCCACCACGCCAAGCACCGCAGAAGTGGCGCTGGAGAAGGAATTGAAATACTCACCTATCTGCTCAAATGCACTGAGCAAGCTTACCTGCTTCAAATCCGCTACAAAAACAAGCAATAGAATAATGGAAAGTAACGCGGCTGCGTTGTAAAGCCATACGATCTGTCTCGCGTTCTTTTCCTTGCGTTCCTTCTCAAACACTGTGACTTTATCCATGACCATCTTTTCGAAGTTCACCGGAGGCTCAATCTCTGTCTTTTCTTCCAATGTCGTGAAGATGGCTTTCATACAGCCGAATTCATAACTGCATTCACCGCAGCTCCTCAAGTGCTGTCTGAACTGCTCCTCGTCGTCTTTACCCAACTCACTGTCAAAATATTTCATAATATATTCTCTTGATTTTTCACAGTTCATAGTGCCTCCTCCTTTCTATCCGGCATCAGTGCCTCTCTTAGCAACAATCTTGCACGGTACAATCTGTTTTTTATAATTGTCATCGGTTGTCCCAGGATCTTCGTCATCTCCTCATAGGACAAACCGTTTTGATGAAACAGTATAATTGGTGTTCTGTATTTTTCAGGGAGCGATTGAATCGCCTTGCGTATCCTCTCTGACCGCTCCTTCTGAATATAACTTGATTCCGGTGTATCTATTCCGTCAGAAAAATCCTCAATCTCCTCAATTGGCGTTGAATCGACCTTTTTCTTTCGATGAATGTCCAAACAGAGGTTTGTCGCGATTCTTACCGCCCAGGTGGAGAATTTGTATTCAGGATTGTAACGGTCCAAAGCCTTGTAGATCCTGAGAAAAACCTCCTGGGAGATGTCGCTGACCTCCTCTTTGTCATTTATCATATTATAAACAACACTGAATATCAATCGTTTGTACCTTGTTACAAGCTCTTCAAAATATTCCTGTTGTCCTGCCAGACATTTCTGAATCACTTCATAGTCGGTCAGCTCCAATCGGTTCTCACCACCTTGCCTTATATATGATTATACGACAAAGTCGCTTCCGTGTCTTATAACGAACTGATAAAAATTAATTTTTTGTATGTAGAAAAATTAATTTCATTTGGTACAATATAGGGGGACGTTTCTGCCAAAGAACAGAAACGGGTGCCGTCCCCATTTGATCGCGGTTGACGGCTGATTTCGGAGGTAAACCATTGCTGATAAAAAATATTACCCGCAATTACATACTCGCAGATCAATGCAGCTTCGCCCGGACCTTTTTCACCAGGTTCAGGGGACTGCAGCTGAAAAAAAACCTGCCCCGGGGACATGGCCTCCTGATCACTCCATGTAATTCCATCCATATGTTCCTTATGCGCTTTCCAATTGATGCCATTTTTATTGATTCAAACAATATGGTTGTATATATTGAAGAAGGCATCCGCCCCTGGAGGGTTTCCAAAGTAGTCCGGAAAGCAAGAAGCGTACTTGAACTGCCGGTCGGTTCTGTGTCCGCCTCAGGTACCCTGGTAGGGGATCATCTTGAGATAGACGGGCTCACATAAAATCCGCCCGCAGCTGTAAGATAACACAATAGCGCCTCATATGCTTTTCCACATGATAATGGCGTCCTCATGGTTATCGGCATAATAAGCCTTCCTGAAGCCCCCCTCTTCAAAACCGTATTTCCGGTAAAGCGCCTTTGCGCCTTCATTACTTTTTCTGACCTCCAGAGTCAACGCCCTAATACCGCGCAGCTTGGCCTCCTTCAGCAATTCGTTCAATAGCAGGCTTCCAACGCCGCTTTTCCTGAATTCCGGATGGACAGCAATATTGGTGATATGCCCCTCATCAAGAACCTGCCACATACCGGCGTAGCCGATAGCTTTTCTGTCGGATAAAGCACTGTAGTATACTGCCATGTTGTTATTTACAAGCTCATCGATGAGAGACTGCCTGGACCACGGGATCCTAAAGCTGAGGTTTTCCACAACAACAAGATCATCAATATGTTCGGCTGAAGCTCTTACTATCCTCAGATTGTTCATACCCGTTTTATGGCGCCTCCGTCCGTATTGCTGCCAGTCATATCGCCGCAGGCAGCATCGTCTCCATGCCTTCTGGCATATTCCCTTTCCGCCTGCGAAGGCCGCAGATAATAAGGCGTAAGCTCCATACTGCTCACAGTCTCACCGCGCAATGCTTTGGAGAGCGCCAGCTGTGCGGCAGATGCAGCCATCTGCTGCAGCATGAAATCCGGAGCAAAGATGCAGCGGTCCTTCAATTCAATTTTGAGAAAATCCTTATGCAGAGTGACGCCGTCGCCGGTAAACAGAATGCGTGAATCCCCGTATTGTTCCTCTATCTGCCTGACCAGTTCGGAAACATGAACGCCCATGTAGCCTGTAAGGTTAACCATTAAACCGTTCTGAGTCTTATATAATGCAGTATATACCTGATTGTTCCTCGCATCCATCATGGGGCACATAATGGTATCCTCCTCAGCTGCGACCACATTTGCCAACGCATCCAATGATGGTATTCCGACTGTTGGCTTTTGTACGGCATAGGCCAGTGACTTAATGGTGGTCACGCCGATCCGAAGTCCGGTAAACGAACCGGGTCCTGTTACAGCCGCAAAAACATCGATATCGGCAGCAGTCATCCGCAGACTTTTTAGCACTTCATTCAGCATCGGAACAAGCTTTTGGGAATGCGTCTTCATATCCCTGAGCAGATATTCCGCCAGCAGGCCGTTTTTATCCGATACCGCGATCCCCGCCATAGCAGTGGAAGTATCAATTGCCAGTACTCTCATGGGCCAGGCTCCTTTCATATCCGCCGGTTTTCTCTCCGCGGAACCGCATGGTAATCTGCCTGCTGTCCGGGTTATCCGGATCATCCTTGCGCAGGGTCACATCGATCCGTTCAGGCGGCAGAATGTCCTCTATCAAATCCGCCCACTCGATAACGGTGATTCCGTCGCCGTTGATGTATTCCTCATAACCGGTTTCAAATATTTCATCCGGATCGCCGATCCGGTATACGTCAAAATGGTAGAGCGGCAGCTTCCCCTTATATTCGTTGACTATGGTAAACGTAGGGCTGGTGATATACCCGCCGATGTCCAGAGCTTTGGCTATCCCGCCGGTAAATGCGGTTTTTCCCGTGCCAAGATCCCCCGTCAGGCATATGTTATCCCCTCTCCGGAGAAGCCTGCCCAGCTTCAGAGCCAGCTCGGCAGTCTCTTCCACTGAACCTGCATGGAATTTCAGCATACCCTCTTAACCACCTGCCCGTTAATAATTGTATATAGTACTTTAGATTTCAGTTCCAGCGGCGGCCCGTCCAAAATAATAATGTCCGCATCCTTGCCTGTTTCAAGGCTTCCGACCCGGTCTGCGATACCTGTTATCTCGGCAGCGTTGATGGTAATTGCCTTGAGCGCTTCAGTCTCATCCATTCCTTCCTTCACCGCAACTGCCGCACAAAGAGGCAGATACTGAACCGGCGTGCACGGATGGTCGGTCATGATAGCCGTCTTTATGCCTGCTCCGGAAATAATTCCGGGCGCTTTTGGACTTTGGTTCTTCAGCTCTATCTTTGAACGATCCGTCAGGAATGGCCCGGTGATTACCGTCGCCTTTTCCTCAAGCAGAATATCCGTGATTAGATGGCCTTCGGTACAATGCTCTATCGTGATCCGTAGACCGAATTCCTTTGCGATGCGAAGTGCGGTCAATATGTCGTCAGCTCTGTGAGCGTGAGCCTTCACCGGAATCTCTCCCTTGAGAACCTTTATCAGCGCTTCCATTTTCATATCATAATCAGGCTTGTCGAAATTTTCGCTGTCCCGCTCATAATCTTCCTGCATTTGCTTATATTCTCTGGCCTTCATCAGGCTTTCTCTCAATATCGCAGCCGTTGCCATTCTCGTCATCGGCGACTGCCTTTTCTCGTGGTAAACTGTCTTTGGGTTTTCGCCAAAGGCAACTTTCATGGCAACCGGCTCTCTGATCAACATCTCCTCCACACTGCGGCCGTAGGTTTTCAGCGCTGCAAACTGCCCACCGATCACATTGGCGCTGCCGGGTCCGGTAACCACGGTGGTAACCCCGCTTTCATATGCCTCCACAAAGGACCGATCCGCATGGTAAATAGCGTCGATCGCCCTAAGCTGCGGTGTGACAGGATCGGTCATTTCATTCCCGTCGTCCCCTTCAAAGCCAACCGAGTCCTCACACATGCCAATATGACAATGGGCATCCACAAAGCCAGGCAACACATAATTGCCCTTTGCGTCGATTACCTCTGCACCGGTCGCTTCAGCAGCAATCCTCTGTTCAAGCTGCGCCAGTACCTCTTTATCATCACCCAACGAAATGATTTTTCCCTTATCTGCCGCAATGTATCCGTTTTCATATCCCCTGCCCGCCATTGTAAGCAGCCTCGCATTTTTTATCACCAGCATATAATCCTCCCGTATCTGTGAGCCGTGTAGTGTATGAGGTCATTATATCATAGTGATATTCTTTTCGCCTCACTTAATTCTCGGCTTTTGTCATGTGATACATGCATTATAAGGAATAACAAAAATAGTTAATGTAATATTGACTTCAGGACGAAAAAGTAGTATATTTTTCAACAGTTGGCTTTTCAACTGTTGAGTTTTCAACTGTTGAAAAATATACGGTAGCAAAGGGGGTTTCTATGAGATTTCACAATTTATATTTATTACTTCGCTATGCCAAAGAGTTTTGCCACAGTCAAATTAAAGATATTGGCATATCCGGTACGGAACATATGATTTGCACATTTCTATTAGGCCATTGCGGAGAATCGCAGGATGATGTTGCCGAAGCATTGAAATTAGAAAAAACCACCGTTGCACATGCCCTCTCGTCTCTTGAAAAAAAGGGATATGTTGATAGAAGTATCAATTCGGATAATCGTCGAAAGTACATTCTTACCCTGACACAATCGGGAAAAGAAAGTATCGCAGAGGTTGCGGATATTTACAATGTGTGGCTTCGTAAAATATCGTCTTGCTTAACCGAACATGAGCAGAATCAATTTGATGAATATTGCAATCGACTACTCGTAGTATCAGAAGAACTTTACAAGGAGATTAAGTAAAAAATGGAGAATAAACAAATAGAGCTGATGGGAAAAGCTCCCGTCACAAAAGCGATTTTAAAGCTATCCATACCGGTGGTCTTCGGTATGATGGTGCAGGTATTTTACAATCTGGTAGATACCTTTTTTATTGGAAAACTTAATGACAAAAATCAGTTGGCCGCTGCCAGTATTACTACACCGGTGTTTATGCTTTTGATGGCGATTGCAACCATTGTATCAACCGGTGCGGCATCCTATATTTCACGTTGTCTCGGTAAGAAGGATCAAGAAAATGCCAATCGCACCCTTACAACCGGCATCCTCATCTGTACTTCTTTAGCGGTGGTGGTTACGGTGGTTGGACTGATATTTGTTAAACCGCTGATTATCGCTCTTGGTGCGTCGGAAGAAGTCTATCCTTATGCTTACCAATATGTTGTTGTAATGTTACTTGGCTCCATCCCCGTTATGCTTAATTATGCCGGCGGTCAGTTACTGCGCTCTGAAGGAGCTGCTATGCCTTCCATGCTCGGCATGATGATTGGAACGGTTGTCAATATTGTGTTGGATCCAATATTTATTTTTGGTTTTAACATGGGCATTCTCGGCGCCGGTATTGCTACCGTGCTGGGAAATGCTGCTGCAATGGGATATTACATTTGGTTTTATCTGTCCGGAAGATCCATGCTTCAAATTAAGCCAAAATTTATCAGTACCGACAAATCAATTTGGAAAGAAATTTTCTTAATAGGTATTCCGGCTTGTATGAGCCAACTGCTCTCAAGTGTCGCTATGATTGTACTTAACAATCAGGCAAAGGAATACGGAGACTCAGTTTTAGCAGGTATGGGTATTTCCTCAAAGCTGATATTTATCGGTACTTTCATCTTTATGGGTATTGCAGCAGGATGTCAACCGCTTGTAGGTTTCAATTACGGTGCAAAAAACTATAAAAGAGTACGAGAGATTTTCAAAACCGGTATGGTGATGACCTTTGGAGTCGGTGTTGTATTAACAGTTGTTTTTTGGTTTGGTGCAAACGGACTTGTGTCATTTTTCACTCCACTGCCAGATGTAATCTCGCAAGGAACAATCGTATTTAGAATCAGCATTTTTTCATTTCTGATTTTAGGGCCTCAGATGCTTGCATCAACTGGAATCCAGGCATTTGGGAGGGCAAAGGAATCTCTTATATTATCAGTTGCAAGGCAGGGTGTAATCTATATCCCTCTGTTATTTGCAATGCAGTCACTTCTTGGTTTTAATGGCTTGATTTGGGCGCAACCAATTGCCGATGCCATTACTCTCGGAATCGGTCTTGCATTTTTAGCAGTAACTCTTAAAAAATCTACTCATTATTGTTAGTATTTTCGAATGGTTGGAATCTCGTATCAATATGGTTCTTATTATAATGCATCAAAAAGTCGTACTCCTCTAACATCCATAGACTTTTTTATTTTAAGGAGATCGTTCTTCATATTTTCCATTTCATATTCCGTTAATCTGACAAAAGGCCTTCTTGGAATACCACAATCCATTCCAATCCATTTAATTACCGATTTGATGCCTACCTGTGCCGCATTGCCACTATATTTTAGAACAACTCGAATTATATTATTTGCTATTATCATATTATTTTTAGCAGAATCAATATCTGCAAACTTTTTTGTTTGTTCGTATATTTTTATGAATAATTCCGGAATTAAATTGTAAAAGCTACCTATCAGAGAATCAGCTCCCATAAGCAGTCCTGATAGACACATTTCGTCAGCCCCTGAAAAAACGGTAATTCTTCCATTATCAAACTCCTTTATCCTTTGCATATCATAGTGATTATATGATGTGTACTTAACCCCAAGAATATTTTTAATTTCGGCAAGCTTTATGATTGCCGATGAGTCCATATCAACGCCTGTAGTTGTAGGTATATTATACACAACTAACGGTAGCGGAGTTACCTGTGATAAATCTTTATAATAATTATATATCTCATTAAATTTAAACTTATAATAAAATGGAGGTACAGAAGATATGGCTTCAGCTCCTGCATTGTACGCATGTTTTGCCAAATCTTCGGCTGTCTTGGTATCAATAGTTCCTACATGCACAATTACAGGTACACACCCCTTTACCTGGTCAATGACTATTTCAACTACCTGCTTTCTTTCTGATGAGTTCATGAGAAATCCTTCACCTGTACTACCTGTTAAATAAAATCCACATACCTTCTGACCTACTAAGTTTTCAACCAAATTTCTCAGACCAGCTTCATTCAGTGTCTCATCCTCATTAAAAGGAGTTATTAGTGCCGGTATTATACCCTTCATTTCAGCAAGTGTGTTATGAACCATATCCCGTTTTTCCCTTCTACTTTATATTGCTATTACCTCAATATCTGTTCAGCTTTTTTAGAGCAGTAACCTTATGTGTTCTGTCAAGGTACTTTTTGATATACTGGTATTCAATGCTTGCAACTCCGGAAAAAATAATATCTATAATATTTAGCTGAGCTATACGTGACCCCATTGCTCCGCTTCTCATTGTTGTCTCCGGCGAGGACAAAAACAGCTTAATGTCTGCAGCTTTGCTCAACGTATTTTCACCGTATTTGGTGATTGAAATAATAGTAGCTCCAGACTGCTTTGCAGCCAGCATAGTATCAATAACATCCTTCGTTTCTCCTGAATAAGATATGATAACCGCGACATCCCCCTTTGACATATTGGCAGCAGCAGTTAACTGCAGATGTATATCGGAAAAGGCATTTGAGTATTTGTTTATCCTCATAAATTTCTGTTGTGCATCTAAGGCAATTACCCCTGATGCCCCCACACCATAAAAATCAATTCTCTTTGCTTTGTGAATGGTATCTACTGCCTTACCTACCTCTTGTGCGTCCAGTACCATGAAGGTATCATCAATGGATTTTTTGTTAATATGGCATACGTTTTTTATAATCGTATCCAAATCATCTCCTGCTTTTATATCTGTATAGGTATTCTCTTCAACTTTCTGGGAAGCCACGTCCGAAGCAAGATTTATTGCAAAATCCCTATAACCTTTATACTTGAGAGTTTTGCATAGCCTGATTACAGCAGCCTTACTGGTGTTGCTTTTTTCTGCAATCTCCTTGATTGACATGCCGATAACCTCATCACTGTAGTTTAATATAATATGCGCAATTTTCCTCTCTGATGGCGTTAAGCTGTCCATGGCTTCCATTATTTTTATTAAGCAACCTGCCATAATCTTGACTCCTTATCAATAACTAATATTTGCCGAAAAGAATGCTGTAAATGCAATGTATTTAAATTCTACCATTAAAAGTGTATATTTTTCAATATTATTTAGCGTCATCACTACCAGTACGTTTTGTCTCCTCTATCGCCATCATTACTGCTCCCCAGGCTGAATCGTTTTTCATAGGCGAAACATTAATCAAAGGATATGCCTCACAAACCAACCTGGCAAATTCATTTCTGACATATTTACTTTTTACAAGTACACTGCCATTAACCGCTATTGTTATCCTTTTATCAGAAAATTTCAATCTTTCAATAACGGTCTTTACACAGCAGAATAGCTCACAGGCGGTATCCTTTAGAATATTCTCTGCTGTAGTATCACCAAGATCACAAGCATCATCAGCAAGCTTTGCCAGTTCAGAAATCTCCCTTATTTCTGTACGGCTTCGGTAAACATATTTCACCAGATCTTCCGGGTTATTAAGATTAAGTCTGCTTAATACTAAAGGTGTAAGCACTGTGTATCCTTCTCTATTATCATAACTCCGCATTATGCTGTTTAGTATCCTTCTTCCAATGTAATATCCACTGCCTTCATCACCAATAATGTACCCCCAGCCCCCAGTTCTAAAGCTTTCTCCCTTGCTGTTTTTCCCAAAACATATAGAACCGGTGCCAGAAATAATAATTATACCTTCATTTTCTCCAACACCCCCATGAAAAGCTGTAATGACATCATCGGTTACAATCAGTCTTTGAGTAAAACCAATATCTTTAATCATTCTCACTAACATTTTTCTTTCTTTTTCTCTACCGGCACCAGCTGTCCCAATACAAAGGCACTTACAATTATTCAAATCCATGCCGGCACTCTTTACACTATTATTAATGAGGTCACTTAAAGTCTTTTTCAACTTCCGGCTTCCTACAACATTGATATTTGCTGGACCAGCTTCGTAAAATGCTATCAAGTTTCCTTCCAGAGTAGACATTTTAAGTAGAGTTTTTGTCGCTCCACCGTCAATCCCGATTACATATTGCATATTAATCTCCATTCCTCACGCTAACAATTGCTTTAGCAAACATCATTCAACCTGACGGCATGTGTTATTGTATGACTCTATTGCCTTTGTAACAAATCCGCTATTATCATTCAGTAGTTTCTCTGCTGCCTCTTTACTTACTCCAGTTTTTTTCATGATAATAGCAATTTTGGGATTAAAGCCTGATAGCTCCAGCCATTTTCTAGTTTCTTTCTCGGTGGTTCCTGTCGCATTCATCACAATACGGATCACCCGATCAATAAGTTTGATATTTGTCGGTTTTAAATCAACCATCAAATTACCATAAACCTTCCCAAGTTTAATCATTACTGTAGTTGTTATCATGTTTAGGACAAGCTTTTGTGATGTACCGGATTTCATCCTTGTAGATCCCATTATGACCTCAGGACCTACTAGTGGAGTAATCGCAAAGTCCGCCTCATTTCTAATCTGTGATATGCTGTTATTGCTTATACCTACTGTAACGGCGCCCATCTTTCTTGCTTCTCTTATTGCGCCAAGGACAAAAGTTGTCCTTCCGCTTGCCGTAATTCCTATTACTACATCATTTCTATTGATTCCCTTTGCCTGTATTATAGCTCTGCCCTCTGCTTCGTTATCCTCAGCACCTTCTATCGATTTTATTATCGCATCACTTCCGCCTGCAATAATAGCCTGTACCAGTTCTGGATCGGTTCCATAAGTAGGGGGACATTCTGAAGCATCAAGTATCCCTATCCTCCCACTCGTGCCAGCGCCAACATAATATAGCTTGCCGCCTTTCTTTATTTGCTCAACTATAATATCTACAGCTTTTGCAATATTGCTTATTTCACATTTCACAGCTAATGGCACAAGGCAGTCTTCCTCATTAATTATCTCAAGTATCTCTTCTGTCGTACACATGTCAATATTTTTAGTTTTTTCATTAACCTGCTCTGTTGTTAAATTACGCAGATGCTTTTCCATCACCATACCTCAACTAATATAATTCTTTCTATTTTAGACCGCCATCTGTTAACGACTATCCTCATCATAGATGTGTAATAAACAAATTTACAGTAGGGCAAGCTTCATGCAGCCTGCCCCATGTAAACTGTTGCTGCTTGTTCCCGGATGTCAAATCTTCGCAAAATATATTACATTTTTAATTAAATATTGGCAGCTCCTTTTTGCTCTTATCTATAATCTCATTACCCTTCTCAACATAGTTATCCAATGCTTCTTTAGGGGTTTGTGTTCCCATAAAAGCTGACTGCAACGCAGGGAAAAGTATATTTCTTAATTGTGTGTATCCCGGGGCGCCATTAGAGAAATTAAACAAGTATTTTGCATTTTCATTCTGAGCCTTCAAATAAGGTAATTTCTCCTTGACCTGTGGAAGTACCGATGTTCTGACAGGCAAACCGTTTTGAGAGGCAAGTACAAAATAAGGGTCAGTGCTGAAGTATTTAATAAATTGCTTAGATAATGCCATCTTGGCCTCATCACCGGTATCAAAGGCCATGCCCCCCGTTACATATGTGAAAGAATTAGGATTGTCAACACCCGGTATATTTGCAAGTCGTGCATCAAATGTTGGTGTTTTGCCGCTCTTCATATCATTCAAAGTATTATTAAAGAGAACACTATTTGTAATGCTAACCGCTACCTTCTGATTCGCAAACATCACAAGGGCATCGTTTGATGTAAGTGATTCGGGACCCGGCGCGGTAAGACCGCTATTCTTCAATTCAGTCAGGAAAGTCAATGCCTTAACACCTTCCTCATTGTTAGCAATCAGATGACCGCTCTCATCAAAGAATTTGCATCCGAACATCCTCATATAGGCAAGATTCCATGTGTCACCAGCAAAATTCTTGCAAAATAGCACAGTCGGATAAACATCCGGCAACTTCTCCTTTAAAGTCTCAAGAATATACTTGTAATCATCTATCGACCAAGTAATAATGTCATACTTCTCGCCTATATATTGATCCAGTCCTGCCTTCTTAAACAGTTCGGCATTATAACAAAGTGTACCCGGCATATGAGTAAATGGGTAAACATATATTTTGCCATTAAAACTCACATTGTCCCATATCCCTTGGGATATATCATTTTTAGAAGCTTCATCAATAATGTCTTCAATAGGGATAATTACACCCCTCTGAATAAAATCAATCATGGTAAACGAACCATCAAAAAACATGTCAGGAAGTGTATTTGTCTGAATGCAGACATTTAACTTGTCTGGCCTTTGCTCACCGGCGATTACCTGAACCTCAAGGCTTACATTTGGATTATCTTCCTTAAATTTTTCCCCGACAGCCTTAAAAAAACTGTCATAGTCAGCACCGCTTTCATCCGGGCTTAAAACGCCCTTCCACATGGGAGTAAGCCACATTTTTAGAGTAACTGGTTCTAAAGACTCATCCGGTTTGTTAGCAGCAGTCTGTTCAGTCTGTTCTGCGGGTATAGTTGCATTACCATTACCAGAACTACATGCCGCAAAAAGCATTGTCAACATAAAACCGACCAAAGCAATGGAAACAACTCTTCTTTTACTACTCATGACTAATACCTCCTTAAAATATTAATACAGACAGTTGCAAAAAATGCAACTCATATCTATTTCAAGGCTTTCCAGCCTTAAAATCCAATTTCACTTTACGAAGCTTTAATGAAAATCAATTGGCTAGCCTTTAACTGCACCCATCGTTATTCCGCCCGTGAAGTACTTTTGAAAGATCAAAAAGATTAGAATCATGGGTACAGCAGCTACTGTAGCTCCCGCCAGTTTATATGCAAAATTCGGATTGAGTTCTTGCATCAGAGTAGCGGTACCCACCATTAATGTAAGCATGTTTTTTGAATTGCCGATTAGCAATTGCCACAGGTAGTCATTCCAGACCTGAACAAAATTAAGAATAAAAAGGGCTCCAATTCCGGGTTTCAATATTGGCATAATGAGTTTTGTAAAAATAATGATCTCATTTGCCCCATCAAGCTTTCCTGACTCGCGGATAGAATCAGGTACAGCCTCAAAAAAGCCTCTTAGCAAAAACACACCAAAAGCAGTAGCAAGATTAGGAAAAATCATGCCTTCAAATTTATCTACCCAGTTAAAACTAATCATTATTTTAAAGAGTGGAACAATGAAAATTTCTTTTGGTACCATAAGAGTAGAAATAAGCAGTAAAAACAGAATATTTCTCCCTTTAAATTCCATCTTTGCAAAGGCATACGCCGCCATGGAAGAGAATGCTACCACGAGTAATGTAGAAATAATTGAAACAAAGATACTGTTAAAAGCCCACCGGAATGCAGGTTGATTACCGAAAAGCTCATAATAATTTTTTATATAGAAGGTTTTTGGTATCCAGTCCGGCGGCATTTTATAGATGGCAGCCGAATATTTTAAGGAGTTCGTAATTAGCCAATACAGTGGGAAAAGATTCAAAACAGCTAAGAATGTTACCAGGATATTAGCTGCAACATCAACTTTCTCAAGCTTTCTAAAATGTATTATTCTACTCATAGCACAATAACCTCTTAGTTATTTAAATTTTGAATCTCTTGTTGAAAATCCTAAACTGCGGTAATGCAAATATGATAGCTAAGATAAATAACATGACCCCTATAGCGGCTGCCTGACCGGTTTGATTCCATATAAAAGCGTTCTGATACAGGTAATACATCATAGTTACAGTGCTATTATTCGGCCCACCATCTGTCAATAATTGTATTGCTACAAACATTTTCAGAACACCTATAATATTTATAACTATAATATATAGAGTAGTAGAGCTCACCATTGGAATTAAGATAGCCCTTATCTTCTGCCACCTGTTAGCACCATCAATCTCTGCGGCTGTCAATACATCTTCCGGAACACCTATCATTGCAGCAATATATAGTATTACTGATTGCCCTAAATTAAAATTGAAAATCACAAAAATGATGATTATTATAGCGGTATTTTTGTTACCCAAAAAATTAATTCCGGTAATGCCGCAAATCTCAAGCAAATAGCCAACTAAGCCATTTGCCGGGTTAAGAAGAAAGTTCCATACCATGCTCATGACTACCATTGATACCATGTATGGAAAATAAAAGCATCCTCTTATAAAGGACATATATTTAATACTTTTATCAAAAACTGATGCTGAAATAAATATTCCAAAAACAACTGTCAGCGATACGATCACCACAACAAACAACAGGGTATTCTTTACGGAAGTCAGAAATATAGGATCCTTCAAAAGAGTCAAGTAATTTTCAAAGCCAACAAATACCTCCTCCTTGTAAGTTGTTTGATAGAAACTCAGACGAAGGCCTTCTACAATAGGATATACGTAAAATACTAAAAACATTAAAAACTGTGGAGCTATAAAAAGATACGGTGTTATTGAGTTCTGATTCCGTCTAAAGGCATTTTTTACCAAATCTCTTTCCCCCTGTACCATGTGATCATAATCAGGCTATATGATTCTCTGGATATGCTATATATACAGTGAATCTAGCCGTTATCAGAGGACATTTTCTCCAATATCTTAATACCATACATTAAAAATCTTGGTATATGGAAAGGTCCTTTAAAAAGAGTCCCTTTCACCGGAAGACAAATGCTTCCGTCCCTATGAAGATACCCGTACCATTCTCCGTATTCGCGATCAGGAAAGTGCTTGAAGGTGTATTCGTGAATTTTATTAAACATTGTTTCGAATTTAGTATCCTTTGACAAATGAAACGCCAATAGTGTCGCAATCAACGCCTCGCAGTGCGTCCACCAGTATTTCATATCCCATTCTATTTTATCACTGGGCTTCCCATCAAGATCAACATAATTGAAGATACCTCCATAATTCTCGTCCCAACCACGTTCTATCGACCACTCAATAATGTCAAGGGCTTTTTTTACAACTTCCCCGTTTTTCCTCCGCTCTCCTTCAATTAGTAAGAACCACGCTGTTTCCATGGCATGCCCTGGATTTAAACGTCTTCCGGCAGGAGTATCTATTAAATTACCGTCTGGTCTAACAACTTCCATTAGTGCTCTAATATCTTCCTTGACAAAATCATAAAACAACTCTTCAGTGACTCTGTCAATAGTTTGGTCATAAAGTGTCTGGTATTCTGCATCTCTTAACACTTGTGAGGTCGATATCAAAATCATTCTATAATTGTGTGATTTAGCTTCATAATTATTCGATATATATTTCGGTGGAAAAAGGTCAGGATTAGAATGATCATAGTACCCTAATATTTTACTATACAACTCTTTAGCCCTATTTAGTGCATCTTTATCACCCGATGCCCTGTAGTATTCCGCCATAGCCATAACCGCAAAGGCCTCTGCAAACCAGTAGCGCCTCTTGCGAAGCGGCTTTCCGTCGCGTGTCATTTCGAAAAACATACGCCCATCATTATCAAAACATCGTTTCACTATAAACTCATATCCCAGACGTGCAATATCCAACCATTCTTCCTTCCGTCCAAAATCGTTATAGAGCCTTGCAAAACACCATGTTCCACGACCTTGGAACCACCCGCTTTTGTCAGTTGAAAGCAGAGAACCATCCCTGTCAACATAGTTAAAAAGCCCTCCGCATTCCCAATCAGGAGCAAATTTCGTCCAGAACGGAACTACGTTTGTAAAAAGTTCGTCTTCATATAGTTTTTTCAATTCAAGTATCCTACTCTTATCCATATTTCATCCTCCAAACACCATTGTAAATTGAAAAGTTAGCTACCCTAATCTTGGCAATGAAATCTTTATCAATCTAATTCTTAAACTAATACTTCACACTCTTCTTTTATCGAACGCTCAATAGCTTCAACTACTCTTAAATCCAACACACACTCTTCTACCGAAACAACAGGTGAAGCATTCTTAATAATACAGTTGATGAATGAAGTGAGCTCCTCATAAAGCGACCCTCCGTATAATCCATTTATTACAGGACGGTACCTGCTGTCAGGATATTTCACTCCTTCGTCAGAAATAATCCTGAACCCGCAATCGCAGGAATCAGTATAAATTGTTCCCTTTGTACCAATAACCTCTAACTTATCATCAACTACAGATGGAGATATTTTATTAAGAACCCAGCAAGCCTCAAAGCAGGCAAGTGCGCCATCCTCATAAGTAACAATTGCAAATATGGTATCAGTCATATCGTACTGCTTTAGTAAAACACTCCTGCTTTTTGCAAATACCTTTACGGGTTTTGATGGCATAAACCAATTGACCACATTGATATCATGAACCATCACATGCTGTCTTAAGTCGGTGAAGCCAACAAAGCGAAGAGGGCCTGTGATGGGACTATTCCGTCTGCAATAGACACTAATAATATCCCCCATTTTTCCTTCTGAAATGTTTTGTTTGGTAAGTGAATATCGCGGATCAAACCTGAGATTATATCCTACTGTAAATACTCTGTCATAGTCTTTTAATGCATCGTAAATCTTTATAGCATCTTCTACTGTGTTGACTAATGGTTTCTCTACCAAAATGTGCTTTTTCTTTGAAATAGCAGCTTTGATTGCTTCAACATGCATGTTGTCAGGCAGACAAATACTAACGGCATCAAGGTCGGGGTCGTCAAGCATAGCTAGATAATCTGTAAATCCCCTGGTATTAAATTCGGTGGCTAATTGATTAAGTTTTTCAATATTCGCATCACAAACACTCTTGAGATTCACAAAAGGAATCTTATCATATACCCTGGCATGACTGCTTCCCATTACACCCAAACCTATGACTCCAACATTAAGTGCATGCATATTTTTATCCTCCGAATATAAAAATATAGTAGTTATATGTTTGTTACATACTAAACTTTTCGTTTTACAATGATCAACTTAGTAACAGTAACAAGTTAAATTTGCCAATAGTGATATTATACAGTATGTAAAAATATTTTTCAATACATTTTCTCATAATTTATTATATTTTTCGGATTTTTTTTTCATTGTCCAATTGAAAAGTAAAATAAACCGCAATAGCCCAGTAACTCTCGTACTATAAAGAAAAAAGAGATGCTTCCCGTTTTTACGAAAAACATCCCTTCAAATTGTTCAATATTGTGTCTCTTACTAAACAGCACCTGATTATCTCTTTGAGAACTGTGGTTTATTGACTTTAAGGGCTTTGCGGTATATATTGTTAGTTGTATGTTAGTTATATTTAAAGTTTCATACGAATTTATAGCTTTTTGCCCTGCTCATAAATTTCGTCAATTGCACTTAACACAGCTGCATAATTTTCTTCTGACATTTTATCACCATATTCTTCGCTTGTCATTATAATGTTTTCTTTGGGAATGTTTTTGAAATCAATGCCACTCTCTAATAATTTTTGTTTGGCGTAAGTGGTTGCTCTCTTTTGTAGGAATTCTTGGAACGCCGCACTACCTAAAATGTCGTTCATGTCGATTCCTCCGCTTAATTAAATTTGTCGAACATCTGTTCTTTAATTATAGACTGTCCCATGAAAAATTACAATAGATTTGACGAAATTTTTTATCATTAGTTCCATTGATTTACATAATATCATAAAAACAGTCCTGGATTAAATGGGTATAATTTACCATAAAAAAAATAAGCCCTCCCACCGGTTAAGGCAGAAGGGCTTTATATAGGAGGATTATGAGGTTGTCGTACTTTTGCGATTGAAGAAGTATGTAAACACCATGCCAGCAAGTAGCATGACGTCCTTTGGTTCGATGGTGCCCTTTACCGCAAGATATATCACAGTGCCAGTAATGCCGAATGTTATAAGCGATTTCACTTCAAGCAGTTTTGCAAATTTCTCTTTCATAATATCACCTTACCCTTTCACATACTTTCTTATCAGTTCCAAAACTTCCTTCATCTTAGCTGTAGTTATTGGACCCACTATGCCGTCAGCTTCAAGCCCAAATGCTTTCTGAAATTCCTTTACGCTCACGCCCTCATAGTCGATATAGGGCAATTTGCCATGTTTTACCCACTGTCGACCATTCATGCCCTTGATATTGCCGATATTCAAGCAAGCAGTAACCTGTACTTTGTTATCCCACGACGGCGTACACTCGATAACCTTACCGTCGCCAATGTATATGCCAATGTGACCCTTAATCCAGACAGCCTCGCCAGCCCGAATGTCCCGGAAGTCGGTTGATACATCCTTGCACCTGGATATCATTCCATCTGCGTTTGTGTCAGGCACTCCATTGCTTACATATTTCGCACCGCCATATGTAGCGTTTTTGTCCCCGTTCCAACCCCACAGAAGCCCCTTAATGACGTTTACGCAGTCGAACGCAAAATAACCCTTGCCTATCAATTTACGCAGTTCTGCTTGCTTTTTGGACGTGTACCATGACGGTAGTTGTTTTGCTTTACCGGCGATAAGACTTTCGCTTACCGGCGCGCCGAAACAACCGAGCATGTACACGGTTTTATGGTTGTCAACGATGTCCTGTAGCTTTGCAATAAATTCTTTACTGTTCATACCTACATACCTCCAATCACCTTTCCGACGTACTCAGGACCTAAAATTACCGCCAATAATACAACGGCAATGATAAACACTGATATCGTCAGTATTTTATCAAATATAGACTTTTTGCCGAGTGATTCAACTAATACTGTTAGTTTCAATACTGCATCTTCCACGCTGTCCAATCGGTCAGAATGGCTGTTTAATCGTTGCTCTGTTCTGTTCATATTATCATCTACTCCTTTATGTACCGCCGCACACGTTTCTTTTGATACATTCTCCATCTTGCACCTCCCGTTCGTTAATGTTAGAATTATGTCACCTGCCTTTACTGGCTCCCGTAGTCGAGAGGCAGGTTGGAAAAAGCCGGTTGGTGTTTACGCACCTTCCGGCTCTTTGGATTTATTTACCCTTCAGCGCACTCGCTTTGATAATGTCGTCCTTTGCATCCTCATAGTTGTCGTTGACGATCTTCTTGACACGCTTCATCCGTTGTTCATCCGTCATGCTTTTATACTCTGCAGAACTTATCAGCCGCCCTATCTCAGCGTGGTTCTCCTGCCCCATTTTGCGCTGAAATTCTGTCAATTGCCGCGGGGTAAGTTGATACTCTATGCTTTTATCCGAAAACGATTTAGGCGCTACTTTTGGCAGCATATCGTTGTCTTTATTACTTGAATATAACCTTGCAACTTCATTTGTAACCGGATCGTCAGATTTCTTTTTTGCGTATCCGGGATTAATAAACTGCTGAATCCACCCGCCTTGACTTTGTTCCTGACCCCATATGTCGAGTGACGGCTCAAGCGTCTGTGACAGTCCTGGCACTCTCGACTTTACCCTGTTCCATTCCTGCTTCAACTTGTTCGGGTCGTATGTGCTACGCTTCGTATCGTCAATGGTTTTTGCCACTTGCCCGAATAATGACGGTATAGCCTGTTCCAGATATGACACAGGGATTTGTGCAATGTTTTCGCTTATGCTGCCACCGCTGAATATCTGTTTGATGTTCTGCAACATGGTCATGTTGAATATCGTATCGCCACCTGCCATAACGCCATCCCATACAGCCTGAATTATCGTGTCGCCATCTTTACGGTTCTTTAATGCTTCTGCTGCAGCTATACCCATAGCAAGCGGTACAGCAAACGGCTGAGCCCAATCAAAAGTATAGCTACCTAATGCCGTTGTAATGGAGTTTGGCTGATCGCCCATTTCCTGCATAAGCCCTTCCGCTTTTGCGCTCCTGTTTCGTTCAACCTTCGCCCAACCAGATACGCCAAGGTAATACCCCAATGCGGTTATTGTGCTACCCGTCAATCCCTTTGACAGCGTTTCAATCACTTCTGCCGGGGCCTTACCTTTGCTGAATAATAGCTTCGTCAGTCCGACAGGTGAATATTCAACCGCCCTTGCTGCTATGTTTGCAGGGGTCTTGCTGAACGGGATAGCACCTTCAACCAATCTGCCTATGCCCGGAGTTCGCTTTGCTTTGTTGATAAAGTCTGACAGCATATTAGCCTGTTTAAACGTCGCCTCTAACGCCCTACGCTTCGCATAAGCTATTGCAGCGTCTGTTGCCTCGTCAAGCTTGTTAGCTTGCATGAACTGGCCTAGCGCGTCCTTAAAGGCTCGTTTGGTGAATATGTTATCCTCTGCATTCAGCGCTTTTAAACTGAATTCATTTATGCCCTGCAACGTCTTATTTTTGAATATGTCCTTCTCCATGCCGAGCGATTTCAGATTGTCGATTTCCCACCGGCTTTCACCCAAGATGTCTTTCTTAACAATATCCCAGGTTTCGTCAACCTTTGAAGCAACCTTCTTGTTTAAACTCCATCCGAATGATTTTGTACGTTCCTTCACGCCGAATAGCTTTTCAAGCCCTGCACCGAGCGTATCAGACGTTTTCCGCATGCCTGACATAATGACGTTGCCTACAGTATTTCGGATATGCGTTTTCGGGTTCAGCAACATTGCCATGCGCCGCCATGCGTCGAATTTCTCCATTCCGGTAGAAGGTAACTGTTTGGCTATCCTGCTGCCTATCTGCTCCCAAACTTCTTCATAGGCCTGTTGATTGCCTCGCTGAATGCCCTGTATGGCTGTAATTTCATCAGGTAACAGGTCAACATTCGCCCACTTCTTGCCGTACTGTTTCAATCCCTGTTCGTTCAGTTTGCGGATTTGTTTATCCATTGTCATGAGGAAGGTTTCCGGGTCAGCTTCGCGGAGTATATTGGCGGCTGCCCCTGTTCTGCCCGCCTCTGTCAGTTTATCTGCCGCCGCCGATAAAACTTCTCTTGCCTTAGCTATATTCCCATTTTCAAGGGCTTGATTTGCGAGTAGTCTTGAAAGCGGTATCGCTTCGGCGTGATGGCTTTTATCATTAACAAGGCGATAAAACTCTGTTGTAGCTGATTCTTCGCCTTTGCTAAAAATTTCCTGTGCTTTACCGAGCGTTTCTTTCTGACTGACCTGCTTATAAAATAATGGATCCTCGTCAAAGCTCATACGTATATCATCCGGCATTGCCGTGTCCGTTCGGACATTACGGCTGAATCCGCGTTCCCTCATCCCTTCCGGAATATCACCCTTCGGTGTATCGCCGTATATCCTGCCTTGTGGCGTGTCTGCTGTAGCTGATTTCCCACCTATTGGAGCAAAATCCGGTTCAGCTTTTGGAGCGCCACCCAATGGTTTGGTTCGCTTCTGTTGGAAATAATCGTCCAGTTTCTTAATCTGTGAATCAATACTTTCAGCCGCATTGCCGCCCGCTTGTTTTGTTGCGCTTTGCACGGTTTCAACATCCGTCTGTGTCAATGCCTTTCCTGCTTTCAGCTTCTTCGATATAGCCTTTATTGCCGCTTCTATCCCGCCCATTATAAGGTTCCCCGCTAAGTCTTGCCCTTGCTGAATTCCCACGTCTTTCGCAATTTCACCGGCGGACTTTTTGTCACTTATTCCCTTCATAATAACGCCCGGCGTCTGAATGGCTGTGTCAGCCAATTGCTGCCCTACAAGATTACGCAGAAATGGGTTTTTAATGCCCTGTAAGGCACCCATGCCCTCTACAGCTTTACCTACTGTGCTATACATAAAAACGTTTCCTGCTATCTTACCCGCCGTAGAATATCCGGGTTGCTCCTGCTCCCCTGTTTTCACTAGATTGCCCCAAGCATCACCCATAAACGCTCTATTAAGTGAACCCAATGTAGCATCTGACATTCCATACCCAAAAGCACCGGCAGGGGATGAAGCAAACTCCTGCTGTCTTTGAAGCGCCTGTTCCTTTGGCATATCTTTTTGCTGTTTTATGACATTCAGCATCCCTTCGCGGGAAGGTTTTGCGCCAGATTTAAGGGCTTCAAAAGATTTGCCAAGGGTATTAAATACCCCTTTTATTGTGCCAATATCAGATTTTACAGGAGCGTTAAACATTGCCTTTTGTGCGCCTTGTGAAAGCTGCAAGAGGTTTGTATCAGGCTTCGGCGCAATAGTAGAAGCAATAGGAGCCACTTTCGCAGCTCCCGTTTTCATATCCTCATATTGCTGTACAACCTTTTGATTAGCCTGTAACTTTTTTATCCTGTCGAGGCTTACCATACTATCACCTACCTTTGCAGTTGCTGGAATTCTCCGAAATACGCAGGTCTGTTTGCAGCCTCATACGCGTCAATGTCAGCATCCGTGAAACCTAGTCTTGACAGTGTGGCGGCAATGTCGCCCTCCAACATGCCAGACTTCATCACAGCATCGATTACACTATTTTTGTCAGCGCCATTGTCAAGCATTGCCTTGGCATCATTGTACACGCTGCTTGTGCCGAACGTGCTGGCTATTGTACCTTCTGCGGGTTTCTCTGCCTCTGCCTTAGCCTTATTCGCATTTATCCTACTTGTAGCCGCATTCATCCGGGCAATGTCAATATCAGCCACGGTTGCATTCATAGGCAATCCCAATATCTGAGCCATTTCGGGGGAAGTTATCTTGCCATTAGCTTTAAACAGTTCAAAGGCGTTTTTCCACGCCTGCTGTTCTGCTTCGCTTGCCGCCGCCGCTGCTGCTGCTGCCTGTTCGGCCTGTGTCTGAATCTTCTGTTGCCGTGCGTTTCTCAGGTAGTCAAGCTGCCAATCGTTGGACGGATCGCCGTCGTTCGCTACCTTGTCAATCTGCGCTTGGAAATTCTCATAGTATTGTCCGATGTTGGCGCGGTAAGCATCTTCAAGCTGCCTCTGCTTCTGGTCAGCATATGTCTGTCCGGCCAGTGTCTGCTGTCCCGTAGATGTCAGCCCCATAGCGGCGTTATCGGCAATTCTCTGCGCCCTTTCAAGTTCAAACTGTCTCATTAATGCTTCCATGCTCTGCGCGTCAATATCGGCATTTGCGGCGGCTACATCGGATTCATATGCACTCTGCAAGCCTGATTTTCTTCGTGCAATATCGGCATGGTCCGCGGTCTGCTGTCGGTCAAGATTGCCGATTTGCTGATTCAGCCCTGCCTGCCTGTAAATCTCCGGCATTGCTCCCGCGTTTCCGGATATTCCCCTACCCGCCATGTACTGCGCAAAGTTCATTGCCGACACATCGGAGCGTCCGGCGGCTTCGTTTCGCTTGTCGTAGTAGTACGGGTCAATTGTAGCCTTTTCGGCATCAAGGCCGCTCAATGAACTTTGGTATGCCTTATCAAGCCCTGCAATACGGCTTTGACGACGAGCGGCGTTGAGATCATCCTGATACGCCTTGAATTCTGCCATCCAATTAGCGTTTGGGTCGGGCATTACAGGATTACCCCATGGAGAATCATACTCACCGCCCAATGCCTTTCCGGTCGAAACGTCCATTTCGTAATAATTTCCCGTGTTAGGATTTTGCTCCCACAATGCCTTTGTTTCTGTGCTGGTTGGCGTTGATGTCGGCGCGGTTGATGTGCTTGCAGGTTTTTTAAAACTATACCCTTGTCCCAATAATTCGTCTTGCCGGTTTCTGTCTACGTCCACCAAATTTCCTTTAGCATCGTACATTTTTATAGTTGCCATCGTATCACTCTCCTTTTTGAGCATAATAAAAGCGCCCTCAAAGGAGCGCATAAAAAAAGCACCCTGTTTTCAGAGTGCTTTGCCGTTTTTGAATTTTTATTTTAACTGTTCAAGTATCGGCTTGATGTCATTTACTGGTATTGCAGCCCCGTTACCTTTTACTCCCCTAACCACAACACCTATCAAGCTACCATCAGTGTCAAACACCGCGCCACCTGATGAACCCGCGTCCATGTTGCTGTCTGATATTCCGATATGGTCACGCCCGTTAGTTAATGTCGTTCCGTAGTAAATCCCTTCATCCACAGCATTTTTTACACTCGCAGGGCTTGTTATGGCAATAACCTTCTGCCCTTCCTTCAACTTATCCGAATCGCCTAATGTAACAGACGGCAAGTCAATATCGGTTGTAAGCACAGAAATATCTAAATCTGTTTTTATGTCTACGACTGATGCGACTGTATTATATTTGCTGTTGTCGGGATATATCAAATACCGGTTTCCTGCGTCGGTTATATGTTTGGCGGTTATGATATATCCGTTATAAGCAAACCCTGATCCGCTACCTATTGGCGTATTGCCCTTATAGACATACACCATCACGCAGGAATCTTTGCATTTAGCCGCCACCGCTTCTATGTCAGTCAGCTTGCTTGTAATGTCTATCCTCCCTGGCACATACTCCACTTCTGCACCCATCGCCTCTGCCGTAGCACGCACGGGCAGATGATTGCTGCCCTCGTATTTGTAGATGGTCTTATCCACCCTTACACCGTCTACATAGAGCGTGTCGGAGGATAATGTAAACTCAAACACGGAAGTTGCGCCAAGCGTAAAGGCAACAGCTATGCCAAGCAGGAAGGATATAATATTTTGCTTAACTTTCATATATATTCGCCTCCTGCCATTATTATACACCATTTGGCAATATTTAATCAAGCCTCTCTCCATACACCTCTGAATTTAACGCTTGAACCAACTACGGCCCATATGGTTAAGGGTTGGGTAAAGTCTTTATAATTTTCGCACGTCGACACATCATTATTGCTCGCAGCACCCTCTACAACATCTGTTATGCTCCCCCATGTGCCGTCATAGACAATCTGCCTTAAAGCAAAGTTATTCCCTGGTGTATCTGGTGTATCTCCAGCCCAAACAACATAGATTCTATTGCTTTTATCGCAAGTTATGCTTGGCCTAGTCTGGCGGTATAGATTACCGTTTGTTAATTTGATTGGTGAAGACCATGTGGCTCCACCGTCTGTGCTTTTGCTGTAACGGATATTAAGATAGTCTGCATCTGTGCTGTCCCGTCCTGTCCAAACCACATGTATATGACCGTTTCCATCCACTACTGCGCATGGGTCAGCTTGAATATAGTTGGCCGCTTGATATACATTTTTTTCTGTCCATGAAGAGGTAAAAACGTATGCCTTAATAGTGTAGGTTGTATAGTCAATATATTGTGTAAAAATAATGGGCGTTGTTCCTGCGAGCACGATACATGGAGCATGGTAATTGCTATTGGAGTTGTTTATTGTTGTTATCTGCGTCGGTGTCGCCCATGTTGCCCCGCCGTCTGTAGATTTACTATATCGGATATTGGAGCTGTTGGGATATGTGGCGTTTTTGCTTGCCCATGCAGCGTAGAGGTTGCCGGAGGAGTCTACCGCAATGGATATTCCGGTGCCAATCGATGATTGCGATGAGTCTATATTTTTAGATACCCATCCAGCGAATGTATTCCAAGTCCCGCCGTTTGCATTTAATGCATCAAATGTATCGACGTTTGTAATCGTACCAGAAGCCCAATTATACATAATATGCAACATTGTCCCATAAGAAGTAATGGCCACTTGAACACCTGCATTTATTGATCTATAGCCTAACGCACCCCACGTTGTTCCATTATCCACACTCTTATATAGCCTAATTGTGTCTCCATTTGAAATTACAGCGCACACCAACCACCCATTGCTAAGTCTTACAAGCTTTCTTCCACCGTTACCCGATGTATCGTAATTGGCGTTTACTACTGTTACGGGGGTGGAGTGGTCGATGATAGTTCCGCCCCCGCTTGCCCCATCAATGCTGTAATTATCAAGCCTGTACCTGTCCAAGCGGAAGTTGTCTATCCGAAAATCATCGATAGAGTAGAGTTTCATTAGCTCAGCTCCTTGCCACTGATATAGTAGTTTATCGCATCGGCAGCATCACACAGGCCTTCTATGAGTTCGGTTGTCAAAATGATTTGGTCGATGAACGGGATAGTTACTGTATCATTGGCAGCAACCGTATGTTCGGAAATAACCTCAGTCCCGGCAAATTTAATTGTAGCCTTTTGTGCTGCCGCCGTCTTATTGCACAGTGTAACAGCCTTAATGATGGTATAACCTCCTTCTGCGGTAGGAGAAGTGTACAACGTACCATTAGAATCCGCTAATGTGCCTTTGCATAATCTTTTATCCATTATAACGCCCCCCATGCACTTGTATTTGCTTCAACCTCAGGCAGATGCTCATTGTTAAAATATTCCACAAATTCATCTGCGAACAAGTCAAACTTCGCTTTAAGCTGGTCGGCGTTCAACCCGCCGACATCGTTTGGCTCGTCGTCCAGTGCCCTGATTATTTCTGTCGTGTTAACATAGCGCGTAAGCATAAAATCAACTCCTGTTCTTAACCTCTCCGCCTGATCGGACGGGGAGGGTAATAGAAAGCACCGTTGCTGTGTCGATACCTTCGTTTGATATAATTAACTTGAAGTAGTCTATTTTCTTCGCCCTTATCTTGAATTTAAACGGCTGAGGGCTATAGTTTGTTTTGAAAGAAAAATGGTTGAAATTCATGTGGTCAAATGTATTGAGTGCGTACGCGGCTGTAACAGGCTCTTGCAAGCTGCCTTTGTCGGTATCGTAAGTAAGATTGATGTGCGTCTTGATTCTTGGTAAAATCGTCACATACATTCTCTGAATAAATTTTCTTATCCAGTCTACACCGAAATTGTAAAATCCCATCTTCCAAACTGCTTTAATGGTTTCGCCGTCGTACGTCTTTGCGGTTTCATCGAACTTCATTATCTGCCCTGTTGTCGTGCCGAAATATAGTTCCTTTTCTGCTGTAATGAAACATGTTGGTTCATGCGGCAGGTCGAGAATGTACCATGCTCCCGGGTCTTCTGCACGGGTATTTACGCGGTAATTGTAAACCCATATCCTTTTGCCTATTGCGATAAAATATAGCCCCTTATCATCCCAATCCCATGTAATGGCCTTGGTCAAGTCAAGTTTATCCAAGTCCCTTTGAATCCTCTTTGACATCCATTCAGCATTTTTCTCGTCCATGACATAGGTTGATACCCACTTATAAATACCTTTCCAGATCGTGAACGGGTTATTCGTAATAATCTGCACCTGTCCCGGAGCCACATTTCCCACTTTGGCGTTTATAGGATACACAGGGAACAGGGTAATAACAATGCCCGTTACGGGGTCTGTGTATGTTTCGCTGTCACTGTACCATGCAGACGCGCCGGAGGAATCGCCGGTCGTCCAGATAAGTTGTTTACTGTACTGCGTTTTAATATCGGTAATAGCGTATTCTCCGACATCCGAATCAGAAAATTTCGGCCAATATGTAGGGTCGGAAACTCCTGACATTGTCACACCAGATACATACCTGGTGTTGCGGTGAAGCGGGTTGCCAAATAGCCAGAATCTGGCGTAATATGAACCACCGTAATATCTGCAATTCGTGATGCGCTGTCTATCACCGGCGACAACCTTAGTCCACGTAACCATGACATTGTTAACCCCGGTTGGAGGCGCTGAAACAAACGATATAGTCCCTGCTATCAGGTTGACGGTATAGTCCGTGCTGACTGTTTTTAGTGCGCCACCGACATATACGCTATCCACGGAATCTATGTTTGTTTCATTCAGTTGATACAATGTAGCTGTGTTATTTCCGCTGAACTTCATAGCTTTTTTGCCCGTGAGGTAGTTTATCCCTTCCAGCATCGTTCCCCCACCGGTTGGAGGGGCGGCAGTGTATACAGTTGGAACGTAGCCTGCCACTACGGAGAAGGTCACGCCATCCCACTGGTACATTTCTGTGCCATCGAGGATATATACGATGTTATTGGTCACAAAAAAAGTGGTCGGATAGGAATCAACAATCGTTCCAATCTCCGTACCGTCTAATTTGTAAACCTTCCCACCACGCGCATATAAAATATGGTTCACCCCATTGAGTGAACCAGACCACGCGCCATTTATTTTCTGTCCTGTTGCTTCGTTTTGGTGGATGTAGCCGAATTGCTTCTGTAGCTTCTCGTCGTCCGTGATTAAAAAATTGCTCATTTCCGACGCTTCGCCCAATTGCAGCAGGGTTTCAGTTTCGGACTTGTTCACGCCCAAAAAGCGATCAATTGTGAAGGGCTTTGCCTCCGACATAGTTCATCACCTACAATCCGTATACATCTATAATTTCTGTTGGCGTTAAAGGCGTTTTTATCATGCTTTCGGCCTTTAACTCCTTATATTTTGACTTGCACAGCGAAACAAGCCCATCATTCTGGTCTGCCATTGCAAAATGTTCAGCCAGGTAGTAGGCACCAGCCTGTGCCGTGATATCGTCTATTTCCAGTTCTTGATCGAGTGAGGTTATCTCTGCCGGAATAGGGATATACTTTATGCGAATGATTCCTTCGTAAGAGAAAAGGACATACAATTCGTTGTTACCTTCCCACCGATGGTTGCCGCCTTCTTCGTACTGCCACGGTGAAAATTCGTTCACAATCTGCTTTCTGCTCTTGAAGTCGTCCGGCATTTCAATCTTGTACCACGGTTTGAAGTCCGGCACATATAAAGCTGATTTGTACTTCTTATCGCACAGGGCCCGGTTGTTATGCTTAAAGTAATACTGTCCGGATATTGTCATGGTTACGTTGCCGCCGGAAGCGTTCAGAATGCCTCTTATTGGCAAAAATGAAGTTGTTCCGTCAGGAACCGTGATATTGATTGTGCCGACAAAATCGGTTTCAGCCCCGCCGTTAAAAATGTATTTGCCGCTTATTGGAGAGCCGTTTTCTGTGAAAGTTACTATGCAATCTCCGTCTGTTTCAAAATAGAAGCAGTGCGCGCCAATGGCTGAGAATTCCTCAGTTATCCCGTTATTTTCCTTGATTATCCCGTATTGGTTCAGATCGCCCAAAAGGTTCTTCTTGCGGATGCAGGACACTTCAAAAGTCTTAAAGAGATCGCCCGACTTAGCGACTTCCTTCTGAAACATATCCAGAAGATACGTAGCGCGGTTTTTGTACTCCTTAACTTGACTGTCAGACACTGTTCCTGTGTCGGACAATTCGTCTATGATCGAGATTGCCCGGTCAAATATCTTTTTGCCTGTATACATGAAATTCACCTACTTTTTAGGGTGTTCTTTGCGGTAATGCGCCATTAGAGTACCATTATTGTCGGTCTTAAAATCACACTTCTTACAGTTATAAAATCCATCTGCTGGAAGGTTTTTAGGTTCCTTTTCTTCGCTTTCTTCAACAACTTTTACCCCCTTGGCGTGTTTTCTGAGCCATTCTATTTTCTTGGGGTTATCGGTTTCATAAAAACCGTTTTCGTCAAACATGCATATCTTGACTAATTTTTCATAGTCGATTACGCATGTATTAGGCCTGTACTGGAATTTCATAATATCCCTCCCAAAAAGGGGGCATAAGCCCCCTTACGGTAATTTGATTACGCCGATTTTTACGCTCGACACTGTGCCGCTGCCTGTTACAGCAACGCCCACGGTTATTTCGCTCGCCGTGTTCTTGAACCTCACGGATTCAAGAGGCCCGATTACAACCTTTTCAGCGTCACCGACATCGACCTTTAAATCACCTACCACATTCCCAAGGTATGTGCCTTTGGAGATTGTCACGGTGGCGGTTTTAGTTCCGTCATTTGTGTTGTCGTTGTGTACGACTAAAGCAATCCTGCTGTCGGGATAGTCGTATCCTACGGCTTGTGAAGCTGTCGCGTCATTCAAGGTCAACGCGACGGCAGCATTTCTTGTCATTTCAGATGCAGTTATAGCCATTTATATCACCCCTTTCTTAGTTTCCACTGGCTTCAGCAGCGGTCTTTACTGCAAAGCAAATCATTTCTTTAGGCACAACGACTTTACCGCCACAAAGGAACAGTCCCCTGTGGATGTCGCCGAAACGCTTCGGATGCCTGATTGATTCGCTCTGATTGATCTGTTCTGCGTATGCTATTGCCTTTTTTGTCCTGACAAGGCAATAAGATGTTGAACCGACTGTGGTGCCCGTGTTCTGTACGTTATTGGAAACGTAAATATCCAACCCCCATAGCTTTTTAACAAGCCCTGTTTCAAGCACGTTGCTATTGTCGGTGTCCTTGATTATCTTTGCAAGGACAAACTTTGCGTGAACGTCCGGCGAAATTTCCAAATACTTGGTTTCGCCCTCCGGCACATTTGCAAGCCTCATGGCTTTGTCGGCTGCAGCAAGTAAGGTCAATACGTCTGCGCTCGTGAAAGACGCTCCGAATGTCGTATCTACTGCCTGCCCTTTGTCGTACATCTTAAAGATAAAACTGTCAGCATAGTCAGACAGCTTGTATGCCGCGCTCTTTTGGTGAGCCGATTCAAATTCCTTGTTGAGTTCCATCTGCTTTTTGTCGACATCATCAAGGTAATACTGGAATGCCTTGCTTTCGGTGATTTCAAGATGCTGGGCTGCACCGTCAAGTACCTGGGGGTCGCTCATGTCGGTGTTGCGTGTGTAGTCGAACAGTTCAACTTCACCAGGGGTTAAAATCTTTACCTTGTCGCCCTGTGCCTTAATATCGCCCTCATACTCTCTGTTGCAGTGCTTTACCGCAATAGCAGCCTTCTCACGCTCTTTCAGCAACTTAGCGTGGACTATTTCGGGAATAAATTCATACATAGTTTATGTCACTCCTTTCAAAATAAGAAAGCACTATTTCCAGTGCTTTCTTGATTGCTCGATTAGGTCAAGATTGTCCATGACCCACTTCTGATTTGATTTGTTTGTATCAAACTGTTCACGGGAAATAAATCCTCCCGTTTTGCCCTGTGTCTTAGCTGAACCCGCCGACGCTGCCGCATTCTTATCGTTCGCGGCTTGTGTCTGCTGCTGCTGTTCAAATCCGGCCAACTTCTCTCGGAACTGCTTATTCTCGTACCGAATGTACGCATTGAGCAAGGATTCACCCCTTTTAACTGCTTGCCACACTTCCGGCGGGATGTCTTCGTTCTTCACGTCAGGATAGGCTTCCAGGAATTCGCCAAACATTTTCTGCTTGGCCTGTTGAGCCTGGGCCTGCTGCTGTTGTGATTGATAGCTCTCTCTGAATTTCCTGTTTTCAAGCATTTCCTTCGCATACTCCGGCGGGATATTCTGCTGAACAAGCTGGTTCAGCGCTTCCTGTTCCTCGTACTTCCGGTCATTCTCAATAAGCTGTTCAACGGTGATTCCCAGCTTCTGAGCCTTCTGTTCGAGATAGGACAAGTGCGGATTGTTGCGGAGCTTCTCATATTCCGGATAAATCCGATCATAGTTAAGCCCCTTCTGTGCGTACTGGACAGCCTCGTCATAGGTCAACTCCTTTTCTTCATGGTTAAACTTAACCTTGAATTTCGGCTGTTCTGTTGCCGCCTGCTGTGCTCCTTCGCTACCTGTGGTATTGGTTGCTCCGGGTTCAGTCTGTTGTCCGGCTGTATCGGTTGGTGTACCTCCACCGCCTAAATTTGCTCCATCATCACCGTCCAGATATGGTTGTCCGAACATATTGAAAAACTTCATTTCACTTCTCTCCTTTCGCTATGGTTGGCGAATATTTTTATATAGAAAAAGCGGCTTCATAGCCGCCGTTTTCAACGTATTTTTGGTATTCTGATTCCCTGTACAAATGTACTGCCGGACAATGTGTATCAAGGTATATATCAAAGCCGTGCGCCACGGAACGTATGCAGAATCCCCTGTCCTCTCCCCATAGAGAAAGATTGTAAAGCATATTGTAGTTTACTCCTGCTTCAATCACGCTTCGATGGATTAGAATGCAAGCCCCTGTGCCACCTACCCGATATACTCCGGGCTTCTTCCATAGGTCATAACTCCCCTCAAATGAAGTGGCTTGGTCGAAATCCCACGCATTGGGTAAGGGCTCTCTATCGGGTTGCCAGCGTGTCCAGAAGCATTCCGCTACAATAGGCTTGTCTGCTGCTAGAAGTGATACAAGCGTTTTGGGATGAAGCATAAGGTCGCTGTCAACCAACATAAAATAGTCGTAACCGCCCTCTACTGTTCGCTTTAACAGTTCATTTTTGAGGTAAGTCACTATCTGTAGGTTAATGTCCTTCCAGTGATGGGTTGTTTCATCCTTTGAGTAATCATCCTCACTGTTCACAAGCAGATATTCTTCCGGCTTCAAATGCTTTGCCAGTTCCGGGGAATTGTGCAAATAAAAAAACCTGTCAATTTGACAAGGTTTTTCAAGGTTATCGAGGCTTTTGAGATATTCTCGGAACACTCCTTCACTTTGGCGCACCGGTGCGCCCAGTAGCACTCTCATAAGCCCTCCAATTTTTCATAACAAGCTTTTATAACTTTCGCATCGTGCAAAGCGTTATGTTTTTCGTCACATGCCATGTTTGCAAATTCTTCGCGGCTTATGTCAGGGTCAATGCCTTTGAGCTTGAACAAAGTACAAATGTCAAACGGGATATAGTAGACATTTTGGGGAATATCAAACGCAGTTCCGAAAATATCATTGAATAGTACCCAATCATAGGCAAGGCAATCCGACCACATTTCAACATTTTCAAACTGTGCAAGCCATTCCTTTAAGTCCTCTGCAAGTTCTGTCTTGCTTGAAAATGGCATATATAAATTGCTGTAACTCTTTGACGCTATATCCATATTCCCAGATTCTTTTAAATAGCTTGTATTTGCTATAACATGCTCTTTTATCCAATCGTCAACCTGTACTTTGTCGTAGTCTTTCAGTTCTCCGTAGAATGTTTTACCATCTTCTGAAATCAGTCCTATACTTATTAATGTCGTGTTTTTGTGAAGTCCTGTAAATTCGGTGTCAAAAAATATTTTCATTTCGCCCTCCTATAAACAAATATGATCTGTGAACAGTAACACAAATTCGGGTTAGTGGTTTCTACCACTTTCACTGATTGCCTTATAAACCCGTCAATTTCAGCCGGGAAGGAGTTTTCATCGATTCGAGATGGATGGGTTTCGTTCGGCCCGTCCTTATATGGTGTCATGGCAATCAAATAATCCTTCGCCAGCCTGAGCTGATTCCGCATTTCCGTAACCGGATCTTCGTAGTGTTCCAGAACGTTTGAGGAAATTACAATGTCATACTGTCTCTGCGGAAGGTCACTCGTAAAATATATTCCAGAATGTAACTCTCTTGCCTGTTCTATTGCCGTTCGTGAATAGTCGTAGCCCTCTGCATTGGCACGTTTTGACAGTTCTTTCGTCATTTGCCCCATTGCACAGCCATAGTCCAGAACATCACCATATAGCTTGACATCGAGGTTATTCAGCAGTACATCAGCAAAATACTTTGTCTGCTCGATGCCGTTTATTCCTGTATGCACCCAATTATATGAATGTTCTTTTTCCCACCACTCCTTTGTATTTCCATCCATCATGCTTTTGTAATGTGCCTCCCCCACTTCATAACTGCCAACATGTCCACATATCAAGGTTGTATCGCAGAATATTGGTATTCCCGCCTCTGTCGCCCTCTTGCAAAAAGCCAAGTCCTCACCTAGTTTGTTGGGCGTAAACCACTGTCTAGGCACTTTTTCAAATGCCTCTCGTTTTATCAAAGTACACGCCATCCCCACCCCTGCAACTTCAATCAAACCATTCGGGTAGTTATGGTAAATCTGTGAATTTCCTTCTTCAACGTACTTAAATATGCAAGGTTCATAGTTCGGCACTCTGCGGAAAGCTAAAGCTGATACAATAGGCTTGTTATGTTCAATCAGCTTCACAAGCATATCCGCAGGTGGAACCATATCACTGTCAAGGAATAATAGGCTGTCACAGTCTGATTTAAGGAAGTATTCTGCCGCCTGTTCCCGTGCGTCATATACAAGGGAATGTCCTCTTAGCTCATATTCAATCCCTATACCCTTCTGCATAGCTGTAACCATCATCAGCGGGAAGGAATGAACGAATTGATAGGGGAACATTCCTGTATGGGGTATCTCGATTAATATTTTCATGTCAGTTCACCTTATTTCTTACTGTCGCCGCTATTTTTAGCGGCTTATTCAAATTAGGGCCGCAGTACAATGAACATACATGTGTCTTTTTTACGGGGTCTACCGCCGAGTTGACACAAACCATAGTCAACTCACTGTACACATCTGTACTGCCTTCGTCGCTCACAAGGTTGCTGTTAGCCACTTGCAGCGGTGCTTTGCATTCCGGACACTCCACTTTGTCCACCCCCTTCTACGTTATTGGCGTATGGTCTGGCAAACGATTGCCGTATCATTACCTTTGCCTGTGATTCATATTTCTCAGGCTCGTTTCTTTGAAGCATTTTGAGTTCATTCTGAGCCTCGGGCGGCAGAGTTGGCATGATTTCATCCATTCTCCCGGCCATGATCTCGTATAGGAATTCCTTTTCCTGCGCCATTCGCTGTGCTTCTTCGGATTCTCTATCATCGATCAAACCTTGTTTGTCAGGAATAAGACCGTTCGGCAAGCGTTTCAGATATTCGATGAAGGTTATTACCTGACGGGTCAGGAGATTATCAAGCGTCTGAACCGCTGTAGCTTCGTTCCATTGAGTAGAAGGGCCGACATCAATTTTCAGTTTCAGTTTGACTTGCTGCAGTAAAGCGGTATCCAATTGGACAATCTGCTTCACGCCATCAACGGTGATTTCAATGTCTCGCGCCGGATATTCGGCATATTTTGAAGTCCAGAAGTCCAGCCAGATCAGCCCGATATCCTCAACATACTTGTAAAACCGCCTCTTGATAGAGTTCAGCGGAACCGCCGTTGCTTTTTGAAGGACAATGATCGCGCTTGTATTAGTCGGGTTCGCAAGTCCCAATGCTGCGTCAGACGCGCCATTCATTTCCTTTGTGATGTCGATGAACCACTTCATAAACTCCATAACCGCTGCGGATATCTGAGCAGGTTGCATATACTGAGCAGCACTGCCCACACCGCCAATATCGTTTGATCCATTTACCGGGATAGCCTTTGACAAGTCATTCGTCCATTCACCCATACGCGTTTTGTCGTACAGGACTTTGGGGAAACCATGCAGCTTTATCCATAAGGCGATCATGGCGGCTTGCTGATTAATCATGATCTGGTTTGGTATAATGGATGTCGCATCCGCTTCGCCATGGGCTGAACCTTTCCGCTTATACCAGTTCATTAACGCTACAGGGTAACGGTGTAGGCCTGTATCCCATTTTGGGCGAATAACGACACTGCGGGTTGATTTCTCAGCCATGATGTGCCATACGCCGTCAATCAATTCCTTTGTGTACTCCAGGAGAACAATGCACTTCCCGTCGTCGTCCTCCAGTTCAACCTTCGACCTGTCGCCGGGTTGATTCTCCGTTTCACTGTCGGCAGTTATTTTGTCCATATCTTCCTGCTTAACGCCGTTTTCCTCAGCCTCTCTGCGAACGTCTGATACCTGTCTGCGGAAAGCAAGTTCGATATATGGCTGCACAGGACCGTAAGCGTCGTTTATCTCCGGGGTATTCGGATCGCCCAACATAAGATTGGCATTGTCAATCAATTCGCCCGTCATATCATTGGCCCGGTTATCCCAGTACCAGTGACTTATCATATCCCCGGACAATGCAGCGTCAAGAAGTCCGTCCTCGTTCATGGAATCGACTTTGAGATTCTCCCACTGCGTACGGCTGTACTCTGACAATAACTGAGCAATTTGCCTGTATGCCTGTCCCTGCGCATCCTTATCGCCAACACCGTCAGCGGAAAATTGCATAGATATCATATCCGACATAATGGCCGATATCTTATAGTCAATTATCCTCTTTGTGACGTTCAATACAGGCGTTGGCAAGCCGTTTGCTTTTACACCTTCCCACTGTCTACCGGCATAAAACCGCTCGTTTTTGTCGGTCGTCGGAAGTAAGTTTATTTTGTTTTTATACTCGATACCTTTTTGGTATCGGCTCCATGCTCTTGTTTCTTCCATCTGCTCACCGTCCTTTAAGGCAATAAAAAAGAGCCATCCAATAGGCTTGTAACCTACTGAATTTCCTGCACGTTATCCCTCCTTTGGGATATCGCCCGTATAATTCATTATGGCGTTGAACCCATCCTCAAAGACTTTATTAGCCTGTTTTGCTTCTGTGTTCTCCTGTTGCTCCTCCACATGTTCAGCCATTGTTTTAACCGGGTTCTGTGGAGCATAGGCAGGTTTTTGTTCAGCCGCTAGTAAGCCATCCTGCAAGCCTCTACGATAACTGTCCAGCGATTCTTTACGGGTAAAATCCATGTAGTCGTATAGTTTCTGCTGTGCTTCCTTCTCGTTCTGCTGAGATATTTTAAGGTTTTCAGCAAGCCTTGCAAGTACCGCATAGACTTCCTGCACTTCAACATTCGTCTTTTTCGTCCAGATAAGGATCCACAATAAAAAAAGCACTATGATAAGTGCTGTGATGATAGTTGTTATTAGCATGTTGTTAGCCCTGCCTCTCCGCCATAAATTTATTAAACCACCACATCTTACATCCAGCGATTTGTATTTTGGTTGCAAATTTCATTATTTTGTGTCCAGCAACACATAATATTCCTGATTTAAATGCCATCACCATCCTAAAACCCATGGTGTCAATCACGTTCCCTATTGCCCATAAAATGCGTCCTATAAACTTGTTTTGCATATCTCACCCTCCATAATTCAAATAATCACTTGTGACCGTTCCGAAGTATCCAGAATCATCCCTGGGTCGTTCAAAGTCAAAGTTATAGTGTTGTTCCAAACCTGGCATATCCGCAGTTTGAAAATAAAGCCAGTTTAAAGCGTAACTTCCCGCGTCAACATGGTCGTCTTTCTGTACCTTCTTTTCTGGTCGGAAAGCTGCAAACTGTTCAATGACTTCGTTCGCCCATGTGCAAGTCTGATATACCCCTGTATCTACCTCTATTTTTTCGGGGATATATATGTTTCCTGCCTCCCACAAAGGAAGTACGGCGTTCAACCTTTCAGCCTTGCTCTTGATTGCCTTTTGTGCAATTATGCCGCTAATTTTATCTCTCAACAACCGGATAACAGCCGGGCCGTTTGCCTTGTCCTCGATAAGTTTCGCTATGCACCTGGGATGTTTTGCAGACATATTGGTTATGGCCTTTATTGTTGCAACAACGTCGGCTCTTTCATAGAATCGGTCTATCAAGTAGTAATTCGCGCCTATTTTGCCCCACACATGACCCGCCACATGGTCTGTGCCGTCAGTGTCTTTGAAAGTACAGTCCCACGATTGTACCATCACGGGGAAATACATATCTTTTTTTAAGATATACCGTTTCCACCATTCCCTTTTTACCATATTGCCATCTTTAGAAGTTGGATTCTGCTGATATAAAGCCTCCCATGCTCTTAAACCGCCTTCCATTGGGTCGTTTTCGTAGGATTTTTTCTTGTTAAGCAACCAGGCAAGGTCTTTTCCCGCTTCGGGCAGTAGTGCTTCTCCTGCTTTTCTGCCGATTTCAGGTTCGTCGTGTTCAGCTATTGCAGGAAATTTTATTTCAAACCATTTGTCAGGTTCAGTTTGTAAGAGATACCCTATCAAATCATCCTCGTTCCATCTGGTATGAACAACAAGGTATTTGCACTTTGCTGATGCACGGGTCTGAATGGTATTCAGCCATTCGTCTATGACAAATTTCTGATATATAGGGCTGTCGGCTTCTTGCCTGTTCTTATACGGATCGTCAAGGACAATTAAATCGGCAGGGTTACCCGTGATAGCACCTCCAATACCACGGCTTATCATACCGCCGTTTGTGCCTTCAATTTCAAATTCCAATGCAGACGACGAAACGCTTGACAATTGAATGTCAAAGAGTTCCTTGCCAAACTCATTAACTTTCTGTTTGTTTCTTCGCCCAAACTTAACCGCTAAATCCTCGCCATACGCTATCTCAATAACATGGTCAAGCGGGAATCTGCCTAAATAGTAGCTTCCAACCGTTTCAGTAACACACCTGGACTTGCCAGTTTGCGGAGGCTGCGAAAGGCATATTCCTGTGTACGGTTCGCCCTTGTCGTTCAGCAGTTCGTCAGAAATCAGTTTATCTATACAATCGCATATATACTTCTGAAATCTTGCTATTTTAAACTTGCGGTCATATCTATGGGTGTATTCAACATAAGCTGCGTAGTTTTCCTTGGCTTTTAGTGGAAGCATTTTAGCTTTCAATTCGGCTTCTTTTTTGATAAGTTCCTCATATTCGGCTAAAAGTTTAAGTTTTTCTTTAATGTTCATCTAATCACGCCTTTTCAGACATTTACTGTAGCAGCTTTCCAGAGACTTACGGCTACCGGCATAGTATTTACAGCATCCATCAGAGCCGGGCCGGAAGAAGCGACATTTGCCGTTTTTGAACATGGTTTTTTCGTTGATTGGTCTGCCTCGTATCTTACTCATGATTAGCCTCTACCAGCTCGTATGTTTTGGTAAATATATCAGGCTTGCAAGGGTAAAACTCGCCGTTAACGCCCTTAATGATGTAGTCACCAATACTTGCTTCCATTACGCCTTCCAGCGTTTTAATATACAGCTTGTTGCAGCCTCGCCCTATCTCATTATTTACTAATTGCGGGAACAGCCACTCCACGCTTTCATCTGTGCCATCAAATTGCACCGCCTCAATAACAACCGGTTTCTTTCGGTATTTCATTTCCCTTCTCCCTCCAGATACTTTATCATTGCACATCTTGTCAGCATATGGGCGATATGATCTTCTGTCTTGTCGCCCTTCGAGTGTTTATATATGTGGTCAACAATGTGCAATCCGTGCGTTGGAATATTTGCGTCCTTCCACCCATCAATAGGGTTATCAGGATGCGTCTTTTCGCCTTCTATCATAGTCTGTAATACTGTGTCATAGGCTAGTTGCGCCAGTTTGGTATATATGGGGTTCATTCTGCTTTATCCTCCTGTTTTACTTCTTCCTGCATATCCAAGTATCGCTTTACAACCCATTCAGGCAAATGTTCTTTAAGTTCATCCTGAAATGCTATAAACAAATACAGCGGCATATATGTTGTCGTGTTGTAATACAGCGGGTTAAAGCAAAAATATTCATCCCCGCTTATCTTAATAGGCTTGATTATTTTGTTCCGCAGCATCTTGTTCCAAAACGGAGAAAAGTTGGCACGATGTACACCGACTATCTCCGTAATGTCCTGCTTTGTAAGCGGGTGAATTTCATTGTTAACTCTTTTTGCCAACAGATTACTGTCTGAATAAATTCGCTTGCTCAAACGGTACATTTTGCCACACTCATTGTCGGTAAAACATTTCGGCAGTTCTATACCAAGATAGGATTTGATTACTGTCGATTTATACTTGAAATTATAACCTCTGCCATCTTGAAATGGGCTATAGAATTTCTTTATCTTCGTACTTCCAACCGCTTCACCATCAGCCGTTACCACTCTCTCTTGTTTGAAATATTCGTCCATAAAGCACCTCCGTAGCATGTGTGCGAAAACGCTACATATTTTAAAAAAAGTGTAGCGAAAACGCACACTTTAAAACCGACTTAAAACATTGATGTATAAGGCTTTGCAGATTTCAGCCAATCAGAGACGTATAATACAATATGTATACGTGTCTGAATTGAGGCTAATTTTTTCTCAGATTTTGCTGAGAATTTTCGAGAGACAGTATATGCACCCCCACCCCCGGTCAAATATGGCACCGGGGTACTACCCTCCCCCTAGTCTTGAACCGCATAACTAAAGCCAGCATGCTACAGCCTTATAACCTACATATAACATGTAACAACCTAGCCACAAACCTAGAGCCTGTAAGTATACAAGGCATTTATTGATCGTGATTACACGAAATAATTGCTTCGCGTACTTTACTCAGGTTTAATCTCCCAAACCCCTTGATTTAACTGCATTTCAAGGGATTTACGCTTTTCAGCCAATTGTTGTAATTCCTGTTCTAGTTCGGGCAATTGGAAATTATTTGTCGTGTTATTGGTAATTTCGACCGATTTTGGACCTATATATCCGGGCATATTGTTACGAAAGTATAAATCCATTGCATTAACATCCGGAGCATGGTATTGTTCCTCCAAATAATCCTTAACTGAGCCATCTGCAAGGACTTTCTGCTTTTTTAATACAACTTTTATTCCATTGGCTCGTTTGAAGGCTGAGTTCATGGTCAGACAGTTCCGGGCATCCTGTGCGCGCGCGTAAAGGTCAGCAAATTCTTTATATTCGCCTTTCCACCTCGACAGCGTGTTATAATGAACACCAATTTTCTCAGCGATAGAATAGTCATTACAGCCCTCAGCAATCCATTGTACAACCTCTTTAAATCTAGGCTTAAGTAATGTATTATACTTGGTCCTGCGTTCTGGCTCTTCTTCTTCATTGCGATCTGAGTAATCTATATCAATGTAATGGTCTGCCACCTTAATAAGGTCAGTCTGCATCTTATCTATTGCAGCAACTTCCTCCGGCATCCTTATCACCTACCTATATATGCACATAAATAGATCGCCTCCTGGGCGACCTACTCAACTTTATCTTACTATATATGCAATAGCCTTGCAATATGCCAATCTGTAGCATTTTGTCCGTGCCGACGAAAAAGTTTTATAGACAAAAGACCTATCTTTGCAAAATAGTGTTGGCATCGTTAGTCCATCGTGATAACATGTAATCATCAGCACAGCACAAGCGCAACAAACCAAATTGATATAGCGGCTTGGCCGCAGGATGGAGGATGTTATGAAAATTAAAGAGTATCTCACAGAAAACATCGAGAAGTATCAAGTCCCAAGTAAGCGTGTCCAGAACATTTTTAACACAGTTGACGGAGCTGAAATTAATATAGCAAACGAAGACAGAATCGTAGCATTGATCGGATACTTAACAAATGAAATCTATAGATATGTTGCAAGTATTGAAGCAGCTACCGGGCCGGAAATAGTTGAGTTAATGAAAGAGTTTGAGGAAATATCCCGCATGATGCCAGTTTACGCAAAACACGCATCGTTTGAGCTTGCACTCAGTGAATACGACAAGGGGAACCGAAAGGCATGGGAAGTAATCAGTTTGTTATTTTAGCAGAGTGAGCCGGTTCATCCGGCTTAATGCGGCAGGTTGGTCACAAGCCCCAACCGCAATATGAATGGAGGGAAAGAGGATGGCAGTTGAATACAAGTACAAAATCGGTGACAAGGTTGAATGGACAAACTCCAACGGTGTTTATTTAGGCGAACGAACCATTATAGGACTTGACGTAAGAACTGGAAGACCTACATATTTTATCGATCCAATTGATACGCCTTGGTTTTCGGTAGGAGAGGAAGAATTAAATCAAAAATAATCCCCTTCGCACTCGCAAGCATCCGGGGATTATAACAACCACTACAGGCCGTCAGTAAATATTATACTGCTGGCGGCCTCCCAAAGTAAAGAATGGAGGATATGAAAATGTCAAGAACTTTAATGACTGTTGACGATGTACCAAAATACGTTCGTGAAATCTTGGGCCGTATGTATAAAGCCCCTATTGGTGTTTATAAAAACGAGATTGTGGGCTATACATTTACTGTCTATGGCAGATTTAAAACGGTTTATGATGGTAGGCTTGAAAGGGATTTGAAGCGACTCACGGCGTGGGCACAGAGATACTACGCCGAATCAAGCATAATTGCCACAGAGTTTAAAAAACGCATCAGTAAAAGGGGCTATGTCCATTACGCTATTATCACTATTACGGACCCGGTTTGTAGAATACTTGAAAAAATCGAACCTCGTATCAAATAAACCAACACAATGCCGACCCCGATGCCGTCCCCGGCGGCATATCCGGGGAGATTGGAGGAAAATATGAAGGACACACGATTAAATATCCGTATGTCGTCAGAACTCAAAGAGCAGGCGCAAAAACTTGCCGAAGCTGATGGGAGGGATTTGACGAATTGGGTAACATGGTTGATACGCAAGGAAATAGAAAAGGCCGCTGAAAAATAGCGGCTTTTTCTTTATGTTATTTTGCGGATTCTTCTTGTAACCATTTAAGCAATGATTCTTTTGGAATTAAAATTCTTTTACCAATTCGTATTTTGGGAAAACCTTGACTGTTTGCAAGCTCATAAGCCTTAACCCTCGAAATCCCCAAAACACCCATTAAATCCTCTACATCATAAGTTAATTTCTCTATGCTATTGTCCATACATTACCATCCTTTCTTGTTTTTTATGTGAACATGATTTTTTTGATTTTATCCTTTGCTGAATCAAGTATCTTATAAAACGTCCGGCGGTCTAGTATTCCCAACCTGGTCATAATTTTCCACGTCTGCCACCTGTCATTGTACCGCAGACAAACTATGCGCCGTTCGTCCTCCGTCAGGCTCGCATACGCCTTATCAAGCCACTTTTGCCGGTCAATCAACTCATTTATCTTGTCGACTTGCTCGTCAATCTTCTCCTGGTACTTGTCAATCACACGCTCCACAGCGTCACAGGTCGGGTCCGATGTGTTGCCATCTGGCATATGTGGCATGTCGGTCAATGTTTGCCCTTTGAGCGTGTCTCTGGCATCTATCTGCAACTGTATATACTCATTCAGCGTAGCTTGCTCTCGCCGGATATCGTCGCCGATGAAGGGGTATTGCTTAAGGATTTCGTCAATTGCTTTATTCATCCGCATCGCCTCCTGCTAAATGCCTCCAACACATTGTCCCGTATTTGCACATATGCCTTTTCAAACTCCGGGCATCTGCGACGGTTATCCGGCCAGTCCTCAGCCTCTCTGTATATCTTAGCTTGCACCGCCTTTTTGACAGCCTCCTTACTATCATCAATCAACGCCTCCAACTCCTGCATAAACCTTATCCCCTGCGCTCCGTACTCTCTGCCGACTATCCTGCTTACCTTTGCGTATGTGTTGCGGTCGTCTTTATCGTATTTTAGCAGCGCACTAAATAGCCTCCCCGACGTGTCCATCAGTAACCTTGCCATCTGATGCCTCAACTCGTCCTCTACAGCTTTTTCCCATATTGCAGCATACAGCTTCGCAAATCCTATATCGTTGCCTTTGTACCCTTTTGCCATCATGTTTTATGCCCCCTTCACATATTTACATTTATTGCAATTCCGCCATATTGAGCCGCAGCAACCGTAATAGTGATTGCACACTTTGCGTACTATTCCAAAGAGCCATGATTTAAATTTCATGTACCATGTTTGTTCCATCCCTCACACTCCTATCTCTTGTATTTCCACCTCTACCCTTGGTTGTTCGCTGTACCATTTTTCTACCGTGGCGCTTACGATCTGGCTGTCGTCGTGGTATGCAAGGCCATTCAAGGCATCTGATATGATTTTGCCTATGTTGTCCCAATCAGGCTTCTTCACCGGCCTTTCTGCTCCAATACTCATGTTGCGCGCTTGTTTTTGGCTCTTGCTCTTGGGTATCTCAAAATATGCCCTGACCGTCATTTGCAACTGTCCTTCAAACTGTTTGCCATGATGCTCGATTATGTAGAGTTGCTTAACAAGTGTTTCATAGTTCACTGTCTTTTCTGGCGTTACGGCGTGTCTGCCGTATACTCTCGGGCGCTGTTTGGCGCATGGTGGACCAGGAATTGTTAGTTTAATCATTTCAACCCCTCCGGCCATTCCTGAATGAAATCGTCACCCATTAGATCTTTTAACGAGTCTTTCATGAACACCGGCACATTGGCTTTGCGACAAGCTGAAACGATGTTCTCGATCCATTTTCTTTCAGGAATAACCTTGTCTTTTCGATTTCCGGTTTCTGCTCCCAATATCGCCCATTTTATGGTGCGAGGGTAGTATGTAAAGAATCCTCCCATTGGATGCATGCCCTCGATATTGTCTAATATGGGTTCTGCACTTACAAATGTATTTCTGAATGTAGGTTTTGGAAGCCCAGTATATGCCGGAAGATTATTGGCTACCCTATGTTCGTCCTTGCCATGTGTCAATGTAGTGCCGTACCAATAATTATTCTTATCTGGTAATATCCCTTTGTCATGAAGTTGCCAATACCTTGATGGGTTTTTCGTTAGAAACAAATATGTATGTTGCGGAGCCTTTTTACAAGCCGCAAATACTTCCTCTATCCATTCATCCGGTACCCATTCCCCGAACAGATCGCCCATGCTGACAACGAATATCTTCTGCGGTTTCTTGACCTGCTGTGGTTCGCCAAGGCGATATTTGTGGAATGTAGGAGTGAAGCCGAACGGATAAGGATCAATCATCATATCAGACCCATATGAAGCAAGTCCGTTTTTCTTTTGCTTATACATTGGTTCCCCAAGATAATGAATTGCTTTATCGTTTTTGCCGCCTCCAAACCGCCTCGCTATCTTCTCCGCATAGCAGTATTCGCACCCATGCAGGCAGCCCGTGACCGGCGACCAAGTATAAGTGCACCATTCAATTCCGTTTTTACCCTGCTTATTCATCCCTTTCAGCCTCCCTCTCAAAGTAAAATACCCCATCCCACGGCTTTATCTGTATAATCCCGTAATCCTCCGCAACCTTGTTTATGTAAATCTTTTGTGTGCGCTCATGCATGGTCTTAAGCATCTGCCGAAACTGCTCTATGTCAAACGTATCTTTGTAGTGGTTACATCTTCGGCAGGCTGGATTGTAGTTATTTATCTCGTTTTTACCGCCCTTGAGTTTCGGCACAATATGGTCAACCTGCATATCCTTGTACTCTATCTTTTTACCGCAGTAGGCACATCTGCCGTCGTATTTTTCATATGCCTGCATCCGTTCAGCTTTTGTCATTCCCCCACCTCCAGTGCCTTTTCTGCGGCTTCACAGAATACAGTTTTACCGATTGCTCCCACTGAATACCGCAGATATCCGCGTCTATTCATCCTAGAAGGGTACAGGGCAACCAGTTTCATAAATGTTTGTCTTTTTGTTGCAGAGAACCCAATAACCATGCAATTTGCGAAATCACCGCATCGATCTGCGGGATGAAGATAATGCCACGGCAGCGTCCTTGCGTCCACTTTTACTCTGTATCCAACTTTTGCGGGCAACACCACCAACCGCCCATCTGCCCTCACCTCCGCCAACGCCCGCACTTCCTCCGGCAAAAGTCCGGCGTCCTCGTATGCGGCAAGGCGTTTAAGCGCCTCTATATTAGCCCCACAATCTTCTTCATAACAAGACGGCATCCTGTTGTTGCAATTCTCGCACTTTGACAATATTACATTCCCACACATCACATAGCTGATACTGCTCATTCGTTTTGTCAACCTCTCAAACATCTTCCCGACCTCCAATCGTCTTGTTGATATATTCCAAGGCACGTTTCCCGCGTGTATCGCACCATTCCTGCATTGCTGAAATACTGTGTTTAAGCATCATATCACGGGCTTCTAGCAGAATATCCTTCATCTGTTCCAGCGCTGCCACATCAGCAGGATTGTGGTATTCGGCATTGATCTCTTTGCCGCAATAAGGACAATATTTATACCCGTTTTCCTTAACTCCACCCGCAGCAAAGACGTGGTTGTTGCCGCATCCCGTCTCCCAGTAGTCGTAATGTTCGTCATATTCCCAAGTGCAAGACATAATCACCCCTCCATTTCCTACGCCATATCCTGGTTATTTGTAATTCAGATTGTTTTTATAATCAAAGCAATCTTTGCAAATATGTCCATAGTAAATAGCCTTTCTCCCTTGTCCAACAAATTCAGAATCAGTTGTAACCCCATAAGTGCAAAGACTTCCTACCTCGATTGTTTTATCGCAATATAGGCATTTATGATCTTTTTTGGTTCTTACCATCTTCGATTTTGTAAACATGTTTACCTCACTCCCTCTCTGCAAAAAACTTGTGATTCCCTTCCCGTAGTACAAACCTCTGCCTCTCATGGAACTCGCTCCGTACAACCTTTGGCGCATAGAAATAAACTATCGGCTCTTGTGTCACCGTTTCACCCCTGTCGAACACTTCCGATACAGCACGTTTCACGCTGTCTGATGCCGCCGGTCTGCCTTTTGCATAAGCATATTTCTTAATCACCTGTTGTGGTCTGATGCCGTCTATCTCGCAGGCGTTCAGGATGCACTGACAGACAAGCATTTGTCCCTCAAAACACTCTCCGCCCGATTCTGCCATGACAACACGTTCAACAAGGTCACGCTCTGTATCGGTCAGGTTGTAGCGTACACGATCGCCGGAGCGGTCTGACTTAACTTGCTGGTAACTTGCCCGTAACTTGCTGACTTCCTGAGATAGCGTTTCGATTTGCTTGGTTAGTTCTTCAATCTGCCTTTCTTGTTTTTCCTTCGCTTTTTCACTGTTCGCCGTTAAGGTGTCTATTTGCGTTTTTAAGGCAAAATTTTCTTCGGACAAGTAATTTATCGTTTTTTTAAGTTCAACGGCTTCAATGAACGTACAGACTGTCAAGGTGATACAGAAAGCAGTAATGAGCGATATAATGTCTATGAGAATATGTGTTCTGAGTTTCATCTACGACACCCCTTTCATAAATGCCATCCAGTGGGTATTCATGTTTTTGCCGCTCCGATGCCCGAATAGCGGTTCGTGTCCGATTGCTTTCAAAACCTTTCTAAGCGGGATTTGTACCTCTGACCACTTGAATATGAGTGTGCCGAAATCGTCAAGCACTCTCATACACTCAGCAAATCCATCATGTATCATCTGCGGCCAGTTTCCTTCAAGACGGCCGTATTTCAAGTAAGTCCACGAGCTCGTTCCCGCGTTTGTTAAATGTGGTGGGTCAAATACAACTAGCTTAAATGATTTATCAGGAAACGGCAGAGCGGTAAAGTCACATACCGTATCAGGCTTGATTTCAATATATCTCTGTGGATAAAATTCATGGAACGGCACTTCCCGCTTGTCGCAAAACTCCACATTCGGATTATCTTTGTCGAACCAAAACATTTTACTGCCACAAGCTACGTCGATTATTGGTTTCATTCTGTACCCTCCCTTTCAAAATGCACAGAATTGAAAACTTTGCCCGGGAATTCTTCAAGATGCACCTTTGTGTGCCAACTATGAACCTCCCAAAGCTTAACCGTGTATACCTCTCCAACTTTTAAGTAATCCTTAATCGGGTCACAACTTCCCCAATTGTTTTCATAATTACTGATGCACTTTACCTTGTCGCCCTGTTTTATGTCGGTTCTTGTGTTGCCTAATATACAAATCACCTCTAAATTATTTAAATCCATTCTTCATCCCCCCTTATCTGGAGCGGAAGGCCTCACTCCTTGCCAGACATACTTTTTCAAACCGTGCCACCTTGGTGGACTTTTATTTCACCGCCGGCCTCAAGCGTGTGAGTGCTAAACAAACATACTCACTTGTGCCTTTACTGCGTCCAATCGCCTTTGTGCTTTCGTGCACATATAACCGTCTATCTCAAATCCCACATACTCATATCCGTAATTGTGACAAGCTATGAGGCTTGAAGCAGATCCTGTATGGGTGTCTAAGATCCTAAATCCTTGTTTTGCAAATTTGTTAAGTAGCTTACTGTAAACATAAACGGGTTTTTGAGTAGGATGAATTTTTTCTTCATTGTTTGCGCCGCCTGTGTTCGAATAACGAATTATAAATGCGGGACAATCAAACGATGTCCATATCATTTCCCACTGCGAAAAGTTCTCCCATGGTTGGCACTTATCCCAACAACCTATTCCACGAGTAGGTGGTAAATCAAAGTAATTGCCGCCCCATATGATTTGATTTTGCGACACTCTAAACAATTCTTTAAAGTATTCGTGAGAAGGCTTTTCGAAATCCCAATCGCATGACATTGTATTTAGTGCCCTATTCTTTAGTTTTCCTGCTCCTGCATTCAATCTGCCTTTTCTTAATCTCTCTGCAGTGCTGATTCCGGGATATTGTTTTTCGCCGTTTTTATCTCGACCTTTTCTGCTTTTGTGACTACCCATGTTCATGTTTGGGGCATTAATGCCATACGGAGGATCCACAATAGCAAGTTCAAAGTATTTATCAGGAAATTGTTTCATCCCTTCCATGCAGTCCATGTTGTATAATCTATTGAGTTCCAGCACCCCATCACGCCCCTTCCTATCCCCACTGCATAAATCTATCCATAAAATTATCCCTGTACCGTGGTCGCTCTATGGATTTACAGTAGTTCTCAATCGTCCTGTAATGCACAAAATACTCTATTGCCAATTGCATCACCTTCGCACCATTCTTCCGTTTCTCGCGGATTTCAGCGATTGTCTTTTCGTCGTATGCTTTAGATTTCATTGTTTTTAATCTCCCTTCCGCACTTATATTCCGTGCAATACCGCCTTATCGTTTCCCGCGAGCAGTAGTATTTGGCCGCCAGTTGCTTGTATGTCCAACCTCGTCTTGCCCTAATTGCTCTGATTTGCCGTACCGTCTCTCGATTAAAACATCTGCGGTTGCTTTGCGATAATTTTGGCATGTATCATCACCTCTGAAATTTTCATCCTCCAACCAATTGCATCCCAGGCAAGTCCAACATTGCGTCAAGGCCAGTGCTGCTTTATTAATCGCCGCCATACTATCACCTCACACTTTGTATAATTTTTCAAAGTCGTCGTCGCTGTATTTGCGTTGTTCAAAATTAGCTTTGTTTGGGGTTTTGGATTGTTGCTGTGGTTTGGGCCGGTCTTTTTGTAAGAGTAATGTGTCGAATTTTTCTCGGAGCTTTCCGGCTGATAGAATATTTGCTTTCCAAAACAGATCCTTCTGGCTAAATTCCATTACTGCGACGATTTGCTCAGGTGATCTTTTGTCCAACCGTTCCATCCGCTCAAATTCTGCAGCCCACTTTGACAGGTCGTCAGGTGTTTTTGCTCCGGGATTGTTTGATAAGATAAAAGATTTCAATTTTTCAGCCATCGTCATGTGTGACGATGAATATATATTCTTATCATTCTTATCATTCTTATCATTCTTGTTTGTGTTCCCTAGTTGTTCCCTAGTTGTTCCCTTGTTGTTACTTTTGCTGTTCCTTTTTATTTCTTCTGATTGGTACATACCGTAATTTACAACGGTTACAAGGGTAAATCTGTTGTTACTTTCTATGTTCAAAATTTCGATATTTTTTAAAATTTTTAACCTTTTGTATGTTGTGATTGGTTTTTGCCCTAAATCCTTCGCCATCACAGCACGCCCTGTAATAAATTGCCCTGCTAAAATCTCTATTTCTTGCCCGTTGAATATTATATTTTGTGGCTCGTGGTTAGCTTTCAAGAGGCAATATATAAACAATTGCAACAGTTCTGGCTTATCAAATATTGGATTATCAAGCAGTTTCCTATGTAATTTTATCCACCCGTCAATACATATCACCCCCCCCCCCTCATTAGTGCACACCTTCCTGCTAATGTGAATTACATATTGTTCATTTCTCTTTTGCACTCATTGACATATCCTTCAAACGCTTCTTCCATCTGTAGGCAATCATCACATTTATGGGACTTGCAAAAGTTTATACATTCATCACACATATATAAAGTGAAAATGCCGTCAGATACGTTAGTTTGGCTATAAACCTCACTACCTTTAAGTATGATTTTTAAACACCCATGACACTTGTGGTCTTTTCTTGTTTTCACAATTCCATCTTTCAAAATATCCATTTTTGTACCTCACAGTTGATTCAACAACTTTTAACAATGGCCGGGCGCTGATCCCCGGCAGTGTCCTGCTTACATGAATCGATCTTCTGGCATTTTAAAAAGCCTCTTATCACACTTTATACAGTAGGCATATTTGCCGCCAGAATAGGTTAAAAAATCGTGCATCTGGCCATTATCGCAATGCGACCCATCATAGTTGTAATATCTTGTTACATTCCCATGTGCTTGTTCTTTTGTATAATATCCATCACCCGACCCACAATGAGGACATTTTTCAATCGGAGCTATCAAGTTAATTTCACTTCCTTTACTTCACTATCTTTTTATTATCCGCACCAGGGCAGCCGAAGCCACCCCCGTTATAGCGGATTTGGTCAAAATGGCAATTCGTCATCATCGAGTGTTTCAATCGGTGCTTGTGCGCCATTGCCGCCTTTGAGCAGTTTCTTCTCCGGCAGCGTATAATCCCCACTGCGAATCTTGTCAACACTGCGTACCCATTGCAGCTTAATTGACGTATGTATCTTGCCATCCCTGCCCAAATATTCTTCCTCACCAAACAAGCCACCGAATAGCTTGTTTTTCAGCTTTTGTTCATCCCAATCCCATTTGAAGCCTGTATTTGATTCCTCTATTGCTGTGATAAATCCCTTGAAGTAACGCAGATCGTCAGCCTTTATAGTTTGATAGTACATTCCCGGCCATTTTGCATCAGCGTTGGTCTGCTTCTTCCTGTCAAACATCCGCTTATATATGCCTGCCTTGTCGCCTTCTACAATGTCGAAGCCTATACGCAGGAGTGTGCCATAATCCTTGTCCTCTGCCTTAATCTGCAATATCCGGCATACATAGCCGCCAACTTCCATCCTCTCATACTCACCTGTAAAGGCATCAGTAGAATCATAATTTTCATAACGTTTCATGCTGTACGTCCTCCTTAGATCTCAAAATACTCCCTTATTTTTTGGTCAACCAGTTTCAAATCATTGTCTATCTCTAAACTATCAAACATGCCTATAGGCGACTTACTCACTGCCCCGTTTGATGATTGAGTAACAAAGATGTGCCTGTTCTCACTACTCACACACCGCAAAACAATAGTAAACATCCCTTCCAGACATACTTTTTCGTCAAGCATCTTGCCTATTGTTTTAGGCTTTATGTCGCCGAAATCATTTACATCCTCGTGCATGATTATGTATACGATTTTCTCAGGCGGGAGCTGTGTCATAATAAACTGCACCAACCCCCAAAACCTATCGCCTATTTCATTGTAGAGGCTGAAAACGCCATTGCCTTTTCCTGCTGATGAATGATTTGCCATAAAATGATTTGTGATAAGATACCCCGCATCGTCCACAACAATAGAGTTCTCCTTTGCACCTTTAAGCCACTTTTTCACCGTTTCATAGTCGTCTGTTGTGCCGGATGGTATTTTCCCCTTGAAGGGGAGAGGCTTGTCAAGCACCTTTATGAGGTTAAACCCCTCTGTACAGTTTCGCAGGCTTGCACTTTTGCCACTGCCTGACTTGCCTATGATTAATACCGGTATAGCCATTCACCCTCACCCCTCAATCGTTATCTGTTCGCCTGTTTCAGCGTCCCTTACTGTGCCGTTTTCGTCTATGGCAGTAATCTTTAATCCACCATCTGTAACCCTTGTGATAATGTACTGGAAGCCGTCGCCTGTGCATTCCTTGATAAACTCAGCCTGCCCTTTTGTTGATAATGCTTCAAATCCGTTAATGAGAATTATTTTTAGTGGGCCCGCTGTAGCTCTGACGATGTTCATTACAAACTTGATTCTTTCGCCGCCCGACAGGTTTATAATAGGCCTGCTGTTTATAAGCACATTACCGCCGCCATCAACTGTTATTCCTTCCACGGGCATCTTTGCGCCTGCAAGCAACATCTGTGGTTTAGTGCGCATATATTCAATTTTGTCAGTGAGTTTGGACGATTCAAGTTTTTTGGCTGTAAGTTCATCACGCTTACCTTTCAGATCATCGGCAGTCCGGACAAATGATTTCATTTCCTCTGCGTCTCTGTGAGCCTTTTCAAGAGGTTCGATGTCTACGGCAGGATTATCTTCAAGGTACTTTTTAGCGTCCTCCACGGCCTTTTCGGCGGCATCAGCAAGCCCTTTGTAATGTTCCGCGGTAGTTTTAACCTTTTCTTCACATACTGCGTCAGCCTGTGCAAGTTGTCCCTTTAACTCGGTTATCTGCTTTTCGAGTTCGGCAATCTTATCCTCCGTAGTCTTTTTGCTATCTGCTGATTCCTGTTTTATTTCAGCAATGGCAATTTTGGCTTGATTGCGCAGATTCTCAATAGTGGCATCCTTGCTGTCGATTTTAGCCTGTTGTGTCTGCCTGTCAGCGTTTACTTTATTTGCTTCTTTTATGGCATCATATTTTTTGGTTATGGACACATTGCGCCATGTTTCAACATCGTAATCCTTTGGCAGTTTGGCTTCATCGCCTTTTATATCACCTTCCAAATCCTTAATACGCTGATTAACTGTTGTGCGCTTGTCGTACAGCACCTTTTCGATGTCTTTGCACACTTGCAACCCGTGTTTGCTATAGTCAATAAATGGTGGAGCCTCTAATAGCCATTCCTTAACATCTGCCTCAGTAACCTTTATAGGTATCAGTGATAGTATAAGGTCGGCAAGCTTCTTGTCGTCCATATGAATTAGTTCAATTGGATTGAGCTGACTTTCGTTGACGAGCGATTTCAAGAATGTTTCCGGCGTTTTAGGCGACATGCCGTCTTTCTCAATGCTTGTTGTTGTGACCTTGTTTTCAGAGTTGATATACTTCTTCATTGTCGTACCATCGTCAAGGTCTATGTATGTCTCTGCCTTCTCAGCTGTACCTTCATCATCTGTGTACACAAACTTTCCCGATCTCTCAGACTTGTTCCAGAAGAAACGCTGAATACTTTCAAGTATACTTGTTTTGCCCTGCCTTTCTTCCCCTTCAATAAGGGTTATCTGTCCAGGTTTAAACTCCAATTCCCTTATCCCTAGACAATTTTTTAGCTTTAATTGTGATATTCTCATACATCCTTCTCCTTTACATATTTGATTTACATAAAATTTACTTGCCCCTGCGGTACTTGCCCTCTATACGCATTAGCAGACTATTGGCGAAGTAAAGAGGGGCAATAGGTTAAACTTGTTCGTCGCTGTCTGTGCAATGGCTTACTACCATATCGTCGTAGTAATCTGCATCTGCGCCTGAATTATCGTGTAAGAACACAGACGGCCTGATATTTAATGAATCACCATATGCGCTGATGCTTATTGTAATTTTTGATTCATTTGCGATTTTTTCAAGCTGCTTAACGATACTGCGGATTCTGTCTAAATCGATTTCCATTACTTCTTCCCCTCCCATTCCCTTATCCACGGCTTCACAACGCGCCAACTTTCCTGCACCCCTACGCCCATTATGTGGCGATATACCTCATATGCCGCCTCGTTGCTTCCACTGGTGTACGCCTCATGGACACGCTTCTGTACGTCCACTACGGCGTATTTGCGTGTATCAACTATTTTGTACCTCACTTTACACACTCCTTTCCTTTAAAGCTCAACTGCACCAGAAACAATGGTGTCTTTAATAAATATTGGAATAAATATGAACCAAACAGTAACTCTCTTAATTTCCTGCCTATTACTAGGGAAGGAACCGGTATTATTGATTCTTCTGTAGAATCTGCGTTCGGTTATTCGTATCACTTTACACACTCCTTTCATTCGTGCTATACTGTACCTGTCTATTTACCTTTGCCGCTTGTGTGAGCGGCTTTTTTATGCCTCAAACGATTCCTTCAAGCACTTGCGGCACAGCTTTATGCCCCACTTTGCAAATGTCTCGATTACGTCGTCACCGCCGCATATTCCACATGTTGGCTGATACTTCTTCAAGATGATGTTTCCACCCTCAACATATATCTCCATTGGTGTACCCTCTGGCAGCCCCATTGTGTCGCGCAGCTCTTTTGGTAGAACCACCCGTCCTAAACTGTCGATTTTCCTCACGATTCCTATTGCTTTCATCCTACTTTCCTCCCCTCCAAGTTAATTCTCTCAACTCATGCCCCATCCGCTTAATCCTCGCTTTGCTGTCGTATGTAAAGTCAATCTGCGTATAGTCAACTGGCTTAGATGCCTCCTTAATGCGCCGTAGCCTGTTCCACACCCGTGCATTGTGGATGATATAGCGCATGTAGCCTATGCCACCGGCGGCGATACAGCACGCGATGGCAATGATAAAGATTTGTACTGCCGGATGAATATTGTGCCAAGTCATAAGATTACCTCCCTATCCATCCTGCGGAATTTCTGGCGGCAATTACGCTCGTCTTTGTGCTTCCAGAGCCATTTCATGCAACGGAGATAATATCTGATTAGTTTCACCTTAACCCTCCCCTCATAATCCAACGATACATTTACCTTCCAAATGGTCTATTTCGTGACAGAAAATCCTCGCCTCAATACCTTTTGCCGTTATGTAGATTTTATTGCCTTGGATGTCTTGACCTTTCACCGAAACGCAGTTAGGGCGTTCAACTTCTTTGAATGTTCCAAGATAGCTTAAACAGCCTTCGTTTGATATGTTTGTGCGTGGGCTTCTATCTGTTATCTCTGGATTTATTACTACCCAGATACCCTTTCTGGCCTGCTTCTTGACGATGATTACTCTTATTGCCTCTCCTGCTTGCGGAGCAGCCAACCCCACTCCATTGTTCTCTAACATGATTATCCGCATATCCTGTACTAGATGATAAAGTTTATCGGTGTTGAACTCTGTTACGCCTTCACATATAGCCTTTAAAACCTTATCGCCTCTGTATCTGAGTTTGTGCATCTTAACCCTCCCTCATTTAGTTTTAGCGGTTTCTGTCGCCTCATTCGCTCATGTTGCCATTGCTTATACAGTGCCCTTGTCCATCCATATGTCTCCAGTGCGATAATGCCGCAGAGTATCAATATTGCTGGTATGTAGTCTCGCATGATTACCTCCCTATCTCACTGAGTTACAGCCGTACATTTCAGCACTCTTTGGCATAGTGCGTATACCGTGCTTATCCTTCTTTACTGCTTTGACCGATTCCGCACTTACACGCAAACCGTTGAAATTGCATGACTTTCTGCAACCGTAACACCCGTTGTCATAATCAAGTTTCGATACTTTGAATTTCAATCTAACCCCTCCTAAAATTTATTGCCTTTCAGCTTGTGGACTGTGACGCCTTGCGCGGAATGTCAATAATCGTGATAGCTTGGTCTTTGGTCTAAATAAAAATGCTGTACATCATCAAGGTTAAATTCTTCTTCCTTCTGCTTTCTTTCAAGGTTGTTTTTGTAAACGTGCCTCAGCATGTAAAGTTTATTTTTATACGTTGAAAGATAGCGTACATGATTGAATTTCTTTGCTGTGCCATCCTTGAACTTGATATTAACCTGTATCACCTTAGCCCTCCTTCCTTCCTCTCAAAGAACAGATGCCCGCCTTTGTGCGTATTCCTGCTAATCTGCACCAATCTCAAACAGGCTTTCGTCTCTATCTTTCAGATAATCCATCACGACATTGAAATCATCTGTTATCATGTCAGCAAAGCCATACATAACATCAAACTCACCTTTGGGGAAAGTCTGTTGATAAATAATAAGGTGCTTACCCTTGCCAACAGCGTATCCAGCCTCAAGATGTGCTGACTTGCCTGCCGGAAGAACCAATAAAACGCAGTCAGACCAGTCAATCCATTTCTTATCCTCATTGAAAGCCTTTTGAGAACGCCTATCGTACAGAAAATTAATGGCGTCCAGATCCTCAAATGATTCAATCTCCGAATAGTGAAATACATATCGCCCAGTGCTTGTGTCTGCAAAACAATCGACTTCATGGCCTTTTTCTCGAAGATATGCGGCTATAACTTTCACATCGTCACCGTTTTTCCAAGATGATGCTACATAAATTTTCATAAATTCCTCACTTCTCTTTCCTCCCAAGGCTTTTCTTTTCCGCAGTATCTACAGATAAAACCGTTACTAATTTCCACCATCTCCCCTCTCCGCAAAAAACCGATGCCCGCCTTCTTCAATGCAGAATATCTGACTTTCGTGGAACTCACTCCGCACCACCCCCGGCGCATAAAAGTACACTATTGCTTCATCCGTCACCGTTTCGCCTCGGTCAAACACTGCCGATACTGCCCGTTTAACGCTGTCGCTTGGTTTCGGTCTGCCCTTTGCATATGCGTACTTTCGTATCGCTTCTGCCGGACGCATGCCGTCGATCTCGCAGGCGTTGAGGATGCACTGGCAGACAAGCATCTGTCCCTCATAACTCTCGCCGCCCGATTCTGCCATAACGACACGTTCCACCAGGTCACGTTCGGCTTCGGTCAAGTTGTATCGTGGACGGTCAGCGCCTCTGTCCGATTTTTTAACTTGCTGGCAACTTGCCTGTAACTTGCTCATTTGTCCTTTAAGCTGTACGTTTTCTTTAGTAAGCCGCTCAATCTCATGTGCCTGTTTATCTGCTGTATCTTGCAGAGTTGATATATCCTGCTGCAAGACGGCGTTTTCGGCGGTAAGTGTGCTGATTTGCTGTATGTCTGATTGATGCCGTATTTCGATGGATATGAGCGGTAAAGTGGTGAGCAGAAAGGCGGCGATTATGTAAACATATTTATTTTTCATGGGCGACCTCAAATCTGCCAACATTGCGAAACCCGGCAAATATTGTTCCATCTTCTGAAAAATCTATATCGCTTGACCTTAACGCCTTTTTAGCCTGACCGTATAGCCATTCATAAGTTAATTCGCCGTTACATTCAGCCTCCCAGGACTTATTATCTCGACCTACTTCAATAAATTTAACCTTCATATTTCCTCCCCCTCTCCCTTCCTCACCGCCACGCCAACAACGCACCTTTCCAGCCGTTGCCGCGTATGTGGTAGAGTAGTGCTAATAGTGCTCGCATGTGTGGCCTCCTGTAGAATCAACTGTATAACATGCAAAACATGCTGCAATCATCCATAATTTCGTCTTCAACTCTACCCCTGCTCGGATCTAATTCATCAAGATAAATACCGTTTATGCAACTCATTCCTACTTCTCTTTCTAGTTTTGCTCTTTGTTCAAATACTTCCGGAAAATCTGTTCGTATTTTGTTCCAATATCCCATCCCGCCTTGTACACAACCAATACAATTATTGTTGCGATAACCCATGTCATACATTGCAGGGCGTTTAATTCCAAGGTTTCTAAGTATTCCATGACAATCTTCCTTTGTAAGTTCTTTATCAATTAACGGGAATACGTGCTTGTGTTGTGGGAACGATTCTTCTATTCTCTCTGCCCTATGCCTTTCGTTTATGTCGTATCCCCACACATAGGTCAAATCCTTCTTACCTTGTTCCCATTCTTTACGAACACGTTTTTTAAGTATTCTAGTGCATTGAGCGCCTTTCCCGGGAGCAGTGATAAACTGAAATTGCCTTATCACATTCTCAACAGTTTTATATCTTGACTGTAGTATTTCAATTTCTTTACCTAACACCTTTTCACAATCCTTTACAAATCGCATAGTGTCAGGGTGCTGGTCGTCTATGTGGCAATATATAAACTTGTCAATTGTATCTCTTTCAAGGTACCCTGCTATAAAACTACTTACACCTGCTGAAAACCAACATATTTTCACTTCAATTTCCTCCCCCTCGCATACTCCAGCGCCACCTTGATACTCGCCCAACTGATGCGGCGATTACCGTATATGTCGCGCAGGATGATTAGTATAGTGCGCATGTGTGCCTCCCTTTCCTCCAGGTTCTGTGCCCATTTCCGTCAGGCTCCGGGTGATGCTATGCAATTGTCAATGTGCAGACGCTTATTAAGCCTGTGCGGTGTGGGGATGTTACCATTCCGAATAGTCAAAGGTTTCGTCTGTCCAGCCCTTGCAATCTCTAACCGGTAAGCCTTGTATAAAGATTGTTTTAAAATGTAGATTGCAGTAATTTTCAGTTCGATATCCACACGTCCAGCACGATTTTACAAATGGATTTCGGTAACATTTATTCTCGTGTTGGACTGCGCGATATTTGCTAACCCATGATTTAATGCAGAAATTGCACTGATGCTTGACTACTTCTTTAGGCATAGATAAGACCTCCTACGCTACATACTTAATGAAATATTCAGAAACGATTTTGCCGTAGATTTCGCGCAACTTCTTATCCTCGTCAATCACATCAATCTTGCGGGTGTTCTTGATTGCCGACGGACTTGACCCTTCCTTAAGCATGCGGACTTTCTTGTTGTCGAGCCGCCTCTCCAGTTTCACACCGGCACGCTGCTCAAGTAGCTTGTACGATTCGGAGCGGACTTCCTTGTATTGGTTTACGCCGATTGTCTGAGCGATTTTGTTCATCTTCTTATTGATATCCTCACGCCAGTTGTCAGGCTCCGATATGACGGCTTCCTTTATGGCTTGCTGTGTTGTCTCAATCTGCGTCATGCGGCGTTCTTGCTCCTGCAATGCCTGTACGGTCTGTGCAAGTGCTTCAAGGGCTGTGACGGGCTTCTGCTGTGCCTTTTCCATTTCCTCAAACTTGGTCACATACTCAGCTGTGAATAGCACACCTTTTTCGCCAGTCATTTTGTTGGCAACCATATCGCACCCTTTACGAGTGAGAAGGTAACAAGGAAGTGTACGGCCTGTGCTGTCCTCGTAACTACTTTTAATGAAGAATTCCACTGAACGGAATTTTCCGTTGAGTAAATGCACTACATATCCGTTGATTTTTTCAAGTAAATCTGAATGTCTGACTTCTGTCATTTCTGCCACTTCCCGGCTGTCAATTGCGAATTGCCCGTTTGATTTGATGATGGTAAGACTGTTCATAGCGTTTCCTCCTATTTACGCTGTTAGTGCCTTCTGCTGTAGCCTTACATACTGGCTTTCAAGCATCTGCTTTCTTTCATAATAGTCCGGTATGCTGTAGATAAGTCCTATGTCTATCCTTTGCAGTGACCTTACAGCTTCAATCTGCTGTGCCGTCAGATATGGTCTAATTGACTTTGCTTCAATGCCGTTTTGCTCCCTGAACTTCCTTGCCGACATTCCAAGCACAATACCGTTTATCATGTCGCATTCGTTAGAAAAATGGTAATGCTTTGGTTCTTCGTGCGCCTGCATGATAGCATCGGTGAATTCGGGGAAGTCCGCTTTAGCCTCAAGTAGGTTGCGGATGAATGATTCCATTTGGTTAAAAGCATTTATGTATGATTCTTTGAATTGCATAGCTTTCTTGCCGGTGAAACCCATGACAAGAATTGAAAATCCGTCACGCGTCATTAAATATTCGGGTTGCTTTTTGTTCTGCTCATTTCGATATGAGGACTCCGAAAAATTGCGGAGTCTAAATTCTTCGCTACAGCCTAAATTGCGAATAGATTTTAAAACATCATCATGCCTCTTGCCGAAGTTTTCAGCGACATATCTGCTGCTTACTACCGGTATACCGTTCCTTTCAGTTACACCGAATTGATTGTTAACGATTGATTGATTTGCCATTAGCTTGTCCCTCACTTATTTTCAACTTCTCCTATGTACTCGTAAAACAATTTTGGCGATATGTGATATGTCCAGATTGAACTTAATTTTACTGCTGTTCCGATTGGCAATTGTCCCCTCTGCATCCCGATTCTCACAAATTGCTGCGATACTCCCATGATTTGTGCCGCTTCTTTTACGGAAATGTTTTGCGCCACCGCTATGCACTCCTTTTCTTCGTTTTTGGCTTTTTGGGTTCAAGGAACTTGTCCACTCCCACACCGAGGCAGTAGCAAAGAATTTCATACTCTTCGAATGTAAGTTTGCGTTTTTCGTTGAGTGCCAAGTTTAATTTTGGAGTTGCGATTCCAGACGTGACCGATAGATTGTTTTGCTGAATGTTATTGTCTTCCATGTATTTCTTAATCTTTAGTCCGACCCCCACGTTAGCGTCCTCCTTTCTGTTTCTCTAATTCCGAACAGTTCGGATTTATCTATAGTATATTCCGACCATTTCGAAATGTCAATAATAATTCCGACTATTTCGAAATATTTTTATTTACAAAATCGAAATTATGAGTATAATGTAAATTGAGAAAGGATGTGTAGTATGTTAGGGGAAAGAATAAGAAAAGCCAGGAAAGCTAAAGGGCTTACTCAGATACAGCTTGCGGACATCATTGGCGCTAAAAATAGTTCAATAAGCGATTGGGAGAATAATCAGCACAGGCCGGACATTGACATGTTAGCTTTATTGAGTGATGCTTTAGGCGTGTCTAGCGGTTGGTTGTTGGAGGAGGAATCTTTCGCATCCGATTCAAGGATCAGAAAATTCCTCACGGGCGAGATTGACAATCTGCCAGAAGAAGCAAGAAAAGATATCGACAACTACATTGAATTTATAAAGGCAAAATATAGCAAATAATGCGGAGGGTCACAATGAGAAACCCAAACGGATATGGCTCAGTATACAAGCTGTCAGGCAATAGAAGACGACCGTTTATAGTCCGCATAACTACTGGGTGGAGCGAGGACAGAAAGCAAACATTTGCGACTTTAGGCTACTTTGACACAAGGCCAAAGGCTATTAAGGCATTGGCCGATTACAACGATAGCCCTTATGATCTTAAGGCAATGGATATTACCTTTGCTGAAGTTTATGAAAAATGGCTTAACAGAAGAGGGGACAAGCTATCTGAATCAAACTTGAAATGCTATAAAATGGCGTATAATATTTCTGAGCCTTTATATGATTTGAAGTTTACAGATATACGAACTGAACACTTGCAGGATGTTATCGATAATTGTGGCAAGGGATATGACACGGTTAGAAAGATTAAAGTTTTATATAACCAGCTCTACGACTACGCTATGGAACATGACATTGTATCAAAAAAATACGCAGAATATATTGAGATGCCAGAAAAGACCGACAGCGGGAGCCGTAAACCGTTCACCGATGCCGAAATTCAAACATTGTGGGATAACCTGGGGCGCATGGACTTTGTTGATACTGTGTTAATAATGATATACACAGGTTTTCGGGTTGGTGAGCTTCTATTGATTGAAAACAATAACATACACTTAGATGAAAGATACATAATAGGCGGAATTAAAACGGCGGCAGGCAAGAATAGAGCGGTGCCTATTAACAAAAAAATAGCCCCACTTATCAAGGCTAGGATTGATAGCGAAAACACATTCTTGATTATTAATGCCAAAGGTCAGCAAATGTCGTATGACAACTACTACAAAGAGAGATTTCTTCCCATTATGGGACAGCTTGGGATGGAGCACAAACCGCATGATTGCCGCCACACCTGTGCCACATTGTTAGATAACGCTGGAGCAAATAAGCTAAGCATAAAAAGAATACTTGGGCATGCCTCACAGGATGTCACCGATAAAGTCTACACACACAAGGATATCGAAGAACTGAAAAAGGCGATTGATCTCATTTAATTTTTTTGTTAGTTTTTTGTTAGTTGCCTGTTAGTTTCACATAATTTCCTCTCCGAACCTATCGGAATCCGTATAAAACAAAACCCCCAAACGCTGTAGTTTGGGGGTCGGAATCGTCGGAATTGTTATCTCTTTGAGAACTGTGGCGCCCTTCTTGCCTTCTTGAGACCGTATTTCTTTCTTTCCTTCATTCTCGGATCCCTTGTCAGGAAACCGGCTTTCTTCAATACCGGTCTGAATTCTTCGTCAGCCTTGAGCAGCGCTCTCGAGATACCGTGTCTGATTGCGCCGGCCTGGCCGGACAAACCGCCGCCGACGACCTTGCAAAGCACGTCAAATTTGGACGTTGTATCTGTAAGTGTCAATGGCTGCTTTACGATAACCTTCATGGTCTCCAGCCCGAAATAATCATCAATGGTTCTGTCATTTATCATTATTTTTCCGTCTCCGGATACAAGCCTGACTCTTGCTACTGATTTCTTTCTTCTTCCTGTTCCGTAATACTGTATCTTTGCCATTTCTCTACTCCTCCCTCCGCATTATACGTTGATTTCCAAAATTTCAGGTTTCTGAGCCTGATGCTCGTGTTCAGCACCTTTATAAACCTTGAGTTTTCTGAACATTGCACGGCCCAGGCTGTTGTGGGGGAGCATTCCCTTAACGGCAAGCTCGATAACCTTCTCAGGTGATTTTACCATCAATGTCCTGTAGTTCATTTCCTTCAATCCGCCCGGCCAACCGGAATGGTGCCTGTACATTTTATTTTCCAGCTTGTTTCCCGTCAATACAACCTTCTCGGCATTGATAATGATTACAAAGTCTCCCGTATCGACATGAGGCGTATATGTGGGCTTATTTTTCCCTCTCAGTATGCTGGCAACCTCACTTGCAAGCCTTCCCAACGGCTTACCGTCAGCATCGGCTACATACCATTTTCTTTGAACTTCTTCGGCTTTTGCCATGAAAGTCTTCATGTGTTTCCTTTCCTCCTTGACTGCTTAACATATATATTTCAACCGGCCATAAGCACAGCTCAAAATCTGCCGGTCTTTTTGGCACTTTACTATAATAATACAGGGTTATGCTCATGTCAAGCATAAATTGCTTTAATTTTAATTTACCTCTCATTATCTCAATATTATTGCATTATTATACCTGTATCTCTTCCATAGTCGCTCGCCATTTCACTTTTTCAGTAATAGACCTCGACCAGATACAACCCATGCGCCGGAGCTGTTCTGCCCGCTTTTCTCCTGTCCATCCCAAAAATCAGTTCAGGAATATCATCAGGCTTCAGCTTCCCAATCCCGACTTCTATCAGCGTTCCTGCAATAATTCTGACCATATTATAGAGAAAGCCGTCGCCGGTGATGTTTAATGCGATCAAATTGTCGTCCGGATTTTGCCTCAGGACAGTTGCGGCCGTGATGGTTCTGACGGTTGTTTTGACACTCCCTCCGGCTGCGCTGAAGGCATAAAAATCATGTGTGCCTACAAATTGAGCGGCCGCCGCCTGCATTACGGTAATATCCAGAGGATAATAGATATGATAAGCTCTTTTCCGCATAAGCGCAGTTGGGAACACTGAATTGTAAATCAGGTATCTGTATGTTTTGCCTCTGGCACTGAAGCGTGCGTGAAAATCATCAGGAACCTCCTGCGAGCATTTGATGACAATATCCTCCGGGAGGAGCGTATTTAACGCAAAGGCAAATTTGTCCGCCGGAATAGATGACTGCGTATGAAAATTACATACATAGCCCAAGGCATGTACGCCCGCATCTGTCCTGCTGGAGCCGGAAAGGCTGCAATCCTCCCCCGTAAGAGCGTTAACTGCAGCCGTAACAGCATCCTGAACAGTAACCGCATTGATCTGGCTTTGCCAGCCGTGATAAGCGGTGCCGTCAAATTCAATTGTCAGCCTTATATTCCTCATTCTCAACAGCCCACTGTCCTTATATTTACCCGGTCTGTCCGACAATTTTCCGGCAGCTCGGTTCCCTGTCAGTTTAGTTATTCACCATCAGTTCAGCAACCCTGCGATAGCTGTTCCGATCAGCGTTCCGTTGTCCACCTTCACAAACTCACAGTAGATCCCCTTGGTATCGTTCATATATGTTTTAATATAATGCTCCAGCTTGCTCCTAAAGAGCTTTGACTTATAGAAGGTAGAGCCGTCCGCCGTAATGCAGGCAGGCTTGCATGGATTCAGCCCGCTTCCTGTCTTTTCAAGAACAGCTGTAAGACTGAATGTAACGAATTTTGCAATCCTCTCAAAAATGTTATCGATCAGATAAAATAAGCATATACGATCTTCGTGATTGCCGGATTTCGAGCAGCATTCAGCCAGAATGTTATCGCCATACGGGTAATACAGAAAATCATCGATCTGCTTCGAAGCCAATACATCGACCTTCTTCAATTCCGCAGTAAATTCAGCTGAAAATATACCCTCCTCAGCCGCCTTTCTGATCACTGTAAGAATCAGACCACCCTGGTACGCTCCAGAAATAGTCTTCTCAAAGGCAAAGTCACCCGGGTTCACGGTCGTCCTGTCAAACTCCAGATCAAGCAGTCCTCTCGGAGCCTTATTGTAAGCGCCCGACTCGGTGTTGACAAGCATGGATCCGCCCTTCCCCGTCAATTCTTGCACCTTTGATATGTTCTCACATTTTTCGGAATAGCAGATGTTTGTGCCGGTCCCGAGAATAAATCCGACAAAGCCGTCAAATATCCTGCCGGGCGATGCAGCCTTGCCCGCAAGCAGCGTGGCAACCGTGTCATTGAGTACGATGACGCTCTTCTCCTTTGTAAGGCCTCGCTTCTTAAAAACATCCATCAGATTCCTGCCAAGCATTTCACCCTCTACATCTCTTACTTTGACCTCCTTGCTGAATTTAATCAGTCTACCATCACGATCCGGAAGGATCTCAGCGGGGTAGGAGAAGCAAAAGCTGATTTTATCGCTCCGGTGCAGCACTGGCTGGATATAGTCGGCCATAGTCTCAAAAAACTCCTGTTTTGATATCTCCCCATTGGTGCCCGGCATCGAGTACAGCATGAAATCCTCGGTCACCGGCTTTTTGTTTTCATCGAAATGGATCACGGCCACCCTGAAGTTCGTTCCCCCTGCATCAACGGCGATCACAGGCTCCATGAGCGGCAGTTCCTTATCCATGCCTATGTAGGTCGGGATCATTAGCAAAGAACCGCTTCCCTCGAGGCCATTCTCCATCTCATTGATAAATATTCTGCAGTTTTCCTCCATATCCACATCAGCCGCTTGCATCCCGTACTTCTCCATGAAATTTTCGATTTTTCTCTTCAACTTCAGCATGATCCGACTCCCCTTTAATAATAGTAAGGCTCTCTATAAAATAAATACAAAATCATTTATCAGAAGAAGCGCAAAAAACACCGTCGTAGTCAGCGCTATCTTCATATCATCCTCGGTAAACCTCAGTTGGCGCAGTCTGGTTCTTCCCTTTCCTCCCCGGTAGCATCTTGATTCCATAGCAGTGGCCAGTTCATCCGCCCGACGGAATGCACTGACAAACAGCGGTACCAAAACCGGGACAAAACTCTTTGCCCGCTGCAAAAGGTTACCCGTATCAAAATCAGCACCTCTGGCCGCCTGCGCCTTCATGATCTTATCCGTCTCCTCCAGCAGCGTCGGAATAAATCTCAACGCAATCGACATCATCATGGCCAGTTCATGAGCAGGCACACCAATCACCTTTAGGGGAGTCAGCAGCTTCTCGATCCCGTCTGTCAGTAGAATTGGCGTTGTGGTGAAGGTAAGCAGCGATCCACTGATAATGATTACAGCCAGTCGCACCGTCAATTTAAGCGACAGTATAAGCCCTTCGACTGTGATATATTTGAGAGGTACAAAATCAGCAATCGGCGTACCCTTCGTTGTTATCATGTTCAACACTGCAGAAAAAATAATGATAAACAATAAGGGTTTCAAGCCCTTCAGAGTATATTTCAGCGGAACTCCCGATATAATGACGGCCAGGATCGTAAACAGAACTGTGGCAACAAAAGCCCAGAACGAGTGTACCAAAAAAACAACCGCCATAAATACGACCGATAGAATAATCTTCGTCCTTGGATCCGCTCTGTGTATGATCGAGTTGCCAGGGATATACTGGCCGATGGAGATATTAGTGTTAATCATGGCTTATCCCCCCTGCCTTCAGATGTCTGAGCAATTCTGCTTTAGCGGCACTTACCGTATAAACTCTGTCATTAATCTGTGGGCGGTGCTTTTTAAGTTCCTTCATCATGTATGCAATCTGGGGCGCTGATAAGCCGATACCCTCAAGCCTTTGGATATCTGAAAACACCTCTTTGACCGGACCGTCCATCTCAACGTGTCCTTTGTTCATAACAATTACCCGGTCCACCAGTCTGGCTATGTCCTCCATGCTGTGAGAGACAAGGATGACCGTAATACCCATTGTCTCGTGGATCCTGGTGATGAAACCAAATATCTCGTCCCGGCCTCTCGGGTCCAGTCCGGCTGTGGGCTCGTCAAGTATAAGTATCTGCGGTTTCATGGCAAGTACACCGGCAATAGCCACTCTGCGTTTCTGACCCCCGGAAAGCTCAAATGGCGACTTCTCAAGCAATTCCTCACGGATTCCTACCGCTTCGATCACCTTCAGAATCTCCCCTCGGACTTCCTCATCCCTGAGATTCTGCTTGTACAGTCCAAAGGCAATATCTTTGTAAACGGTCTCTTCAAAAAGCTGATGCTCCGGATATTGGAATACAATACCGACAATACGCCTCAATTCACGCAGCTCTTTTCCTGTGGTATCCAGACCGTTGATCAGAACACGTCCGGACGTTGGCTTGATAAGCCCGTTGAAATGCTGGATAAGCGTGGATTTACCGGAACCGGTATGACCGATTATCCCTATAAATTCGCCATCCTCGATTTTAAGGCTGATATTTTCCAGCGCCTTTTTTTCAAAGGGCGTTCCCTGCATAAATATACATGAAAGGTTCTCAATTATTATCGACATTAATATACTCGTTTCCTGTATAAATTTCTGATGCCTTTTATTATTCCACCGGAGGCATATAATAGCCTGACATCGTAAGGCTATTATACCAAAACCATTTCCATTATAAAAGTAAAGAGAAAAATAACAGGCCTTATTTTGTAGCCGTTTAGCAATAAAATTGACTTTATATAGAATAATTCTGTTCTAAAGCTGCAATAATGGAACGTACGGTGCTATTAATCATGGATGCATTAAGATCAGAGTATATCCCCTATTGAATAGAGTTGTCGATACTGTTCAGAGGTTCTGCTATGTGAATACTGTGCAATAAAAGGAAACTATAGCGTAATGCAGCTCTTGTAAATGAAGCTCTTGTTTCCGCTATAGCACAGTATCCATGATGGTGTGAAGAGTAACGAGTTGTCTTCCACAGCACAAGTACCTTTTTTTAATACTGTGATATTTTATGCCTATCTGGTAAAATGTATAGGTAACAGCATTCTTCAAATATTTTCATTGATTGAAAGGCTCTAAGATGAGTGAACACTATTACACCGAGCAACCTACATCCGATATAAAAGAGAAAAATTTCTCGCAAAGCATACACGGCGTAGAACTGTCCCTCACTTCGGTCAGCGGTGTTTTCTCCCATGAAAATAAGGTTGACAGAGTTTCAGAGTTACTGATCAAAACCTTCAGCCCGGCAGGCAAAACCGTTCTTGATCTGGGCTGCGGCTACGGCGCAATCGGCTTGTTCATCAAGGCTCTTTATCCTGATCGGATCGTATGTCTTGCAGATATTAATGAAAGAGCTATTGATTATTCGGGACTCAATGCCGCAAAAAACCATCTTGACGTAAAGGTGGTTAAAAGTGATCTTTTTTCTGCGTTTGATGGCATACGCTTCGACGATATTGTGACAAACCCACCAATAGCGGCAGGGAAAAAGCTTCTAACCGACCTGATCGGTCAAGCTTATGACCATCTCAATCCCAACGGTGCTCTCTGGCTTGTCGCCTATCATAATAAAGGCGGTTCGACGCTGAAAAAAATTATGGAAGAGCGCTTTTCCAATGCGCGCGATATGGAAAAAAGCGGCGGCATAAGAGTGTACAGGTCTCTCCGTGTCTGATTCACATTGAGTTATCAGCTTATACTGCCCCAAAACTACAGAATTATCCCAGTGCTTTTGCCAGAAGCTGCACAGCCTCATCAACGGTGAGAATATCGATCGGGAATTCAAATCCCTCTTTATTCAGCTCATACATCAGTTCCGTAACCTGTGGAACATCAAGACCCATTCCCTTTATTTTTTCCACATCACTGAATATTTCTTCGGGAGTTCCCAGCATTACACGCCGGCCTTCATCAATGACCAGTATCCTGTCGGCTTTTCCGGCTTCATCCATATGGTGGGTAATATGTATGATCGTAATGCCCTCCTCGAAATTCAGCTTTCTGAGAACCCGCATGACCTCTTTTCTGCCAATCGGATCCAGCATTGCCGTGGCCTCATCGAGTACAATGCATTTCGGTTTCATCGCAAGGATCCCTGCAATGGCGACCCTTTGCTTCTGACCCCCCGACAGCAAATGAGGGGCATGTTCCCTGAATTCCGTCATATCAATGATCTCAAGTGCTTCATCTACGCGAGTCCTGATTTCTTCAGGCGGGATGCCCAGGTTTTCAGGTCCGAAGGCAACATCCTCTTCAACTACGGTGCCAACAATCTGATTATCCGGGTTTTGAAACACCATTCCGGTTGAACTTCGGATATCCCAGAGTAACTCATCGTTGAGAGTATTGAACCCATTGACAACAACCGTTCCTGATGCTGGCAAAAGCAACGCATTCATCAGCTTGGCCAGGGTTGATTTGCCCGAACCGTTTCTGCCAAGAACAGCAAGGAACTCACCTTTCCTTATAGACAGATCCACATCCTGTAAAGCAGTCACACTCGGTCTGTCCTCGCTATTGGACTTATATACAAAACTGACATTCTTCACTTCAACAATGTTACTATCCATTGACGATATACCTTCATTTCTCAGAAAACAAAATAAGGGATTGGCACGTGGTTAACGGCAATCCCTATCGTTGTTCTTTAGTCTAGTCTTACTTTGTCAGCTCAAGCAGTACCGCCTCAGCAGCATCGCCTCTTCTTGGTCCAAGCTTGTATATCCTGGTGTATCCGCCGTTGACACCCTTGAACTTGGGGGCAATCTCATCAAAGAGCTTGTCAACTACATTGATGTATTTTCCGTTCTCATCCTTGACTCTGTATATCCAGTTCATAGCCCTTCTTCTGGCTGCAAGTCTGGAAGGATTATCAACAGTAACCATCTCCGTCTTGGTTTCTCTATCGACTACTTCATACTTGTTTCCGTTTTTTGAAGTGGCGGCTTTGGTTATCTTCCTGCCCTTGCTGTCAAGCTTTGCAGCACTTACCTTAATCTGCTTTGATGTAATGTTGCCATCTTCCTTTATAGCCGATGTGATCAGCTTTTCAGCAATAGCCTGGACTTCCTTTGCTCTGGCTTCGGTGGTTTCAATCCTGCCGTTCCTGAGCAAAGCAGTAACCTGATTCTTCAGCATTGCCTTTCTCTGATCGGTAGCACGTCCTAACTTCCTTTGTGTAGGCATTATCCTCTTACCTCCCTAACTATATACATGCTTTTATTCCTCACTTGGAGCGAGTGACAATCCCAAGGCGTGAAGCTTCTGGAGCACTTCTTCCAATGACTTTCTTCCCAGATTTCTTACCTTCATCATGTCTTCTTCCGTTTTGTTTGTCAAATCCTCAACGGTATTTATACCGGCTCTCTTCAAGCAGTTGTACGATCTTACAGAAAGATCAAGCTCTTCTATCGTCATTTCAAGAACTTTTTCCTTCTTGGTCTCTTCCTTCTCAACCATGATCTCCGTATGTTTTGCATGATCGGAAAGATCAATAAACAGATTCAGATGTTCGCCCAATATCTTTGCACCGAGGCTGATAGCTTCATCCGGCTTGATACTGCCATTTGTCCATACTTCGAGAGTAAGCTTATCGTAATCTGTAATCTGTCCCACGCGAGTGTTTTCAACCGTGTAGTTAACCTTTCTGACAGGCGTATAGATGGAGTCAACAGGAATAATACCAATTGGCTGTCCTGACTGCTTGTTCTTTTCTGCCGGTATGTATCCTCTGTTTTTATTGAGTACGAGCTCCATGTAAAATCTGCTTTCGCCATTCAGCGTACAGATGTGCAGATCCGGATTGAGCACTTCCACATCCGCATCCGTCTTGATATCACCGGCTGTAATTGGTCCCTCGCCATCTGCGTCAATGTAGACGATCTTAGGGCCGTCACTGAAAAGCTTCATCGAAAGGTTCTTCACATTGAGGATGATTTCGGTAACATCCTCTATGACACCCGGTACCGTCGAAAACTCATGCAGCACACCGTCGATCTTGATGGAGGTAACAGCCACTCCCGGAAGAGATGAAAGAAGAATCCTTCTGAGAGAGTTACCCAGTGTAATACCATAGCCTCTCTCCAGAGGTTCGACTACAAACTTCCCATAAATATTGTCTTCGGTAGACTCAATACACTCAATTTTTGGTTTTTCTATTTCAATCAACAAAAACCCTCCCTTAATGGTTATTTGTTTTGGCATCGTCAAAAATCAACTTCCCCTAATCACTTACGGGGAACTATACTAACCCGGTCGCATGGGCGAGCAGCATACGTAGTGTGCGACCAGCCCGCTCCATTCCCCGTAAACGAAGCGGAAGTACATTTTTAGCCGAGCCTTATTTGAGGGCAACTGATTCGCAATCCTGGTCATATTCAGTACTATTGTTTAATACCCTGCTGTCTTTACTGCGGGAATAGTCAGTTGCTTTTCCGGTTTTAGTGGAACGGAAACCGATTTTCCGTTCCGCCGCACCTGTTGAACTGGTTATTTCCTGTTTTAGGTATATATAGCAATGTACCTTCCTACTACTTGGAGTAAAACTCAACGATAAGGTGCTCTCTGATCGGCAGATCAATTTCTTCTCTTGCCGGCAGTGAAACCACTTTACCCGTCAGGTTTTCTGCATCGAATTCAAGCCATTTCGGGACTACTTTTCCGCCTGCAATATCAACAATGGACTTCACCTTTTCAGAACCCTTGAATTTATCCTTCACTGCGATAATATCGCCGGGTTCCAACAGGATTGAAGGTATATCAACCTTCTTACCATTAAGTGTGAAATGACCATGTCTGACAAGCTGTCTGGCTTCCGGTCTTGATGTTGCAAGTCCCAGTCTGTAAACTACATTATCGATTCTGCTTTCAAGAATCTGCAGAAGGTTCTCACCGGTAACACCTTTTTTCTTAACAGCCAATCCAAAATAGCTTCTAAACTGACTTTCAAGAATTCCATAAAACCTTCTGGCTTTCTGCTTCTCACGCAACTGAACGCCGTACTCTGACATTTTCTTTTTCTGTTGTCCATGTTGTCCCGGAGCATATGCTCTTTTTGCCACAGAGCATTTATTGGTATAGCATCTCTCACCTTTCAAAAAAAGCTTTTCGCCTTCTCTGCGGCAAAGTCTGCAAGATGCATCTGTATATCGTGCCATCTATTCTAACACCTCCATATTACACTCTTCTTCTTTTAGGTGGCCTGCATCCGTTGTGCGGAATAGGCGTTACATCCTTGATAAGACTTACATCGAGTCCGGCAGCCTGTAAAGCCCTGATAGCGGCTTCTCTTCCGGCTCCCGGGCCTTTGACATAAACCTCAACGGTCTTGAGACCATGCTCCATAGCAGCCTTTGATGCGGTTTCTGCAGCCATCTGCGCCGCAAAAGGAGTGCTCTTTTTGGATCCCCTGAAGCCCAGTCCGCCCGCACTTGCCCATGAAAGCGCATTTCCGGCAGTATCTGTGATTGTTACGATTGTATTGTTAAATGTTGAACGAATATGCGCTGCACCACGTTCAATATTCTTCCGTTCCCTTCTTTTCCTGGTCGTTCTTTTAGCTCCGGCAGTTTTTGTTGCCATCCGATCTTCAACCTCCTTTATACCGTTTTCTTTCTCTGAACACCAACAGTCTTCTTAGGACCTTTTCTTGTCCTGGCATTGGTTTTGGTCTTCTGGCCTCTGACCGGCAAACCCTGCCTATGCCTCCTGCCTCTGTAGCAGCCTATTTCAATCAACCTCTTGATATTGAGAGAAACCTCTCTCCTGAGGTCACCTTCAACCTTATACTCTTTGTCTATGATTTCTCTGAGTCTGCTGACCTCGTCATCTGTCAGATCTCTGACCCTTGTGTCGGGGTTTATAGCAGTCTTCTTCAAAATCTCATTGGCTTTGGATCTTCCAAGGCCAAAGATGTAAGTCAACCCAATTTCTACCCGTTTTTCTCTGGGCAGGTCTACTCCGGCAATACGTGCCATCTTGTCAAACACCTCCAAATAAATTCCTAACCGTTATACAACCTGAAAATATGCTTTGCTTTCATTCCTTTTTATAATTAACACCCGGATCATGTTTGGTCATCCCTTACATGCAGCCGCTCCAGAGTGGTCAATTCAAATCTGGGAAGGAAAATTGATAATTGACAGCAAATCAAGCTAAGATTATATCACATACCTTAGCAGATTACAAGCTTGTTTCACGGATTTCAATTACCAATTATCCTTTGGATTTTATCCCTGCTTTTGTTTGTGCTTTGGATTTTCACAAATCACCATTATTTTCCCTTTTCTTTTTATTATCTTGCACTTCTCGCACATTGCTTTTACAGACGGTTTTACTTTCATTTTAAACCCTCCCACTCGTTTATTCTTTTACAAACCCACATCCGGACTCTATTTTGCTCTCCAGGTTATTCTTCCGCGGGTCAGATCATACGGAGACAATTCCAATGTTACCTTGTCCCCCGGTAAAATCCTGATAAAATTCATTCTCAGCTTGCCTGATATATGGGCAAGTACTTTATGCCCGTTTTCAAGCTCCACTTGAAACATTGCGTTGGGTAATGCCTCAATGATCTTGCCTTCAACCTCAATTACATCGTCCTTTGCCAAACTTCAAAACCTCCTTATCAACTATCCGGACCCGCCAGTGCTTTCCTTATTTCAGCATTTGTTATCCTGCCGCTGTTCTTCAGCTTTTCCGCAAGGATTTCCGCCTTCTCGTCTGTGCATTTCAAATGCTTGATTTTCTTCCTTTTTGGTTTTTCCATCTTCCGAAGATCACCGTCGGAAATTTCCACGAAGGAATCATCGATCACTTTCACTACAACAAATCTCTTTCCGGCATCTCTTCCGGCCCTGGAAATAACAATCTGGCCTAAAACTGCATTCAAATAATCTCACCCCTGAGCTTTGTCATGATATACGGCTCATCCTCCGTCACAGCAATTGTGTTTTCATAATGTGCGGAATATTTTCCGTCCGCTGTAACTACAGTCCATTTATCACGGAGTATCCTTATATTATAAGCACCCTGGTTTATCATGGGTTCGATTGCCAATGTCATTCCCGGCTCAAGCCTCGGCCCCCTCTCGCGGGTAGCGTAGTTTGGTATCTGAGGAGGTTCCCATAATTCTTTACCAATCCCGTGTCCGACATACTCCCGGACCACCGAGAATTCGTTCTTTTCTGCGTATTGCTGTATTGCTCTGGAGATATCTACTATACGATTTCCTTTTTTTGCATATTTTATTCCTTCAAAAAAACTTTGTCGGGTCACCTGTATCAGCTTTTGCGCTTCCGGCGAAACATTCCCTACCGGGAAAGTCCTTGCCGCATCGCCGCAAAACCCTTCACAGCTGGCTCCCATATCAATGCTTATAATATCTCCATCTTTTAACTCTCTTAAACCCGGTATTCCATGTATAACCTCGTCATTGACCGATGCGCAGATAGTTCCCGGGAAATCTATCCCTCCTCTGACAGAACACGGCACTCCTTTGAAAAGTGGTATCGCTTTCTGACTGAGTATATACTTCTCTGCTATCCGATCCAGCTCCAATGTCGTAACACCGGGCTTAACAGCTTCCTCCACCAGCTTGAGTGCAGTCGCCACAATTTCGCCGACCCTGCTCATCAATTCCAGCTCAGATCTTGATTTAATAGAAATCATTCTTTCATCCCTAACACTCTATAAACATCAACCGTTGTATCAGTAATTCTGTTCCGGCCCGAAACCTCCCGCAGGATGCCCTTTTCCTTGTAATAACCTATTAACGGCTCCGTCTGGTTATGATATGTCTGCAAGCGGTTTTTAACCGTCTCTTCGCGGTCATCCTCCCTCTGGACAAGCTTTGCACCGCATCTGCCGCAGATGCCAGTCCGCGCAGATTCATCGGAATTCATATGGTAGTTCATATTACATTCAGGACATATCCTTCTGCCTGAAAGTCTTCTGATGATAATCTCATCCTCAACACATATATCAAGGACATGATCAATTGCCGTTCCCATTTCCGACAGGATGCTGTCCAGGCTCTCCGCCTGATGTATGGTACGTGGAAAGCCATCAAGGATGAATCCGTTCCTGCAATCCTCCTGTTGAAGTCTATCCTTTACAATGCCTATGGTGACCTCATCGGGAACAAGATCACCATTGTCGATATATTGCTTCGCCAGTTTCCCCAAAGGAGTTCCCGTTCTAATATTGCTTCTGAATATATCACCGGTCGATATGTGCGGGATCTTCAGTTTCTCTGAAAGGATAACCGCTTGTGTTCCTTTACCTGCACCCGGTGCGCCCAAAATAACAAGCTTCATCATTTTCTCCCTTGTACTGCGATCATTATTCTAAAAATCCCTTATAATGCCTCATCAGCATCTGCGACTCAATTGCTTTTACCGTATCGAGCGCAACACCGACAAGAATCAATACTGCCGTACCTCCGAACCAGATCCCGGGAATCTTTGTTATATTGCCAAGTATGATTGGAGCAATGGTGATGATGGCAAGGAAAAATCCGCCGAACCACGTAATCCTGTTCAATACCTTGGTGATATAGTCCGATGTAGCCTTTCCTGGTCTGTATCCGGGAATGAACCCGCCGTTTTTCTTCATATTGTTTGCGATCTCTATCGGATTGAACTGCATAACCGAATAGAAGAAGGTGAAGAATAAAATCAGCAGTGCATATATGATAACATATAATGCATTCTGTTGAGGCTCCTTGAATAATCTAACGAACCAGTTATCCGAATTTGCAAAGAACATCGTGACTATCGTTGAGGGGAACATCATAATGGACATTGCAAAAATGATCGGAATAACGCCGGCGAGGTTGACCTTGATTGGCAGATGCGTGCTCTGTCCGCCATACATTTTTCTGCCTACAACACGTTTTGCATACTGGATCGGGATCCTTCTCTCAGCTTCCTGTACCCAGATAACACCGGCTATGACCACTACGAACATCACCAGTATGCCGATGATCGCCAGAATACCCAGAACTCCGGAACCGAAGTTGCCGAGTTCATAGTTGGCTATAAGTCCCTGCACACCGGAGGGGCCTCTCGAAACAATACCCGCAAAAATGATCATTGAAATACCGTTTCCTATACCATACTCCGTGATCTGCTCGCCAAGCCACATCAGGAATGCCGTACCTGCAGTGAACGATAAAGTAATTGTCATAAAGCTCCATACGCTTCCATTGTCAATAACACCACCGCTTGACTGAAGGGTGATATACAGGGCAACAGACTGAATCATGCCAAGTATAACAGTTCCATACCTGACATACTGCTGTATCACCTTTCTGCCCTCATCGCCTTCCTTCTGCAGTCTTTCAAGCGCAGGGATGGCAACGGTCAGAAGTTGTATAATGATCGATGAATTGACGTATGGTGTAATACTCATGGCAAATATTGATGCCAGCTTAAACGCGCCGCCCGAAACAATATCCAGAAAACCGCCGAGTGATCCGGCTGAAGTAAGGATTTCTGAGAACTTCACAGGATCAACGCCCGGATTCGGTATAAAGGAACCCAATCTATAAACAATCAGCATTGCGATAGTGAATAGGATCCTTTTACGTAAATCAGGTATTTTCCATGCATTACGCAGAGTATCTAACATTCCGCCCATTCTATACCACCTCTACCTTTCCTCCCGCAGCCTCAATCTTTTCAGAAGCTGTCTTGGTGAATCTTGCGGCTTGGACAGTGAGCTTTCTTGTAAGTTCTCCATTTCCCAGTACTGATACTCCGTCATATAGCTTCTTTGTAACGCCGTTTGCCTTCAGCAATTCACCATTTACTACCGTACCGTCCTCGAACATATTCAAGGTTGACACATTGATTTCTGCATAAACCTTCGCAAAATCCTTATTATTGAAACCTCTCTTGGGTACCCTTCTATAAAGAGGCATCTGACCGCCTTCGAAGCCTGGCCTTACACCGCCGCCAGCTCTTGCATTCTGGCCCTTGTGTCCATGGCCGCCGGTCTTGCCGTTGCCCGAACCCGGACCTCTGCCTTTTCTGGTCGGAGCTTTTTTGGCGCCCGGTACAGGCTGCAATTCATGTAGTTTCACCTTCTACACCTCCCTTATATTTCTTCTACGGATACCAGGTGCGATACCGTTTTTATCATTCCTCTGATTTGAGGAGTGTCCTGCTGTTCCACCGTACTGCCTATTTTCTTTAAACCAAGAGCTGCCACAGTAGCCTTATGATTCCGCAGGCTCTTGTTTGTGCTTCTGATCAGTTTTATTTTCAGCTTTGCCACAGTAGTATCCTCCTAACCCATTATTTCTTCTGCGGTTTTTCCACGAAGCCTGGCAACGTCCTCAACTGTTTTGAGCTGTGACAATGCCTGGACCGTAGCGTTTACCATGTTGATCGGGTTGTTTGACCCCAGTGACTTCGTCCTGATATCACGTACGCCGGCCAATTCCAGAACCGCTCTGACAGGGCCGCCTGCGATAACGCCGGTACCAGGGCCGGCCGGCTTCAGAAGAACTCTTCCTGCGCCATACTGTCCGATTGCTTCATGTGGGATCGTTGTTTCAACAAGAGGCACCTTCATCAGGTTCTTCTTTGCATCATCTATTCCCTTTCTGATAGCGTCGGGTATTTCAGCTGCTTTTCCTATTCCGCTTCCGATATAGCCGTTTTCATCTCCAACGACCACCAGAGCACTGAAACGGAAATTTCTGCCGCCCTTAACAACTTTGGTAACACGTCCTATCTTAACGACCTTTTCTTTAAGATCTAATGTTCCAGCATCAATACGCTGCAAACTCCATCCCTCCTCATTCAAATCTGGTTCCTTTTCGTCTCTCCAAATACATCCGCCTTAGAATTCAAGTCCGGCTTCTCTTGCACCCTCTGCGAGATCCTTTATTCTACCATGATACAGGTAACCGCCTCTGTCAAATACGACCAGCTTGATACCCTTATCAATAGCCTTTTCACCGATCAGCTTGCCGACTTCCCTGGCCGCACTTTTATTGCCGCCATATGCAAGCTTGCCCTTAAGGGCTTCGTCAAGCGTCGAGGCTGAAACAAGTGTCTGACCGGTTGTGTCATCGATGATCTGCACATATATATTCTTTAAGCTTCTGAAAACATTGAGCCTTGGACGCTCAGACGTTCCGACTATTTTTTTGCGGACCCTGTCATGTTTCCTCAGCCTGATTTCGTTTTTGTTCGGCTTGTTTATCATTTCTTCTCAGCTCCCTCCTACTTGGCTTTAGCGCCTGCTTTGCCTTCCTTGCGTCTGATTACCTCAGTTTCATACTTAATACCCTTGCCCTTATAAACCTCAGGCGGTCTCTTCTTCCTGATCTTCGCAGCGAACTCACCGACTTCCTGCTTGTCGCAGCCTTTTACAATGATCTTGTTGGGAGCAGGAATATCAACAGTAATCCCCTCAGGTTCTTCCATTTCGACCGGATGTGAATATCCGAGAGTCAGTATCAGTTTCTTGCCCTGCTTCTGTGCTCTGTAACCGACGCCATTCACATCAAGCGCCTTCTGAAAGCCATTTGTGACTCCTTCCACCATGTTGTTTACCAGAGTCCTTGTCAATCCATGAAGAGCTTTGTGCATTTTTTCCTCTGAAGGCCTTGATACAATAATCTGTGTGCCTTCAATTTTTATAATCATATCGTTGTGCAATACTTTTGTCAAAGTGCCTTTTGGCCCTTTTACGGTTACAGCGCTGCCTTTAATATCAACGTTTACACCTGCGGGTATTTCGATAGGCATTTTACCTATTCTTGACATTTATGTGCACCTCCGTTCTTTAAATTATGAGTTCATTCGAACCCTTTTCAGATACTAAATAAAGCATTTTAATTACCAAATGAAAGCAAGCACTTCTCCGCCGATCCCCTCAGCTCTTGCTTTTTTATCTGTCATTACGCCTCTTGACGTAGAAATAACTGCTACGCCGAGTCCGCCAAGAACCTTCGGAAGTTCATCCTTGTTGGCATAAACTCTGAGTCCGGGTTTGCTGATCCTCTTGATTCCGGAAATAACATTCTGCTTTCCTGCAGTATATTTCAGAGCCAGTCTGATAAGCCCCTGCTTATCGTCTTCAATAAACTCGACATTCTTAACATAACCCTCGTCCAACAATATACGAGCAATATCTTTCTTTATATTGGATGCCGGGATATCAACGGATTCATGCTTTGCTGTACTGGCATTTCTGACCCTCGTCAACATGTCAGCGATAGCGTCTGTGATTTGCATATGTTTAACCTCCTTCCAAAATTTGTTACCAGCTGGCTTTTCTTACGCCAGGAATCTGCCCTTTATAAGCCAGAACTCTGAAGCACAAACGGCACACACCAAACTTCCTCATGTATGCGTGAGGCCTTCCGCAGATTTTGCATCTATTATAGCCCCTGGTGCTGAATTTCGGACTTCTTTGTTGTTTAAGAATCATTGACTTTTTAGCCACGTTTATCCTCCTTCCATACCTTTCCTTTTATTGACTGAAAGGCATTCCCAAAAGCTTCAGAAGCTCTTTTGCTTCTTCGTCAGTTTTGGCAGTGGTAACAAATACGACATCCATACCCCTGGCCTTGTCTACCTTATCATACTCGATTTCCGGAAATATCAGCTGATCCTTTACACCTAAAGTGTAATTGCCTCTTCCGTCAAAAGCGTTGCCGGAAACCCCTCTGAAGTCTCTAACTCTGGGAAGCGCCGCATTGAACAGCTTATCGACGAAGTTGTACATCATCTCTCCGCGTAGCGTTACCTTACAGCCGATATTCATTCCTTCTCTGAGTTTAAAGTTCGCGATTGATTTCTTCGCTTTGGTTATAACCGGTTTCTGTCCGGTTATGATTGTCATATCATTCACAGCCGCATCCAGGGCTTTGGGGTTTTCCTTAACTTCTCCCACTCCCATGTTGAGCACTACCTTTTCAAGTCTCGGCAGCTGCATAACGCTGGAATATTTAAACTTTGCCTGCAACGCAGGTTTTACTTCCTGTGTATATTTGTCCTTAAGCCTGGCCATTAGACCTTAACCTCCTTTCAGAAGACCCTTGTTAATCTTCCTTTGACTCTTTCTGTGTGTCTACGACCTCTCCACACTTCTTGCAAACGCGATCCTTCTGACCGTTTTCGTGAACAACCTTTGAAACTTTGGTCGGCGCTTTGCACCTTGCGCATACCAGCATCACTTTTGAACTGCTGATCGGTGATTCCTGATGGATGATCCCACCCTGCTGGTATCTGCCTCTTGGTTTTTTATGCTTCGTGTTCATGTTCACGCCTTCAACAAGCACAGACATGTCATCCGGGTTTACAACAAGAACCTTGCCCTTTTTCCCTTTATCCTTACCTGAGAGTACATATACTGTATCTCCGGTTTTTACATGCACTTTGTTTGCCAATTTAAGCCACCTCCTCCTACAGAACTTCCGGTGCGAGCGAGAGTATCTTCATGTATTCCTTGTCTCTCAACTCTCTCGCAACTGGGCCAAATATACGTGTTCCTCTGGGGTTTTTATCATCTTTTATTATTACTGCAGCATTCTCGTCAAACTTTATATACGAACCATCCGGCCTTCTTACACCTTTTCTGGTACGTACGATAACACATTTGACAACCTCACCCTTTTTAACAACTCCGCCGGGTGTTGCGCTTTTAACGGATGCGACGATTACATCGCCTATATTTGCATATCTCCTCATGGAGCCGCCAAGAACCTTGATACACATCATTTCCTTGGCTCCCGTATTATCTGCTGATTTTACTACAGACTGAACCTGGATCATATCAGTACCTCCTTCCAGTTACTTTGAAAATCGTCTATTAACGAGCCTTTTCTATGATCTCGACGAGTCTCCACCTTTTATCCTTACTAAGCGGGCGGGTCTCCATTACCTTTACCTTATCGCCTATTGCACATTCATTATTCTCGTCATGAGCCTTCAGCTTATATGTTCTTTTGACAATTTTCTTGTACAATGGGTGCTTTACGCTTGTCTCTATAGCAACAACAATCGTTTTATCCATCTTGTCGCTGACAACCTTACCTGTTCTGATCTTCCTCATTGCTCTTTCTTCCAAGCTGATACCTCCTTTCCTCATACTCATACTCATTATTAAGCCTGCATTCCTTTGATTTCTCTTTCTCTTATCACAGTCTTAACCTGTGCTATTGATTTCTTGACATCCTTCAGCTTCATTGGATTTTCCAGTTGGTTTGTGACAAGCTGGAAACGAAGTTTGAACAGCTCCGACTTGAGCTCGGTCAGTTCCTTCTGAAGTTCTTCCTGTGTCTTATCTCTCATTTCACTGACTTTCATTCTCGTCACCACCCATTTCATTATTACGGGCTATAAACTTGCACTTTATCGGAAGCTTATGCATTGCAAGTCTCATTGCTTCCCTCGCTGCTTCCTCAGATACTCCCGCAATTTCAAATAATACTCTCCCGGGTTTTACTACTGCGACCCAGTACTCTGGCGAACCCTTACCGCTACCCATACGGGTTTCAGCCGGTTTCTTTGTAACCGGTTTATCAGGGAATATTTTTATCCAAACCTGGCCGCCTCTTTTTGTAAACCTTGTCATTGCTATTCTGGCCGCCTCGATCTGATTGCTTGTGATCCACGCGGGTTCAGTTGCCTGTAAACCGTACTCACCATTTGACAGGAAGTTTCCTCTGGCAGCAACGCCAGTCATCCTGCCCCTGTGCACTCTTCTACGCTTTACTCTTTTCGGCATTAACATTACCGATCGCCTCCTTCCGCTTTCTTTTCCTTCTTGACAGCGGGAAGCACTTCACCCTTGTATATCCAGGTTTTAACACCAAGCTTTCCATAAGTAGTATTCGCTTCTGCAAAGCCATAGTCGATATCTGCTCTTAAAGTCTGGAGAGGTATGGTTCCCTCATGGTAATGCTCTCTTCTTGCGATTTCAGCCCCGCCGAGTCTGCCGGAAACGCCGGTTTTTATGCCCTTCGCTCCAAGCTTCATGGCTCTTGACATTGCCTGTTTCATAGCCCTTCTGAATGAAATTCTTTTCTCAAGCTGTGAGGCAATGTTTTCGGCGACCAACTGAGCGTCAAGTTCAGGAGTCTTTATTTCCGTAATATTAATCAGAACGCTCTTACCGGTAAGATCTTCAACTTCCTTACGAAGTTCTTCAATGCCGGCGCCACCCTTTCCGATTACAATACCGGGCTTGGCTGTATGAACATTGACCTTGATCTTGTTCGCAGCCCTTTCGATCTCAATTCTCGATACTCCGGAAATATATAACTTGTTTTTGACATATTTTCTGATTTTATTGTCTTCCACAAGAAAATCACCAAAATTTTTATCATTGGCATACCATTTGGTATCCCAATCCTTGATTATACCTATTCTCAATCCATGTGGATTTACCTTCTGGCCCATCATCAAACCTCCTTCTACACAAATTTCTGCGGGTGTATCACTTTTCCTTCAATACAACTGTAATGTGGCTGGTTCTCTTTCTGATCCTATTTGCCCTGCCCTTTGCTCTCGGCATGATCCTCTTCAGAGTCGGTCCTTGTGATGCATATGCTTCAGCTACAACAAGACCGTCTCTGGATAGTCCCTTTGTCGGATCGTTAGTAGCATTGGCCTCAGCTGATTTCAAAAGCTTGTAGATTATTTCCGAAGCTGCTTTCGGCGTATATCTGACGATACCATAAGCCTCATCAATACTCTTACCTTTTATAAGATCCAGAACAATTTTAACTTTTCTGGAAGATATTCTTGCATACTTCAGAATCGCTCTTCCTTCGTCTTTTCCGATCCCCAGTACCTTTTTCTCTTTCTTGGTCAGCAATGCAGGCTTTTGAAATAGTCTGCTGGTCTTATTATATTCATCCAGAATTTGATCCTTTTCCTTAAGAAGCTCTTCTTTCGATTTGACCTTCTTTTCCAACTGGAATTCCTCCTTTCGGCATTAAGCTTGTTTTGTACAATATTACTTCAGGGAAGTTGACTTTTCGGTATGGTGTCCGTGACCTCTGAATGTTCTCGTCGGCGCAAATTCCCCAAGCTTGTGGCCCACCATATCTTCGGTTATATATACTGGTACATGCTTTCTGCCGTCATGTACTGCGATAGTATGTCCAACCATCTGAGGGTATATTGTTGATGCTCTGGACCAGCTCTTCAGCACTTTCTTGTCGTTTACCTTGTTCATATCCTCTACTCTTTTGAGGAGTCGCAAATCAACATATGGCCCTTTCTTTAAAGATCTGCTCATTTGGTGTCAGTCCTCCTTTCCTTACTTCGGATTCCCGTAACATTTGTTATTTCTGATTCCTTCTCTTGACTATGAACTTATCGGATTTCTTCTTCTTCTTCCTTGTCTTGTAACCAAGCGTAGGCTTGCCCCAAGGAGTTACCGGACTTGGTCTTCCGATCGGGGACTTACCTTCACCGCCACCGTGAGGATGGTCTACCGGATTCATAACAACACCGCGTACGGTAGGTCTGATACCCATCCATCTTTTTCTGCCGGCTTTACCGATTGAAATATTTTCATTTTCAATATTGCTCAGCTGGCCAATGGATGCTTTGCATTGTATTCTGATCATTCTGACTTCGCCGGAAGGAAGCCTCACCTGCGCATAATCGCCTTCCTTAGCCATGAGCTGGGCGGAATTTCCTGCTGCCCTCACAAGCTGTCCTCCCTTGCCGGGTTTCAGCTCGATGTTGTGTACCATGGTACCGACTGGTATATTGGCCAGCGGAAGTGCGTTGCCCGGTTTAATATCTGCATCCGGACCGGACTCTATCGTATCGCCGACCTTCAGGTCAACAGGCGCCAGAATATACCTTTTTTCTCCGTCTACATAGTAGAGAAGAGCAATATTTGCAGTCCTGTTTGGATCATATTCAATTGCGGCTACCTTTGCATTGATGCCGTCCTTATCTCTTTTAAAATCAATGATTCTATATTTGCGGGTTGCTCCGCCACCTCTGTGACGCACGGTGATCCTGCCGTAAACATTTCTGCCGCCTGATTTCTTCAAAGTCTCCAAAAGAGACTTTTCCGGTTCAGTCTTGGTGATATCCTCAAAAGTGGAAACCGTCATGAACCTTCTGGCGGGAGAAGTAGGACTATACTTTTTTACTGCCATGTCTTCTCACTCCTTAATCTTGAAAACGTAATAACAATTCTTAATTTAATTGACATCGTTTTGCTTGCGCAATACGAGTCTTTATTGTGTTACGCCGTACTCTTCAATGCTTGTTTTATACTTTCTGTTGTTAACTGTTTCCTTGCCGCCCTTCGCCAGATATGTTCCCGGCTTTGGATCAAGGTCTATTTTGATTACCGCCTTTTTCCAATCGGGCCTTGGTCCTGTGTGAACGCCCATTCTCTTGATCTTTCCTTCATAATTCAGCGTATTCACCGCAAGCACCTTAACCTGAAAGAGTCTCTCGGCAGCCTGCTTGATTTCAGATTTAGTCGCATTGACATTTACGATAAATGTGTATTTCCCGCTGGCTACATCGGTGTTACTTTTTTCAGTAATAAACGGTCTTAGGATGATATCTTCCGGAGTTCTCATTATGCATACACCTCCTCGACCTTTTCAACAGCATCCTTTGTGATGATGAACTTGTCATATTTGAGAATGTCAAATACATTAATCGTATTCACAAATGCAGTTTTTACACCGGGTATGTTCCTTGCAGACTTTTCAACAGTTTCATTTTTACCGTTGAGAACGATCAATGCACTGGTTTCCACCTTCAATGAATCCAATACGCTCGCCATTTGTTTTGTTTTGATACTGTCAAAGCTCAACTGGTCAAGAACCATAAGCTCCTTGCCGTTAACCTTTGATGAAAGAGCGGACTTAAGAGCCAGCTTTTTCAGTTTCTTCGGAATAGTGTAAGAATAACTTCTGGGCTTAGGTCCAAGAACAATGCCGCCCTTGATCCACTGAGCAGATCTGATGCTGCCATGTCTTGCCCTGCCTGTGCCTTTTTGTCTCCACGGCTTGATACCACCGCCTCTTACCTCACTTTTAGTTTTGGTGGACTGTGTACCCTGCCTTTTATTTGCTAATTGGTTTTGTACAGCAAGATGCACGGCATTTTCATTGACCTTGACTCCGAAAATATCGTCGCTAAGTTCAATTTCGCCGACCGTCTCGCCTTTCATATTGTATAAATCAACTTTTGGCATAATCGCTTCCTCCTCCCATCTGTATTACTTGCCGGATTTTACGGCTCCCTTTACAACTACCAGACCGCCTTTGGGCCCCGGAACTGCGCCTTTCACAAGAAGCAGATTTCTCTCTGCATCAACCTTGACTACGTTCAGGTTCTGGATTGTTACCTTATCAGTCCCCATATGGCCCGGCTCTTTCTTTCCTTTGTAAACTCTTCCCGGACTTGTACCTGCACCCATGGAACCTACTCTTCTGTGATACATGGAGCCGTGAGTCTCAGGACCGCCCGTTTGTCCATATCGCCTGATAGTACCCTGAAAGCCTTTGCCTTTTGATATGCCGCTTACGTCGATGATGTCCCCGTCGCTAAACATGTCGGCTACCTTGACTTCCTGTCCTACTTCATATTTGTCCGCATCATCTGTCCTGAATTCCTTCAGATATTTCTTTGATGCTACCTTTATCTTTGCAAATAATCCCTTGTCAGGCTTGTTCAGTCTTTTTTCCTGGACTTCGCCAAAACCAAGCTTTATTGCCGTATAGCCGTCATTCTCAACCGTTTTCTTCTGGACAACCGCGCACGGGCCAGCCTGTATGACTGTCACCGGAATAGCCAGACCGGCATCGTTGAATATCTGTGTCATGCCGATTTTCTTACCAAGAATAAACTTGTTCATTAATAAACCTCCTAATTATCATTGGTTCACAATTCAAAGCAATTGATACGTTCAATTGCCGACTCTTTGTGAACATGATCACTCATTTAACTGAAATTGATGCAATCAATTTCGGTGTATCAGAATCGATGAAATCGATTGTTGGACTGCTGCAATTGATGTATCAAACTATTTACAGCTTGATCTCTATATCAACGCCGGCCGGTAAATCCAGTCTCATGAGCGCATCAACCGTTTTTGGTGTTGGCATCAGTATGTCTATAAGCCTCTTGTGGGTCCTCATCTCAAATTGCTCACGCGCATCTTTGTACTTGTGAGGAGCTCTGAGTATTGTCATAATTTCCTTCTGTGTCGGAAGCGGAACAGGTCCTGAAACCTGTGCACCGGTTCTTTTTGCAGTATCGACAATTTTCTCGGCCGACTGATCAAGTACCTGATGATCAAAGGCTTTCAGTCTGATTCTGATTTTTTGATTGTTTGCCATACAATAACCTCCTGTCTTATGTTAGGGGACATTCCTTTCTGAATTAATCCGGTTCTGCATCCATGAGCTGAACCATGCTGTATCCCTTGCTTTAAGGGATGCCCCCCTTCTGATTGTTACGTACAACAAGCTTTTTTCTGTACACTATGCCGGGTGTTTCATGTTTTGCTATTTTAAAACCCAGATGCTTACATAGCCATAAGGCTAGTAAAAACCTGGGCTGTACTTTACAAACAGACACACTTTCTGTGCTCTCGCAAAATGTACAGTGACTTGTCGCCCGGTTTCATGAATCGGACATTCTCCGTGGAAGTTCCCTATTTCTAAGAATAGCAATCTCCCATTTCATCGTATGTCATGTCACAGCAAGTGATATTTTACTACATCCAGAAGAACAATGCAAGTACCTGAAAAAATATTTTCTTTCGAAGCTTTCGAAGTTTTCGTTTTATTCCCTGACTCTGCTTTGATTTCTGGGAATATCTTCATCATTTCGAGTCGGTCCGCCAGCGGTTTCATGCTCCTGGCGCATCAAGCGCTCCAACTCCAGCTGATTCCTTGACCTGACTTCCTCTGCTCTGACCATGGCATCCGCCCTGATCTGTTCGACCTTCAGCTTATATTTTGATATTGTGTCCGACAAAATAGCAGTCACCGTTATGATCAAACCAACACCTATGGCGAATATAGGAATCAAATCTCCGTCAATATTCATATCAAAATACCTCTTAAAAAACATTCAGTTTGGTGACTTCTACCGATGGAACATAATATCCTAATTTACGGGGATATTATATCATCCGATCGAGTATTCTTCCAGCTTTTTCCTCTGACAGTGTACTATTCTTATAACAGTTCTTTCCTTAACTCCGCACCAGACTTCGGTGACAGATAACTCAAGGGAATATCCAACACAGTCCTGGCTCCTGTCTGTCCCTCCCCGCCAAGTCTGAAGGCGGCCCTTGCATAGGCCGTCAGAACACATGCAGTGAATTCAGGATTGCTGCCTAAGGCAAGGCTGAACTCCATCCTTTGCTTGGTGTCCGTGCCCGTTTGACCGGTACGGATGACTGATCCTCCGTGAGGCATACCACTGTGATACAGCTTCAGTTCTTCTTCCGTTATAAAGTGAACCTTCGTATTATAGTCGGAAAAATAATTCGGCATGTTTTTGATGCTTTCAGAAATCTTCTCCTGATCAGCACCCTCTTCCGCCACAACATAGCAAATTCTTTCATGCTTTTCCCTGACCGAAAGCTCAGGGTTCTGACCTGTACGCACCATGTTGAGCGCTTCTTCGATAGGAACGGTATATTGGATTCCGTTTATAACCCCCGGGATCCTTCTGATGGCATCCGAATGGCCCTGACTGACGCCTTTTCCCCAAAAGGTATAATCTTTGCCCTCAGGCAGCATTGTTTGTCCAAGCAGCCGATACATTGAAAATAATCCCGGATCCCAACCAATGGACATAAGACTGAGGGTACCTGCTTTTTTCGCAACCTCGTCCAGCTTTTCAAAATATTCCGGAATCTTTGCGTGTGTATCAAAGCTGTCGACTGTGTTGAACAACGCAGCGATACGTGGTGTCTGTTCCTGCAGATCAGTTGCTGAACCACCGCAAAGGATCATGACATCAATGATTCCCTTATATTGTTCAATTTCAGATATGTGTACCGTTTTAACCTGTGTTGCCGTTTTAAGAGAATTCCTTCTTGAGAAAACAGCCTCCAATTGTAAATCCGGGTTCAATTTAATGGCCATTTCAACGCCTTTTCCAAGATTGCCGTACCCAACGATTCCTACTGTGATTTTTTTATCCATTTACTTGACCTATCCGCTCGCAGAAGGTCATCCTCCCTTCAATTTGTCTGAAGATTCACTATCTATACTCAATTCAAAAAATAATATAACATATCATTTCTCATTAAGCCAGGCATTGATCAGTTTCATTGCAACACTTGCTTTGGAAGGCAGTTCCGGAAGATTGTCCCGGGAATACCATTTTGCATCTTCTATTTCTTTTCCGTCTATTCTGATTTCCCCGGATTCATGCTCTGCGGTGAACGCTGTCATAAGTGAGTCCGGATATGGCCAGGGCTGGCTTGTAAAATACTTTATGTTTTTTATATGCAGGCCAACTTCTTCCAAGACCTCACGTTTTACGCACTCCTCAAGCGTTTCTCCAGGTTCCACATAACCGGCAATAACACTGTATACCCTACCAGAGAATTTAGACGCATGAGCCAGCAGAATCTGATCGTCCTTTGTGATGGCAACGATGACTGCAGGCGATATTCTTGGATAGACAATGTTCCCGCAATTTCTGCAAAGCATTGCCACTTCGTCCAAGGAAGGGTGCATCAGTTCACCGCAGCATCCGCAAAAACGACTCTTTTTCCTCCAGTTATTCAAATGACAGGCGCGGTTCGCCAGCCAGTACCAATCGTCCTCAATATCACCATATAAATATCTTAAGCCCTTTAAAATATAGCCCTTCAGATTTATGCTCCCGGATAAGGATGCAGTGTAGCTGTCTTTTCCGTCAGCCCGCCCCAAATATTGAATATCGGATATCATAAGATGCAGGTGTTTTATGTTGTCAAAAAGCGGAATGCTATACCTTTCCGTTAGAGGGTCAACACATACCAGCAGCTCATACCCTTTGAATATAAACCAATACGCAGGTCCTATTTCTTCATGTAATTCTTTTGCACCGGCTTCATAGACCACTTGAAACGAACCCCCCGCACATAAATAAAAATAACTATAGCACAAAGCCCTGTGTTAATCAACACAGGGCTTTGATATAAATCCGGCGGAGACCTATTTTCCCGGGCCGTTGCCAGCCAAGTATCTTGGGCACTGAGAAGCTTAACTGCCGTGTTCGGGATG
>JAEZMD010000022.1 GCA_023435745.1 Bacillota bacterium | reverse complement strand
GAAATTTTTAAACATGAGTATATCCGCAAGCTGGCTTGCGCTTGTTGTGGTCATTCTAAGATTATTACTAAAAAAGGCACCAAAATGGCTGAATCCTGTTCTGTGGGGAATCGTCGGTATCCGGCTCGTTTTGCCCTTTTCCATCGAAAGCATACTGAGCCTGATCCCCAGTGCGGAAACAATCAGCCCGGAAATTATTTACTCGCAGGAGCCAACAATCCATAGCGGTATTCCGATGTTAAACAGCGTGGTTAATCCTATCATTACTGAGTCCTTTAGTCCTAATCCTGCGGGCAGCGCAAATCCGCTGCAAATATGGATTCCCGTAATTGCTGTCGTTTGGGCTGTCGGCATCGCCGCCATGCTTATCTACACGGTTATCAGTTACCTGCGTCTGAGCAGGCGGGTAAAGACTGCCGTGTTGCTCCGGGATCATATCTATCAGAGTGAAAATGCTGCATCACCCTTCGTACTCGGCATAATGCGCCCTCGTATCTATTTGCCATTCAATGTGGAAGAAAAAGATGCCGTTCATGTGATTGCCCATGAGCAAACCCACATCAAGCGGCGCGACCACTGGATCAAGCCATTTGGCTTTTTGCTGCTTGCTTTGCACTGGTTCAATCCTATATTGTGGGCGGCGTACATTCTTCTCTGCTGGGATATTGAGCTTGCCTGTGATGAGAGAGTGATCAAAGAATTGCGTGCGGATCAACGGGCGGATTATTCGGATGCGCTGCTTTCATGTAGTGTACCGCGACGGATGATTGCTGCCTGTCCGCTTGCTTTTGGGGAGGTTGGCGTGAAAGAGAGGGTGAAAAACGTGCTGAATTATAAAAAGCCTGCGTTCTGGCTTATCGTCGTGGCTGTTGTCACCTGCATCGTCATAGCTGTATGCTTCCTGACAAATCCGAAGAAGGCTCCGATCTCTTTCGATACTATCCAGATAACTTGGGCAAATGCATTGGATATGAGACCAAACGAGCCGACATCGTACAATTTGAGTGACGCAGAGCTTGGTGAACTAAAAGACCGTCTGCGTGATTTAGAGATTGGCGGAAAAAATAATGATTATGGCGGTTTTACGCCTATGTATTCACTGTCAATAAAAGCGCAGGGCATGGAGCAATTCATGATTGCAAGCTACAACACCGACGGCACTCATGTGGGTTTGATGTATCAGGGAGAATATTACCGCATTCAGAATGACGATTTTTCAAGATACCTCAGCAACATCTGTACCGGGGGCAGCAGGGCTAAAGCGCCCGGTAATAAAGTCAGGTTGTCCCTTAACGATGTGATTATGCTTTCTCAAAAAGGCGAAGATCTCTCGTGGAAAGATTTTGAGCAGTTTTCTTATATGGAAACCGGCTCCGGCCTTTATATCCGTGTTTATGAGATCAACCCTTTGTTCTCGCTTTGGATAGGCGGAGGAAATCCCGACAATGAGCCAATGTATATAAGACTGAGCGTCAATACGGAGCCGGAGGATGCCATCGATGTTCGAACAGAGGATGTGGCGGCCTTTATCAGCACGCATAACGATGATCTGCTGGAAGCATCCATATCCGCTGCTGTTTTGGAGCATTGTATGAGCGACCGCTCAACCGGACTCATCTGCGTGGAGAGTCATGTCATACTTGATAAGAAAGTAATGAGCGGTGCACCTGCCTTCGGCAGCAGAGAAAACAAAGCGACTGTGACGGTCTATGCCCTGATCTATTATGCAGGATATGAACGATACAGCACGCTTGGGAATGGACTTGAAACCGCAGAAGGCAGCTATATTCCGACGGCACTTACCTTCGGTGTGGATGCAAACGGAATTTACACACTGAATGAATATTGGGAACCCAGGGACGGCAGCGATTATACTCCGGATATCGAAAGCAAGTTCCCAGAGGACGCTGCTAAAGAGGCATTAAATCATCAGGTGTATGTGGCCAAACTGTCGCAGGAATGCGAAAAAAAGGCGTTAGCAATCATGAAGGAAAGCGGCAGCATCTATGACGAAATCTCCCGCCTGCTATATACGATTATCTCATCTCCGCTAGAATCATCGATACCTAGTGACTATATCACAGCGCATCAATCCGAGTATGACACAATGGTGAGCTATGGCGCGTACACCCTGCGCTATTGTTTCACGGAATTTTTGAGGGAGGATCAGACCGGCCTTCGAGGCCATATCATGGCGATGGCCTGTCAGGATGTAATGTCAGACTGGGGCGAAGTGCTTATAATCGATAGAGCTGTCAGCACTGGGCAGGACTGGTTTAATCTGTTCCGGGTCAATGCAGAAAGCATGCAGACGCAATATACACAAGAGGAACTTGAAAAACGGTATCCGGCAACATGGATACTCCTGCAAATGCAGGGAGTGGGTGCCCGTGTGTACAGCTTCAACGATTCGGAGGACATTATGAAAACCGCTAGAGTTGCTCTTCATGATGACGGAACTTTTACCTTTACCTTTTCGCTTATCAGCAGTTATATTGGAAATGGAACTTATGAAATTGATGGCGACCGACTCACGTTGGTGACAGACGATGGGTACTATACCTACGTATTTGACATGGTCGATGATACCCTTGTGTTCAACGCCGGTGCTTCCTCAGATAAGGTGTGGTTTTCCGGCATAACGGATGGTTCGGTGTTCAAGTAATATGTATACAGATATTGCTCAGGTCCGAAAAGCCGGAACATATGGATGAATTTCAGCATACTCTACGGTTTTAGCCTCGAGATGGTTGAGCTTCCACGGGTGTTCTCCGGAACGGGGCATACGAGCAGTTTTTAAGTCTCATATAACAGCAAGACCACATCAAAAGGTTTTATCCTTCGGTGTGGTCTTTGCTTTTATCTCCGCTTGAGGAGAGTCGATCAAAAAATGACTTATTTCCCTAAGTTGGACTCCCTGCGGCCCGGCACTTTTTTAATTTATCATTGCATATAAACTAGTGAACACTAGAACAAGTATTTACAAAGCTATAAGAAGGTAGTATAATTCGGCGTAAAGGAGATGACATCATGGAGAAAACAACGCAGGGGAAGAGAAAAAAAGGGATTGAGACAACCAACAAGATACTCGAAGAGGCGGCAGCGCTTTTTGCGCATAAGGGCTTTGACGGGGTTTCGGT
>JAEZMD010000002.1 GCA_023435745.1 Bacillota bacterium | reverse complement strand
GTTCTGTCACTTTTCCCATCATTATTACCCATATTTTTTCTGAGAATAGCCACATTCACTTTCCTCTGTTTCTTTTGTGAGAAACGTCCCCACTTCGTCCTCCCCACTTCCGTCCACGTCCCGCTTCGAATTGAGAAACGTCCCCATACTTACTTCCGTCCCTACTTCACGCACTTCCCTCCTAGCCAAAATACTGAACACCGGATTCAAACAGTTTTTGATTTTTATTTCCTGGAACATTAACACAGACATTAGTTCCTTTTCTTTCGGAATGTCCCATTTTACCTAAAATTCTGCCGTCAGGACTTGTTATTCCTTCAATGGCACACATTGACCCATTTGGATTATATCTAATATCATTGGAGACCTTCCCTTCCTGATCCACGTATTGTGTTGCTATCTGCCCATTGGCCGCAAGGCTCGCAATTTCTGATTCCGATGCAACAAACCTGCCTTCACCATGAGAAACAGGTATTGTGTGAATATCTCCGACATTGACATTAGAGAACCAAGGAGATTTGTTTGAAACAATTCTTGTCTGCACCATACATGAAACATGCCTGCCAATAGAGTTAAATGTCAGTGTTGGGCTTTCCGGACTCATTTCTCTGATATCGCCATACGGCAACAGCCCGAGCTTGATCAGCGCCTGAAATCCATTACAGATTCCTAATATCAAACCGTCCCTGTTATTAATTAAATCCATTACCGCTTCTTGAATATATGGGTTCCTGAATACTGTCGCAATAAACTTACCTGAACCTTCAGGCTCGTCACCTGCACTGAAACCACCCGGGAACATAATGATCTGACTGTTTCTGATTTTCTCCTGCATCGCTTGTATTGTCTCTGTTATACAAGCTGGTGCCAGGTTTTTTACAATCTGGATATCTACTGAAGCTCCTGCATCCCTAAATGCTTTTTCCGAGTCGTATTCACAGTTTGTGCCGGGGAAAACCGGAATAAATACTCTTGGTCTGGCATAGATAAGCTTTGCTGGTTTACGCTGTACATTGCCATTCGCAGTAATAATTTTAGTTCCATAGTCGCAGTTTTTAGTTGAACTGTCGATATCGCCAACTCTTGTAGGGAATACGGTTTCCAAAGGCTCCATCCATTTCTCCAAAAGCGTACTTAATTTGAGAAACGTCCCCTGAGTTTTCCCCTGCGCTGACCTCTGACGAGTTCCTGACAATACAATAACCGGTTCCTCAATTGTGTGCCCTACGATTGAGTAGTCCAAGTCTTTCAAGAGTTTTTCTGCATCCTCTGCCTTATCTATTTCCAATAATAGCGAACCGTAGTCCGGTGTAAATAAATCAGCATTGTATTCGCTTCTGATTTCGATGCCGATCATATTTCCAAAGCACATTCTGCTGGTAGCCTCTGCTATTCCGCCATTGCGTATTGAATGTGCAGCATATATCTTACCGCTTTTCGCAAGCTCATAAACCTTCGTAAAGTTCCGATCAAGCTGACTAAAATCAGGTAATTCATTTGCATCCTTGCTTAGTTTAAGCAGTACAACCTGACTTCTGACCTTCTTAAACTCTGTAGAAATAACATGATTGGCATCACTAACCGCAACAGCAAAAGCAACCAATGTAGGAGGCACATTAATGTCTTTAAATGTACCTGACATGCTGTCCTTCCCGCCTATGGCCGGCAAGCCAAGCTTAAGCTGTACATAATATGCACCCAATAATGCGCTAAATGGTTTCCCCCATCTTACAGGATCTTTCCCGGGCTTCTCAAAGTACTCCTGCAGTGTCAGCCTTATATTATGATAGTCACCACCCATGGCTGCAATTTTGGCAATAGCCTCGGTAAGAGCATAAACGGCTCCATGGAAAGGGCTCTGCTTCGCAATAGCAGGGTTAAAGCCATGAGTCATCAATGTACATGTATTTGTATCTCCATCCAAAACAGGAAGCTTCGCAGCCATTCCTTCGGCTGGGCTGAGTTGGTGCTTCCCTCCAAACGGCATCAAAACAGTACCCGCACCAATTGTACTATCAAATCTTTCGACCAATCCCTTCTGACATGCAAGCTCAAGCCTTTGCATGCTGCATATCCACATGTCTGCAATCTCACTGGGGGACACACAGGGGGACGTTTCTCTACTAACAGATTTTTTGGGGGACGTTTCTCTTTTTGGATACGTTTCTTGTATGATATGTTTATATGGTGACTTTATATAAACATCAATGTTTTGTTTCATTCCATTTGTATTAATAAATTCACGGCTTATGTCAACAATGATCTTGTCGCGCCATTTAATCCTTAATCTGCCTGTATCAGTTACAACAGCAACCTTCGTCGCCTCAAGATTTTCGTCTGCAGCTTTTCGAATAAACTCCTCTTCATCTTTATTCGAAACAACAACAGCCATTCTTTCCTGCGATTCAGAGATAGCAAGTTCTGTGCCATCCAGACCTTCATATTTCTTCGGCACTTTATCAAGATCAATATCCAAGCCGTCTGCTAGTTCACCAATCGCAACGGACACACCGCCTGCCCCAAAATCATTACATCTTTTTATCATACGGCTAACCTGTTCATTACGGAAAAGTCTCTGAATTTTGCGTTCAGTCGGCGGATTCCCCTTTTGCACTTCAGCGCCACATGTAAGCAGCGACTTCTCATCATGCTCCTTCGAAGAACCTGTTGCGCCCCCACAGCCGTCTCGTCCCGTCCTCCCTCCAAGTAAAATAATGCTGTCTCCGGGTTCCGGTTCGGACCTGATGACATTCCTCTTGGGAGCTGCCCCAATTACCACACCGATTTCCATTCGTTTAGCAATATAATCTTCATCGTACAGCTCGGTGACCTGGCCAGTTGCGAGCCCTATCTGGTTCCCATAAGAACTGTAACCAGCTGCCGCACCGGTCGTAATCTTCCTTTGGGGCAGCTTGCCGGGTAATGTATCTTTTACATTTGTCCTCGGGTCACCGCTGCCCGTAACCCTCATAGCTTGGTAGACATAAGATCTACCTGAAAGCGGATCGCGAATTGCGCCCCCGAGACAAGTTGCAGCACCGCCAAAAGGCTCTATTTCAGTCGGATGATTATGCGTTTCATTCTTGAACATCACAAGCCAATCTTCGCTTTTCCCGTTAATATCTGCGTTGACAACAATGCTGCAGGCATTTATTTCATCTGAAACATCCAGATCATTCAGCATATCTCTTTTCCGTAGTTCTTTCATTGCTATCGTAGCCAGATCCATTAAGCAAATGTCTTTCTCTCTGCTACCATAAACAAATTTTCTCGAAGCTAGATAGTTATCATAAATAGTTTTCATAAGTTCACTATATGGACCATTTTCGAATTGCACATTATTGATTTTTGTTAAAAACGTTGTGTGCCTGCAGTGGTCTGACCAATACGTATCGATCATCCTGATTTCAGTAATAGTGGGATCTCTATTCTCTTTTTCAGCAAAATAGCTCCGACAGAATTCAAGATCATCAGGCGACATTGCCAACTGAAGCTCGTTATGCAGCAAAGTCAGTTCTTCCTTTGTCATTTTGCAAAAGTCGTTTAATTGAGAAACGTCCCCCGGGTACTCCAAATTTACTTTGAGCGATTCAGGTTTCTCAAGTGAGGCTTCGCGGCTATCAACGGGATTGATGCAATACAACTTAATTCTTTCAAAATCATCCTGAGAAATTATACCTTTCAGCACGATGAGCTTTGCTGTTTTACAGTCAGGCTTTTCTCCAAGTGTTAGAAACTGAATACACTGAGATGCTGAATCCGCTCTCTGGTCATATTGCCCTGGAAGGTATTCAACTGAAAAAACTCTTTCATCCGAAGAAAATATGACTTCTTCCTCATACAAATGATCCACCGGCGGTTCAGAAAAAATTACAAACCGCGATGCATAATATTCTTTATCCGAAATACCAGTTATGTCATATCTGTTTATGACGCGGACACCTTCTAAAGCGTGTATGCCAAGATTGCTTTTTAAGTCTTTAAATAGCCCCTGAGCCTCGACATCATAGCCCTTCTTTTTTTCTGCATATATGCGTCTCACCTTGTTTCTCTGTAACATTTCACTCATCATATGCACCCCACACCCGGCTTTATGCCGTAAAATTTCGAGTCGAATACCTGTCAAAACCATCAAATAAGTCGAACCAATAAGTCATTCTCCTTATTATCTTTACAATAAAATTATACAATGATATAATTCATAATAATAATTAATATATTTAATGATTGATATTAGGTGCTCTTATGGATATAAACTTTGAGCTGTATAAAATTTTCTATACCGTAGCAAAAAAAGGGAGTTTTTCAGCTGCAGCAAAAGACCTTTATGTATCTCAGTCCGCTGTAAGTCAATCTATAAAAAGCCTTGAAACGCAGTCGGGCAGCACACTTTTTATACGCGGAACAAAACATGTGAAGCTTACATCAATAGGCGAAATGCTATATAGTCACGTCGAACAGGCATACAGCCTGTTAAAAACAGCAGAGGCAAAAATACGGGAAATGCAGTTGCTGGAAATAGGTGAGATAAAAATTGGTGTCGGCGATACAATACTTAGACATCTATTGATCCCTCTGTTACATAAATATGTTCTTGAATACCCCATGATAAAAATACAAATCATTAATCGTACCTCTCCTGGAATAATCAATTCGCTTAAGTCTGGCGCAGTGGATCTTGGCATAGTAACCTTGCCGGTAATAGATAAGGACATTGATACTCCGGTATTCAAAGAGGTGGAAGATGTTTTTGTAGCATCTTCACGGTTTGAATATCTTAATGGAAAAGAAGTAACACCAGAGGAACTGGCTGCTTTGCCACTTCTCCTTCTTCAGAAGGAAAGCTCAACCAGGCGGAATCTCGATTCATGCTTCAACTCTATCGGTATTAATATTTCTCCGGAAATAGAGCTTGAAAGCATGGAGCTTTTAACCGAATTGTCAAGAATAGGCCTTGGAATTGCGCATGTTTTAAGGGAAAGTGTTTCTGAGATGGTATCGTCAGGTGAGCTCTTCATTTTGAAGCTTACTGAGCCCTTGCCAAAAAGGAAGCTTGGGGTCGCAAAGTTGAGAAACGTCCCCCTGTCAACGGCTGCTAAGGTGTTCGAATCAATGCTGTTACGTTGAGAAACGTCCCCATCCCCACCACCATTCCCAAATCCTGCTGTTATGTTGAGAAACGTCCCCAAATCATCCCATCCCCCGCAGCCAAAAAACATTCATTTTTTTTACGTTTTTTTGACATCACATACACTTCCTATTACACCTGGTTTATTTCGCTAAGGCTTTGTGATATTATCTAGGGATAAATTACTTACTGGAAAGGATGATTTGAATGTCGGACCAAATCAAACAGATAGCCGCAAGAATTAAGGATTTACGAGATATTGCGGGGCTTTCCATAGAGGCTTTGGCGAAGGATCTGGGTATCCCGGCTGAGGAATACAAGGAGTTCGAAACCGGAAATGTTGATATCCCAATTGGTTTCCTTTATGAGCTTGCTAACAAGTTTCACGTGGAATTAACGGCAATTTTGACCGGCGAAGATCCGCGTCTTCGCACTTATTCCCTTGTCAGAAAGGACAAAGGGGTTAGTGTCGACCGTAAAAACCCGTACAAATACCACAGCCTTGCATATAATTTTATCAATAAAGCGGCTGAGCCCTTCAGAGTCACTGTTGAGCCGTCTGCGGACGACGAACCCATTCATTTGAACACACACCCGGGCCAGGAGTTCAACTATGTACTGGAAGGTACCCTAATGATCTATCTGGATGGTCATCAGCTCATTTTAAATGAAGGCGACTCATTATACTTCGACTCCTCCTGCAGCCACGGAATGAAAGCAATCGGTGATAAAACGGCCAAATTTCTGGCAATCATTATTTAGTTACTTCAAAACGCTAGTTGGTAAAACAAGTTAAATAAAATTTGAAAACAAGAGGTTTATTATGCTCGATAAATTTTTAAGTAAAAAGGATTTTTCATCATACGAGGATTTGTACGAAAATTTCAGTATTAACATTCCCGGAGACTTCAACTACGCATATGACGTTGTAGATGTGATCGCTGCTGAGACACCGGATAAAACAGCTATCGTCTGGTGTGACGACAAAGGTAACGAAGCCAGTTTTAGTTTTGCACAAATGAAATATTACAGTGACAAGGCTGCCAATTTCTTCAAAAATAATGGCATTAAAAAAAGCGATCCTGTCATGCTGATTCTGAAGAGAAGGTACGAATTCTGGTTCTGTCTGCTTGGTTTACACAAGATAGGTGCAATCTGTATCCCTGCAACTCACCTTCTCACGACAAAGGATATCGTTTACAGATGCAATGCCGCTGATATCAAAATGATTGTTTCAGTTACTGATGATGAAGTAATCGAGCATGTGGAAAAAGCTATGCCCGATACGCCAACCTTAAAGACAAAAGCGCTGGTTGGAGATAAGAGAAAGGGCTGGCTCGATTTCACAAGTGAACTGGAGAAAACATCAGCTGAATTTGAAAGAGCTTCAGGTGCTGATGCTACAAAAAATGAAGATATCATGCTGCTTTACTTTACATCCGGCACTACCGGAATGCCAAAAATGGTTCAGCACAATTTTACTTATCCTCTCGGTCATATTCTCACTGCAAAGTATTGGCAAAATGTAACGGATGGCGGGCTTCACCTGACAGTGGCCGATACCGGCTGGGCCAAAGCGATGTGGGGCAAAATATATGGTCAGTGGATCTCCGGTGCAGCGGTATTTGTCTATGATTATGACAAATTTGTCCCCAAGGAATTCCTTGATGTTATCGTGAATCATAAGGTCACTTCCTTTTGCGCACCTCCTACTATCTACAGGTTCTTTATTAAAGAGGATCTGTCAAAATATGATCTGAGCAACCTTAAGGATTGTTCCATCGCAGGTGAGCCGTTGAATCCGGAAGTTTATAATCAATTTTTCAAAGCAACCGGTATCAAGCTCATGGAAGCATATGGCCAGACAGAGTTGACCGTAACTGTTGCTACATACCCTTGGCTGGAACCAAAGCCAGGATCCATGGGCAAGCCTTCGCCGGGATATGATATTGATCTGCTGGATGAGAACGGAAATTCCTGCGATGTTGGCGAAGAAGGCCAGTTGGTAGTCCGCACAGATAAGCGTAAGCCCTTTGGTATGTTCGACGGCTACTACAGAGATTCTGCTCTGACACATAAGGTTTGGCATGACAATATTTATTACACCGGCGATATGGCATGGAGAGATGAAGACGGTTATTATTGGTTTGTCGGGCGTGCAGATGACCTTATTAAAAGCTCAGGCTATAGAATTGGGCCTTTTGAGGTTGAAAGCGCTCTTGTGGAACACCCGGCCGTACTCGAATGTGCAATCACAGCAGTACCCGACCCCGATAGAGGTCAGATCGTAAAAGCTACGGTTGTGCTTGCTAAAAACTATGTCGCAAGCGATAACCTTGTCAGGGAATTGCAGGATCATGTAAAGAAGGTCACTGCCCCGTATAAATATCCAAGGATCATTGAATTCGTAAGCGAGCTTCCCAAGACAATCAGCGGCAAAATAAGAAGGGTTGAAATCCGCGAAAATGATGATAAATAGATAAATCGGGCAAACACAAAAACAGCACTGCAGAAATCACAGTGCTGTTTTTTATGCTAACCAACTTTAATATCAAATCAGGTCACAACTGTCTGGCACAATGCCTGAAGTGCCAAGCGCCACGCCTCAAGCATAAATGCATAACGTGCATAAGCTTCACGCTCCATGCGCTCATCACACGTCTCATGCGGCACGCCTCAAGCTTCGAGCGCCTTCTCCCTGTCATTATCCTTCATAACATACTGTACAAAGCAAACGAACGCAATAATAACAATTCCGACAAGGTCGGTTATCAGACCCGGATCAATCAGCATCAGACCTCCCGCAACGGCCATAATCCTCTGCCACCATGGCATTTTCTTCTTCATGAAGCCTTCCAGGCCTCCTGCTATAGCAAACATCCCGATAGTGGAAGTAATAATAATCTGAACCACCTGTGGAATTGAGGTATTAATCAGAAGCATAGATGGGTTAAGCACAAAAATGTATGGAATAATGAACGCCGCAATCGCAAGCCTGGTTGCAATAATACCTGTCCGTATGGGGTTGCCGCCTGAGATCGCAGAGCCGGCATAAGCCGCCAAAGCCACAGGAGGCGTTATATCTGCAACAATACCGAAGTAGAAGACAAACATATGCGCGGCAAGTACAGGCGTGCCGGGGATCAACTTGAGTATAATCGGTGCTGTGATTGTCGCCATGATTACATAGTTTGCAGTTGTAGGAACACCCATACCTAGAATGATACACGCAATCATAGTCAGGAACAGCGCCAGTATGTCAATTCCGCCCGAGAGCATCAGCAGACCGTCGGCAAGCTTCAGACCGATACCGGTAAGTGAAACGATTCCCACAATGATACCTGCGATGGCACAGGCCGCAGCAACACCAATGGTGTTCTTTGCGCCGTTCTCAAGCGCATCAGCAAAGGCTTTTGGCGTCAGTCGCGTCTCTTTGCGGAACATACTGACAACAATTGCGGCAAGGATCGCCAGACAAGCTGCACGTGAAGCAGTATACCCGATGGACATTGTAACAATGAGCACAATGATCGGTATGAAAAGATACCCTTTTGTCAGCAGCAGTTTAAAAAAGTTAGGGATTGATTCCTTCGGAAGTCCCTTCAGCCCAACTTTCTTAGCTTCAAAATGCACCATCAGAAAAATACCGGAAAAGTACAGAATCGCTGGAAAGATGGCTGCCGTCGCAATAACAGAATAAGGCAGTTCGGTCATCTCAGCCATCAGGAATGCTGCAGCACCCATAATAGGAGGCATAATTTGGCCGCCGGTTGAAGCAGCTGCTTCAACTGCGCCGGCAAAATCCTTATCGTATCCGGTCTTCTTCATAACTGGAATTGTAACGCTTCCAGACCCAACAGTATTTGCAACCGAGCTGCCGGAATACATACCCTCCAGAGCGCTGGAGATAACGGCAACCTTGGCTGGACCGCCGGTGGCACGTCCTGCAATGGAGTTTGCGATATCTATAAAAAAGACGCCAATATTTGTTTTTTCAAGAAAAGCCCCCAATATGATAAAAAGCACGATGAATGTGGAGCAAACACCAATTGGAGTTCCAATGACGCCATCAAGTGTATAGAACAGAGTATACACAATTCTGGTGATTGAGTATCTTGCAGTAAACGCATACACAATGAAAGCAGCGGCAACCACCAGGATCGGCAGCCCGACTACTCTTCTGCATACCTCTGCAATAATCAGTATACCGACAATACCGATGATGACATCCATTTGGCCGATACGTGTAGCCTTCAGTGCCATATTTTCAAAATTGAATGAGTAGTAAAAGAAACATGCGGCACCGACAACACCGAGTATGATATCATACCAGGGTACGAAATTAATACGTTTGGCAGATTTCTTTCTGGCCGGGAAGAGCATGAAAGCCATAAATACGATCAAAGCTACGAAAGAAGTTCTTCTAATCTGCTCCGGCCAGGCACTGATAAGATTCATATAAAATACAAATAATGAAAATGCAGCCAAAATATATCGTACTACTACCTTTGGGACGCCTGTGTAATGCCTCGTGTTGGATTCACGATCGTATTCAGCCATAACGGCTTCAACATTGATCTGCTCGACATCGCCCATTGAAGACCGGACTGTGTTTTTTGGTTCGGACATGCGTAATCCTCCTTTTCGATGGGTCAAATCAACTAAAATGATTCATTGTATTTATACTGAAAACCTCCGGCCGCATACAAAACGCACTGTTGCATTTCGTCCGCATATTTTACGAAGGCTGAAAGATTCATCGTTAATATAAAGCGTGTGATCCGATACAGTACCCACAATATAGGAGAGGTTATCCATTTGCCGTTCAAATCCGCTGACGATCATGGAACCATCATCACCATATTCCAGAGCCTGTCCTTCTCCTACCTCTGATTGCACCCCGGCGCCAAACGAATAATAAATCGTTCTGACAACAAATATCCTGGCATCGCGGAATTCATACACATCAGTCACCGGACTATTATTAACAGAGTGAATAAATGTAACAGAGAATTCATCCCCCTCACTCATTGGATATTCCGCCAGCGTCTCACCTGTATCGCCGTCCTTCAATAGCAGGCACGGTTCGGAAAAAATAAAGTAAAAAAAAACGGAGGACGCAACTATGAGTACCAGTGCGGCCCCCGTCAGTATGCGTTTCATTTACATCAACATCCCTTAACGAACGCCAATTTCCTTATAATACTTTAACGCGCCCGGATGAATCGGAATTGATATTCCTGAAACCGAGTATTCAGCATCAAGCTCCGCACCCTTCGGGTGAGCTTTTGCGATTTCATCGGCATTCTCAAAGAGAGCCTTGGTCATATCATAGACCAGATCCTCCTTTAGATCATCGGATACGATGTAGGTAGCAACAACGGCAACAGTCTGCTTGTCTTCCTCTACACCCTTGTAAGAATTCCCCGGAACAGCATATTTCGTGTAGAAAGGATATTTTTCAATCAATGCGGCAACATGCTCATCATCAACTTCCAATATATTGATCTCATTGGAAGTGGCCAGCTCAACAATAGCCGTTGTAGGAGCACCTGCAACGCAGAAGAATGCATCGATTTTATCGTCCTTTAGAGCGGTGGCACTGTCTGCAAAGCTGAGATTGTGAACTTCAATGTCATCAACTGTCATCCCGTATGCTTCAAAAATCTGATGGGCATTAAACTCACAGCCGGATCCGACATCACCAACCGAAACACGCTTACCCTTCAGTTGGGAAATATCTGAAATGTCGCTCTTTGAGACAATCTGGACAACCTCTGCATAGCACCCTGCCATGGCTGAGAATCCAGTAACCGCTTCACCTGCGAACAGGTCGGTTCCCTGGTTTGCATAGTACATAACATCATTCTGAACAATTGCAATATCTGCTTCCTTATCAGCAACAAGGTAGATGTTCGCCTTGGAAGCACCTGTGGACTGAACATCAAAGCTCAGATTGCTGATCTTTGATGAAAGAACCTGGGAGACAGTACCGCTAAATGCATAGTACGTACCTGTAGTGCCGCCGGTAGCCATCTTTAGAGTCGTTTTGCCGCTGCATCCCGAAAGGATCAGTGAACAGATCAGCAACAGAGCCAAACCAATTACAATAATTCTCTTTTTCACAAATTACCCCCCATGTCTCTATTATGTATTATTGCAAAGATAATTCAACATTAACACTTTACAATGCTATAAGTTTATACTAAATCACTCTATATTTCAACACTGTCTGATTTCAATTTCCTAAATTACTAACCTTGCAGCTGTGCCAATTTCCCGAGAAGCACATTGCTTCTTTCTATAAATCTCGTCATAGCGTCCGGATCAAGCTGTTTATGACTCATCATGGCTAAATCATAGACATGCTGGCAGATCAGCGTCACATCATCCTTTTTGCTCTCATTTCCCGACATTTCCGCAATTGTCTTTATCAGCGAGTTGCTCCTGTTCAATACGAGCGTTTGCTCATCCGGGAACATAGCCCCCATATCCATTCCGCTCATTCCGTACATTTTACTCATCTCCTGCATTCTTCTAGAGTACTCCGACAGCAGAATGATTCCCGGGACCTCGGTCGTTCTCAATGCCTCTATTCGTATCTTAAGCTTATCATTGCCAACAGCCTCTTTAAACTGTGTCTCGAGCTTTTGAGTCAAATCAGCGTCGATGGTGGTATTTTCAGCATCCTTCATGCTATCCGAGAGGTCGGCGTCAATTCGAGAAAATTTAACAATATTTTCCTTCATCTCGAGGAACTGGATAAAGTGATTGTCGATCATCGTATTGAGAATGACAGCCTCCATGCCCTGATCCCTGAACATCTTAATATACTGAGCCTGCTGCTTTTCGTCTGTTACATAGAAAACCTTATTTTCATGCTTCTCCTTGTTTCTATCGAGATAATCCTTTAAGGTGATGTATTCTCCGCCTGTTGTCTTGAAAATAACAATATCCTTCACCCTGTCGAAAAACTTTTCCTCACGGATGCAGCCATATTTGACAAATGGATTTATGTCATCCCAGTACTTGTTATAATTGTCCCTCTCGTTTTCAAAAATGGATGTAAGCTTGTCCGCCACCTTTTTTGTAATGTGGGTGGAAATCTTTGAAACATAACCGTCATTTTGCAGAAAGCTCCTGGAAACGTTCAGCGGCAGATCCGGGCAGTCAATGACTCCCTTTAGCAGCATGAGAAATTCCGGTATGACTTCCTTGATATTATCAGCTACGAATACCTGATTATAGTACAGCTTGATCTGTCCCTCAATGGTTTCAAACTCATGCTTGAGTTTCGGGAAATATAGTATCCCCTGCAGATGGAACGGGTAATCCATATTCAGATGGATCCAGAAAAGTGGATCGTTAAAATCACGGAATACCTTTTTATAGAATTCCTTGTACTCCTCATCCGTGCAATCCTTCGGGCTTTTCAGCCAGAGCGGGTGCGTATCATTGATAGGCTTTTCCCGCACTTCAGCCGGCTCTTTTTCCGCATCAGCTTCGTCAGATATGTCGTTCTTTTGAGAACTGTCCCCGTCGTTTGCTCCGTCGTTCGCTCCGTCGTTTGCCGCGTCACTCTTTTGAGAACTGTCCCCCTTGTCCTTTGTCTCTTTCTTTGAAGCATCCTGAACAAAGATTTCGAACGGCATGAATGAGCAGTACTTTTCAAGTATCTCTTTTATTTTATAATAATCCAGAAATTCCAGTGAATCTTCGGCAAGATAAAGTGTGATCGTTGATCCTCTCTCAGTGCGGTCAGAGTCGTCCATTTCAAACTCTGTCCCGCCGGAGCTGATCCATTTGACGGACCTTGCGCCGGATTGCCAGGATAACGTATCAATGGTCACCTTTTCCGAGACCATAAAGGCCGAATAGAAACCAAGACCGAAATGCCCTATGATCTGAGTGCTTTCGTCCGTCTTATCCTTGTATTTTTCAAGAAAATCGACCGCGCCTGAAAATGCGATCTGATTGATATATTTCCTGACCTCTTCTTCAGTCATGCCGATTCCGTTGTCAATAACCTGAATAGTTTTGTCGTCCTTGTTTACAACGACCTTTATGTAGAATTTCTCATTCTCCTCAAGCTGTGCTTCACCGATTGATGCAAGCTTCTTCAGTTTAATAATCGCATCGTTGGCATTTGACACCATCTCCCGGATAAATATATCCTTTTCGGAATACAGCCATTTTTTTATAATCGGTAAAATATTTTCGGTGTTAATTGAAATATTCCCATTCTCTCTCGGCATAGCTAACCCTCCATATTTTTGTGTATTTTTAAGAGCTTTCAGATTTTATTATGGTTCGTGTCATTATTTATATTACAACTACTGTTCTTTCATTGTCAAGACATAATTAGCACTCTCTTAGATTGAGTGCTAATAAAATTCGTTCATGCAGACCGGCTGTTAGTATCGTCCCGCAGACCGGCTGTTAGTATCGTCCCGTAGATCGGCTGTTAGTATCGTCCCGTAGATCGGCAGGTAATTTTTAGTCCCTTCGCAGGATAATGATATTCCCGCACTGCGAGGCTGAAATTCTGCAAAATGCTTTTTTCAATGTCTCTCTTAAGTGAAAATTCGGCTCAAGAAAACGGAAGCCATATTCGAATTCTCCGGCTTCGGAACAGTTCCGACGGACGACGCAGCCTTGTACGCTGTATCTGAATCCATCGAGCTTCAGGCTCATTTCAAGGATCACCGTCGGATCCTCCGGAAAACTCAGTCTGGATAAGAACCTCAATCCGGCAGGACTAATGTCAGGTATCCGAACTTCGGTAGTTCCTGAGCTAACAGATCTCATGCCAATGCGGACAATCGATGCTATTGCATACAATGGCAAATCCGGCTTGATCCTCATATATTTTCTTGCATAAACCCTCGGTTCCAATAAATCACCTGCTGCGCATAGGCTTCGTTATGACAGGTGTCTGTGGTGATCCGCAGGCAGACAGCCATCCAGGCAGCAATATCGCATTTCAACTATTCAGACAGCAGTACAGACTTACTATCATACCAATGCACCAGCAGGGTAATATTACCATGTTTTGCCATTATCATCAATATATTTCTCGAGAAGTGCGTCATATTCCCGGCGTATCGCTGCAATCGCAGGATTTAATGAGGAATTCAGCTCAATCCGGTCAACAGTGGAAATCGAAAGCACCTTAATGGAAGTTCCCGATAAAAATGCCGCCTCCACATCGGGCAGATCATTGACATTCACAAACTGCTCGATTACCTGATATCCCGCTTTTTTGCATGCTTCAATGACATATTTGCGCGTAATGCCCTTCAGGACAAACTCACCCGGCGCCGTATAGACAGAACCGTCCCTGACAAAAAAGGCATTGGATTTGCTCCCCTCTGTGATCTGCCCGTTGCTGTCAACCAGAATCAGCTCGTAGTAGGCATCCTCCTTCATTTTTGCACTTACAGCGTCTATATATACCTGATTGAGCACCTTTGCATTGGGATTGTGCCTCTCGATCTGAAGCAATCCGGTCTTTACGCCCGTATCTGCTTCCTCCTGAGTTGGATAATGACTTTTGCTGATATAAATCATCTGACTCATCCGGCTGCCAATTTCACTGATCACGATTTTCACGTTACACATATCAGCTTCATTTGCGGTAAGCAGCTTCTTTATATTTTCCTTCAGCTGACCTGCAGTTATTACATAGTCGTTATCTGTCAACAGGTCGGACTTGATTGCAGGTGACATACTTATTGCATTAATTGTAGCCTTTAATCTTTCGAAATGATCCTCAAAAAAGAGCGGCACTCCACGTATGATTCGCAAAACTTCATATGCCGTCCTTCCCGAAATTGAATCGACGCTGACAGCTTCTGAGGCATCCTTTACCATTCCGTCCAGCACTATATACTTTCCCGAATTATCCTTCACTTATAATCTCTTCCCTCTGTCCGTATTGAATTCGCAGTGAAACAGCGCGTAATCCCTCATATAAATATAGTCCATCTTTGTCTTTAGTTCAACTTTTTCTGCCTTCAATGATCAAGGGTACCGTCATTCAGCCTTGTTAACAGGATTCTATCCGCTCAACAAACCAACCAGTTCATCAAAATCACAGACTCTGCTCCCCTGCCCAGCCTGCTTGCCGGGTTCAGGCGGGCTCATCTCAGTATGTCTTCCAAACTCAGGGTGGCCCACTTCAGTCTGTCTTCCAAGCTCAGGGTGGCTGCCGAACCTGTCCAGGAAAATCGGCCACATTCCCATTTCTAAAGGTGTCATAAAATCATTAACATAATCATCTCCAACAAATATAACCTGCTCCGGCTCAACTCCGGCAAGCGTGAGCGCCTTTTGATAAATAGCCTGGTGGGGTTTTCTCCAGCCCTCTGCGATAGAAGTGACCACAAAATCAAAGCATCCTCTGATTCCGTGCATTTCAAGCATTTCTTCGATACCGCCCATTACCATGAAATTTGAGACTACGCCCAGCTTATATTGCTCCATAAGTATAGGCAGCACCCTGCGCACATCCTCTTTTACATATGAGCCGGCTTTATAATTTCTCCAGTAATTATTATATAGAATGTCGGCTACAGATTCCACAAGCTCATACGGCAGCTGCGGAAGGCTCAACTGTACTAAATGTGAGAAACGTCCCCACATTTCGTAGTCAGCGTGTTCTGGAAGTCTGGAGGCCAATACCTGCTTGGACAGCAAATAGTACCTGAAAAATTCGTCAAGGTCTTCCCAGTAGCCCTCTAATCCTGATCCCTCGTAAGCCCATGCCGCATAATCACGCATTGTCGGAAGTCTATGAAGATCGACTAGCGTTTCCATGCAATCAAAGAAAATGTATTTATAGGCCTTCACCATGACCGTTACTCCTTTCAGGCTGTTGATATCCTCTGGAAACATATTGTTACTGTAATATAAGTGGATTATAATGTATAAAAGAGGAATGCGCAACGCAGATTATGAAGAAGCTCAGATATTGAAGGAGGCTGTTACATGGGCACGGTAAAGGATTTTAAGAATATCACCAACTGGGACGAGCTGTTTGATATGTCAAACGAATATCTCACCTTTCTTGTAGAACAGCATGAGATCACCCATGAAATGGTCATAAAGACTACCCACGATATTATTAAGAACGCAGGTTACAACTACTCTTACGATGATGTGGAAAAAGAGTATTACAGCGGGTTTTAACAGCCCATAGAAGCCGCAGCTAAACCGCCGACAGCGCATCCGCCTCGGCAATTTCTTTAATTGCCTGATCGGTGCTCCAGTAAAAGCAATTTTCTCCCACAAGCTGCGTTAGGCCGCATTTTTTCAGCATATCCTCCACGTTGCTCTGCAAGCAGGTAAAATAAATCTGCGTGCCATTGTCCATTAACTCCTTACACAGCGCGAGGAGAGCCTGCACTGCGCTCAAGTCAGCAAGCGGAACGCCTCTCATGGAGAAAATAAGCCGCTCCTTGTCATGCAGCGTTAATAGGCAATCCTCAAGCCTCCGCACAGAGCCAAAGTACAGAGGACCTGTTATGTACAGCACCACTGTGTTTTGCGGGTTTTTAATACTGTTCCCCTCAAGCTTTTCCGGGATAAGCTCGCTTACCGTCACCTGAATTTGGCTTATCTTCACAACAAATGTGAGTACGGAGAAAATCACGCCAATAACGATGGCGATGGTCAGATCAAACGCCACCGTGCAAGCCATGGTCACAAGAAACTTCGCAATAGCGCTATTGTGGCGGTTAGCAAAAATATCCCTGATCACATGCCACTCGTTCATACGCCACGCGGTTATGATGAGTACGCCCGCAAGCCCGCTAAGCGGTATTTTGGACATCACGCCACCTAGGGCAAACATTGAAAGGAGCAGTACAGCCGAATGGATAATGCTCGTAAGACGCGTTTGCCCGCCCGCCTTTACGGCTACGCTCGTACGTGCAATGGCGGCTGTTGCAGGAACACCGCCAAAGAAAGGCAGCGCAAGGTTACCGACGCCCTGTGCGATCAGCTCCGCGCTCGCATTGAGCTTTTCGCCCTTCATGCGTCCTGCGGACGTGCCGCACAGGAGGCTTTCTATCATGCCGAGGGCTGCTATGCTTACGGCGGGCACCAAAAGCCCATTGATTCGCGAAAAATTAAAATCAGAAAACGTAAACCTCTCACTTAAAAACAGTGTTTTTGGAATTTCGCCCACTGTCTGCACAGGCAGATTCAGAAGCGTGGCTGCGGCAGTGGCAAGCACGATGGCCGCAAGAGAGCTTGGCAACACAGCATTCCATTTTTTAGGGTATAGGATCATAAACAGCATCACCGCGCCTCCTGTGAAAAGGGCGCTTAAATTCAGCGTCTGTGCGTACTTGAAATAGCTGATGACGCGCTCTATGGCTTCGTTACCCTCTGAAACAAAGCCCGTAAGGTTATTGATCTGCCCAAGCGCGATGATGACGGCTATGCCCGAGGTAAAGCCTGTAATGACGGGCAGGGGTATAAACGACACCAAATCGCCCAGTTTTAATACACCGGCGAATATAAGCAGGATCCCTGAAAGAACACAGGCAAGGAACATACTCTGCAGTCCGTCGCGTGAAACGAGCGATAATAGTATAACAGTCATAGCCCCGGTGGGGCCGGAAATTTGGAAGGAAGCACCCGAAAGTGCGCCGATGATAATGCCCGCAACAATGGCGGTCACAAGACCTGCGGCGGCGCTGGCGCCGCTTCCTACGCCAAAGGCAAGTGCGAGAGGCAGCGCAACGGCGGCTACCGTAATGCCCGCGAGTACATCCTTACCAAACTTTTTGGTGTTATAGCCCCTAAACTCGTTTGAAAACATAGTATGTAAACCTTTAAAATAATACACGAAGAACCCCCTTCATCCGAGCAATCCATTTATTTCAACAGACCCTCTGTATGCCTGTATACATTTTCCTAAGCAATTATAACCTTCATCAAAATTCGACGCAACAGTATTTTTTATTTAGGGGGGTGCTTTGTTCTAAATAATTTTTATGCCTTACGCTTTGGTGCCTTTAGCAGCAATATAATCACAAACCCAACCGCCGCAACAATTCCGGCTATCAAAAACGCTTTGGAGAATTCCTTTGTTGCGCTAAAATGCGCGATAATATAAGAAGAAGCTACAGCCCCTACCCCAAAGCCAAGAAGTACCATCCCATAATTTTGAGCGGCGTTCTTTGTTCCCCAGAAATCAGCTGATAAGGCTGGGAATACACCGAGATACCCTCCATACGAAAAACCAATAACAGCTATGATGAAAAGCATTAAATAGGCTTTTACAAATGTCATCAGTATTATTGAAACCGCAGTAATTACAAGCAGCAGCAGCAACGTATTTCTTCTGCCTAGTTTATCTGAAACCCAGCCCCAGAAAAGACGGCCAAAGGAATTACATCCTGCAATAATCATTACCCCTGCGACTGCAGCTTCCTTAGTCAGCCCGCTATCTGGCTGCAAACCAAGTATTTTTGCCATAGGAATCATCATAGAGCCTGCAGCGGTGGCACACATCAACGCCAGAGTAACCATATAAAACTGAGGAGTCTTTAAGACCTCCATGGGTTGAAAATTCTGCAAAATGACGCCATCCTTTGGCTTCGGAGGCGTCCAGCCTTCCGGTTTATAGCCCTCCGGAGGATTTTTAATGAAAAATGATCCAACAACAGATACAATGATGAAAATGATCCCCAGAATAGCAAATGTACTCAATACATCGTTGCCGCCATTCCTTATTATCAGGGCTTCTGCAACAGGAGTAAACACAAGACCGCCAAAGCCAAGCGCTGAAACGATTATTCCAGTAACAAGACCTCTTTTGTCAGGAAACCATTTCTGGCAAATAGCAATGGTTGTTGTATAAACCATTCCCATGCCAAAGCCGCCCAATATGCCATATGTAAGCCACAATAGCCACGGTGTTGCTTGGGTTGTAAATTGAGCAAGGAAAAAGCCGATTCCGAGAATAATTCCCCCTGCCATAATTACTGGTCTTGGATTCTTCATCCTGTCCTGAATTCTTCCGCCGATTGTACTTCCTACTGTCAGTACACCGAGCAAAAGAGCATAAGCCAGGGTACCATGGGTTGCCGGCCAATCAAATAAAGCGTTTGGTGTTGACGGAGTAATAATCAGATAGGACTGGAATACACTCCAGATATATGCCGTGCCTAGACATATTTGAATAGCGATACTTGCCATAACCGGTACCCATCGATAGAATTTGCCCACCGGTGTGTTTGTCATTTTAGAATCCCCCTTGTACGAAATTTAGTACAATTCTAATAGATTTAAAACGCATCTGCAATGACTGGCTGATATAAAGGTTAAATTAATGAAAAAAAATCGAAAATAAAAGCATGAAAGCATAAAAACCAATACCTTTTATGTAAACTACTCGGAAGCTGCTTGATAAAAGCACAGCTTTACAGCTGGCAGCCGCTGAGCATGCAATTCTGGAGACATACTATCAACCATTCCAGAAAATTTAACCACCATCGCACTACCCGTTATTGCAACTTTAGAACAAAATTATTCAATATAAAGCCTGTTATATACCCCCCAAGGGCATAAAATAAGTCCTATTCCAAGCTAAAATAGTCCTAAAATTGTAAAAATGAGCAGCGTGCTCTGTTTTCGCTATCCCAATTTTTCCGTCACGGATTTGAACAAACTTGGAAAACCCCTGAAAGTCGATAGTACAGCTTTCAGGGGTTCTACTGGAGCCAACTGCCGGATTCGAACCGGCGACCGGTGGTTGTTTGTAAGGTAGTATAAATTCGTTTTGCCGAGGTCAGGAAAACGATAAATAAAATCTGCAAGCGATACCTGCAGATTTATCTTACTTCTGTGGCTGGTCGGAAGGTACGACCGCAAGCGTATAGCCTAACGGTTGTAATATTTTGAACAAGGTATCTATTTGCGGCGTTGCTTTCATGCTTTCAAGCCTTGCTATGGCAGGCTGCTTTAAGCCCGCAAGGTCAGCAAGCTCCTTTTGGGACAGCCCTTTGGATTCTCTGGCTTCAATCAGTTTCCCAATCAGCGCTACCTCAAAATCAATCTTGGCTTTCTGTGTCGGGTCAATGAATTTCGGGTCGTTCCAGAGCTTATTAAAATTAGTTCCCATATCTATTTGCTCCTTTCAAGGTGATCGGTCTGATTTCTTTTTGCCTGTTCAATCTCTCTGCGCGGAGTCTTCTTTGTCTTCTTCAGAAAATGATGAAGCAATATAAACGTGTTATCTCTGAAGTAGAAGAAGAATATCCTGTCATCCAGCGGGCGCAGCTCCCAGATGTCATCTTCAATGTGCTTGACATAAGGTTCTCCCGCTCTCGTTCCGTATTCCTGCAGTACTCTGATGTAGGTCAAAATCTTCTCGCTGCGGATGCGGTCATTTTTGCTTGTTTGTCCTTTTGTCTGCAACTCTACGATGAAGTCCTTAATTGGTTCATTGCCGCTTCGGTCTTCATAAAATTCAACTTCGAACATTCTTTAGTGTTCCCCTCTGCTGTAATATTATAATAACATATTCGTTATTAAGTTACAATAACAAATTTGTTATTGCCTCGAATTCGATGCAATTATATTTGACCATTTTTCTGGCACCAACAAACTGGTCTAAATAGACCAATTATTATCTTTTAATAATTCACAATGTCCGTTCCAGAAATCAAGTGTTCTGGAATTTTCACATCCTTCGCTAAAGGATGATTAGCAAAAAACAACCTTATAGCCCTGATTGCTGTATAAGTATCATTAATTAAATCAAACTGCTTCTGGTATAGTGTGACATCATATTGATTGGATATTAATTCATGCGCTGGCTTTTGTCGAATAGTTCGTATGTTTCTTAATGGCTTAATAATCAAAACCGTGAGATTTTCTTGGGTTCGGATGTTTTTACTTAGCCATTCTTCAAGCATCCCGAGGCTTCCCTTATCTTTACCTGATTCATCTTTGCGATCAATGCCCCGTATATGTGGAGTATCTTTTTGAAATGTTTTATAAGAAATATTATGAACGATAATTTTTTCAAGCACGAGAACAAAATCATAATAATTTTTCAGAGTTGGCAATAGTATATTCCGAAATCCCTCTGGCATCTCAGAATAATGGATACCAAAAGTTTTATTAAATAATTTAGGAATTCCCATATGTTCACACTGTTCATTTATAACTTTCATTTCTTCAATTAAGGCATGAAAAATCCATGTTTCCATGACCCATTCACCCTTTATTAAATTATCAACAAATCCGGCATTTATCTTGCACTTTCGCTGATTCGGGAGTTCAAACCCTTTCCATAACATCTGCTTTTGAGAAGACAACTTAGCCAGATCACAAACGAAAACACCTACAGCACGCTCAAGATCTTTGCCATCTATATAAGCCATTCCATAGTCTTTGATATATTCATCCTCAATAGCTTTGTCATCTATATATTCGTCCTTCACATAAATATTGCCACGATACCCATTATCCATTATCACGAACTTTGGGTTGTTAACATATCTTTCTAATATCTCAATATTAAAATAGATGATTTTAAATTGTTTTTCGCCCTTCTGCATCAATACAGAATATGGCTTAGTGTAATCTAATGGAATTGATTCAAGTGCTTTTCTTGTTGGGTAAAGCACTGAATAGTTCTCCTTGTTAAATATATTTTCTTTCTGTCGATTTGCCGGAATGTTGAGATCAAAACCTTTTATATGTGGATTTATGACTTCCTTTTCCGAGAGTACTTCTATAAGTCCCTCATCAATCAATTCGCACAAAATGTTATAATCATAATATTTCATATTGTAGACTGGCAAGCCATTGAAATCATGAGATCTTATATAGTGCTTTATAATTTCATTTAATACAGTCTCTTTTTTCATGCCATGCCCCCCTAAATTATTCGTATTGTATACAGCACTTCTTGTATTTCTTGCCGCTGCCGCAAGGACAAGGATCATTTCTGCCAACTTTTCTGTGATATTGGCGACGAAAGCTTTCTATTCTGCTTTTTGTGATTTCGACACTCAATACTTTTAATCGGTCAATCTCTCCAGTCGGAATGTCACAATAATTGCATTGTTTTCCTTTTGCATTCCGCAGTTTTCTGTCTTTATCATAGTCAAGGTCTATCCACATGATTGGCATTGATTCATCGCCAAGAATGGTGGCCCACACGTAATCCTGGCGTTCTTTTGTACTCATGACCTTTATACCGGGCATTGATATGAACAGGCAATATTTTATTTCGCTGAAGGCAGATATTTCAACCATTCTGCCGATTTCAGGCTGTCTTCGTAATGCGTGATGAATTCCTCTACAAAAATCATTTTTAGCTTCTGAAGACAAATTCAAAAGGAAGTGTGCAGTATCTATCCTGTTTTCGTCTGTTTCTCCTTCTAATATCCGGATTATTTCCGTTATTTCTTCTGGAATTTCTTGCATTGGCTTTATTGCATTTAGTTCTGGCATGTATAATTTGGCGAAATAGTTGTCCAAATCTTGCCTGAAACCATGCCAATTAACCATATGCTCTTCTGGAAATTCGGAAGCTGTTATTGAGTACATATTGTGACTAAGATACATACCCAAGTGATCAAGCTCGTCATTCAATTCAATCTGGGGGATATCTATAGCAATCTTCCGTTGCTTCAGGAAATGCAGAAAGTATATGGGAGAATCAAAATATTTCTCGTATACCATTAAATCATCATACGAAATTACTATAGTTTTACTTGAAAGTGTTATGAAATTCAGCTTCTCAGCTTTTGCCGCAAAGTCATTAAAATTGTCGACGGTTACAGAAAATGAATAGACTTCTTTATAATCCGAGAGTCTGCTGATTTCAAATTTTGTGTTCTTTTCAGCGTCGTAGAATGAAGCAGGCTGATGCTCGCTTATGTATTTTATGGTTCGGGTGCATTGCGAATCTGCTTCTTGGGCGAGCTTTGTATATGCTTTTATATGCGCATCAAAGTCATTAATCGGTGGTGTCTGGGGGAAAGAGCCCGCTTTCACTTCGACTATAAATAGATAATTTTCATATGTAATAAGCAAGTCATTTTCGTTCATCTGCTTTAAGGAGCTGCCCACAGGATAGTAATTTCCTGTATAAGCCGTTGCTCCGGGCAGCAGATTCAAAAATAGCGCCTTCACCATGTCTTCGCTAGCTATGCTCTGACGTTTACTCCAAGTATCAACATACTCAGGCTTTCTATAACTTTCAATAATTCCAAGTATCATGTCTCTGTAAACAGGCTTTATAAACATTTCTGATAATGAGCGCCACATATTTTCGCGGTATCTTTTTGAACCATCAGTACAATTTATTGGAATAGTATATATTGTAACGCCACCATCTTCATTACTTTCTGCCGGATGAAACTCTAATTTCAAAAATGTCTCAGCTACTCTTAAAAATAATATATTTACATTGTGTTCAATAAAATTATTTGTTTCAAGAATAAGTATTTCAATTACATCTTGCTGAACTATATAGTCATTATATTGGGAACTTCTATCAATCCCAAATCCATCTGTTAAACAGAAAAAGAAATCCATAAACATATCAGGCCGTTTTTTGAAATATTTAATGATCAGCTCTATTGCAGCTTTACGATATAAACTATATTTATATCCATCTAAAATATTTAAATATGTATCACCTATGTGGTGGTTATTATTAAGCTTATAAAAATTAATTTTTGCGGCATCAAAAGGTACTTCATCTAATTGGTCAACAACTCCATCAATATATTTAAGAGTTTCAACTTGCTTTACTGAATAAAACATTTTCATATATTCAATAAAATTTGAATTTTCTTTGGCGGCTAATTCATCCCACACTAAACTAATCTCTGAAATTAAATAGTTTGTATTCTCATTAGAATTGAATAATTTAGTTATTGTATTGACTGCATATATTATTTTTTGCTTATATGCAGGAAAGCATTGTCTAATTATATCAGAAAGTCTAATAACTCTTTTCTTTGCAAAAATATAATAAAGTAGATAGTTTCCCATACTCTGTTCTGATATTTTTATAGCAGAATTTTCAAATAGATCAATGATTTCCATATCATGCAATCTATCTACTATATCATCAAATATAAAGCTATTGACTTCAGAGAAAAATAGAACACTTTCCTTTAAATTGGCATCCTCCAAATTAACAGTGTTAAAAAACGCAATTAGTCCGGCAATTCTTGTTGCTGTTCCATTCTGAAATAAATCTATTTCTTCAATTATTTTGCCATAATAGCTTTCATATAGCTGTTCCACATTATTAATATCATTTAAAGATTTGTTTTTAGAAATTCTTCCTGCTAATATCGCTAACCTGGGATTTCCTTTAGAAATTATATTTATACGCTCTAGAAAAATAGAATTAATAATATTAAGTTCCTTTTTCATAATTTCATTTATTTGTTCCTTAGACATTGGTTTGAGAAGTAAATATTCAGGAATTATATATCCCCTAACAATTTTTTCGACATGTTCCCTTGCATAATCTCTTACTGTGATTATAATTTTAACATTAAAATTCTTCTTATTGACATATTCTATTAAATATCTTAACTCAGATGTTTGATTTGCATCATCAATAAAAATTAAATATTCCTTTCCAATTTCAACAAATGATTTTAGATCTTCATATAAACTAAGCCCATTATTTTTAATACAGTAGCATATGACATTTTCATGAGAATCAATATATGCTCTGCAAACTTCTAAAACAAGCCTTGTTTTCCCTACTCCTGAGTTTCCATAGACCAATAAAACCTTTGATTCATTGATCTTTTCAAGCGATTCACTAATCTCAGCCTCTCTTCCTAGAATACCAATCCCTATTGGTGTAACCATAGGATTTTCATCATAAATATCCACAAAATCGTCTATAGTCAGTATCTGCCCACTATCAACAGCTATATTTAATTCATTCCTTGCAATAATTGGATAATAATTTAATAGGTCTTGAGATATTGCACCGATACCAAAGATATCCAATAGTACTCCTTGGCTACTACAAAGTTCTCTAAGTTCTGCATCTTGTTTAGGACCAATATTTGAAGAAGTATGACAGCAAATTATTTGTTGTATTTTAGAAACTTCAATTCCGGTTTTAGTTTCATTTAAACAGTCGAGAATGTCATTTTTTATTTTTTTAAATGTGCTTTTTTCATGGGAGCTATACATTACAAATACGTATTTGCCAGTATTCAATAAAAAATATGTATCTGGGATTCCCTTAGTAGTTTTATTTGTCCCTGTATGGGAACCATAATCCATAATATTTTTATATCCGAATTTTTTGTATATATATGTATCTACAAGCTTTTGAAATTGTCCACCATCTAATCTGAGAATAGCGGATTGTATCTCATTCAATTTTGCCATAGCCATCCTCCTTACTACAATTCAAACATATTGTACAATATAATATAAGTGTCTAGTAAATCGACTAAAAACTTCTCATTGTCGACATAATTATATCATAAATTCTGGTAAATCAGCCTTTTGTTCTAACTTTTTTCAACAGTGTGATGTAGATTATAAGGTGCTAATGAATTTCAAATTTAGATGAGAAAGAAAGTTCCAACATTGAACTCTCTTCAAACAAAACAGGGAGTATTCCGAAAGATAACACCTTGAATATCTATATTATTAATAGATGAACAAGGTATTTAAAAATACAGTTTTATAATCCACTGGAGGCATTCTATTCCTCAATAATAGTTATAAGCTTCAGCACCAGCTTCCCGTAGCTTTCTTCAATGATTACCTTCTTTCCGGTCTTAAAGCCTAGCTTATCAAGCCATATTCCCTGGATACGTATTTGCGGCACTTCCTTGCCATTGGCGGTTACACATGATATCGTAGATATCCTTACCTTCAAAGCATAACCTCCTTTGCTTCAGTTTCAGGAATTAATTTAATTACTAATTCTCCATGCCTCTTTACTTGAACACTGACTTCATTACCAGTTATAAATCCTGCATTTTCAATCCATTTTCCGCTGATGCATATAAGTGGTAGAATATTATCTTTTGTAGATGAAGGATAAAGACAGGTAATCGGCAGATATCTTATTCTCATTGGTTTGCATGCCCCCTTTCAAGCATGGACATTATTATAATCGCTTTCAGCAACACACATTACCACACAATTTTCCCAATAGCTACTAAAATTGATAAACTTCTTATCAGCAGAGAAAAAAAGCACTTTTCAAGCCTCATGTATTGAAGCTTTACTTGTCACGTTTCTTTTGCAAAACATCGTGTTGTACTTTACCTCACGAAATGTGTGCTCACAGACCAGGAGAGCACCCTTGTTATCAACCGCATTCCCCAACCGAAGCTGCGACAGCATGTTGTTCTTCAGCTTGTCCGCCATATCGTCGGACATGACATAGCTCTTTACCAGATACGAAACTTACATTAGCGTTTGTCACTTTACTCGTTACAAATGAGCAATAAAAAAACGTGCAGTCATTGCAACTACACGTTTTTCATTGGAGCTGGTGAGAGGAATTGAACCTCCAACCTGCGGTTTACGATACCGCTGCTCTGCCATTGAGCCACACCAGCATATATGCGAGGGCGGGACTTCCGCCCCTCGTTTTCACTTTATTATAAACTACCCATCCTATCTTACCAACAACCACATACCTGCGCATTACGAATGCGCTGCTCTACCGACTGAGCCAAGTTGGCAAGCGCTTTTTTGAATCATGCAAAAAGAATTATAACGCATAAACCGCCAAAACGCAAGACACTATTTGATTTGATTAACAGACATTAATTTGATTGGAAGTTGTCGACAGTATTTGCCGTATAAATGTCGCGTCATATGACGTAATTTTGAGTATTATGTTGCATTTTATGTAATTATTGTATAATATGTTAAGTGGTAAACGTATTAAAAGGGGGTACCTATGGACGAGAATACAATAGTTCAAGATGTTGATAGCTCATCTGCCGAGAATCCAAATGCAGCTGAAGCCGGAGCATACGCATATACATATGCCGGCGCAAGCACCGACACTGGGACTGGCACGAGTACTGACACTGAGGCTGATACAAGCACCGATACTTGTACTGGCGCAAACACAAGCACTGACACCGATACCGACACTGACCCCGATACAGACGCAGACAACTCCGTCTGCAGCAACTGCGGCCGCAGCCCGGTAGTAGAAGGTTATTCCATTCCTTTGTGTCAGGAATGCAGACAGCATTTCACAAGATTTCCAATTCCCAAATTGATCAAAGCATTTGCCGTTGTTATCCTGTTCTTTATGACTTATTCACTTGTTTCATTTCCAAAGTCGCTGAGTGCGGGAATTGCCTATGAGCGCGGTTTGCGCGCCGAAGGCGAAAAAAAATATATGACTGCGGCCCGAGAGTATGAAAAAGTTGCAGAAATATTCCCGGAGTCATTCATTGCCAATGGGAAGCTATTTGTTGCCGCTGCCCGGAGCAATCAATTCGCCCTGGCCGAGGAAGTATTTGCCAGAATTGAAGGAAAAGAAAGTGCTGATTCCGATGAAATCGAAGTGATTGATCAGGCTAATGATGCAATGTCACATCTTGATCATTATTATAACATCAGTGAGAGCCTAATCGATCTGCTCAATCAAAATTCACAAAGCGGACCGAATGTACTGGAAGACAAGCTATCCGGGTATATCGCCCAAAACCCGGCCGAGCACTGGGCGTATTTTTATTACGCAAATACCCTGTTTGATCTGGAAAAATATGACGAGGCCAAAACTGCTTACCTCAAAGCGTTCAGTATCCAACCGGATATATATGAATTCAGACTTGGGGCAGCCGCGGCATACAGACAGAAAGGTGAGTTTGACAAAGCCATTGCTGAATGTAATGCCGTTCTTGCGGAGTATACCGAAAATATCGATGCATTTGCCTCTTTATGCAAGATCCAATTGAAGCAGCATCGATATGAAGAAGCGCTGCAATCAGCCACAACCGCTTATTCTCTGGACAACAATAATGATCACGCTGTTTACGTACTTGCGCTGGCTTATCATTTTAACGGGATGATTTCAGACAGGGATACGAGTATGACCTTACTGAAAGAAACAGGATCCCAGTATTATGATTCAATAAAGAACATCGTAGACGGTAAATCCAAGCTATATGATTAGGAGGAAATCACCATGTTTATACCTGGCTTATTAATTTCCATTCTTACTTTCCCGGGCGTCATTGTCCATGAATTTGCTCATCAGCTAATTTGCAGGTTCTGTGATGTGGCCGTCATAAACGTATGCTACTTCAGATTTGGCAATCCCGTAGGATATGTGCAGCACGAAACCCCTAAAAAGGCATCTCACAATATCTGGATCGGGGTCGGGCCATTTCTTGTTAATTCTATTGTTGGCGGTTTGATTGCTATGCCGGCCGCTATACAAATAATACAATTCGATGATTACTCCAACATCTTTTATCTGATCCTCACCTGGCTTGGCGTATCCATCGCCATGCATTCCTTTCCCAGTCTTGGAGATGCAACAAGCATATGGAAATCTGTCTGGGCAAAGGAAACAGGCGTCCTAGTTAAGATCATCGGAACGCCTGTTGTAGGAATCATAGTGATTTGCGCGCTGGGATCCTTTTTCTGGCTGGATCTGCTATACGGCATTGGTGTGGCAGTTTTTATTCCCAATGTACTGATAAGCCTCCTAGCCTGATTGGCTTCAAGGCTTGATAAGCCTACTGGCCTGAAAACCCGATGGGTTCAATATTTCATTGATGGAGGTAGTACTTCCCTCTTATATTCTGCTACCGTATGGGCACATATTACAGGGATCAGTGATTTGTGGATAAGCAGTGGCAGTGATGGGTTTATGCAATTACTTTAGTCAATCGTTCAGACATAATGAGCATAAGAATTGCGAAAAGTATTAAATATAGCGGATACGTTCCAATGCTTATATGATCTGCAATAATGCCAAAAAGCGGTGGCATAAAAGTGCTGCCAATATAAGCACTTGCCATCTGGATGCCGATAATCGCCTGCGAATTTTCTTTGCCAAAATTCAATGGTGTCGAGTGAATAATTGATGGATAGACTGGAGCACAGCCGAGACCAATAATGACTAGCCCAATCAATGATATTGTATTGATTCCGACAGGCAATCCCGTCAAGATAATCCCGAACATAGTCAATAGTATGCCAAAGCGAATAAGCTTTTTATCACCAACCTTTTCTGCTATAAAACCGCATAGAAAGCGTCCAAAAGTTATGCCGAGAAAAAAAAGAGAGGCAAAACTTGCTGCAGTTTCGGTGCTAATCCCACGATATCTAACCAGATAACTGCTTGCCCACAAACCTGCTGTGGCCTCAAGAGCGCAGTAGCTGAAAAAGGTTATGAGAATTAATTTGACTCCTCTGATTTTCAAGGTTTGAAAAAGTGTTAGAGCTGCCACATGTGTATCATTGTTGTTTTTGTTTATTGAATTTCTTTTCCAAAGCGGAAGACTGATAAAAAGTATCACAGTCAGTATAATTTGTATAATAGCAACCAAACGGTAACCGGAATTCCAACCAAATCCACTTGCCAGGTAATAACTCATAATATAGGGGCTTACCGCCGCTCCGACACCCCAAAAGCTATGAAGCCAGCTCATATGCCGCGAAGCATAGTTAAGTGCGACATAATTATTCAACGCTGCGTCAACCGCGCCCGCCCCGAGTCCGTAGGGTACTGCAAATAGGCAAAGATAAATGAAGGATCGGGAAATAGAAAATCCAAAAAGTGCGACTGCTGTCATCAAAACGCTTACTGCAGTTACAAGCCCCGTTCTGAATCTCTTCGTCAGCCTATCGGACATAAGACTGGACACAACCGTTCCGCCGGCTATAATCATTGTTATAACTCCGGCATAGGATAACGGAACGTCAAGCTGCTTATACATAACAGGCCATGCTGAGCCTAGAAGAGAATCTGGCAGACCAAGACTAATAAATGCGATATATATTATTAAAATTAAAAGTGAATACATAATCCCCCAAAGAAATCAAACTTTTTGCGAAAATCAAGCCATCATTTATTATCAGCTCTTCGTCAGCCGCTTCGAAATAGAAGCGGCTTTATATTTGACCTTCTCCTCGTCAATCAATTTTAGCGCGCGGTTCTCCATTAAAATATTCCCATCCACGACAACCGTGTCCACATCAGAGCCCTGGGCTGAGTACACAACTGCCGAGTAGGGATCATTCAGCGGGGTCATGTGCGGCTTGTCTGTATCCAGCAGGATCAGATCCGCTTTCATCCCGGGTTTCAAGACTCCGGTTTCACTGCCGAAGCCGATTGCGTCGGCACCGTTCACAGTCGCCATCCTGATTGCCTGCCGTGCCGTTACCAGTTCGGGGTTTTGCGCGGCGCCCTTGTGCAGCAGCGCCGCCAGATGCGTTTCTTCAAACATATTCAGGTTATTATTGCTGGCCGCCCCATCCGTCCCCAATGCAACATTGACTCCGGCGTTAAGCATTGACGGAACGGGTGATATTCCACTGCCGAGCTTTAGGTTGCTTGTCGGATTGTGCGCTGCATTCACTCCATATTTGCGCAGGATCGAAATATCCTCCTCGGAAACATGTACTAAATGCGCTCCAATCACAGGTACATCAAAGATCCCGGTGTCCACACAAATTTCCACGGGAGACTTTCCGTATTTTTCAAAGCTGTCCTTCCGCTCCTTAGCTGTCTCAAGCAAATGAATGTGTATCCCGGTTTTCAACTCCCTTGCCAGCTCCGATGCCCGTTTTAGAGACTCTATATCAAACAGATATGTTGAGTGAACCTCTACATACACCTTGATCCTGCCTTCCGCCCTACTATTCCAGGTCTTGTAAAAGGCCCTCATCTCGTCAAACTGATCAATGGCTGTAAGACCGTTTTCCGTATGGAATTCAAGAGGGCTTCTGGATAAATTTATCCTCATCCCGGTTTCAACGGCGGCCTTTGCGACAGCGTCCATATGAAGATACATGTCAGCAATAGCCGTAGTACCGGATCTTAGCATTTCTGCCGCTCCCAGCAGGAAGCCCCAGTATACATCATCGTCTGTCAGCATATCCTCCATTGGGAATATCCGCTCAAAAAGCCATTTGTGCAGGGGCAGATCGTCCGCCGCGTTTCGCATAATCGTCATAGAACAGTGGGTGTGGGCATTGACAAGGCCGGGCATGGCAAGCCTATGCCGGCCGCTTATTTTTTTATCCGCTTTGAATTGAATCGGTCCCTGGCCTGCGGGTGTAATAAATGATATCTTCCCGTTACTGATGCCGATATCTGCATTTCTGATATATTCCTCTGCAGGATTTGCCGTTAAAATATCTACACCTTCAATAATTATATTCATTCTATCTCTCCTGTTATTCTGATCCCGGAGCTTGTGCCCAGACGGATCGCTCCGGACTCAGGCATTTTGCGAGTATACCAGGCAGCCGTAGTCTACCGGAAGCTTTCACCCTGCTATTATTAGCGCAGTCATAATTAATAATACTATTTTACCACTTTTACGGCATAATAACGCATGAAATTGAGAACTGTCCCCCTAACGGCCCCTAGCCGCCCCTGAGTTCCCTGAACTAACGCACGAAATTGAGAACTGTCCCCGCTGAGTAAAATTGAGAACTGTCCCCCATAATATAAAAAGAGGCGCCCGCCATGGGCACCTACCTTTTTGTCTTTATCATGTCCCGCTCTGCCAGGAGGAAAGATATGCTTTCTGCTCTTCGGTGAGCACGTCGATGGATATCCCCATGGATTCCAGCTTAAGCCTCGCAATTTCGTGGTCAAGCTCATCGGGCAGCAAATAAACCTTATTATCCATTTTATCCGCATTCTTCACGATGTATTCGGCGCCAAGAGCCTGATTGGCAAAGCTCATGTCCATCACAATGGCAGGGTGGCCTTCTGCGGCGGCCAGGTTCAATAGTCTGCCTTCCGCCAGCAGGAACAGCTTGCGGCCGTCTTTCATCGTATATTCCTCGACAAAGTCGCGGACCGTTCTTTTGGAAGTAGATAATCTCTCGATAGCCTCAATATTGATCTCGTCATTGAAATGGCCGGAATTTGCGATGATCACGCCATCCTTGGCCAGCTTCACATGCTTCTCGTCAACAACATTCAAATCTCCTGTTACGGTGATGATGATATCCGCAAAGCTCATAGCCTCTTCCAGCTTCATTACTCTGAAACCGTCCATAACAGCCTCAATCGCCTTTATATGATCCACTTCGGTAACCGTAACATTTGCGCCCATGCCTTTAGCTCTCATGGCAAGGCCTTTGCCGCACCAGCCGTAACCGCAGACCACGAAATTCTTTCCTGACAGCAGCACATTTGTCGCTCTGAACAAGCCGTCCAATGTGCTTTGTCCTGTTCCGTACCGGTTGTCAAAGAAATGCTTTGTCTGCGAATCATTCACCGCAATAATCGGAATCCTCAGAGCGCCGTCTCTTTCCATGCTTTGCAAACGGATCACGCCTGTGGTGGTTTCCTCCGTGCCGCCGATCACGTTCTTCAGATAAGAGCTGCTATACTCCTTATGCAGCAATCCGACAAGATCGCAGCCGTCATCCTGCGTCATATCCGGTCCATGCTCAATCGCTGCTATGAGGTGCTGATAATATGTGTCCCTATCCTCGCCTTTTTTCGCATACACACTAATGCCATAATCAACAACCAGTGATGCCGCAACATCATCCTGGGTAGACAATGGATTAGATGCGCACAGCACAATGTCCGCTCCGCCTTCCTTCAAGGTACGGATAAGGTTAGCCGTCTCGGTTGTTACATGAAGGCAGCAGCTCATTTTCTTTCCGGCAAGCGGTTTTTCCTTCGCGAACCTCTCCCGTATCATTTTTAAAACAGGCATCTGGTTATCTGCCCACTCGATTCTCAGCTTTCCTTTTGGCGCCAGAGACTTGTCCTTAATATCACATTTAATCATTATAAAATACCTCCGAAATTCTCTTTATATCTATTGTTAAATTCATCAATAGTATAGCTGTGCTCAGTTGCTCCCTTGTGTTCCACCGCATAAACCGCCGTAACACTGGCATATCTGCCCATCTGCTCCAATCCCGTTCCTTCCAGATAACCCTTCATCAGCCCGGCTCTATACGCATCACCTGCTCCTGTGGGATCCACGACCTGAACAGGCCTAGCTGCGGGAACACGCACGTTTTCCGTCCGGGTCCTGAGTGCGGAGCCTTTCTCTCCCATTGTAACAACGATTATTTCAACATGATTCAGTATCTCCTCTGCAGTAAGCGACGTTTTTTTAAGCAGCATATCATATTCATATTCATTGAAAACAACTATCCTTGCGCCCAATACTCCCGCAACCAGCTCATTTGCAGTCAACCTTGGAATCTGCATCCCGCAGTCATACAGATATGGTACCCCAATCCTGCGCAATTCATCACACCATCTGACCATCGCCGCAGGCTCGGTCGGCGCCACAATGACCATTGAAACGTCGTCCATCGGTATATCCAGCATGCTTATTTGCGTGTCATACGCCATAGCGCCGGGATAAAATCCGGTGATTTGATGATTGGAGAGGTCTGTGTTGATAAAGCAGGACGCAGTAAAATCATCTTCCTTCACCCTGATCAGACTTGTCCCGACACCTTTACTTTCAAGCCATCTTCTATAATCCTCAAAATCACTGCCGACAGTACCAAGCACCTCGGGCTCCTGTCCGATCAACGACAGACTATAAGCAATATTCGGTGCTGTTCCTCCTTTTACTTTTTTAAGGCTGTTCACCAGAAAGCTGATGTTCAGCTCATCAATCCTCTCCGGTATGATCTGATCCTTAAAATGTCCGGGGAATTCCATGATATGGTCATAGGCAATGGAACCGGCAACAATTATTTTACCCATCTATCCGCACACTCCTCATTGCTCATCATTTGCTCTCCTTTTGGTTTCCTTCTGTTCTTCTTCCGTTCTCATCATTTTCTTGCAATCATGATAAAAATGCCTTCCATTGTATTCCTTCCGGTATTTTTTTTGCCGGAATTCTTTCTGCCGGCGCCCTTATCTACCTCCGTGTCAAATTGCACGGATTTGAAACCGCTTTTTTTAAACCAACCCTGAACCTCATCCTGTGAAAATCCCTGCCAGATATCGTGCATTTTAACTTTGAATTCCTCGTTGTCATGCTCCTTCAAATCCGCAAGAAAAACCTTCCCTCCGGGCTTGAGTACCCTGAACATTTCCCGTGCCGCCGTGATCGGCTCTTCTATATGGTGCAGAAACATGTTGGCGCATACGATATCGGCGCTATTATCTGCCAAAGGCATATCCCGGCCATCAGAAACAACTGTCCTTATATTGTTTAAACCTTCTTTGGAAGCCTTTTTAGAAAGCTCCTCCAGCATCGCTCCAGAAATGTCAATCGCTATGACTGTGCCTACATGGGAAGAAACCGCTCTTGAAAGATATCCGTCCCCCGCACCGAGGTCCACCAGCGTCATACCGTCCTCAAGGAGGTTCGCCCCCAAAAGCCTGCCAATAACATCCGCATCATAGTAACCGCCTCGCATGATTTCCCACTCCGGCGCTACTTTGTCGAAAAACTCTTTTGTATCACTGTCACTGGAGGAGTATTGCTGTGAATCGCCCGAAGAAAGCCACTGAACGAGCGCCTGTCTGGAAAATCGCCATTCCCTTCCGATTTTTCTGGCAGGAACCTTCTCCTCCTTCAGAAGCTTGATAAATGTCTTTATGCTGACGTTAAACAGCTCGGAAGCTTCATCCATATTAAGAATTTCTTTATCCACGCCCATCTTCTCCCGTAAATAAATTCCTATCTATTCTATTATATCCTATTAAAAAGAATAGCTCAACAATCATTTACAATTATTTTCACGCATCTACAATTTGGTGATGCAAATGTAGCTCTCGTTTCCACTATTGCACAATATTCATGATAGTCTGAACAGTAACAATTTAGTTCGGCTCTTCAGGCAGGAGTAAAGCCATTATCTCGATTGTGTTGTTTAATGCTTATTTGTAGTATAATCAATGACATAATATAGTATTCAAAATGAAGTAATCAAATTACAGTAAACAAAAACAACATTGGGTGAAGAGGAGACAGCAAATGAAGGTCATTCGTAGCATACCCGGAAATTGCGGTAAAAACGGCGAGGATTATTTGGCTTACAGTAATTACAATTACTTATTGGTATTGGATGGTGCAAGCGGTTTACATAAGGATATCATTCATAAAGAAGGCATTTATAAAAATGAAACAGATGCTCAGTGGTTTGTGCGCCGGTTTGCCGAACTGATCAGTAGCTATTTGGATACTGTTATTCCGGCAAAAGAGCTTGTGAAAAAATGCATCATTGAAATGAAAAATGAATATGAAAGATTGCGTATTGATTCATCTTGCGATGCATCCATTTATGAGCCATCCGCCTCGATGGCGCTTATCAAAAGGACAGGCGAAAAAATAGAGCTTTTGGTGCTGGGAGATATCACGGTCCTGCTCAAGAGGAGTGACGGCGAGGTATCGGTCGTTTTTGATGATTCCGTGCAAAAGCTTGACCACCAGGCCTTAACAGCGGCAAAAAAGATTTCCGGAGAGAAGCGACTTGATTTAATAGACGCTGTGCTGCAGGAACCAGTCAGAAAAATATTGCGGGAAAACAGAGATAAAAGAAACAGCGACTGTAGAACAGGCTACTGGATATTGGGTCTGCAGGTGGAAGCGGCAGACCACGCAAAGCATTTGGAAATCGACGAAGCCGAAATGAACAAAATGCTTGTATGTACGGACGGCTTCGCAGCATACTATGACAAATACCATCTGGCAGCCGATGATGTTTCATTTATGAATGCAGCGGAAAACCAGCCATTACAAAGAATGCTTCGTAAAATAAGATCTATTGAGGGCAAGGATCCAAAGTGCAATACCTTTCCACGTCTCAAGCCCTCCGACGACGCAACGGCCGTGTTGGTGATCGGCAATGCGGAGAGAAATGAAAGCAGGAAGCAGAATCTGTGGAAAAAGTTGAACATTCTCTTTTTTCGTATTATCGGAAAGTGGCAAAGTGCATTTATGGCTTTTGGATTAAAAAAGAGTTATATTGCAACTATTTTGGTGACTGCAGCAACGATTGTCCATGCATTCATAACTTATTTCCTTATTGATCCTTCAGCCGTAGGAAATGCCGGTGCAAATCAAGTGAATACGACTGTATCACCCATGGACATTATTTCAAAGCTCCCACTGATTATTACCATAACCACTGCGTTGGCGACGTTAGTGTCGACTGTTTTTGAGTATCGCAATTTTTCAAGAGCTTATTTGGTATTTTCCAATGAGAGTACAAAGCAAAAAACGCTCCATCAGCTAAGGCTTTCCCCGGAGCAGGCGGGCAATGGCTATCAGGTTCTTGACTTCTTTAATGGCCGGACGAAAGAAAGCTATGTCATGAGCCATGAAGTAAACAAGCGCCTGCAGGATACCTCCCAAGAGGCTGACATTAAAGTACGCCTGTTGAATTACAGCTTTAGAATTGCTGATGAGGTATCAAAGCTTGTCCCGAGCATTATGAACCTGACCTTTTCAAAACCAGAAATCACGTTCAATGGACACTTGTTAAGACAGATCAGCGACCTGCACCCTGGTATTTCCTCTGTCACCGTCCAGAAAACTGCATATTTTGACGGTCAGTGTACTCATGAAATCGTCTACAAGAAGTTCAAATCTTCCCATGATATAAAACTATCCTTTGATGGCAGCAGGCTGCTCATGGACGAGGATAATATTCTATATGACCTGGACTATAGCTCCTGCTCCAATTTTATTGGTATTTCCACATTAGCGTTTACAAAAGACAACAGGATCATCATCGGGAAGCAGGCCGATCGCTCCAGGGCAAACAGCGGAAGATACGCCCCCTCCGGTTCGGGCTCTGTCAATTATAAGGATGTGAAATGCAAAGGAGACGCAAAGGATAGGAAAAACAAAAAAGGATTCAGGGATATCTTAATAAATGCCATGAGGCGTGAGTTCTGCGAGGAATGCAATTATAAACTGAAAACTGCAAAGACAAAAATGAGGACACGAATAATCGGATATGTCCGTTTGCTGGAGCGTGGCGGAAAGCCTGATTATTTTGGTATATCTTACATTGATGACAGCATATTTAATTTAAGCAACGATATCAGAAAGCGTGAATATGGCTTGAGCAGCCGTTATGTCTTTTGCCGCTTTTCTGATGCTGAAGAGATCCCTGCAGTATTGCGCAGGTTCTGTGATGAGCATGTCAGAGAAAAGAAAATATCCATACAGCTCGATATTATATGCGGACTTTTGGAGCAGATGGCAAAGGAAAATCGATTGACCCCATTTATCAATGAACTGAAAAACAGTAGTGTATAAATGTGATTATTGTGCTGTCTCTAAACCGGCCAACGGGCTGCAATCCCGGCCACCAGAGCTCTAAAGCTCTTCCCTACTCTATCCGCAGTTTCCATGACCTCATTGTGATTGAGCGTCTCCTCCAAAACACCTGCTGCCATGTTGGTAATGCAGGATATACCTAAGACCTTCATGCCGCAATGGCGAGCTACGATTACCTCCGGCACTGTCGACATTCCAACCGCATCCGCACCAAGAACACGCAATGCTCTGATTTCAGCAGGAGTCTCAAACATAGGCCCCTGGGCAAAAGCATATATTCCCTGCTTGAGCGGAATTCCCTCTTCGTTCGCTGTTTTCTGTGCGATAGTGATTAAATCACGGTCATAAGCATTGCACATATCAGGAAACCTTACGCCAAATTCATCAAGGTTGCTCCCTCTTAACGGTGACGGTGCAAAAAAACTGATATGATCGGTAATAAGCATAAGGTCACCAGCTGTATAGCCAGTATTTATACCACCGGCCGCGTTTGTGACCAGCAGGTTTTTGATTCCGAGAAGATTGAATACGCGGACGTGGAAAACGACCTGAGAAACATCATATCCCTCATATAGGTGGAACCGGCCTTTCATGACAAGCACCTGTTTCCCGGCCAGTTTCCCATACACCAGCTTGCCTGCGTGTCCTTCCACTGTTGTTTGCGGAAAGCCCGGTATCTCACTGTAATCGATCTCTGCAGGCTGCTCGAGTGCATTCACCAAAGGTCCAAGCCCGCTGCCCAGAATAATGCCTATCTGCGGCTTCCCGCCTATCCTGCCCAATATATGTTCTGCAGCGATTTGTATCTGTTCCAAAGTATTTTGCACGAATTTTCTCCTCGATTAATAAATTGTTTTTTCCCCTGCGCCGTAATCAATTTGTATCTGAGTCACAATACCCTCTTCCACTACTGCTGTGAATAATTCGTATCCATTGTAATGATATCCCCATATCCCATCAGCTTTTGTTGACGGCTCCCCGTACAATTCCTGCAGACGTTCCTCGCTATCTCCTGTCTTGAGGCCCCTCGGAGTTTCATAGTCCGGGCTGGTGATATTGACCGTATAGATAATATCGCCCACTACATAGACCTGTGTCCCGTCAGCGAAAAACAGCGTCCGCACCGATAGCCCATCGTACTCTTCCAAAACTTCATCCTCAGGCATCTGTCCCAAAGTCTCCAACAAATCGTCATATGAAATGCCGACAGTAATACCGCCCAGTTGGAGGTCCTCCAGTGTTATTGTATTCTCCTGCGCGGTATTTCTCCCATAGCTTTCCTGTGTCGTTCTCGCACTCAAAGCCACATAACGCAGCTTCTCTTCATTTTTTGCCATCCATCCGGGATCTTTATCGGCATTGATATGAAGAATCAGATAACTGTCGCCATCCACCCGCAAATAGTATTCCTCCGTATCTGATACTTTAATCTGTGTTCCGACCCATCCATCTCTGAAAATAAACTCCGACACGGTTCCATTGCTGCCCGCCAGTGAAGCAAGAAATCCGTCCTCATCTTTATTTTCCTCGTTGATCAGCAAACCGTAAATCCTGATTTCCACCCTGTCATTTCCTGATACAATGTTATATGCGGAACCATCCTCCGTTTGGTCGACTGCATTCCAGTCAAGCGGGATGTCAAACCAGAAATCAAACATCTCATTGTGTCCGGTTTTATAATTCTCATCATAAGTGGGATAAAACCTGATTTCTCCGTCCAAAGACTTTGAAGCGCTTGCATTAGTCTGCGACTCAGTACTATCCGGCACAGAGGTTTCCGTTCCGCTGCCATTTCCGGGATCGGAAGAGCATGCGGTAAACAACAGCACGATTATAAACAGGATGAAAATAAACTTTTTCATTGGTAAAGACCTCACTTACCTCTTCATTTAGCGCTTCCATTTATTAATTGATCGCACCGCACCAGGTCGCTTAGAGATTTTGCAAATTGCTCTTCCATTCATTTTACCACAATCCGCCTGTTTAGTCTCCATATAAGTGCAGAAAAACAGTCCGGCATCGCACCGCGCACGGTCTGATTTCGTCAGGCTTATACACAATGAAAAGCCCCTGGTGTCAAGGGCTTTTCACAGTGAGATCGTTTTGCTTTGCAAAGCCGACTCCTTGGTGGGGAATACTGGGTTCGAACCAGTGACTTCTACCGTGTGAAGGTAGCACTCTCCCGCTGAGTTAATCCCCCGAATATGCTTTTAGCAAGTGCTTTTTCATGTGCTTTTATTATAAAACTTAAACCCTCATCCGTCAACCACCACTTTGCTGAAAGAAGCCTCATCGTTCTGACCTCTCACCGTTACCTATTTAATCACAACAACTCTTTTCTCTTCATCGCATAGAAGAGTCATTTTCTTTCCATCCGACTCCGTATTTAGCATGACCTTCCCGTCCCAAATGTCCACAAAATGCTTGAGGGTCTCATTTGCATACTGCATTTCCAGTTCTCTTCCGTCAAAAATGTGCTCCAGCAGCAACGTATTGTCCTTCTGATTCCAGTCCGTGATCCGAATAACAGGAATTCCTCCAAGACCCGAGCCGGAAGCTATTGTATCTCTGATTTTCATCCATCCCTCTTCATCAGCTATCTCAGTTACGATATATTCGTTGCCCTCCTTTTCATACTCATACAGGTTCAGCTCACTGCAAAGCTCCTTTGTCAGGTACCTTCTGATAAAGGATTCATCCCTTTCTATTTCCCGCGCCTCAAAAATCTTATCCGGTTCATTCGGGTTTTTCTGCCGGATATCCTCAAAAATTTTAAAGCCGAGAAAGTATGGGTTGAGCCTTCCCTCGAAGGGCTTTACCACCTGATTATGCCTTCTTAGAAATTCGAAATGAAGCTGCTGCGGCAGATTCAGCTTGCTCAGCAATATGTAGTGCCAGTAGCTTGCCCATCCCTCATTCATTATCTTTGTCTCGATCTGAGGAATAAAATAAAGCGTCTCTTCCCTTACAATATCAACGACATCCTTCTCCCATTCGCTGAGCTTTGCGTATTTAACCAGGAAAAAGAGCATATCCTCCTCAGGCTCCGGTGGGATCCGCTTTAACTCCTGCTCCAACTGGCTGTGATCCGTCCAAACTCCATCCAGCTGGTTCTTATACGCCCAGCTGTTCTCCTGCTTCTTCCTGACAGCCCTGCAGCTCTGATCAAAGAGCCGTTTTTTTGTCTCCTCATATTCCAGCCTCCTGGCGCCGATTGTCCTTGCACACTGGTATCTCAAAGCATGCGCAGCGTTGATAATCCGCTCAACCCTGGCATACCCGATGCTCGGATCACCAATATATTCTCGTATCCTGGCAGCATGATTTTTAAACATTTCAACTGTATACCCGGCCTTGGTCCCTGACGCAAACAGCCTGTTATTTCTGAAAAAATCATTATGTCCGTAAACGTGAGCCATTGTAAGCATCTGAAGTAATAGCGAATTATCCTTCATAAGGTAGGCGATGCAGGGGTTTGAATTGATAACCATTTCATATGGTAGCCCGGTAATATTGTATCTGTTGAAGGTCCTGATCCGCTCATACGCCTTGCCAAAGCTCCAATGGGGATAATGGGACGGCATGCCGGAATAAGCCTCATATGCATTCATTTCTTCATAGCTTACCAGTTCGAATTCCTGTTCGTAGCAATGGAGCTTTTCCTCATGAACCAGCTCCTCTATCCGTTCATTCCATTGTTTTAACTCATTCATGCTATAGTCCGCCATTGCTCACTCTCCATTACTGCTCTGTCTGTTACCCGCACCCTGATCTCTTTCTGTGTTATCCGCTCTTTTCTCCCATCTCATCCGCTCTCTCCGTCTTTCTCCAGAAGCCGTTTCAGCCCTGAAACTATATCCTCTTTGCGCGTCATTGTGACGATTATGAAATTATCCGCATGGATATTCCTGAGAAATTCTGATTTTACCGTACTTCCTGCAAAATAATAGCCTGGAATAATCTCTCCGTAGCCGAACAGATTACAAACCTCACAAAGCCTTGCAGCCATACTGACAGCCTTATTGTTGTCCTCCGTCCAGTTGTCCCCGTCGCTGCAATGAAAGGCATATACGTTCCAGTTCTTTGGGTTGTAGCGCTGTTCAATAATCTCCAGCGCTTTTTCATACCCGCTGCTGATATAGGTGCCTCCGGATTCACCCCTGTGAAAAAACTCCACCTCTCCGACCTCTTTCGCTGTAGTAGTGTGCGCGATAAACACAACCTCTACATGTGAATATCTTTGCTTGAGAAACTGGTAAAGCAGAAAATAGAAGCTCCTTGCCATGTACTTTTTCGTCTGATCCATGGAGCCTGAAACATCCATAATACAAATAACCACCGCGTTAAAATCCTTCCTGCGGCTTTCTCTAAGCCTTCGGAACCGCAAATCATCCTCCGTGAACGGAAATCTCTGATCGCTTCCCGGAGGTAGCTGATCATTTTCCTGATTGGACTGTGTGTTTCTTTGAAATGACTGCTTTCGCTTTATCTTCTCTATGACTGTTTTTCTTTTGGCAAGCCTCATCGGGATTCCCTTTCGCTGGTATCCGAGCCTTCTGAAGCTCTTGTCCGACTCCGTCTCTGAAAGCCGCCGCCTATCAAGGTCCGGCAGATCAAGATCATCGAATAGATAATTTACAAGCTCTTCAATGGTGATCTCAGTCTCATAAATCTCCTCGCCCTCCTGATCACCTGCGCCGCCATGCCCGTAATCCTTGCCCTCCGCGTCCTCGCCTACCACGTCGCCTCGTCTTTCGTCCCCGTCCCCGGCAGCTGCGCCGCGCTTGTTCTTCCCGTATATGAAGCTATACTCCTTGATCCCCTTAACCGGGATCTTGATCTTTTTATTTCCGCTCTGTCCAATAATGCTCTCCTCGGATATGATATTACCGATATTTTTCCTGATGGATTCCTCTATCAGTTCCTTATGTCTGCGCCGGTCCTCTGCCGATCTTTCTCTTCCGCTTGTGTCATACTCCCTGATTATCGCCATATCATTAATCCTTCCACAGGTTGTTCGCGCCGTATTTTAATACAACATTGCAGCAATGATCGCAATACCCGTTGCGCTTCATTTCCTCCACCATGGCGTTATATTTTCTGTCCTGCTCTTCATCCCGCACCTTGGCCCGGGTAACGATCCTGCTGAGCTCCTTTACAGAAACCGTCAGCTTCTTTTCAATTGCCTCCTTCAGAGGTTCATAACTGTTATAGTCCAGCTTACCTCCATTTCGCAGAACAAAAAACATGTAAGCTGTCACATCTGCACGAAAGCCCTTTGCCGAGGCTTCCGTTATCCCAATCTGCTCCTCGATGGATCTCATAAACCGCTCGTCCGGTTCCAGTTCCTCACCGGTATTAGGATCCTTTAGCCTTGTTTTGTTGATAAACGCCTCGGAATGATCGAGATAATTGTTGAAAAGGCTCTCTGCCTGCTCCCTGTAGCCATAAATGAACGCCTTTGTGACCTCTCTCTCGAGAATCTTGTTGTACTCCTTCTTGATCGCGTCCTGCATGAATCTCACATACTTGCTTTTCTCCTCATCACTAACCGCAAGATCTCTGACCGACTTGATGATCGTTTCAATCACACAGATTGGATTGATACAGTCATGCTCCGACTCGGACAGCGCCATGTCCAGCGCCTTCATGATGAATCTGGTGGAAATGCCTGTCATACCTTCCCGGGAAGCCTCATCCTTTAATTCCAGAATATCAATTTTACGTGTCATTCCTTTTTCAACGATCTCTTCCCCATTGTAGATCCTCAGCTTTGTCATCAAATCCACCTTGGATGACGGTGCGAGTCGGGTCATAATGGCGAACATGGAAGCCACTTCAATGGTGTGCGGTGCAATGTGTGCGTTGAATCTGCTCTTTCTGAGCATCTTTTCATAAATCTTGATTTCTTCGTTCAGCTCGAGGCAATAAGGAATTTCGATTTTTACAATCCTGTCAAGGATGGCCTCGTTGGTATGATCGGATTTGAATTTGTTCCATTCCGCTTCATTGGAATGCGCCAGTATCACACCGTCGAAATAGATCATCGAACCCTTCCCCGGCGAGGGGATCGATTTTTCCTGTGTTGCGGTGATCATAGTGTGCAGATATTCAGTCTCATTCTTGAATACCTCAATAAACTCCACAATCCCTCTGTTTCCAACATTAAACGCACCGTTGAGCGACAATACCCTGGGATCATCCTCAGGATACAGGTCAATCTTTGAAATATCAACGCTGCCTGTAAGCACGCTGGTATCCTGATTATTAGGATCAACGGGCGATACCACTCCGATTCCCTTCCGCGATCTGATTGAGAAACCTGTTTTCTCCACCGGAAACCACTCATACTCCCCGTTATAATCATTTTTAAGCCTGTAACGGCAGATCGGGCAGAGATCTCCTTCAATTCTCACGCCCAGCATCTCCTCAAATTCCCCGCGAAGATGCTTTGGCACAAGATGAAGAGGCTCCTCCCTCATCGGACACCCCTTCAGCGCAAAAATTTCCGTGCTCCTCTCAAGCGCTCTTTTTAATACCTCCATGATGGATGACTTGCCCGAGCCGACCGGCCCGACGAGATAAAGCACCTGCCTGGCCTCCTCTCCCGCCATAGCCGCAGAGTGGAAATACCTGACAATACTCATGATCGTTTTATCGATCCCATAAAAATCTTCAAAAAACCTGTACCTTCTGATCACGTCATTTCCGTAAATTCTTCTTAATCTTGGATGCTCATCAGTCTTGACCACCTCGACCCCGGCCTTTGAGATCAGATTGAACATCCGCTGATGTGAAAGGATTGCCAGATCCGGAGTCTTTCTGACCAATTCCGCATATTCAAGAAACGTCCCGTCAAAATGCTCCTTTACCCTCTCCTGTCTATCCTTTTGTATGATTCCGGAAATATCACGTTCACTCATCCTTTCTGCCTCCCCCACATTTAATTATATTAGCAGGGAGGTGCTAAAATGCCTCAGAAGCTTGAGGGACAGGCGCTTAAGCCGGGGTAAAGCAAATGGGGACAGTTCTCAATTTTAAGCAAAAAAAGGGGGACGGTTTCTCAACTTAAGAGTAGTGAAAAAGGACAGCTCCTCACCCTATTGTTAATGAATGATGAACTGTCCCCATATATTAAAATGTTAAAATGAAGAAATGTCCCCCTGCCTAAAATGAAGAAACGTCCCCCAACTTAATCCCTGGCTCAATCCAATTTTTGCAAATTGTCTACTGATTTTTGTTCAGGATCTTAATTTTGAAAGAACCGTCCCCGACGCTGATATACTTTGCAAGGATTGACACCTTATTGGCTTCGTTCAGCGCATTCCAATAGTATTGCACAGTTTCGTCCATATCATCAAACAGCTCAAGTTCGTATGGCTCGCCGGCAAATGATGGGATCGGGCTGCCATCCTGTACATAGGTATGTATGCAGTGACCGGTTCCGGGTATACCCTTTTCGTAATTGAAATAGTTCCTGATACAGAAAGTCCCTATATTATTATAGGATTTCAGTATGGAAAGCTTGTACGCATATTGGGGATCCTTCAGGTCGGTAATCCCTGAAATCCTTGGCGTGAAGTTCGGCGCATCCGGCTCAAAGCATCTTGTGTTCAGCGCATCCTCAAAGCTTCCGCCTTTGGCCATTGCCTCAAATATCGTATCCGTCTGGTCACCGTTGGTGATAATGTGACGGCCATCCTCGTGCCTTGCCGGGAAATAAATGATCAGCGAAGGGTCAGTCAGCTTGCTTTCATCAAAGGCCTTGGTCCTAACAAAGCCGTTTTCCTCTTCAAAGATCCTGTTCCTGCTGTTTTCACTTCGTCCCATTATCCAATACACCTGTACCATGTGCTTTGCATCCGGGCTCATCCCAAGGATAATCCCTCTTCCGGGGTATGTATTGGTTTTCAGCATTTCATAATTGACTGCTTGCTGCTGCTTGTTCATAATCGCCAGTCCTTTCTGTAATTGTTAAGCATAATCCGCACAATAATGTCTGTATTCACTCCATCTCAACCTGCTCACTTTACTCTTCTCCCACCTGTCAGTGATGGAACAATCTAAGGCCGGTCATGCACATGACCATTCCGTACTGGTTGCATGCCTCAATAACAGAATCCTCCCTCACCGAGCCGCCCGGCTGCACCACATATTTGACTCCGCTTTTTCGAGCCCTGTCAATGTTGTCCCGGAATGGGAAAAACGCATCAGAGCCCAAAGTAATGTCCTGCATGCCGCTTAGCCAGGCCTTCTTCTCATCAGGCGTCAGCCTTGCAGGCGCTTCCTCAAGCAATTCATTGAGCATGCCCTGCTCAAATTCAGTCGTGTCATCCCGTACAAACAAATCGATGGCATTATCCCTCTCCGGCCTTCCCAATCCCTGCTTGAATTTCAGCCCAAGGATCTTCGGATGCTGCTTCAGATACCACAGATCCGCCTTTTCGCCTGCAAGCCTGGTGCAATGGATCCTGGACTGCTGTCCCGCTCCGCAGCCGATGACCTGCCCGCCTGCAGTATAGCAGACCGAGTTGGACTGCGTATATTTGAGAGTGATCATGGCCAGGATCATGTCTATTTTAGCCTGCTCCGGCAGCTCCCTGTTCTCAGTCGCAATATTCTTCAGGTCGTCAAAACCAGGCACATGGCTGTTCTTCTTCTGCACAAACTCAATTCCGAAGATCAGCCTCTCCTCAATCTCATCCGCTTCATAAGCAGGGTCAATTTTGATGATGTTGTATTTGCCGCCCTTCTTTTTCTTCAGTATCTCAAGAGCCTCCTCCGTATATCCGGGTGCGATCAGGCCATCTGACACTTCTTTTTTCAGGATGGATGCCGTTGAAACGTCCACAACATCGCTCAACGCGGCCCAATCGCCAAACGAGGACATTCTGTCAGCGCCTCTTGCACGCGCGTAGGCACAGGCAAGCGGGGACAGTTCTGTATCATCAACAAAATATGCTTTCTTCAAAACATCGGATAATGGCAGGCCTAAGGCTGCTCCTGCCGGACTAACATGCTTGAAGGACGCTGCCGCAGGCATATTCAACGCTGCCTTGAGCTCCTTTACCAACTGCCATGAGTTCAGCGCATCCATAAAATTAATATACCCCGGGTTGCCGTTAAGAATCTCAAACGGCAGTTCTCCTGTGACCGACCGGATCTCCGCCGGTTTTTGATGCGGGTTGCAGCCATACTTCAGTTCATACGTTTTCATATCCATCCTCCTGTAAAATAGTAATAAAAATAAAAACCGCCCCAGGTAAAGTGCTCTACCCAGGCGGTCGATAATTCATTCCTCATCATGCTTCCCATTGTTATTTCAATTTATCCGCCAGTTGCATGACTGCTCTAAATTTTCAACTTTAGTATATGACAAGCCTCGGCCTGTGTCAAGAGTACCGGCAAAAGTAATTCCAGGCCGAAAGACAACATATTACAGTCGTTGTTCACAGCATTTACGGCACATTATCAAATAAAGCCTTCAGATTTCTCGGAATACTTTCATAGAACCACTTCATGCAGTTAGTCTCCAGCTTATCAGCAAGCTCCTTTGGCAAATCCTCAAATTTTACGCCGGATAGCAAAAGTACCGTCTCCTCCTCGGAAAAACTAACGGATTGAGCAATATTATCAAACCCGTCCTTATTTGAGGGACACAGCTCCTGACAGCGTGAGCAGCACACGATCCTGTGGTGGACGGATTTCGGAACTGTGTCGGGAAATGGCTCCGTTCCGAATTCATTCATTGAAGTCAGGCATTTCTCATTGTCTATAAGGAAACGATTTGTTAATATAGCCCCGGTCGGACAACTACTCAGGCACAGATTGCACGTTTCGCAAACATCCATATTTTTAACTTCTCGCCATGTATAGTCCTTGTCATACGGCATATCGGAAATAAACACAAAAAGTGAGATTAAGCTACCCATTCCGTCAACAAAACAGATGTTGTTTCTGCCGTATTCAGCCAATCCGCTGCGCACCGCCAAACGTTTCTGCGGCAGCCAGTAATCGAAAAAGAAATGATAATTGTTGCCCTGAGACAGTAATTCTTTGACCTCGTCTTCAGATGCTGCCAAATCTACAACACTGGTTACCGTTTTGCCTTCATAATGAAAAACTGCATTGCACAAATTAAAACCAACTGCCGCAATAATAATCGACTGTGGTTCGAAATCAGGCTCAGGATTAAGCACATACCGCTCTTTGACAATCCATTTTTGAAAATTATTCAGGTCATTCCGCTGTGCAAATATAGATATATCGTCCTTAATATCGTTCAGACAGGAAATAGGAATGGTTGCGGTTTTTATATTGGTTATCACTCTGCACTACCTCACTTTACTTTGAATTACCTCTCTTAACATACTTCACCTTGCTGCCTCATCCTTCGGCTTCATTTTTACAGACATCAGCAGCTTATAATCCCGCAAATCAGCTTCGCTACTGATTCGGAACATCATCCATCTGCCCATTTTCATATAGTCCTGAGCATTTTCATACTGGGCTCGCATTTCAGGAGATAATACATTCCGCAGCATCTCCATTTCTGCTTCATGCTTATAGCTGATGACCATAAAAACTGAAAAAGAGCCTTCTTCGGGATAGAGTGTGCCAAATGACTGACCGCTTTTTTGAAATTTTACATTCCAGCCGGGCTTACCGGAGCATCCGCTGTAAGTCATTTTGGGTTTTACACCGTATGCGCTGTTCATGTAGTCGAAAAGAGAATCCCATAATCTTCTGCCTTCACCGCCGATATAATCTGCCATGGCTTCAAAGCTTGGCTGATTGATTTGCGGGTACATGTCTTTCCATTCCATAACCATAACCCCCATTGTCACAATTGTTTTGATATCGTCTTGCCACGTTTTTAATACGTTGCTTTATACAATCGCCCTAATATCGTATCACCAATAACTTGACAACAGTATGTCAGGTTAGGAAATTATTTATAAAATTCCATGATTTTTTCACTGCGTTCTTTGATAATCTTTTTTATATGCTCCGGCTCAATAACCTTTACAAAACATCCAAAACTGAGGATATACCCATACAACCATTCATCCTCAGGAAAATCAATCTCAAGATTATATGTGCCGTCTCCATTTTCGCACAGCAGCATATCGTCAAAATCATCATACAGACGGTACAGCACCTCTTCGGAAAACTGCAGGACAACATGCGTATACGGGTTTTCCTTCTCCACTTCAGCAGAGTGTTCTTTTACAATATGAATCTCATTCCTGTCGAATGCTTCGTCCCCGATTTCTACTCTCTTGATCCGAGAAATGCGAAAGGTACGATAGTCCTGTTTTTCACGACAGAATCCCCACAGATACCATGCCTGTGATTTGAATATCAGCCGCATTGGCTCAATTACCCGGCGGCTCTTTTGATTATATGAGTTTATGTAGTCGATCTCAATTACTCTGCTTTGTATAATTGCAGTCTTTATGTCTGTAAACTTGTTATATGCATTAGGATCTGATCCCCATGGAGAAAAGTCAATAGAAATCCAATCTGTGCCTGAATTTTTAAAAATACCGCCGAGCTTTTCCAACACAATATCAATTTCGGGATATTTAGTCGATTGTAAGGTTTGCAGAGCAAATAAAATGCTCTCTTTTTCACTATTTGACAGCGCCGTACGATTGACAGTGTACTCGTCCAATATCGATATCCCGCCGTTTGTACCCTGCGTGGCATAAACAGGCACGCCTGAAACAGACAGCACATCAATATCGCGATAAATAGTTCTTGTGGATACACTAAACCGCTTCGCAAGCTCAGAGGCTGTCACCGTCTTTTTATTAAGCAGTATTGTCGTTATTTCAAGCAACCGGTTGAGCTTCATATTCAATCACCTATAGGTTGTCGACATACTAATATACTAATACTTCCCAACTACATCCACAAGCGCCTTGCCGAACTTAATCAAAATGAATTTGAAACAAATTTGAACCCCAATACACCGACAACTATTTTCTACCCCTCAACCACCTTATATCCGCCGCATGTTACAGCTAAAGCCTGATTATCTGTCAGGGATATGTGCGGCAGTGGCAGATCTGTTCTCGGCTCTGTATTCGTCTGACAGTGGACTGAGAGGTAAGCATTAACCAGGCAAAGTCCGGCTGTACTACCGTTATACGGATCGCCAATATTAGGAGTGGCAATCAGACTACCCGCGCTAACGCCAACGTAAACCTTATTTGCATAAACCATCTTTTTTACGAGCCTGTCAAAGCCCATCTCCTTTATTCGACGGAGTAAATAACTGGTGTCGCCGCCTGTGAAGTAAATGACGTCATATGCCATTGCGCTGTCCTCGTATAAGCTGCTACCAATATCGTATGCTGTTATATTTTCAGGTAAAATACCGGTATTGATCAGTTCCCTCCTGCACTTACCGGCCATTTCCCTTGCCTCATCAGACACAGCTGCAGTTGGGATAAATAACACTTTAGCGTCGCTCACAGGCTTGTTAAGCATGCAAAGAAAGCGATCCACGATTTTCGGTTTCTGCTTTCCGTCCATATCCTCAAATCCGGCTGATGTGAGCAATACATTCTTCCAAACCGGTTTTCCGCTTTCGGCAATCCAGCGGCGACAGACGTCAACCCTTGCTCCTTGCGGCTTATCTCCGTGCTCCGGATCGAGATAGGAATACGCGTAAAGCTTGTCACACGGTATAACGTCACACTCACCGCAATGCATTAATCCTTTATGCTGGCAGCATTGAGCTATCGGGCATTCGCCATGAAAAGGATGTCCCATTGTTACAATGCAGCCGCCGCAGCCGTGGGATTCTTTCCACCCGCAGCCGGTGCAGTGCAATCCGCATCGTGAATCAATCATTTTAACCCTCCACATTTATCGCTGCAGTCTTACTCGCTGCAACCGATGTTTTTATCAATCATATCATCTCGAACAGGACATCAGACCGTCTTGTTTATTCATAGTTCTGTATAATATTTTCGGCAATCCTTTTTATCTCATCAGCCATATCCATAGGTTCAATAACCTTTGCCTTATTCCCGAACCCCAACAGCCAGTTTATCGTATAGTCCCGTTTAGTATAGCCGATCTCGAGCCGCAGTCTGCCATCCTCTGTTTCAGTAAAGCAATCCAGGCCGTAGGCTTCAATTAATAGATATTTCACAGATGGCTCAAACAAAACCACCAGCTTTTTGTCATCAGGAAGGTGCAAGTTAAAATCCCGCCTTTCCGACGGTATCTCTCGCTGGGCATAGGTTTCCACACACAACTGCAAATCCCACAGCCGTGTCAGCTTGAACATCCGCCAGTCCTGGCGCTCCAGGCAGAATCCGAATACATACCACGCCGTCCATTGAAAAACGACAAAGTAAGGCTCAATCCGTCGGTGTGTCAGCCCTTTTTCATAGTAGTAATCAAATTCTATCAGCCTCAGCTCCAGAACAGCCTGCTTGATAAGTTTAATTTTGGATGTCAGACTGAATTTATAATGCGACGCAAGATCGATAATAATAGGCTCACGCATTGACACTACAGTGTCTTTGTTGGCGGACAGCTTATCAAGCGTCCGTTCAATCTGAGATTTCTCGGATACAGTGCCAATCCCCTTAAGAGCTGCGATTATTCCGGAAAGCTCATCAGCGGTGAGGATGCTTTTGTCCAGCTTATAACCATCGGCAATCGAAATACCTCCGCCCCCGCCCTGATGCGTTACAATGGGTATTCCTGCCTGGCAAAGCGCATCAATGTCCCTCCCGATTGTGCGGCGAGCAACCTCAAACTTTTCGGCAAGCTGAGGCGCGGTTACCCGGTTATTTTGCAGAAGGATTGTGAGAATACCAAGCAGACGGTCAAGTTTCATATACTGCCCTCCGATTTTCATAATTCGCTTACCATATTATAGCAAATCTCATTATCCATTATAGCACAAGAACACGACAACTATATGTCATGTTGTAATTTTTATATTGTTATGTGTGATGTATCAATGCCCATGCTTGGCGCACACACAAACGAGGCGCTTCATCTGAAGCGCCTCGTTTACAGAAATACCATATCATCAGACTTATAGTAGAAGCCGTCTCTTCTCCGTCTTTACTTCACCTGCGGCAGATTCGCCATACTCTTCTCCACGTTTTCTCTGGAGTACTCCACATCAATCATATTTCCGCTGAAATACATATCATACGAGGACATATCAAAGTAGCCGTGTCCGCTAAGATTGAACAGAATAACTTTAGACTCTCCTGCTTCCCTGGCCTTCACTGCCTCGTCAATTGCAGCTCTTATGGCATGTGATGACTCAGGTGCGGGAACGATCCCTTCAGTTCTGGCGAATGTAACGCCGGCATCAAACACAGCTTTTTGGCCATAAGCCATAGCCTCGATCAGTCCATCGTGATAAAGCTGGCTGACAAGCGCCGAATCACCGTGGTATCTTAGCCCTCCGGCATGGATTCCCTCCGGTATGAAATCATGACCGAGCGTGTACATCTTTGCAATCGGCGCCATTTTAGCCGTATCACCGTAATCAAAAGCGAACTTGCCCTTTGTCAGTGTCGGGCAGGCCGACGGTTCAACCGCAACTGCTCTCACCTTTGTCCCCTTAAATTTATCCTGAAGGAATGGAAATGCGATCCCTGAGAAATTGGTTCCGCCGCCGCAGCAGGCAAAAATCACGTCCGGATACTCATCGATCTTCTCCATCTGCTTCTTAGCCTCAAGGCCGATAACAGTCTGGTGAAGGCAAACATGGTTCAAAACACTGCCGAGTGAGTAATTTGTGTCGTCATGTGTCGCGGCATCTTCAACCGCCTCACTTATAGCCGTACCAAGGCTTCCGGTGGAATTGGGATCCCTCTCCAGAATCATCCTGCCCGCATTGGTCAGGTTGCTGGGGCTGGCATATACACTGGCTCCGAAGGTCTGCATAAACGAACGCCTGTAGGGCTTTTGCTGATAGCTGACCTTTACCATATAGACAGTACATTCCAAACCGAAATGATTACAGGCCATGCTCAGCGCACTTCCCCACTGACCTGCTCCTGTTTCTGTTGCCAGACGCTTGATACCGGCCTGCTTATTGTAGTAAGCCTGTGCCAGCGCGGAATTTAATTTGTGGCTGCCTGTGGCATTTACGCCCTCATATTTATAATAAATTCTTGCAGGAGTATCCAACAGCTTCTCAAGGTTCCTTGCCCTGAATAGCGGCGACGGCCTCCACTGCTTATACATTTCCCTGACTTCATCAGGAATATCGATGTATCTCTCTGCGGACATTTCCTGCGCAATCAGCGAATCAGGAAAAATAGCCCTCATCTCTTCAGGCTTCATCACTTCATTTGTAAACGGGCTGTAATACGGTGCAGGCTTGTTTGGCATGTCGGCAGCGATATTGTACCATTGCCTTGGAATTTCGGACTCCTCTAAAAGGACCTTGACAACATCATTCTTGTTAAGATTACTCATCTTCTCATCTCTCCTCTTCTCTTCCAATCTCAACTTATATAATTATTGAATCAACTGCTTTGGATTATTTTATTATATGGCGTAAGAAAATGCAACACTTTTACGCAGTTTTTGGTTTGCATAACATAATAAGTATCACTGTTCCTAGCAGCAAGTCGGAGGGTCTCATATTACTAATACCAATCGGGAAAAAGTTATCCATTCCCTTACAGACAACCCCAACGAGAAATAATGACAGCAGGAGAAAAAGTACCCTTTTGTCTTTTAGATATTTAAAAGTAAATGAATATGATTGCTATCAGCTTTTGTTGTGTTCTCACTAAATACCTCACACTTTTCTGTTTACATTATCGTTCAGCAAATATATTATATTGTTTAGTCGAAAATCTCTCGATGGTTTTTGCTGAACAATAGCATAATTTTGCTCATTTGGGGTGATAAAATATTTCAGAGATAGCATTGTCTGTAGGCTTCAATGACCTTAACTATTTTACCCGGCAGTATAAAAAAAAGATGGGCGTTTCACCGTCACAGTTCAGAGCAAGCGGCAAATAGAAGTGAAATACTTGGAGGTATCCGCATGATTATTACAGTTACATTGAATCCCGCTGTGGACAAAACAGTCGAAATCGGAAATTTTGAAGCCGGAAAAGTGAACAGAGTATCTTCTATCCGTCTGGATGCAGGCGGCAAAGGCATCAATGTCTCAAAGGTGCTCATGAGCCTTGGCGGCGGCAGCAAAGCCGTCGGCATTCTGGGAGGTTCAGCGGGGAATTTTATAAAAAAGTACCTTGACAGCCATGGAATAGAAAATGACTTTTTACTGATTAATGCTGAGACAAGAATCAATCTGAAGGTTATTGACAGTCTCCGAAAAACCAATACGGATATCAATGAGCCAGGTCCCCTGATCGCACAGGCGGATATTGATGCAATCGAGAAGATAATTTTCAGCAATATCCGTAAGGATACTGTACTTGTCCTTTCCGGGAGCGTTCCTTCCAATGTTGATAAAGTAATCTATGCAAGGTGGATTGCTGCGGCGAAGACTGCCGGAGCAAAAACCATACTTGATGCCGACGGCGAGCTGCTGGACAATGGAATCAAAGCGGGCCCGACGATTGTCAAGCCGAATATTTACGAGTTGGGAATGCTTTTTGGTACGGAAATCGACAGTATACAATCAGCAGACAAAGCTGCAAGGAGCCTGATCGAGCAGTATGGGATCGAAGTCGTTGCCGTTTCCATGGGAGAAAAGGGAGCCATTTTTCTGAGCAGAAGTCATACTATATTTGTACCTGGAATCAAAGTCGATGTAATAAGCACGGTCGGCGCAGGAGACGCTATGGTCGCCGCTCTGGCCTTTAGCGCTAATAAAGGCTGTAATTTTGAAAAAACGGTCAGGCTGGCCACCGCCGCCGCAACGGCAAATGTTACGACTTCCGGCACCCAACCTGCAGATTATAACAGGATCGTCGAACTGGAAAGTCTGGTTAAGCTGGAGTATTTATACTAGCCTGTATGATAGATCAGCCACCTTCATCCTCCCCATCCTCTTCATCCACCCCATCCTCTTCATTCTCCTCATTCTCTTCATCCTCCTCTGTTTCAACCACCTTGGTGCCATATCGCTCTACCACAAGCGAGATACCCTTTGCAGCCGCCGTATGTACCATCTTCTCCAGTAAAGCTTCATTCGCATCCGACAACTCATTTTCAGGTATAACCAGCTTCAGTTCTCTGCCGATGATATCCTGCTCCCTGATCACAATATCATCGCTGCCCCAAGGTGTCTGCTGGCCTTTGTATTCAGCCAGCTTATCAATATACTCAAGCAGTGTCTTTTCAGCGTTGTTCCCCCGCTGGTAGCTATCGGCGGTCAGATCCATACTTTTGATCATCACAGCATGCCCGTTATCATATTTCGCGATTACAGGAAAACTTGAAGGCAGGTTTGCGCCAAACAGCCTGCGTATTTTCAGACCCCTTTGAAAATTGCTCAGCGCCCAGATGTCATCCGTGACTCCGGTCAAAACTCCCCGTGCCTCGTCCCCTCCCATCCATGCCTTTACTCTTGCCCTCTGGACAAACTCAAGACCGGAGGTAAACTGAATCGGAAGGGGCAAATCTATCCTGTATCGGACAACAATATCGATATATTCTCCCCTGTCGGACAGAAATGTGGATTCGCTGAAATCCAATCCGTTGAAGCCTTCCTTAACATTTAATGCTTTCAGCCTCTGGTCTGCATCCGGCATGCTTTCTGTAATAAGGTATTTTTTCATATATAGCCTGGTAATCGGAGTAAACAGTTCGGTCTTGACGTCATCAAAAGCGCCTGAAGCAATATAGCAGGCAATGCATTTCAATAGTTCAAGCGGATCGGATACCGTTGTTTCTGCCTGATCCAGAATATTTTCAAAATTGACCCCGGCGTCCTTGAGCAGTCCGTCACTGTCGGCCACACCTTCAATGCCCTGTTGTGCGCCTTCGCCGATACTACTCAGACTATCGTATGCATCAAAGACGGTGTCCAGATGATTTCTGAATACATCAGACCTGTCATTGACACCGTTTCTTACCGTATCATGCATATCACTCAAGCCGCTGATATGATAGATATATGCTGTTGAAGCCATCTCGGAGGCTGTCTCATTAAGCGCATGTCCAATCAGCTGATAAGTATAAACTGCCTTTATCAGGAATATCACCGTAAAGAAGGCGCATAACAGCACAGGCAGTACCAGAGCTGCTTCTACGGTCAGCGCTCCGTCCTGCGAGGAAGCTTTTAAGCACCACTTATTTCGCAACCTGTTTATCAACCCTCTAATAACCTTCATAGACAAGCACCTTGTAAATGTATCTTCCGTCGCCTGTTTTCAGTTCCTTTTGAATGAAAGGACGCGTAATGAATAAATATTTCATGGAGACCTCCGCTTCAATACGCACATATGTATAACTTTCTGTCAATCTGAATCCGCTTTTTGATTTATTGATATTAAGTTGAATCAGGTCTCCGATCCTGTCAAGCTTCTTATCTTCATTCGTCGTCAGCAGAAAAAGCCTCAGGTAATCGTAATAATTGAAATACAGCCTCTGATCCGTCTTTGGCCCTGCTTCTGCAGCCAGCCCGATATCGAGCTGCCAGTCCCCCTTCATCTTGTAAATTGGGATTGACTTCCCCTCCATCAAGTCCGTAAGATCGATAAGTGACTCTCCCATTCCCCATCCGCACATAATCAGATTCGAGATAATTGGGATGCCCGCGCCGCCTGTCCACCACCCGGCAACCGTTGTGGCAACACTTGTGGCCATGGTCTTTTTCTTTGCATCCGTATAGACATGCAGCGTGTTCAATCCAAACCGGACCAGCAGTATTTCGCCTTTTGTCATAGCATTGTTGAGCATCTGGGAAGGCTGGCCGTGGAGGATATATTCCACCTCGCTGTCATAAAATGTTTCTGTAGCTGTTTTCTCATCTTCATGCAGATTGATGTCCTTTACGGTTTCACTGCCGTATTGCAGCTCAGGAACAGAATTTTTGAAGGAGCCCATGATGTACTCATTCAGATACAAGGCATCCCTGAGCGCGACAGCTCCATTTGCCGCCAGATCGCCGATACCGGCAATAAATGCCAATGCATTTTCCTGAAACATTCCCTCCTCGTCAAACAGATCCATATCCTCGTCCACATTTGCCAGATCACCGTCGTATTGCGCACCCCCGGCTTCGCTGCCTTCAAAACCGCCTGTACTGCTGCCGCCATTGTTTCCCGCGCTGCTCTGATCCTCATTGAAAGCCTCATCCTCCTGTTCGAAGCTGCCCGTGATTACCTTTGTGAAAGAAGGGAGCTCTATTTTGTCAATTCCTTCAGTCTCGTAGTTCACATCCTCCAGAATATATTCCGAAATAAACTTTTTAACCGCCTCGGCTTTACCTTCACGTGGGTCGTCTTTTTTATCACCCTTATCAGGCCTCGAATAATCATAGTTTATATTGGCGTATTTTTTGATCATATCGAGTAATCCGGTATCTAGCGCCTGTCTGGGGAAACTGCCTGTCCCGCCTCGTTCGCGATCCAGCTCTGCCGCCACTTCCCTGAGCAAACTGCTGTTGCTTCCCACCTTCACAAGCATTTCCTCAGCCTTCTGTCCATCCAGGATTAACTCCTTGAGGTCATCCAGCTCTGTCTGGACCTGCTCTCTGAAATCCTTTGAAAAATCTCCTTCTTCTCCCGAAAAGTTTTCCGCAAGATAGCTCTCCAGCTTGCTGATCGCAAGTTGAGCCTTCTTTCCCTTCTCAACGATTTTCTCAATTTCTTTGACCGCATCATCGTTTGACTTAATATAGTCCCCGGTCAGGGAATAACGCAATTCATTCCACAAGCTTTCCAACTGGCCTTCGGTCTGTGAGCAGCTGCCCCTCAGTGTCGATTGCTCGCTCCGCAGCGAATCCAGACGGTTTTCAAGATCATTGAGCCTGCTGTTTCCACTGCTTCCGCCGGTATTTCCGTTCCCGCTTCCGCCGGTATTTCCGTTCCCGCTTCCGCCGTCGCTATCATCCCTCTGCTCCGCTTCTCTCGCCGTCCTCTTCATTTCGGATATTTCATCCTCCAGGCTGCTGATATTAATGCCCAGCGAATCCAGACTGTTTCTGAGCTTTTCCAGATCACCCGTAAGTGAATTGAAGCTATGACATGCTTCCTCCCAGCTTCCGTTCATGTTAAAGCCATTAATGAATTTATCAAAGCCGTCTCCCAGCCCGTCGATATTTTTCTTCAACCTTTGCTGTGCTTTATCCATGCCGCCGAATAGCTTGTCAATACTCACCTTCTGTTTATATGCGCCTGACATCTTCCCCACATCCCTGACTGCCAGCAGCTTTTCCATGAAGCCCTCCGCCATTTTCTCCGGCGCTCTGTACTTCATATGCTCCAATATCTGTTTTTTCATCACATTGTTTTCACTCAGGTTATAAATAGGTGTCACGTTGATTTTTTCGATTCTGAAACCGAACAGATCGGTACTGCCTTTATAAAACTCTTCATCGAGAGGAATTGACAAATTACAAGCCAGATATTCTTCAAAACGGTCCTGCATATTGTTCATCTCTGTTTCTCCAAATGCAAAAACGCCATAACCTTCCTTGAGTCTGGTACCGTATTCGGCCAGCAATGATTTTGCTGCTGAATCAGCTGCTCTTTTTACCATGGTCTTGCCTGCATTGATCCTGGCAATGTCGACAAGCAGGCCTGCCAGCATCAGCACAGCCATCATAACTATGGCCAGAAATACGGTGACCTGACCTGAAACTTTTTCCTTCAAAGCTCTGACCCTCCTCACAATAATTCTTATTCGTCTGTGCTCCTCACGGCTGTCCTTCGCACATGACTCCTCATACGCTTCCCCTGTCACTCCATGAACTCTTCCAGCCTGCCTTTGATTTCATTCAGGGCATTTCTTGTTTTATCCCCAATATCTTTCAGCTCGGGAAATTGATTTTCCAGTTTCTTTTCAATGTCAATGATAAAATCAGTCGTCCGGATAAGCTCTACCGGTTCATCCATTGCCGAAACAGCCTTTACCGTCATTTCAATCTTGTCGCTGCCACCGAACAGCTTAAGAAATCTTCCGAAAGGGAGACTATACTCCTTACGAATGGTTACCTCTATCTTTCTGCATACGACATAATCCTTTATCACTGCCTCAACGTTTGTATTCACAGCCTTTACAAGCTCATGGCGTCCGGCTGCAGCCAGTGCGTATTGTTCAATGCTTTCCAGTCTGGATTGTTTTTCACTGTCAAAAAGCCTTCTATACAGTGCGAATTCTTCAAAGCTGCCCTCCATCGGTTTGCCTGTCCCCAACTCAGATGTCCCGCAGACCCATGCTGCCGCTCCCGCCTCCACAGCCTTTTCAGCCGCAGATTGTACCAGGGCGCGCTGATAAAGCAGCAGACCGACATAAATGGCAGCTGCAACAGCCAATATGACCAGAGGAACAATAATCGAAGCTTCCACTGAGATGCTGCCTTTATCCCCGATATTCCCGGTGTTTCCTCTATTCCCGATATTCCCGGTGTTTCCTCTATTCCCGGTATGACTGCGGTCTTCGACAGTAACCTGCATATGATGCCGCCTCCGTATTCTATATTTATGCACGGTAACCATATTATACCATTAAATATAATAATACACCATAATTTGGTAAATTGATAGTGAAAAATAGAATTTCCTGAAAATTTTTCGAAATACCAAAAGAACTTTTAACCTTGTGAAGCTGTAGAATGTTATTTCAAAAAATTCAAAGCTTCACCGTAAAGAATGGATAACGCCCTGTGACCTGATCCTGTGACATATAGCTGAAAAGCAAAACAGTGCCGCCTTCAGCTGCAGTGCTGTTTTGTGTAAAACAGTCCTTCTCTATATCCGCAGCAGTGCTGTATAGTGCAGAACTGTCCCCATTTTTGTCACCTGGTGCAGAACTGTCCCCATTTTGAGAAACACCATTTTGAGAAACAGTACCTATTTGAGAAACGTCCCCATTTTGTTTTCTATCCCCGTCTTGCAGATATGGTGAAAGGTCTATACTAAATCTCTCGAAATGGACTTTTTTCAGCAATAGCTTTGCGCTGAGGCCGGACGCTTCAGGTATCATTTCTGTGATACGCTCCGAGGATCTCAGAAAGTCATAGCATCGTTCATTAAAACCCGGGTCGGCTCGCTTCTCCATGAAATCAGGCAATGTGCCGCTTCTGTCGGATGCCAGAAAGTCCAGCCGCAAAAGCTCACGAAACACAAGCTTGTGTTTCTCGTCCATCCCCCGCTCATGTATCTGCCCGGTGATAAACCGGTCAAATATCGCATAAAGCTCCCGCAGCCCTGTACGCAATTCCATACAGTCATTCTCGTTTAAAAAGCGGTAAAACCGTTCGTAAAATGCAAAAGCTGAACTAAATAAGTTTTCAATGACATATTCCAACGAATACAAAAACCGACCGCTGTTATAGAATCTATCCACAATCTTCGCAATGCCTTTCAGAACAACCAACTCATCATAGCTGATGTCATTGCCCGAAAGGATCTCATAGGGCGGCTGATCCTGATACACAAAGCCCTGATCCGCAGCGCTCCTTCGTAAGGCCGTCCCCTTCAAAAACTTCAAAAAGCCGAGCTGCAGCTGATGAGATTTGAGAGAATATACGCTGTTGAAGGAATGTATAAAAGAATCATAATCTTCATCGGGCAGTCCGACAATCAAATCAGTATGGATATGGACATTGTTGCGTTTCTTCAATCTGCACAGATTGCTGAAAAGCTTTTGCAGGTCTGTTTTTCTGCACACGGCATCAAGCGTTATCCCATTGACCGTCTGAACGCCCGCTTCCATTTGGAACAGCCCCTTTGGCGCAGTCTCAAGCAATGCCATTGTCTCTTCGTCAAAAAGATCCGCGCCGACCTCCAGATGAAAATTACAATCAAGCCCGGATTTCTTCATCTCAAGAATCTGTCTGATGATTGCCCTGGCCCTCTCTGAGTTAACATTAAAGGTCCTGTCCACAAACTTGATCTGTTTCACCCCGGATGCAGCCAACCGCTCCAGTTCGGCGAAAACTCTCTCCAGCGGAAAAAATCTGACGCCCTCCGAAGCAGATGAGAGGCAATAGCTGCATGAAAAAGGACATCCTCTGGAGCTCTCGAAATAAGCGATTTTGTTGTTCAGCGACTTGAGCATTTCATCCGTATAAGGCGATGGCATCTTACTCAGATCCTTTATATACGCAGGCCCGCTGGATACAATGCCTTGAGCGGATCGCCATGCAAGGCCTTCAATCCGCCTCAGGTCTGCAACTGCTTCTGCGTCTGCCTCTGCAACTCCCTTTACGTCTCCCTCTGCGCCTGCCTCCGCAACTGTCTCTGCGCCTGCCTTTGCATCCATCCCTGCTCCCGTCTCGGGACCAGCACCTGAATAAGATGCTCCGCAAGCCTTCCGGCGCTCAAGCAGCGCAATCAGCTCCGGAAAGGAACGCTCCCCTTCCCCTGCCAGAATATAGTCAATATATTTATGCTCTTTCAGAATGTCCTCAGCATCATACGACACTTCGGGTCCGCCCAGTATGACCGTGGTCTGCGGCAGAACCTTTCTCAGCCCGGAGGTTACTCTTAAAACAGTCTCAATATTCCAGATATAGCAGGAAAAAGCAGCTGCATCCGGTTTTTGCAGATAAATGGCGGATAAAATGTCCTCCGGCTGTTCATTGATCGTGTACTCTGCCACAGTGACATCTCCGCAGCCAACACTGCGGTCATTGTCGCAGGCCGCCTTCAGATACCAGGGCGCCAGTGAGGAATGTATATATTTTGAATTGATAGCAATTATCAGTGTTTTCATAAAAACCTCGCAGCAGGAATACCAAGTGACGAGGCTATTATACCCAACTTCATCCTCTTATTCAAGAAGTGCTCTCTTACAGTATTCTTCACATGGAAGCTATTCATGTACCCTTATATGTGTAATCATCAGGGCTGCTTACCGGCTGAGGCACTTAAGTGATCACTTTACATACCATTCTGGCCGTATTCCATGGAAGCAGTATTCCTCTCGCATGCCCCACTCCGTACATTCCTGAAAATAATCCCTCTCGCATCATCCTGCTCCACGAGTGCAGAACTTCATTCAGATAATCAGAATAATTCTTTTTCCTGATATTAATAGACGTTTTCAGCATGCTCCGGCCCACCACTTCTCCATTGACCTCATACTCCACGAAGCCTGTATCCATACCCGCATACACAGGCGCATTCAACACCTTCGGGACACTGCTCTGCGCTGCCAGCAAATCCAATTCCAGATCGCTCAGCGGCACTTTGATATCCTGATCCGCTCTCAGCTCGATTGTTTGCCCAATCCCTCTGTAAACAGGCACACGGGCATAGACCTCCCCGGCCTGCAGCAGCCTGTGCATCCTGAAATTATCAAAGCAATACTCCAGCATTGTCCGGCTGGCAGATGCTCTGGCATTCCTTGTCGGAGATCCCAAAACAACGGAAATCAGGCGCATTTCCCCTCTCCTGGTTGTTGTTACGAGGCATCTGCCGGCTTTTCCGGTATAGCCCGTCTTCACTCCGTCAACTCCAGGGCAGCTTCCAAGCAATTCATTGGTGTTGTACAGGTGATGTCCTGATATGCTGGTGTTGGTTGTAGAAACAATCTCCGCAAATACAGGATTTTTAAGCGCTTCAATGGTAATAATGGCTAGATCGGACGCTGTTGAGTATTGATTCTCGCGGTCCAGTCCATGAGGAGTAACAAAGTTTGAATTGACCGCTCCGATAGATTTTGCCTTTTTGTTCATCATTTCCGCAAAATGTTCTTCCGTACCGCCCACATGCTCGGCGACAGCGATGGCGGCGTCATTGCCTGAAATCATCAACATGATGAAGAGAAGTTCCCTCAACGTATACTCCTCTCCTGTGCGCAGTCCTGCAGTTGAACCTCCGATAGCGGCCGCCCTCTTGCTGATGGTGACTGTGTCATCAAGATCTCCGTTTTCCAACGCAACAAGGGCTGTCATTATTTTGGTAGTACTGGCAATAGAGCGCTTCTGTCCTGCATTTCTTGCAAACAGGATGCGTCCTGTTGACTCCTCTACCACGATGGCTGCCAGCGCGTTTACGACCGGCGGCTTTTGATCCGACACTGCCTGCATAATTGAGTTTGCTTCCGCACCCTTCTCACCGGCAACCGGCTGAAAGGCTGAAAAGAAGATTAAAATCGGTACAAGTATATGCCATGTTATTTTTATCATTAATTTCAGTTTTATCATCTCCATAATGCTATATTATTTACAACGTCCTTGAAGTAACATGCAGTTAATTAATGACAGCATTTTAGAAAAGAAACAGCGGAATAAATAATTATGACATCCACGTCTGACACTTAAACATCATCGCATTTTTTGAACACCCGGCAGCAAAAGTATCGTAAAAGCATTAATAGAAGTTTCCAGACGATTAAATCCAAAATGCAGTATAATAATATGAGACATGGCACGCAAAAAGAGAAAGAGAGAGATGACATATATGTACAATAATATTTTGATTTTATCATCGGACGTAACAGGTCATGGACATAAAAGTATTACAGAATCACTGCTTGAGCAGTTCGGAAATTATACGGAGACCCGGGTCAGAGTAGTGGATGGGTTTTCGCTGTTTGGAAATCTGGGACTAAATATCGGTAAAATGTACGGCTCTATCACACGTACATCTAAAGATGCATGGAAGGGAATCTGGGATATTACGCTTAAACGACCCTCCCTGTTTATTGAATTCACAGAGCTTGCCATACATGAGCGCTTTGTAAAGCTGCTGCATGAAATGCGCCCGGATGCGATTGTTGTTACCCATCCGAACTACAATGCCGCTGTTACAAGCATACTCTTAAAAATCAAGTACGATGTACCCCTGTTCGCCGTAGTTGCAGACCCTGTCACCATCACGCCCTTATGGTGCAATCCTCAGGCGGCCTTCACCATCTGCCCCACTCCGGAGGCAAAGGAGGTATGCCTGAAATACGGCGTACCCGAGGAACGGATCAGGATATTTGGCTTTCCTGTCAGGCAGCGGTTTGCCGGTCATATGAGCAAGCTGCTTGAATCCGGAACAGATGCTGAACAGCTTGAGTATATCCCCCATTATCCCCTGCGCTTCACGATAATGAGCGGCGGAGAGGGATCCGGCAATATGAGCAGGCTTGCCAGGATTCTGTTGAAAAATTTTGATTGTAATGTCAGATTGGTATGCGGCAGAAATAAAATTCTAAAACGAGCATTGGAGCATACGCTTGCCGAAAAATTCAAGGACAAGGTCGAAATACTTGGCTTCACGGAACATATCGACAAACTCATGCTTGACTCAGACATCATTTTTATGCGTGCAAGCCCGAATACCCTTATGGAATCGGTCATGTGCAACGTTCCTGTGGTAATAACGGGAGCTCTCCCCGGACAGGAGGAAGGAAATCCTGCATATGTGTTAAAGCACGGCCTTGGCGCTGTTTGCACCGATCCGAAAAAGCTGGAAGAGACAGTTGCAGAGCTGCTGGCTGACGATTTCCAAAAGCTCGTAAAGATAAAGAAATCACAGCTTCAATTCGCAAATCCATATAGCGCGCGTGATATTGTTCATTTTATTATGGATTAGTTGATAAATCAGTTTACCCAAAACCATGCAATCACCCAAATCTTACAAGTTATAATCACCTGTTTTTTTGACACAATAGTTATTGAGGAGGTGATATAATGGCTAATAACAACAGCAGGAGCAAAACTTCATTTGATCAAATGAAGTACGAGATCGCCAATCAGGTTGGCGTAAACCTTAAGCAGGGATATAACGGAGACATCGCGTCAAGAGATGCAGGTAAGATCGGCGGCAATATCGTAAAGAAGGTATTTGAAACATATACCGGAAGCAATTATGATATCAACAAGAAATAATCAATAATGAATAAAAAAAAGTTCGGCGCCGGGCGCCGAACTTTTTTTTCTGATGGTTCAATTACATCATATTGATCGAGGACTGTATTTTTCCGGCTTCCTGCTTAGCGGCGGTAATTTCCTGTTGGCTGGCCTGCTGTGCGGAATACCAGCCCTTTTGCGTCATCAGGTCAAATATATTCTTCTGATGCTGGAAGGTTCTGCTTAAAATACCGGCAGCGTCATTCCTCAAGCTCTGGTTGGAGCTCTCAAGCACAAGATTCGTCAAAGAAGATGCACATAGCTTGTGTTCATTGAGCAGCGTCTGGGTTATTTCCCTGTCACCTAAATAATTCATCTATTTTCCTCCTATTGAACTGTTGTGGTGTTAATGTGCTTGATCAATGTTTGCAGATCCTGCTGGTGCTCCCTCGTCATGCTTTGACATAAGCCTTTGACCTGTGGATCCGTGGCCATCTCAGCACATGCCTGCATAAACTTGATCGAATTCTCTGCCATTTTGATATTGTCCTGCACAAGTAACAGTTCTTTCGTTGTAAGGGACATATTATTCCTCCTTTTTATTAGTATTCCAAATTAGCATAGCCACTTTTGTTTATATTATTCAGAATAGACGTCCGGTACAGTGCACAAAATATACCTACATGCTTGAAGGGAGAAATTGAAATGCTGGTGGTATTTGTCAGGACAATCATTTTGTACGTTATTGTTGTCATTGTCATGAGAATAATGGGGAAAAGGCAGATCGGTCAGCTCCAGCCCTTTGAACTTGCCATTGCCATTATGATCTCGGATCTCGCTGCCGTTCCCATGCAAAATACCGGGATTCCCTTGCTCCATGGAATCATCCCAATATTAACACTGCTGATCCTGCAGTTGCTCATATCTTTTTTATCTATAAAGAGTCTGCGTGCCAGAGCGATCATTTGCGGCAAACCGACGATCCTGATCGAAAGAGGGCAGATCATTGAAAGCTCGCTCAATAAGGAACTGTATACCCTTAATGACCTTCTGGAGCAACTGAGGATCAACAACCATCCAAATATTGCGGACGTCGAATATGCGATTCTTGAGACAAACGGACAGCTTAGCGTGATTCCCAAGTCGCAAAAACGTCCGCTGAATCCGGAGGATATGGATATCAAAACAGATTATGAGGGATTACCGATGGATATAATAATTGACGGACGTGTTCTATCGGACAATTTGAAAAAAATCGGGAAAGACCGGCTATGGTTGACGCAAGCTTTGCGAAGCCAGCACTATGACCATCCTGAGCAGATCCTGTTCGCCTCTCTGGAGCCATCCGGGAAGCTTCACCTGCAAGCCAGGCAGGCTGCCGGTTCGAAAAGCAAAAAGCGCGGGAAAAAGGAGATAAGCCAGAAATGAAGCAAACAGTCATAATCAAAACTATTGTCTCCATCATTGCTATTACAGCCGTCATTATCACAGCGAGCGTATTTGCACAACAGATTCTGTTTCATGATTCTGATCAAATCGTGCAGTCTGTTAAAGAAGCAGAAGCAGGCATAAAAAAGAAGAATTGGGAGCAGGCTGAAAATCAGGTTGATCGGATCATGAAGCAATGGGAGGATGTAAAGGGAACCTGGTCGGCTCTGGTAGATCACCAGGAAATTGATAATATCGACGTCACCGTGTCCCGCCTGCAAGCGCTGGTCAAGTCGAAAGATGACGCATCGGCACTTCAGGAAGCGGCGGCACTGAAAAAATTTGTCGGCCACATTCCCAACAAAGAAAAGTTACTCCTTGATAACGTTTTATAGCTTCTCAGCCTTCCAGCCACACTACTATCTCGTCTCACGCTGGCGCATGGCCTCAAACATCATTACCGCGGCGGCGGCTGAAGCGTTCAGTGACTCCGCTCTGCCTGCCATTGGTATTTTGATCAGCAGATCGGCATTCCGGATTGTCTCATCACTGATCCCTTCAGCTTCACTTCCGATGACTAATGCAATATTACCTGATAAATCCGCCTGATAGATACTGACAGCTCCCTCAAGATGAGAAGCACATATAAGAAATCCCTTCTCCTTCGAGAAGCTTATTGCATCGGCCGTACTCGCGCAATGGTAAATCGGCACATGGAAAACAGAGCCCATCGTTGCCCGAAGCACCTTCGGGTTGTAGATATCAACGCAGCCGTCCGGAATAATCACACCCGTACAGCCTGCCGCATCGGCAGTCCTGATGATAGTACCCATGTTTCCCGGATCCTTGACCGCATCCAGAATAACCAGCAGTCCATCGGCAATACTGTTATCCTTAAGTTGTTTTTTCTTCTGCCTTAAAACAGCCAGAATACCCTGTGGATTTTGTGTGTCCGAAATAGATTCAAACAAACTGTCAGGCAGCCAATAGCAGTCGAATCGGCCATGGCTGATCTGCTCAAGCAGTTCCGCAGATCCGCCTGCGGAAGCGAAGGTTTCCGACAGGACGATATAGCATATGTCGGTATTCTCCTTCAGCGCTTCTGATGTAAATCTGGCGCCTTCAATAAAATAGAGGCTCTTCTCTGTCCTGGCACTTTTATTCTTAAGAGACCGGACCTCCTTCACGATCGGATTCCTGGTTCCTGTCAATCTGATCATACAGACTCCTTCACAAATTGCTGTTCATGCCGTAAATGCTATTAATGCTGTAAATGCTTATTAATGGCTATATAAACAATAATAGAGGGCTTATCAGCCCTCTATTCAACATTCGGCCTGGATATCAGGCGTTTTTTACGCTTTCAACCAACTGTGCAAAGCCCTGAGCATCGTTAACCGCCATGTCTGCAAGTACCTTCCTGTTGAGGCCCACGCCGGCCTTTTTCAAACCGTTCATAAACCTGCTGTAACTCATGCCGTTGATTCTTGCAGCCGCATTGATCCTGGAGATCCATAACTGCCTGAAATCCCTTTTCTTTGCTTTCCTGTCCCTGTATGCGTATGAAAGAGACTTCATCACTGCTTGATTCGCTATCCTAAAGAGCTTGCTCTTGCCTCCGAAATAACCTTTGGCAAGTTTCAGCACCTTCTTGTGTCTTGCACGTCTTCTTAATGCACCTTTGACTCTTGACATATTATCCTTCCTCCTATCATCCTACTTGTACGGTACCATCATTTTTATAGTCGCTTCATTGGCAGAAGAAGCATAAGCCCCGAGCCTGTGGTGTTTCTTTGCCTTTCTTGCTTTTGATATTAGTCTGTGGCTTCTGAAAGCGTGATTCATCTTAACCTTGCCGTTCGCGGTTATTCTAAATCTCTTTTTAGAGGCGCTGTGTGTCTTGATTTTTGGCATTTTATTCCCTCCTGTTATACTTTTTCTTCAGATACGCCTTTCGGAATGTCTGAAAGATTTATTAAAAACCTTACTGCTTCGGATTGAGTATCATAATCATACTCCTGCCTTCCAGCTTCGGCTTTCTCTCCACTGTACCCACTTCCTCGACTGCTTGCGCAAATTTGATTAGCACCTTTTCGCCCAGTGAGGTGTAGTTCATTTCCCTTCCTCTGAATCGGACGCTGACCTTTACCTTGTCCCCATCCTTGAGGAATTTATATGCATTCTTTGCTTTAAATTCGAAGTCATGTTCCTCAATCGTCGGCTTGATCCAAACCTCTTTCATGCTGATGATCTTTTGATTCTTCCTTGCTTCCTTCTCCTTCTTCGCAAGCTCAAACATATACTTTCCGTAATCCATGACCTTGCATACAGGCGGTACGGCCTGGGGAGCAATCTTGACAAGGTCCAGGTTTTTGGTAACCGCGAGATTCTGTGCATCCGCGGTCTGCATAATGCCCAGCATTGAACCGTCGGAATCAATCACGCGCACTTCCTTATCCCTGATCTCCTCATTGATCATCAAATCATTCCTGCTGCTTATAAATACACACCTCCGCTAATCTAATGCATCGAATATTGCCGCAAATGGCTATAAATAAAAAGTGGATCACAGAAGACTGTCGATCCACCAATATAGCAAGGTCATATCATGATTCCCTGTACTATTGACCCTATCGGACAACTCCGTAAGGTGAGAAGCGGATGACTTCTTCTTTATTTTACTGAACCATCATAGCAAAAACAGATCTTTGTGTCAAGCACAAAAAATCAGTTCATGCCAGTTCGAACATGCCTGTGTAGAGCTGGTAGTATTTTCCCTGCTGGGCAATCAGATCGTCATGGTCGCCGCGCTCGATAATTTTTCCGTCCTCCAATACAATTATTGCATTGGCGTTACGGACGGTAGAAAGCCTGTGAGCGATGACAAAGACGGTTCTGTCCTCCATCAGCGTATCCATGCCCTTCTCGATCAACGCTTCAGTTCGGGTATCGATAGAGCTTGTGGCCTCATCCAGGATCAACACCGGCGGATCAGCCACAGCGGCTCTGGCAATGGCGATCAGCTGACGCTGTCCCTGGCTTAGATTAGCTCCGTCAGATGTCAGCACAGTTTGGTAGCCCTGGGGCAAATGACTTATGAAAAAGTGGGCATTGGCCAGCTTCGCAGCGGCAATGACCTCTTCATCGGTTGCTTCGAGCCTTCCGTAACGAATGTTATCCATAACCGTTCCCGTAAACAGGTGGGTATCCTGCAGCACCATGCCCAGAGATTTCCTTAAATCATCTTTTTTAATTTTATTGATGTTAATCCCGTCATAACGTATTTTTCCGTCCGGGACATCATAAAAGCGGTTGATCAGATTAGTAATCGTAGTCTTTCCCGCGCCCGTCGAGCCTACAAAGGCGATCTTCTGCCCGGGCTTGGCGTAAAGGCTGATCCCGTTCAATACTGTCTGTCCCGGTTCGTATCCAAAGGTCACCTCCTCGAAGCGCACATCTCCCCGGACCTCCGTATAGGTAACGGTGCCGTCCTGACGCGGACATTTCCATGCCCAAACGCCGGTGTGTTGATCGGTTTCGGTCAGCTTGCCCGCCTCATCCTTTAATGCATTGACCAGCGTCACGGTGCCATCATCCGTTTCAGCCTTCTCATCCAGGAGGTTGAATACCCGCTCCGCACCCGCAAGAGCGGTAAGAATGGAGTTCAGTTGCTGCGAGATCGTTGTGATGGGATGCGAAAATGAGCGCGTATACTGTAAGAACGAGCCTATGGTTCCGATATCCATAAAGCCATTAATGGCCATTACGGCTCCGGCTGTCGCTGTAAGCGCATAATGGACATAAGATAGATTTCCCATGACCGGCATCAATATATTGGCGAAGGTATGGGCACTGGTGGCTGCCTCGCACAAATCCCCGTTCATTTTATCAAACTCGGCCTTTACACGCTCCTCATAGTTGAAAACCTTTACAACCTTCTGTCCTTCAATCATTTCCTCAATATATCCGTTAACCCTGCCGAGCTCCTTCTGCTGCCTGATGAAGAATTTCGCGCTGTTACCCCCAATCTTTCTGATCGCCATAAGGATGACAATAAACATGCCTATCACAAGAAGCGTCAGAACAGGACTCAGTACGATCATCATTACAAACACACCGGTCACGCTGATCGCCGATGAAATCAACTGGGGAATCCCTTGTGAAAGCATCTCGCGCAAGGCATCCACATCGTTTGTAAAGCGGCTCATCAATTCACCGTGGGTATGCGTGTCAAAATATTTGAGGGGCAGCTCCTGCATATGCGTAAACAGTTCTACCCTGATCGTTCTCAATGTACCTGTCGAAACGTTCAGCATCAGACGGCTGTATAAATACGCGCAGAATATACCGAACAGGTATATGCCCCCCATCACGGAAAGCATTGAAATAAATCCTGACAGATCAGGGTTTTCCTGCCCGATCAGGGGAATAATATAATCATTGATAATTGGCTTTAAAAAGTACGTCCCGGCCACGCTTGACAACGAGCTGCCGATGATGGCGATCACAACAATGACGAGCTGGATTTTATATTCAATCACATATGTCAATATCCTGCCCAACGTCCTTTTCACATTTTTCGGTTTTTGCTTCACCCTTGTGCCATGGTGGCGATCAGGCACTTCTCTTGTTTGCTTCTGATTCGGATCAGCCATTTACACCACCCCCTTCTGCTGTGATTCATAAACCTCGCGATAGATCTCGTTACCGGCCAGCAGCTCTTCGTGAGTCCCTACAGCGTGAACGCGGCCATCATTGAGAACGATAATCTTATCCGCCTCACTGACCGAGGCAATACGCTGTGCAATTATAATCGTCGTCGTACCCTTCAGATTCTCTCTGAAGGCCTTACGGATCTTGCTGTCCGTTGCTGTATCCACAGCGCTGGTGCTGTCATCGAGAATAATTACCTTCGGCTTTTTCAAAAGCGCTCTGGCAATACAAAGCCTTTGCTTCTGGCCTCCCGATACATTCACCCCGCCCTGCCCCAGATCCGTTTCATATCCGTTCGGGAAGGACATGATAAATTCATGCGCCGCAGCTGCTTTACAAGCCTCTTCAATTTCTTCGTCCGTTGCATTTTCATTGCCCCATTTCAGATTCGCCTTGATCGTTCCTGAAAACAGCACATTCTTCTGGAGCACCATCGCTACGGCATTGCGAAGTGTTTCGATCTTGTAGTCTCTTACATCATGGCCGCCAACCAGTATACGGCCAGAAAACACATCATATAAACGCGGTATCAGCTGAACCAGCGTTGTTTTTGCCGAACCGGTGCCGCCAATGATTCCGACGGTTTCGCCCGGATTGATTTTTAAGTCAACGTCCGTGAGCGTCAGGTTATCGCCTTTCTTTGCATAGCTGAAGCAAACCTTTTCAAAAGAAATAGCTCCGTCCTCAACAGATAGTTCTCTGTCCGCCCTATCATCGGTAATATCCGGCTGTTCATCAAGCACCTCAATGATCCGCCCGACCGAAGCCCTGGACATTATAATCCCGACAAAGACAAAGGTCATCATCATCAACGATATGAGCACCTGTGAGATATATGTGATGTAGCTGAAAAATTCTCCGGCCTGCATACTTCCATCGATGATGAAATGACCGCCGAACCAGACGATCGCAATCATACATGCATTCATGGTAAACATCATCATGGGCATTCCCAGGATGATAAGCTTCTCTGCTTTCTTCTGGGCGTCCTTCAAAGTAGTTGCGGCTTCCTCAAAATTTTCATTTTCGTAATCTCTACGGACAAATGCTTTTACTACCCGGATGGCAATAAGGTTTTCCTGGATGGAGGAGTTCATTGAGTCAAGCTTTGTCAGCATTTTTCGGAAATGCGGAAATGCTTTTGCTCCTATAAGACCAAAGGCTGTACCCAATAAAGGTATCGCTATAAGAAATACCATGGACAGCTGTCTGTTTATCGATATTGCCATACTGGTGGCACTGATAAGCATGATAGGTGCACGGACAAGAACTCTGATCATCATCATGAATGCCGTCTGCGTATTGGTAACGTCAGTCGTCAGCCTTGTCACCAGTGAGGCCGTACTGAATTTATCAATATTGGCAAAAGAAAAATCCTGTATTTTATAAAACAGCTCTTTCCGGATACCTTTGGCCATGCCTGCAGCGGCCACAGCCGCAAATCTGCCGGACAGTACGCCGAAAAGAAGCGAAGCCATCGCCATCAAGACCATCAAGCCGCCAATCTTTGCAACATAAGCCACATCCATATTCTTTATGCCAACGTCAATGATCTTCGCCATTAAAAACGGAATTGTTATTTCCAGCAATACCTCGATAATGACAGTGAGCGGTGCTAAAACCGCTTGGAGCTTGTATTTGCCCAGACATGGGAGAAGTTTTTTAATCATATATGTCCTGCCTCTTAATTATTAACGCTAATTAATTATAGTTAATTCATATTTTTCTGTCAATAAAAACACAGCTGCTGCAGACACGGCATGCACATGGGCTTAGCTGCACTTCGGCGGCATTATGGGCAGGCTTCCCGGCGTTTTGCTCAATAATTTTAACGGAATGGTCCTGGTTTCTCTGGATGATGTCACTAATGAATTTGGAGGAATAACTCCTTTTATGACTGAACCCGCGCCAATTACTGTCTTTTTACCAATATGCGTTCCCCGTAAAATAATAACTCCTGCGCCAATCCAGCAATCGTCTTCAATAATAATTTCAGAGCACAAAAATTTGTCCTGTAATACTCCATCCGAACTAAATACATGGTCATGGTCATATATGCAGACATTTGGGCCAAATTTGCATTCGTTACCAATCTTTATGCCCTTTCGACAAACAACGATGCAGTTCCTGTTAAAAAACACGTCACTGCCAATGCTCATCCTTCCATCGTCACACACTAAATGTACATTCGTGTTAACGTTTATTGAATCTAAAGAAAGAAAGGCATCCTTTCCAACGCTGATTTCAGTATCAAATCTGATAATCTGTCTGATTTTTTTAATTCTGAGCCGTTTCCCATATCTTGCCTTTAAGGCAAGCAGCTTTATTACGCTGTATACTTTTCCAAACATATTGCAACCCCCACACGCTATATTTTATTAAGGATCCTCTCCCATAAAGGGAGCAGAACACCGCGCAGACAATAAATCGAAATCCCGCTCAGCAGTGCTATGCCAAGCATCAGCCATATAGAATCATGCACTGTATAAAATATGCAAATAGCCACAGCTAATATGAGGAAGTACAACAAATTAGCCTGTTGAAACTTAATGGCAAACCTTCTTCCAAGTACAGATAAGCGGAAAAGTGCAAGCGCCGTAAGCGCAAAGCATAACGCGCCGATGGCCCCATAAATCCCCCAAACGGGAGTGAATATCCACAAGGCGGCAATATTGATACCTGCCCCGACAATAGTTGTCTTAAATATCCATCTCGTTTGTTTCTCCGCCATAAAAATCGTGTCAATAAAACCTGCGAATCCGTTAATTGCTGCCGCTATCAAGGACAGCGGCACTATCATCAATGCGTCACGGTATATGTGATCAATAAAATACGGGAATATCAGTTTTGAAAATAACATAAACACACCACTGCCTGACAATACTAATTTGAAAATGTATTCTATGCTCTTCCTGTATTTTTCCGTCCTGTCCCCATCCTCTGATATAAAATACGCCATCTCATTCCATGCATATTGAAAAACAGTTAATAATAGCAGAAGCATCGATGAAAATTTGGTCGCCACCGCGTATAGTCCATTCGCATATGCTCCCAATTGCTGTGAAATGACGACCTTCGTATAGCCGCCCAATAGCCAGTAAAAAACCGTGCCTATACACAGCGGCACTGAAAATTTGAGCATTGCCATTATTTTTTGCATTTTTACGTCATGTATTTTGAAGTTACTTAATGGATGCAATACTATCTCAATCATCAGGATTTGCGACACATGCCCTAAAATAGAAGCAATGTACAGTGACTCAATTCCCATATTGAACCCTGATATGAACAAAATATTGACAGCCGCGACAGTAAGGCTGTTAATCAGTCCTGAGAGGGTAAACAGTTTATTTCTTAAAAATGCTCTTGCTATATATAAATATTGATATTGCAATGAAACTGTTATTCCATAAAAGAAGATAAGCCACCCAAACTTGAAACGAAATGCCGTAAAAACTATTAAAAAAATGGTTGAAAATAATACAAGGCCCAGCGCCCAAACAAAAAAAGAATTTGAAATAACACTATATTTATCTTTTAGATCATTCTTTTCAAATGTAAAGCGAAACATCCCGTCCCATATCTGGAAAAAGGCAATAGGAGCTGATAAGCTTATTATCGTGACAACCAGGTCATATGTTCCAAACTGCTCCGGTAATAACTTGCCGGTATATAGCGGCAGTAAAAAAAATCCTATCAGCTTTGATAATACATTCCCAATCAGGTAAATGCCTGCGGTTTCTATGAATCTTTTCATCTTATTCATATATTTCAGCCCTTAACCCTGTTTTTATATCGCCTGTCGCGTTACTGTCTATCACTGCCAATCCGATGAAAAGCATGGACCAGAATGTCAGTCTGCTTAGTGTAAAAGCACTTTCTGAAATAGCGCCTGCAAAGTATATAAACAAATATAGCTTCATGATCTGAGAAATTGATTTATTTTCAGAATTATCATACGTTCTGATAATAACGAATATGAATGCGAGGAATGGAATTAGCCCCAGTATTCCTAAACTCAATGCAACATCAAGTATTCCATTATGTGTTTCATTAATAATAAATTGATACCAGCCGGGTAATGCAAGATTTAGTGCAATTACATTATTACCAAGACCATATCCTAAAAAACAATTCCTCGAAAAATACTTTATGGCTATTGCCCAGATATCTGTCCGATATGTTAATGTAATATCCCTATGAAGGACATCTACAATAAGAGGATAAAGATACCGTTCCTGCAGCCTGAAGACAACGACCGAGAATATCGTTATTGTATGAATAATCATCGTATTATAGGTATTTATGAATTTATACAATTTGGTATAGTATAAAATCATAAAAATAATCGCTATTACCGAACCTGTCCCACTGCCGGAAGCAAACAAAAGAATTATGCAGATTAACGGATATAGAAACCTCCTCCACAATTTTCTGCTCCCATCGCTCTCAAAAACCATGAGGTTCAAGCATAATCCGGTCACTAAATACATTGGCAATGCATTCTTACCGCCATAGAACCCTTCAATAATTCTGGTTCCGTCATAACTATAAGTTATCATTACACCCGGTAATAAAATTGTTAAAGCCAGAGTTAATATGGCAACTAATTTAAACATACTGTCAATAACTCTTAGAAATGCAGAATTAGTTTTACTTGAATTCAAAATATAATGAGTAATGCCTATCCATATAAAAATAGAATATATAATTCCAAGTGTAATGTTATGATTCACGACGCCTGATACAATAATCACAATTGAATATAAAAGCTGAAGAAGCAACAGGCCCGGATAAAGGAGCCTTCTGGTTTTTTTTAAATGGATAAAAATTAAATAGTATCCCTTGACCGCAAATATAATCCTCAACACATACAAGACCATTAAGACAGGCTTATATTCCATAAATCTATTCTCAACAATAGCAATAAAAAACAGCACATATCCAATTGTACTAAAATCCGGTGATTTGAATCTATACTTCACATTATCATCCCTTCGGATATATCATAAGTAGTGAACTTTAAATACATGCTTCAGAACATATCTGGAATATTTTGTTCTTCCTATCCGTTCCTTAAGAATCAGCTTTATATAATTCACCAGCGCTTGAGGTAAATTTATAATAATGTTCTTTTTATTTATTCTGACCTTGTACCCTATCTTCCAGCATCCTGCAATATAGTTTGCGTACGCACGTTTCAATTCCTGTCCTGTCCTTGCTGTCTCTATCTCCTGAATCAGGTAGTAATGGTATCCTATTGGGCTTTTTTTATGGATTTGGGTCAAGCTGTTCGTGCAGCCATCCTGCAGATACTCACATAAGCATATAACATTATCCAGCAGCTTCATTTTATACTTAATACTTATCAGGTTAAGAATCACAGCCTCTGTAACAAATTTTTCGCTGCCGAACACAGGGAATAGGAATTCCTTCATGACTTCAGTTTTAAATACCAGAGCCAATTCTCCTTTTAAATTGTAAATTTTATAAATATCACGAATACTAACCTCAGTAACAGCCTCGGGAAATTTGGTGCACATTGCGGTCCCATTTTGATACCCTTTTTTTGCAATCAGCCCCGCAATATCCGGTCTTGTCATAATATCGGTAATCCCTCCGCAAATAGATGCAATTGCGTCGTTTGGAAGCTCGTCATCCGAATCAACAGTATAGAAAAATTCCGTATCGGTATTATTCACACCTGTATTATGCGCAACATGCTTACCCTGATTTCTCTGATATATGTACTTAATAATAATCCTGTCTTCATTTTTCCATGAGCTGACCAGCTCTGCCGTATCATCGGCTGAACCATCGTCCACGATCAGCCATACAAACCGTTGGTCACTTTGGTTAATCAGACTTTTATACAGTCTTTTCAACAGTCTGCTCCGGTTAAATGTCGGCGTGAAAACAGTTATAAGCGGGAAATACATATAGTCTCACCTCAGTAAATACTTAATCCTAAAGAGCTTATGATTGTCTATTATTGATAGCAATCGCAGTTTTGTTATTAGCTTGATATGATTTAGTCTAAAATGCATTGTTTCCTGCCTGGAGTGTTGTTTCCATGAAGCATGGTAATGATGAATCGAATAGCTATTTGCAGTAATATTCAGCTCACCGGTGTCATAGCTGTACGGGGAGAATAAATCCTGCGGATAAATTGTGATACAACCCAGCCTTTGATATCGTCCATTGAGCTTAAGCCCTTTTTTCAAAAGCAGAGCTGTGGTGTATTCTCCAATAGTAGTTAGATTCAAATGTCCGTTATATATAAAGCTTAGATTTGAATATTTGTCAATCAACTCACCAATAAAGCTGTTTTTGCTTTGTGCGCCAATAATGGAGCCGGGATTAATGATAATATCCGACTCAAAGCCCATAAATAATTCATTATCCCGCAAATCATCCAACGGTTTAATCAATTCAACATCAGTATCTAAATAAAAGCCCCCATATTCAAATAGCACCTGAAATCTGGCGAAATCGGAAACGAAAGCGTATTTCCCGCATTCATATGCTTGTGCTGAATACTTGGTGGAAAACACGTCAAAGTTATATTCATTCCATTCAATTATTTGATAATCAGGTGATAATTTTCTCCAGCTGCTTATACACTTATTGATCAGCTCACTTTTTGGCTTTCCCCCAAACCAGAAATAATGAATCGTTTTGGGTATCAATTGCGCTTGATCCATATTGTCTCTTCCCCTTCAATAACATACTTTTGTACTCGGACCTGCCAATAAACATTAATCTGATTGCCTTTAGTATTGAAAGGCCGGATCGATACAGCTTATATTTTCTTACCGCATATTGCAGGATAAGCGCAAGCCATAGAATACTGCTTATCTCATAAAACATAGCGCCTTTTGTTTTTAAATATGCTTCGTCAAACCCATTAAACCAGGTTGATTCTTTGTGATTGACCAATGCGATTTCTTCGCTTATGTACCTGATTTTCAGCCCGCTTTTCAGACACCGTGACAGCCAGATGTTCTCTTCACCACAGGTAAAAATTGAACCTGCTCCAAATAGATCGTTGAACAGGATATCATTTTTCAGGATACTTCTTCTTTTAAAGGTTAATTGAAATGAGGCAAGCTTCATTGACTGCAGCAGCCCCACCTTTGTTTTCCTTAGAACTGAGGTTGGTCGGTCCTTATTGATACTGGGTACGTCAAATGCTATAACATCGGCATCCGGATGCTTTTGATATGCATCTAGAATAGTCTTGACATAATCATCCTTATAGATCAAGTCATCATCTGCTATAACACAAATATCCGCCTCTGAATTTTTTATCGCGGCATTTCTGCTCTTGCTCAGACCCCTGTCCTTCATTGAAAGCATCCGAAAAGCATTATTACTGTTATCAATAATTCTCTCCTCTTTAAACTCACCATCGTATTGGTTAATTAATAAAGCGTTCGACCTAATATTCATTTTGCTGATAAGGCTCAAATCCTTCTGGTACATTGAAGAGATAAGAACTTCTAACTCCATAGCTTTTCTCCTGTTATCTGGTTGTGGTGTTAATATTTCTATACTTTTTAACTGATCGTAAAATGTGACTCATCATAAAATAAGCCGATCCGACCGGATTCACACCAATGAATCTATATACGCTGTATGTCATCTTTATTGTTCTGAGCTTCCTGCCGGATTTAGAATTGCGTGAAATCCTATAGTATAAAAGCGGCTCGTTAATTCCATACGCACATCCGCCCGTCTTGAGGACTCTTAGCCATGACGCATAATCCTCATGCATTTCGTCTCTTTCCATCTTTATGGTATTAAAAAAATACTTCCTGATCAAAACGGATGAGCATGCAATTACGTTTTGTTTTAGCAGCTGTTTATAAGTAACTCTGTCAGGAACTTCAAAAGTTCCGTTATAATGCTCGCCATTTTCATTTATGTAAGAAACACCTGTAAATAAAAATTGTGCATTCATTTCATTTGCATATATCATCTGTTTCTCAATCTTTGTTTTCTCCCACATATCATCACTATCCAAAAATGCAATCCAATCTCCCGCGGCTAAGGAAATTCCTCTATTTCTTGCCGCTGATACACCCATATTTGCATTATTTATATAAAGCCTTATCCGTAAGTCACTCTTGCTTAAGCCGTCTACTATTTTCGCCGTATTATCGTGTGAACCGTCGTCTACAACAACCAGCTCCAAGTTTGAATATGTTTGAGATAATACAGAATTCACCGCCTGCACGATGTATTTCTCACAATTGTAAGCAGGCATAATTACGCTTACAAGACTATTCTGACTGCCCATATTTACATCTCTCCCAAATAGTGCGATTATCTGATCACGATCCTTTTTCATAGTAGCCTTTGGCATCCATCAGCCCGTCTTCAAGAGAATACTTTGTCTGGTAACCCAATAGTCTTGAGGCTTTTTCAATTGAAACAGCCCTTGTTTCCGCAGCAGCTGCCAGCTTTCCAATTGGGCGAATCCTGGATGCAATGTTTTTACAGAACCATGCGGGGATATATACCCTGAACGGATTAAATCCATAGCTCTTGCATATCACGTTAATCATTTCCCTATATCTGAAATCTCCTGACGAAACGTTAAAAATCTCACCATTCAGATCCTTCTCGCTTTCGATATATTTTTCAACTGCCTGAACAATATCCGCTATATAGAGCAATGCCTTTTTGTTTGCTCCATTGCCAATCATAGGGACGACGCCTTTTCTGCACAAGGATACTAATAACCTCATACTGCCTTTATCATTTTCTCCATATACGGATGCCGGTCTGAATATGCAAACGGCTGTTTTACCCGTCTTCATCTCTCCTAACAAAAACTGCTCGGCGGCAAGCTTGCTCCTGCCATAAGCTCCTCTGGGGTTAACAGGCGATCCTTCTGATATGAGCTCCTCAGAATCCTCATAAACAGCATTTGAGCTAAAAAACAGAAATCTCTCTACTCCACGCCCGGAACAAGCCTTATATAATATCCTCGTACCGTCTGTATTCGTTTCTTCAAACTGCTGCTCTTCCTGCCTGGTCTTCGGCGCCCAGTGCACGGCAGCCGCCAAATGCACAACGCAGTACACCCCGTCTAGTGCGTCTTTCCATTCTGATATATTCTTCACGCTATTTTTGATAATTAAGGCATTATCCTTAAATTGATCAAGCCTGTCTGAGTTTTGATCAACTAAAATAAGCTCGTATTTGTTTATAAATTTATTGACCAGCGCATTTCCTATCATCCCATTTGCACCGGTGATCAAGACCTTCTTCATACAACACCGTTCCTTTCCGGCGCCGGATTAATTCCTTTCAGCTACGGCCTTCTCATTATACGCACAGCTATATGTCGGAACCACTCTGCTCATGCACTCCCTTAAGGCCACAGGGTCGCCCATACACCTTTCGAGAGCTTTCACCCGGAGCAGAACTTCGTCATAACTCATTTCAAGAGGCTTTCCGGAATAAATCTTTTCATTGTCTGTTTTTTTCAAACCCTCTTCATTCATCAACAGTTCTTCATATAGCTTTTCGCCGGGCCTCAGCCCGGTAAATTCAATCTTTATATCTTTATCCGGCTCAAAGCCCGATAGCCTTATCAAGTCTTTAGCAAGATCGACAATTTTTACCGGTTGGCCCATATCAAGAACAAAAATCTCTCCATCCTCTGCAATTGCTCCTGCCTGTATCACAAGGCGCGCCGCCTCAGGGATTGTCATAAAGTAACGAATAATATCCGGGTGGGTGATTGTCACCGGGCCTCCATATGCTATTTGCTTTTTGAATAGTGGAATAACGCTCCCGTTACTGCCAAGTACGTTCCCGAAGCGTACTGCTACAAAATCCGTATTACTTATTTTATTAAGAGACTGTACTATCATTTCCGACATTCTCTTAGTGGCTCCCATTATATTGGTTGGATTTACAGCTTTATCGGTAGATATCAGAACAAATCTTTTTGTGCCGAATTCGTCCGCACACTGTGCCGTGTTAAGTGTTCCGATCACATTATTTTTGATAGCTTCTGCCGGATTTCTTTCCATAAGAGGAACATGCTTATGAGCTGCAGCGTGGAAAACCACGCCGGGCTTATATTTCAAGAATACCTGTCTTAGCAGTTCCTTGTCCCTGACTGATCCGATAAGTACTTCGAGGTCTATTTTGTCGTCATATGTTTGCAAAAGTTCATTCTGTAAGTCATATGCATTGTTTTCATATACATCGAAAATGATAAGCCTCTGCAGATCGAATCGGGCTATCTGCCTGCATATTTCAGAGCCTATCGAACCGCCGCCGCCGGTGACAAGTACGACTTCATTTTTAAAACAGTCAGCGGTCTTTTCAGTATCAAGCTTGATTTCATCCCGTCCAAGCAGATCTTCTATAATGACGTCTCTGATATGACTGATACTGACCCTTCCGTTGATTAATTCATAGACACCCGGCAATATTTTCAGCTTGCAACGCGTCCCTTTACATATATTCAGAATATCCGTAAGATCGCTTCTGCTGGCAGATGGAATTGCAATTATTATTTCATCTATCCGGTACTTATCAATCATTTCCGGTATTCCTGCTCTGTTGCCCGCCACGGCGATTCCGCTGATTTCCATCCCTTGCTTCCATCTATCGTCATCAATGATGACGACCGGTTCCAGCTTCAGCTCTGTATGACTTTTTAATTCTTTTATGAGCATGGAGCCCGCTTCTCCTGCCCCTACAATCATCACCCTGCTCTTATGCTCTTTGTCCCACGCCGTCTGATTAATCAGTCCTCTAAGAAGTCTCAGGCACAATCTGCTTCCTCCGATCAGTGTGATAGCCAGAAGCAGAAAAATGATATAGAAGGAACGCGGATAGATAATTCTAAAAGTTAATCTATATACATACATAACGGCAGTAGAAGCAAATATGGCAGCAAGTATCTTCATCAGCTCCCTGACGCTTGCATATCTCCATATGCTTTTATACAGTCCAAAAAATCCGCATATAACAATACCGGTTGCTGTAAAGAGAATAAGTGAATCAGCAAACACACTCAAATAAGGTTCAGCAATCTTTCCTTCAAATCTTATGTAAAGAGCCATATAAATTGAGATTGTGAACAGCACTGTATCAAGAAGCATAAAAAGTGCTTTTCGGGTATATGTAATCAATATAATCCCACCTTAAGTCATAAGCCTCTCTTTTTCTTTTTATGATTATGCTATTTCTCGTTATAATAGTATTGGCTGTGATAATTTCCTGAAAATTCTTTTTAGATTAACGACCCGTTTTGCTTTTTACTGAGAAAACCGGTATCGTGCCGATTACAGGCATATTCACATATTCCCTTACATCCTCAGACGTTTTTACAGTATTGTCGAAAAAATCAATGAAGAAAGCGCTGCAAAAGCCAAGCGCTGCGCCAACAATAACTCCTATTGCAGCATTCATTATTTTATTAGGTCTGATGGGGCTATTTGGCACTTCCGCACGGTCAATTACTTCCACATTTTTTACATGCATAATGACAATAACTTTTTCAATAAATACATCAGCGACCTTGTTAGCAATGTCCTTTGCCATTATTGGGCTGGTGTCTGTAACGGATATCTGAACCACTCTCGTATCATTTTTTGAGTCCACGCTTAGTTTTTTTAAAAAATCACCGACAGGAATACTGTCAAGCTTTAAATCCTTCAGTACCTGATTTGCAACAAGCCTGCTGTTTACCAGCTCGCGGTAATCCTTCACGAGCTGGCTGCCAAGTAATACGTCGTAATAATCCAGAGTAGCTGTGCTGCCAACCTCCGCTTCCTTTCCAATATATAGAGTTGTATTCGATTGATATACCGGTTCAATGAAGTATACGCTCAAAACAACTGCTGCCGCTGTAGAAACAAATACTGCTGTCGCTATAAGCCACCATCTTTTAAGGATAATCTGCAAGAACATCTTCAGATCAGTTGTTCTCATATGTATCCCCTCTTATCTCCTCAATGTCAAATACATCGCAAAGGACCTGCGTGGTTAACACTCCCATTAGCAGCATGCTTTCTCTCTCGGATAATTCGGCCTTTTCAGTGATTACGCCAATAAAACTACGTATTTTTGATGGATTGAAGACATTGTACCGGCTGATGGTTTCTTCAGATAGTATATATTCAATATAGGGATTATTTATGATTCTTCTCACATCAAATGAAGACCTGTACGGGAACTTCTTTCTATAAACCAAATCATACGGTAAATACTTTTCTGCAATTTTTTTGAGGATGAATTTTTCATTCAGCGCTCTGATCTTGAACCTGTCATCCAAGGACATGCAGTACTCCACCAGATCATCATCCAAAAAAGGATACCTGACTTCAACGGAATTTGCCATAGCCATTCTGTCGCCCTGTGAGGAAAGAAGATATTGGGAAAGAAAGGTCTTTATTTCGAGGTGCTGACTCTTCTGTATGCCTGTCCATCCCTCGCTTTCCTGCTGGGTATCCAGATTCAGGTATTTATAGTAGTCCTTCCGTACTTCCTTTATTTCAGCTTGCACACTATCTGAGAAAAATCGTTCAAAGAAGCTGAACTGCCTCCATCTTGTATAATGTGAGTCTAGCAGGCCATCATTGCAGCCGTGCATGTAAAAAAGGTTTAGACTTCCTGCAGGCGCCGACTGTATGCGGCTATCCGAAAACAAGTTCACTTTTTTAAATAATTGCTTTCTAATAGCAGAATCGGGATGCTTTCTTAAGTAGTTCCTGATTTTTACCTCCCTGAAAATATCATACCCCCCAAATAGCTCATCAGCCCCTTCCCCGGACAAAACCACCTTTACATTATTATGATGTGTCAGCTCCGAGAGTCTGAGCATAGGCACAGGCCCTGCGCGAAGAAGCGGTACTTCCGTATGGCTGATAGTTTTTTTAATGAGTCCGTCAATCTCGCTGTTTTTGAACAAGACCGAATTGTACTTTATTCCAAGGTACTTGCACAGCAGTTCCTGATACTTGCTTTCATCATAGTTCTCATCCTCAAAACCAATGGAGAATGCCTCGACTGAGCTATCATACCTGGTGGCAATTATCGATGTAATCAGGCTGGAATCTAGCCCTCCGCTTAAATATGCACAAATCTTTACATCGCCGATTAATCTCTTTTGAACCGCTTTACAAAGCAGGTCTTCAATATTCTCTGCCGTCTTGGCAAAGTCATTCTGCCCATCTGTTTTCTTGAATTTGAGCTCATAGTATCTGTTCCGGCTGATAACCTTGTTCTGAAATTCTAGAAGTTCACCGGGCCGCAAGCTGTATATATCCCGGAAAATTGTCCGTTCATTCTGCGGCGACCAGAAGGTAAATACATCGGATAAGGCAGCGCAGGACAATTCCCTCCTTACCCTTCCGCTGACCAGAATAGCCTTGATTTCCGATCCGAAGAAAAAATCCGTATTCTTGTAGTAATAATGCAACGGTATGATTCCCATCCTGTCCCTGGCCAGTATAAGCTTCCTTAAGCCCGTATCATAAACAGCAATCGCAAACTGCCCCGACAGCATTTCAAACATTCCTGTTCCATACTCCTCATACATATGCGGAAGCACAGCAGTATCAGAATTGTTTGAGAATTTGTGGCCTTTTGCCTCCAACTCTTTGCGCATCTGCAAAAAGTTGAAAATCTCCCCGTTCAAAACAACAATAATATTTTCATCCTCGTTATATGAGGGTTGCTTCCCGTTATTCAGGTCAATGATGCTCAACCGTTTCGCTACCAGTCCGACATTCTCATGATAAAAATACCCTGTTTCATCAGGGCCTCTGTGAGAAAGGACATCACCCATCTTCCTTAAGTCGCTCTCTATACAATTTTTACTGATAAAGCCCGCTATTCCGCACATCTGCTACTCCTTAAGGCACTTCTCCTGATTTTGCCGGTATCCGTTCTGGGCAATTGCTCAATAATCTCAAAAACCTGCGGTCTCATATAAGCATGCAGCTTTGAATATGTGTATTTTTTTATTTCTTCAACAGAACATTCCTTTTCCAGTACAACAAATGCCTTAATTACAGGTTCAGAATCAAGAGTGCTTTCAATTACAGCAGATTCCTTGATGTAACTGAAGCTGTTAATTACATCTTCAATCTCGACAGGGCTTATTCGATGCCCCATATGCTTTATCATATCCGTCTTTCTTCCCCTGACATAAATATATCCGTCACCATCCATTGTGGCGCTGTCACCCGTATGCAGCCATCCGCCTCTGAGCACTTCCTCCGTTGCATCGGGATCCTCCCAGTAGCACTTCATAATATTGGGTCCGCATGCAATGATTTCACCGACTTCTCCCGGTTTGACACGGGCGCCGGATTCATCAACAACCTTGAGCTCAACATTCCGAAGGCCTTTACCAATCGAACCCATTTTACCCGGCATCAGTTTCGGGCAAAAATAGCTCAGTCTTGCACCGGCTTCTGTCTGACCGTACATGACATATATCCTTACATCAGGATAATTTGCGGCGATGAAACGAACGTCGTCATTGTTGGTAGACTCACCGGCAAAAGTTATATAACGCAGAGCACTGAAAAAGTTTTCATTCGTATTAGAATTCTTTATACATTTCAACATCAGGTTTATATATGATCCTACTGTAGAAAACCCTGATACTCTGTGCTTTTTAATGCACTCAAGAATCTTGTAGGGAAATGTGGCGGAGTTCTCAATAACTATTGAGGCCCCTGCAAAAGCATGAGTTAACAGTACCGAGTTTCCGTATGAATATGTAAAAGGAAGTGTCATTAACACAGAATCTTCAGATGTCAACTGCAGATACTCGACAATAGCCTCAGTATTTGCCATTAGATTCCCATGTGTCAGAGTGACGCCTTTGGGATATGCTGTTGTTCCTGATGTAAAAAGAATTAATGCGTTATCGTTCCGGTCAACCGCAAAATCCCGCATTTCATCAGGGTTGACGGCAAGACCTGAATTGCTCCAGATGTCGCGGCATTCGATATTGACAATATTTGTGCCAAATATTTTCCTTACGGTGTCAAGCTTCCCCACCGTTGAACAGCAAGCGACTATCAGTCTGGGAGAGCATTTTTCAACAATGTACAAGATACTATCCGGCATTTTTACAGGATTTACAGGTACCGCCACAGCGTTTATCCGTAATACTCCGAAAAAGGCTGCTATGTAGTGAATCGAATTGTCGCAGAAAATTACTACTCTGTCCCCTTTTTGCACGCCGCATTCCAGCAAATATTCAGAAACACTTTCCGCCAGGGATCTAACCTCACTATACGTCCATGCATGGTTCATATAACGCACAAAGGCTTTCCCGGGATATCTGATGCTGCTCTCATGGATAAGCCCAAACAGTCCTTCCATATATACGCTCCTGATGCATTATTAAAACCTACAGTATTTGTGACGGAGCGGCCTGAAATCTTTTTTCAATTAACTCGTATGTGTTGTCATTTTTAGCTTTTTCAAGCTTTGCAGCGCCTTCTTCTCTTGTCATATAACCGCTTCTAACCATACTGCTTATTTCAAACGCATACGGATGATAGCCAAACACGTCAATATGGCTCTGATTCGCATATGAATTGAGCAGGCAGTTCGAACTGTTGCCATCTGTATTTTCAGGAGGATTCCATCCAATTTGCCGTATCTCATCGATTATTCTGTTCTCATCGTATGAATCTTTAACAAAGGGATAATAGAGGTATGGAATCCTGTCTTCATTTTCCTCCAGAAACCCAGCGTTCAGAAAATATTTGTCATATCCGCTTCCAAGCCCCCCGACAATAGAATTTTTCGTATTATCAAACACTTTAGATATCATACGATAATCCAGTTTTAGTAAAGGCTTGTCGGTTTCTACCTGACCAGGGGTCCAGCCAAAGCATATGATGGGGATATCACGCATTATTGCTTCATAGTAGACCATGTTCTTTATGAGCATAATGCACAGATTGCATATGGAGCTGGCCCTTTCCAGTGATGTCACGGGGAAGATTTTATTGTCCTGAGCAAACTTAAACGCATCGATTAATTTTTCGGCCGGGTATTTTACAATCAGACTATCTATCCCGAGATAATCTGTAACCGTGTTAATATTTCTCAGACTTGATTCACTGATAAAGCCATTATTGAATGTTATAGCAAGGATATCTGCATCATATTTTTCCTTAATCAGCTTAAGGACATAGGTGCTGTCTTTCCCACCGCTAAAGGCCATGACTACCTGGTATTTTCTGTTTTTATACTTATCCAGCAGTGCAGAAAACTCTTCATCGGTCTCGGGAGCATTTTTCCGGCTCCCACTCGAAGCGATGCAATAATTGCATATCCCACTGCCGTCTATTTTTACTGATGGTATATTGTCGCACAGCAAACATTTCCTGCAAACTTGCACGGTACTACCTTCCTATTCCTACAGAATTTAATTCGTCAACCTTTTTATTTATATATGCCAGAATTTTATTTAATGTATCGAAATTTTCAGGTATGATTTCCGGATCATATACAGTTAAATTGAAGGCCTTCTCAATAAATACAACAAGACCGATGATACCGGTTGAGTCAATATACCCTTTATCGATCAGCGATTCATCCGCATTTATTTCCTCTGCGGATTCACCATAAAAGAAATTGTTTTGAAAAAAATTCAATAATTTAGCCCTTATATCTTTTGGGTCCATAATTTTACTCTCCCTCTTCAAACGCTTTTTCATCTACAGCCTTCACATCAACCAGCTTATCCAGCAGCGTCATGCTATTGCCTTTTATTTTCCGATACAGGCACAGATACGTCAATTTAGCCATGTGTCCCCTGTTAAAACGGGTGTCCTTCAGCAACGTGCAGTATTCTGTACTGATAATGCCAAATTCTCCGGCTGCTTCTATGGAATTGTCCCATGAAAAATCTCCATCCGGAGAGCTATCAGAATATCCCAAAATCCTTAATAGAAATGTTATATATGTTTCAGCATCCAGCTCCTTATCACAGCCAAACTTATTGTCCGATAATCCTTTGGCCAGATTGTACTGATAAAGATATCCCACATAATGATTTCCCCAGGTTTTTTCAGCGTCCTTGAACGGATGGGGATAAAGCTTGCCCGCGGCCTCCTTCTCGCCTCCGAGCAGTCTTGTCAGCATAGCCGCGCTCTCAAGTCTTGTAGGTACTCTTTCAAGATCAAATCCTTTTTCCGTTCCGAGGAAAAGATTCAATGCTTGCAGTCTCCTTGCATAAAACTCAAAGCTCATACCTTCATTTGATTTATCGTCCTCAGACTCAGCATCCCACCCCGCTATTTCGGCCAGCAGGTGCCACATAGCATATGCCTTCATGTTTGCATTTAAGGGCTGACTGTGGGCTGAATAGCATTGATACCAGTCTATGCCCTTTTTATGGCTATCCTGCCATTCAATAGCCCAGTTTTTATCGGGTTTTTTATCACCGTTGCTGTCATACTCACATGCGTCATTTGCATATTTATCCCCAAAGTATGTTCCATCAGGATTGTAGCTTTCAATATCTGAAAAATCGAATAATACCTTACCGTTGTTTTTGCAGAATTCCCTTATCTGCCTATTGTTCTTCTCAAGGGTCCCATTTTCTCCGGTACCGTCAAGATGTCCTGTCATGTATACAAAAGTTACATTGGGGAAGTCTTCTTCCAATGACTGCATTAAATCCAGATAGTTTTGGACAAATTCTTTTCCGGCATTTGACAGTTGACCGCACCAGGACCACATCACTACATTGATTTGCGGATTTTTTTCAAGGTACTTTCTTGTTTCAGCCGCCCAGGTTTTATTGTCAGGGTTGCCAAGATCCTTATCTCCTCCGAACGGATTGTCTTTTATATCAAGAGAACCCTCCGGAGAACCGTTTTTATAAACATAAGGACCTTTGCGAAGGTTCGTCAACTCACGCATACCTTCCGTAATCTGGCTTCCATGAGATGTATGTCCGTAAGCAATATGGAGCTGCTTTTTAGCCCTTTCAACCCAATCCAATGGAATCCGGTCGATTCTTATACTGGTGTGGTCGGCAACGATACCGGATGCCGCCCGATCAGCCGACTTGCTGCTTTCACTGTACAGGACAGGCGTTCTTGCTGAATAATCTCCTGAATAACATGAGTTTCCTGCCGACAGCAATAACAAAAATGCAATTGAAATCATAAGCTTTCTTTTCATAATATTTCACTTCCTTTAACAATGGAATACGAGCCATATACAGCTTATTCAATACTGCCTGTATGTAGAACACGAACAACCTTCAAGAATTGACGGCTGCTTACATTAACCATAGTAGTGATTATAATAGTAACCGGCAGATTTCTGATTGATTTTATTCAATACTACTCCAATAATATTTGCATTAACCTTGTTAAGAAGTTCTTTTGCCCGTAACAGCTCATCAACCGTGACTTTACCGGAAGCAGCGACAAGAATGACGCCATCGACCATAGTTGAGGTTATTGCGGCATCTGTTACTATTCCTACCGGAGGTGCATCAATCAGGACGATATCGTAACAATCCCTGACCTGCTGAATTAAGTTTCTCATAGCCCTGGACAGCAAAAGCTCCGAAGGGTTGGGAGGTATAGTCCCGCATACAAGCACATCCAAATGCTCTATCTGACTTCTCTTAATGTATTTCGCGTAATCATCGTGTTTCAATAGAATATCTGTCAGCCCGTTGTTGTTTTCAAAGCCAAAGATACGATGAATTACGGGTTTCCTAAGATCTGCGTCAATAAGCAGTACTCTGCTCCCCTGTTGTGAAAAGATTACTGCAAGATTTGCAACAGTAGTAGTTTTACCCTCATTAACGCTAAAACTGGTTACCTCAAACGATTTCAACGGTCTGTCCAGGTTTGAAAACAGGATATTGGTCCGAAGCATTCTATAAGCCTCTGAGATCGGCGATTTCGGATTTTCATGAGTAATTAAAACCCTGGAATCAGTCAAAATGGCTGCCCCCCTTATTGTAAAAGACTCAACAGTTATATTTTCAAGCTCCGGACCCTTCACAGCCTGACATAAATAATATATACTATGACAGGCTTCTTTTTTTATGTCTGGAGCATGTAAATATTCCCGCATCAGTATTTATGCGGGCAAAGGAGTGTTGTAATTGCCTTTTGACGGTATCGTAGCAAAAAGCATCGTAGATGAACTGACGGAAAAGCTCTCCTCCGGCCGTGTTGAAAAAGTATTACAACCCGAAGCCGACGAGATCGTATTACTGGTCAGAGCATGGAATAAAAACCACAGGCTGGTGCTCAGCGCCAGTCCGAATTACCCCAGAATCCATTTGACTGAGGCTGTGAAGGAAAACCCCGCAGTTCCGCCTGTCTTCTGCATGCTCCTAAGAAAGCATATAACCGGAGGAAGGATCCTGTCCTTTGAATTCAACGACTATGAGAGGATCATCGGATTGGTCATCGAAGCAACCAATGAGCTGGGCGACATCTCGGAAAAGAAGCTTCTAATTGAAGTAATGGGGCGCTACAGCAATATTATCCTGCTCAATAGCGATAATAAGATCATAGATTCCATCAAGCATGTGGACGCAGATGTCAGCAGTGTCCGTGAGGTCATGCCCGCAAGGCCGTATGTACTGCCCCCCGCACAGGATAAGCTCTCTCCCGGCGTGTTGGACACGTCAGCGCTGCTGCAAAGCCTTGATGCATCCAACCAGACTGTAGATAAGTTTTTACTTGAGCATATCAAAGGCTTCAGCCTGCTTCTATGCCGTGAAATTAGCTTCAGAGCAGGCATTGAAAATCGGACAGGCGCAGCTTCGCTTACTCCTGAGTGTCGTGATGCGCTGAAAACGGCGCTGGATTCTGTTCTTGACGAAATCAGGAATAGCAAATACGCTCCTTGCGTCATATTTGAAGACGAACAACATCAAAAGCCGCTTGATTTCCATTGTCTTGGCATCCGGCAATACAAATACACCGCCTCGTCGGACTCCATCAGCAATGTGCTGGATACGTTCTACGCTTCGCGTGACAATGCCGAGCGTCTAAGACAAAAAAAAGCCGATCTGTACAAGGTGCTTAACACCGTCATTGACCGCTGTTCAAAGAAGCTGTCCATACAGCAGGAAACCCTGCGGGATGTGGCTGACCGGGAAAAGCTCAAGCTCTACGGCGAGCTGATTACAGCCAGCATATATGCAATTCCTCAAAACACCGAATGCGTTTCGCTGCTCAATTATTATTCTGAAAACGCAGATGAGTATGTCAATGTCCCGCTGGATCCCAATCTGCTGCCGCAGCAGAACGCACAGCGGTATTTTAAGAAATATGCCCGGGCAAAAAGCACCTTCATGTATACGAGCCGCCAGTTGGAGGATACCCGCAAGGAACTGGAATATCTGGAAAGCGTCCTTCAACTGCTGGATAACTGTACAGCGCTGCGTGAAATGGACGAAGTCAGGCAGGAGCTTGCGGATCAAGGCTATATGTCGCTAAGAAAGAAACGCGGCAGTAAGAAGCCCGCTGCCGGTAAACAGCAGAAGATGACGGATCCCCTGCGTTTCAAATCCTCTGACGGCTTTGACATCTATGTAGGAAAGAACAACAGACAAAATGATTACCTGACCCTGAAATTTGCCCAATCCAACGACACCTGGCTGCATACCAAAAACATCCCCGGATCCCATGTCATTATCAGGCGAAATGGGCGTGATATCCCGGAACGTACGCTGGAGGAGGCAGCAATACTGGCCGCGTGGCATAGCAAAGCCAAAATGTCCGCCAATGTTCAGGTGGATTACACCATAGTGAAGAATGTCAGTAAGCCGTCGGGCGCCAAACCGGGTATGGTAGTCTATGTCAACTATAATACAGCAGTGGTGATGCCCGACAAAGCCCGATTGCTATTCCCGCAAATTTAGTATAATATAAATTAAAAAATACAGGAGTGGACGAAATGGTTTCAAAGAAGATACTTGACAATCTTAGCAGATCATCATGGATCAGGGCTATGTTTGAAGAAGGAGAAAAGCTCCGCAAAAAAGTCGGAGCAGATAACGTATACGATTTTTCGCTTGGCAACCCCGACATCGAACCGCCGGAAGCAGTAAAAGAGGCTCTGAAAAAGGCTGTGCTGGCGGACACGCCGAAAATGCACGGATATATGAGCAATGCGGGGTATCTGAATGTCCGGGCTGCACTCGCTGACAGGCTCCGGAAAGCAAGCGGCTTACCCATCTACGCACAGCATGTGGTCATGGAGTGCGGAGCCGGAGGTGCGCTGAACGTTGTGCTCAAAACTCTGCTGAACCCCGGCGAGGAAGTTATCATATTTGCTCCTTACTTTGCGGAATATCTGTTTTATGTGGATAATCACGGCGGCAGGGTCGTCGTCGTCGATACGGATCGCTCCACCTTCCAGCCGGACCCTCAGCGCCTGTATGACGCCATTACACCCAGGACAAAGGCTGTTCTCATCAACACCCCGAACAATCCTTCAGGAGCCGTCTATAGCCGCAGCACCCTTGAGAAGCTGGCCGAAAAAATAAGCGCGCGTGAAAAAGAATTCGGAACGGAAATCTGTGTCATATCCGATGAGCCCTACGACAAGATCGTATATGACGGGGTTGAGGTACCCTCCGTATTTACCATATTCAAGCGCTCCATCATGGTCAATTCCTTTAGTAAATCATTGTCGCTTCCGGGTGAGAGAATCGGCTTTGTGGCAGTCAATCCTCTGATGGGCGATACCACTGCCCTGATTGACGGACTTATTTTCTCAACGAGGACATTGGGCTTTGTCAACGCACCTGCCCTTTTCCAGAGAATACTGCCCGATTCCCTTGATGCCACAGTAGATGCAACCGCTTATAAAAAGAGAAGAGATATGCTGTACGACATTATAACAAAAGCCGGTTTCAATTGCTTTAAGCCGCAAGGCGCCTTTTATCTTTTCCCCCGCTCTCCGATTGAAGACGATGTTGAATTCTGCAAAGCTGCAGTAAAGTATAATCTGGTCATTGTACCGGGAGCCGGCTTTGGATGCAAAGGCCATTTCAGGCTCGCCTACTGCGTGGATGAAAAGACTGTTATCAATTCACAAAAAGCCTTTGAGGCCTTGGCTGAAGCATATAAATGAGGCAACTGACAGGGGGCGGTTCTTTTGCCTGCCGTCCCCATATCCATACCCATGTCTGCCCCTAATCTCTTGACTTAATGACCAGCAGATAGCCTTGCTTTACCGATACGGAGGCAACATCAGCGGTAAACCGGTTGCTGACGCCCCACGAGGATCCCACCTCCAAAGTAGCCTCCGTCAAGGGATAATATAGTCCACTGGTCGTAACACCGACTGCATTACCGTCAACAGGCAGCAAAGAAAGAAACGTATCCTTCTCACTTTTAAGCTCAATATGATCTCTAATCATTCTGATCTCATTTTTCTCATTGACAATAACGCCCTCGACATTGAGGTCTGCCAGCTTTTTTAACAAAAACAGGTTGGAAAGCGTATGATCGATTCTTGATCCGATCGCCCCAAGGAGTATGATTCGGCGGCAGCCTTTTTCATAAGCAACTTGAATTGCGAGCTCACTGTCGGTCATGTCCTTTTCGGAGGGAAACCTCATCACTGAAGCACCGGCCTCGGCCAGTGCCGTAAAATCTTCTTCAGAGATAGAATCAAAATCACCGATAAGATAGTCAGGAACGATCTGTAATTTCCTGCAGTGACGCGCTCCGCTATCCACACAGAGAATCAGCTGCGCACCCTGCGCATACTTATTAATCGGATCATAATCTTCAATGACGCCGCCGCAAAAAATGACGCAGTTCATACATAACCACCGAATGCATTCTTCCTAAGCAGGCTTATAATCTCGGCGGCATCGGGCGCATTGAAAACTGTTGATCCGGCCACCAGGATATTTGCGCCTGCCTGCGTAACCCTGTAGACATTTTCGGCATCGATGCCTCCATCCACCTCTATGTCCAGCTTTAGACCACGCTTATCGGACATTTTCCTGAGCTCTCGGATCTTCCCCGTCATCTCCTCGATGTATTTCTGACCGCCAAACCCCGGGTTGACCGTCATCAATAAAATCATATCCACATATGGCAGCACCATCTCCAATGTGTTGAGCGGTGTGGTTGGATTCAGAACCACCGATGCCCTGACATTCCTCTGCCTGATATACTGCAGTGTGCGATGCAGGTGGGGATTGTTCTCAATATGTACCGATATTATGTCCGCTCCGGCTTCGATGAAACTGTCCAGATGCTTATCCGGATTCTCTATCATCAAATGGACGTCAAAAGGAAGTCCGGTTATTTTTCGCAGGCTCTTAACCACAGGCGGACCAACAGTGATGTTCGGCACAAAATGCCCGTCCATTACATCAATATGTATCATGTCGGCGCCGGCCTTTTCAACCCTGGTTATCTCCTCACCAAGCTTTGAATAGTCGGACGCCAGAATCGATGGAGCAATTTTAATCATCGTTCCGATTCCCTTCCTGTTCATTTTTTATATTTCATTTCGTCTTCCAGCTTCAATAACGCATATAACTCAACATACCGCTGATATCTCCCGCCGTCGATCCGCCGGTCCTCCAGCGCTTTTTTCACCGCGCAGTCCGGCTCGTTGATATGGCTGCAGCCGGAAAATCTGCAATACATGACATATTCACCGAATTCCGGGTACAATTGCGCAAGCTCCTGATAACCGATCCCGGCAAGCTCAAAGGAACTAAACCCGGGGGTATCGACTATATAACCGCCGCCTGCCAGCTCAATGAGCTCTGCGTGTCTGGTTGTATGCTTTCCTCTGTCAAGCCTGTCACTCAACTCGCCGGTCTTCATGACCATGGTGTTCATTACCCTGTTTAGCAGCGTGGATTTCCCAACGCCGGACTGTCCGGCGAAAACTGAGATATGATTCCTGAGCAGAGATCTTAGTTCGTTGAAGCCCTCTGCTTCATTAATATTTGTTTGAACAACATCGAACCCTGCAGCAGCATAAGTTTTGCACAGCTCCGCACTTAAATTTTCATGATCCAGATCAGTCTTGTTGATACATATAACAGCTCGGATTCTTTTCTTTTCCACTGTTACCAACAGCTTGTCCAGCAGCATCATATCAGGCTCAGGCGATTTTGCGGCGATAACGGCGACCATCTGATCGACATTGGCAACGGCAGGCCTGACCAGAATGGATGACCTTTCCCCGATCTGATCGATACTGCCTTTTCGTTGTGCGCGGTCAGTGAGGGAAAAGTGAACTCTATCCCCTGTCAGGGGTGTTAACCCGTTCTTTCGGAATATTCCTCTGGCCTTGCATTCAACTATGCCATTATCCTCTGATGACACATAATAGAATCCGCCAATTCCCTTAATGATAATGCCTGACAGCAATCGCAGAACCTCCCCTGTTTTTGCATCGTATAAAAACGAGTCAAAGCTTCCTGTCGGTATTTCTAATAATCACCTTCCAGAGCCAGCACACCATCAAGCTTGACGACCACATGGGTCGTTCCCTGGTCTGCCAGCGTAATCTTCACGCTGAACGGGAAACTGGTTCTCGGTATCGCCTCGTTAAAATCAATCTTTGATATATTTGTATCCGATGGAGTCGTTTCTACAAATACCATAACCGTATCTCCATATGATCTAGTGGGATCCAGATCAATGGGCAGAAGTCTTGTTCTTTTTGGCGAGTCGTCCGGATCGGTCGGTGTGTTCGGCTCAGTCGGCGTATCCGCTGTTCCTTCCCCTGGCACGGTCGTTCCGGGCTCCGTAACAGACTCCTCTTCTACGGGGGTAAAGTTCATCTCAACAGCAGTACCCTCTTCCACTTCGTCTCCCGCCAAAGGATATTGCTTTGTGATCAAAGCCACATCGCTGATTTCATCATCAGGAATAATCTTTCCGATCTTCAGCTTGCTATCAAGTATAAGCTTTTCCGCCTTTGCCCTCGTAAGCCCGACCAGAGTGGGAACCTTGACCATTTCCAGCTTAGGGCCAAGGCTAACGTATATTGTCACGTTTGTATAAGGCTTCACTTCTTGCAGTGCAGCCGGCTCCGTTCTGATAACAGCGCCTGTCGCCACGGTTTCACTGTGCTCCGTCTTCTCTTCCGGTATCAGTTCAAGACCTCTGAGGATTTGCTCGCCCATTCTGGACTCCTGACCCGAAATATCCGGGATCTGCACCAGCTCAGGGCCGGCGCTGATTCTGAATTTGATGGAGCTGCCCGGCTTCAGAGTGTTTCCGACAGCTACATCCTGTGAAATTATGATATCCTGCTTGACTGTATCACTGTTTATTCTTTCATGCTCAACGGCTGTGATGCCATATTTTTCTAGTTCCTCCACGACATCGTTGAAATTCTTGTTCAAATAATTCTCGACCACATATGCGTCCGAAGCTTCAGGTGTAATAATCGGAATAAGCAGCTTAAGTCCGATAAAAAAGATAATTCCCGCTATGACAAGACCGGCGCCAATCCCAAGCCACATGCTCAGCCGATCCTTCTTCTTGACTGCCATCGTATTCTCACCTTCATCCAATACTAATTCTGCTCCCGAATTTATCTTGCTTACATTTCTATATATATTTTTATAATCATTGTCAGCTTCATTTTCATCCTCTGCAAGCGTTTGGATATCAGCGCCTACGGCCTGCATTTTCCTTGTGGGAAGATCCTCCGCTGCATTGCTGCCTGCGATCCTTGTATTTGGGTCGTTCAACGTTCTTTTCAGATCGTTGAGCATATCTGAGGCTGTCTGGTAACGCAGATTCTGATCCTTCTTCATCGCCTTTAAAATCAGGTCGTTTATTCCCTTCGGAATAGAAGGATTTACGTCGATCGGACGCTCCGCTTTTTCCTGTATGTGTTTCAAGGCCACTGCTACCGGTGATTCTCCGTCAAATGGAACTCTCCCCGTCACCATTTCATATATGGTGACGCCAAGTGAATAAAGGTCTGATTTTTCGTCGGTGAAGCTGCCTCTCGCCTGCTCCGGTGAAAAATAATGAACAGAGCCGATCGTACTGCCCACCATAGTAATCGTTGCAGAAGTGACAGCTCTGGCGATACCGAAATCAGTGACCTTGGCGATACCTTCATTTGTAATCATGATATTATGAGGCTTGATATCACGATGTACGATATGGTTTTTATGTGCCTGTTCCAGCGCAGAACAAATCTGTACCGCTATCCCGACTGCTTCCCTCCAGGGCAGCACACCTTTTTTATTGATGTAATCCTTTAACGTGATGCCATCGATGAATTCCATGACGATATATTGCGAATCATCCTGCTTGCCCACATCGTAGATAGACACAATATTCGGATGGTTCAGGCTGGCCGCCGCCTGCGCTTCCACACGGAATCGCTTCACAAACTCTTCATCGTCGGTGAATTCGCTCCGTAGGATTTTTATAGCGACATAACGATTGAGCAGGAGGCATTTCGCTTTGTAAACGATTGCCATACCGCCCCCGCCAATCCTTTCAATCAATTGATATCTATTTCCAAGTAATCTGCCTTCCATAAACGCACCTTCACTCACATTTGATAAACAATCACTGTAATATTATCTTCGCCGCCCTTGCTTTTTGCTGCCTCGATCAACTGCTCACAGGCCTTCTGCGGCTCGCTGTCTTTAATAATGCTATATATTTCGTTTTCACAAATCATATTTGTGAGGCCATCGGTACAGAGCAGCAAAATATCTCCTTTTTCGGCCTCAAAATCCAGTATGTCGACCTCCAGATCCTTTGAAGATCCGATGGCTCTCGTAATAACATGCTTGCGCGGATGTCTTTCAGCTTCCTCCCTTGTCAGGGTTCCGTTCCTGATCAATTCCTCAATGTAAGAATGATCCTGCGTCATTTGCCGCATGCTATCGCTGTGTGCCATATACAGCCTGCTGTCCCCCACATGGGCCACGGTAACCTTGCTGCCGACAATCACGGCCATCGTCAGCGTCGTGCCCATTCCGCTTGCTTCAGGCCTGGTCAGTGATGCTTCGAATACGGCTGTATTCGCTTCTCCAACCAGTTTTCTTATTTCCTCCCCAATATCCGGGCAAGAAAATAACAGGCTGCCGCTTCGCTCAATAAATTCACTTATGTAATCCACCGCCATCCTGCTGGCAACTTCACCGCAGTTGTGACCGCCCATTCCGTCAGCAATAATAACGACGCAGGGATTCTGTGAAGATTCCTGAATAATCCTGTAGGAGTCTTCATTACTGTTTCTTATCAGTCCTGTGTCTGTTCCGGCCGCGAATTTCAAGCTTCAACACCTCTACAATTGCTTTATCTCTATTGGTGGCCAGCGTTCATCTCGTCGCTTCTGAGTTGACCGCAGGCCGCATTGATGTCTGATCCCAGCTCGCGTCTGATTGTGGTTTCGATGCCCCTTTTCATAAGCAGCCCCGCAAAGTTCTCCATGCGTTTTCGCTCACCCTGCCGGTAACCCGTACCTTTAACGGCATTGACAGGAATCAGGTTTACATGGCACAGCAGTCCCCTCAGTCTTGATGCAAGCTCGGCTGCATTCTCCGGCGAGTCATTGACACCCTCGATCAATGCGTATTCAAACGTGATCCTTCTTCTGGTTTTCTCTGTATATATCTTACATGCTTCAATGATTTTGTCAATAGCGTACTTCCTGCCAATCGGCATGATCTGCGCTCTCAGACGGTCATTCGGAGCGTGGAGCGAAACGGCCAGATTAACCTGTAGGTTTTCGTCTGCAAATTCAATGATACGAGGCGCAATCCCGCATGTGGAAACTGTCATATGCCGCTGTCCGATATTCAGTCCTGCCGGATCGTGAGCCAGTCTCAGGAACTTCAAAACGTTATCATAATTATCAAAGGGCTCTCCAATACCCATTATAACCACATTTCCGACTTTTACCCCGCTATCGCGCTGAATAGCCGGTATCTGCTCAAGCATTTCCCCGGCTGTTAAATCCCTCCTGAAACCGGCGATGGTCGAGGCGCAAAAGCTGCATCCCATTTTACAGCCGATCTGGGACGAAATACATGCCGTGTAGCCGTGTTCATACTCCATCAGCACACTCTCGATCACATTGCCGTCCCGCAGTTCAAACAGGTATTTGGCTGTACCGTCAAGTGATGATACAAGCTTTTTTCTTATAGTTAGACCTGAAACATACGAAAAAAGTTTCAATTCCGTCCTGAGCTGCTTTGACAGATCGGTCATGTCGTCAAAATCCAAAGCTCCTCTGGCGATCCAGCTAAAAATCTGCTTTGCCCTGAATTTCTGCTGGCCCATACCCTGCAGCATTTGTTCCAGTTCTCTTATATTCATGTCAGGTAGATATTTTTTCTCCACTTTACTTACTCCTTGGTCATTACTTACTCTTCGATCTTTTCTTACTCTTCGGTCTTTTTACTTTCTTCTCAATCTCGCCATGAAAAATCCGTCAACGCCGTCCCTGTTGGGGTAAAGCTGCAATGCACCACCCGTGGCATGCACTGCCAGCTCAGCCGGCAATAAAGGAGCAATATCCTCTTCAATAAAATCCTGATTATTCTCTATAAAGCTTCGGATAATCTCTTCGTTTTCCTCGGGTAATACCGTACAGGTGCTGTAAACCAGTACCCCTCCTGGCTTGAGGGCTGCTGAAACAGCTTGTATCACCGTCTTCTGCAGTTTGGTTATGCTTTCAATCCCCTTCGTCTCTCTTGCCCATTTGATGTCAGGCTTTCTTCGAATAATGCCAAGACCTGAGCACGGAGCATCCAGCAATATCCTGTCAAAAGCCTTTTCATGCGGCCGGTCCGGTATCGTTGCATCATGCAGCTCACTTTTCACAATATTAATACCCAATCTGTCTGCGGCGGAATCGATCAGCTTCAGCTTGTGCTCATGCACATCCCTTGCGACGATCATTCCCCTGTTCTGCATTAGCTGCGCCATATGAGTCGCTTTCCCCCCAGGCGCGCTGCACGCGTCCAGGACGGTTTCTCCCGGTTCCGGCGCAAGTACGGTCACCGGCAGCATGGAGCTTTCATCCTGAACCTGAAACAGTCCGTCCTGAAAAGCCTTCAGCTTTGCGACCGCCGCGGTGCTTTTAAGCACGACCGCTTCCCGGACATATTTTCCGGCAGCCGCTTCCACACCTTCTTTTTTCAGCTCCTCAATCAGTTCTTCCGGCGTTACTCGCAGGGTATTCGCACGAAGCGTCAGCTCAGGCGAACCATTTCCCGCATCCAGCAGGCTTTCTGCAAATTCGGAGCCGAACAGGCCGACATATTTCTCCGCCAGCCATTTGGGATAGGAGTACCGTACAGACAAATACCCTGTCAGATCCTTCTCCTTCGAGGGAATTGCGATCTGCGCGCCGTTTTTGGCAATGTTGCGAAGGACTGCATTGACAAATCCTGCCGATGCCTTATGCCCATATCTTCCCGCTAAATTAACGCTCTCATTGCAGGCCGCCGAATCGGGCACCCTTGTCATTTGCAGAATCTGATAGGCTCCCAGCCTCAATATATTCAATATCCATGGGGATAGCTTTTCCATCTTGATATTGGAATACGCAGCAATGACCCTGTCGAGTGTGAGCTTCCATTTGATTGTACCGTATACCAGCTCCGTCACAAAAGACCTGTCAATCTCACGCAGTTCTTCCGAAGAAAAGTATTTATTGAGTGCAATGTTGGAATATGCACCCTTTTCATTTATTTCATATAAAATTTTTAATGCGGCTTCTCTGGCAGGGTCCAGCTTCATCCCAACCTCTCGTGCTTTATTTTTTCACAGTTCGGTGATTCTCATTCGCTCAAGAATCTGTCCGGCTTCTCACTTACACAAAATACTGTCCAGCTTCTCCTTCAGCAGCTCCACGTCCACCAGCGTATTTATACATGGCCCGTTAGGTCTCTGGTTCAGAACACCAATCACCGGTATTTTGCTCACATCCGAGATTCCGATTGCCAGATCTCTCTCACACGCAACTGAAAGCACCAATTCAGGCTTTATTCTGGCAATGGCATTGCGAGCAGCGGTACCTCCCGTCACTACAATTGCCTGCACCCCTGTTTTGTCCGACAACTCCCTGATGGCTCCAATCGTACATCGCCCACACTTTTTGCACCTGGTGATGTCTCCCGTTATTTTCAGCTCACATTCGGAATTCTGAAGACAATGAGGCAGCAAAAGCATAATTTTATCAGCCTTCTTACGGAAATGACCTGATTGCACGAAAAGATTGTTAATATCAATAAAAAGACTTCGAATCACATCCTTATCCTTCCTCAGGAGCTCCGTTACGAAAAGAGCAAAGGGGATAACCAGCTTCAGACCCAATCTTACCGGAACGAGCAGAAAAGGATGAATCTTCCTTAGTCTGACCGCTAAAAAAACCGCGGTTACAGACACAACAATCAGCACCATTATAGCAATGGCTATCAGAATCAGGACGGACAGTACCCTGTTGTACAGATCAATTGAAAAAAAACTTTGAACATATGAAAATAGTATTGCAGCAGCACCGATCACAATAAGAAACAAAAAAGAATAACCCATGAAGCTGCTCATTCGTTTATCCAAGTATTTCACCCTCGTCCATATTATGCCCGCATTCACAAACACCCAGTCTTTTGCAGTTTTCAAACTGCAATTCGCTGATTCGCAGGCAACCATCCCCGGTCGATACAATCACGTTTTGCTTGAATATTTTCAATATCTTGCCCGGCGGCTGTGAACCGGACATTTCTAACAGCATTGCTTCCGCAGCATTTTCGGGTGTAATCACAGGACAGGAATCGAGCACAGTTGTCTTCCAGACCTTCAGCCTCGAGCATTTGTAGAATGTATAGGCTCCTGGCCACGGGTTTGTGCCCCTAACCAGATTATGTATCTCCCGCGCGCTTTTGGTCCAGTCGATCAGACCGGTTTCCTTCGTCATCATAGGCACATAGACGGCTATGGAATGATCCTGCGGCGTCCTGATCAGCGTACCGTTTTCCAATGCTTTCAGGGTATCGAGCAGCACCTGCCCGCCAAGCTCCCTCAGCCGGTCGAAAAGCTCCTGACAGTTCATGTCCGGATCTATCGGAATTTCACTTGTCAAAAGAATATCCCCGGTATCCATCCCCTCGTCCATGAACATAGTGGTAACACCGGTTTTTTCATCTCCATTGATCAAAGCCCACTGTATTGGAGCAGCTCCCCTGTATTTTGGAAGAAGTGAAGCGTGTACGTTGATACAGCCTTGTTTAGGCACATCCAGCACAGCCTTCGGAAGAATCCTGCCGTAAGCCGCAGTGACGATCAGATCCGGCTCAAGCTCGCGAATCGATGCAAGAAATTCCGGCGTTTTCACCTTAACAGGCTGTAATATTGTTTTAATGCCTGCTCGCTGAGCCGCCTCCTTCACGGCGGGCGCCTTCAGCTCGCTCTGCTTCCTTCCAACCGGCTTATCAGGCTGTGTTACTACTGCCGTAACGTTATATCCGTTTTGAACAAGTACGTCCAGACATGGCACCGCGAAGTCCGGCGTACCCATAAAAACTATCTTCATATCTGATTTAACCATTTTTCAACTCATCCTCATCCAGAAAACGCACTGCCTTGTCCTTAAACAAAATCCCCTCCAGATGGTCAATCTCATGGCACAGGGCCTGTGCCAGAAGGCCTTCTCCTTCTATCACAATTTTCTTGCCATCCGGATTGAGCGCCTCTACTACAACATGAGCAGGGCGGTTCACCTCTCCCCAGATTCCCGGTACGCTTAGACACCCCTCAGGTACGCACTGCTGCCCGGACTCGCTCTTGAGCACGGGATTAATCAGTTGAAGAAGCCCGGTTCCCGCATCGATCACAACGATCCTTTTCAAAACACCTACCTGCGGCGCAGCGAGGCCCGCACCATTTGCATTATATAACGTGTCCGCCATATCCTTTAATAGTATGCGGATCTTATCATTAATTTCCTCAACTTCCCGGGACTTTTTTCTCAGTATGTCATCTCCATCTTTTCTGATATTTCTTATCGCCATATTGCACACTCCTATTCAATGTTTGGGGGACATTTCTCAACTATATACTATTATATCATGAATTTGCATAAATTCATCCCTACATCATGCTGACGGGGTTGATATCCATGTTCAGATCCACATCGATCCTGCCCTTTGGCCTGGATCTGTAAAAATTGTCCGACGCCGCGACAAGCATCCTTGCCAGCCGGTCTGTCGAGCCGCACTTAATGATTATCCTCCACCTGTACCGATTTCGCAATCTGCTGATTGGCGCCCGTACAGGTCCTGGAAGAAGCTCATCCCCTGCTTCAGCGTCGATAAGCGTCATCAGAAACGACATCGTATCCCCGGCTTTAGCCTGAGCCAGACGGTCATTTACCGAACTGACGATCAGACAGCCAATATTAGTGAATGGCGGGTAATTCAGCCTTTTACGCACTTCGGACTCCTGCTTGAAGAAACCCTCATAATCATGGCTGCAGGAAGAAATAATGCTGTAATCATCCGTGCTATACGTCTGAATTACCACACGCCCTGGGAGCTCCCCTCTTCCCGCTCTTCCGGACACCTGCGTCAGCAGCTGGAACGTTCTCTCCGACGCTCTGTAATCATTCATGCCAAGCAGGCTGTCTGCAGCCAGAACGCCCACAAGCGTTACATTCGGGAAATCGTGGCCTTTTGCGATCATCTGGGTACCAACCAGAATATTTATATTCTTCTCACGGAATGTATCCAGAATCTCCTCGTGAGAATGCTTCCCCGTGGTGGTATCCATATCCATCCTGATCACGGAGCATCCCGTGAAATATTTCTGCAGATCCTCCTCTACCTTTTGGGTACCCGTGCCAAACTGCCTGATTGAATTACTTCCACATTTAGGACAACTCGATGGCATTTTGACCGTATAGCCGCAGTAATGGCAAATCAGGCGATTGTCACCGGCATGATATGTCATTGTAATATTGCAATGCCTGCACTTGAGCTTGATACCACAGCTTCTGCATAATACAAACGAGGCATATCCCCTCTTGTTAAGGAAAAGGATCGTTTGCTGCCCCGCAGCGATATTTTTTTCTATCTGTTCCGAAAGGGCTGCGCTGAACATTGTCCTGTTGCCAAGCTCCAGCTCCTTCCTCATATCAACTACCTGCGTCTCTGGCATCGTTAGTGCGTTCGCCCGCCCCTTCATGACTGCAAGCGAAATCTCCCCCTCTAATGCTCTCCGGTATGTTTCAATAGAGGGTGTCGCCGAACCATAGATTAGTAAAGCTCCGTCATACATGCATCTTCTGGACGCGATCTGCGCTGCGCTGTATTTGGGTGTGGTTTCCGACTTATATGTATTCTCATGTTCCTCGTCAATGATGATGACTCCGATATTCTCCAAAGGTGCAAACACAGCGGATCTCGCGCCTACCACAACCCTGGCCTCCCCTTTTAGAATCAGCCGCCACTGGTCATACCTCTCTCCCAGGGACAACCTGCTGTGCTGAACCGCCACAAGGTCGCCAAATCGGCCTCTGAAACGGTCAACCATCTGCGGCGTCAGTGAAATCTCGGGCACCAGTACGATCGCCTGCCTGCCCTGCTCCAGAACATGCTGTATCAGCTGCAGGTATACCTCTGTTTTTCCGCTGCCCGTCACTCCGTGAAGCAGCATTTCACCGAAGGTGTGACTGTCGATCTTCTTCAGTGCGGCGTCCATAACAGTTCTCTGTTCTGCTGTCGGCTCCATAGGCTGCGTTGCTTCCACTGCCCGGTGTCTGAGCGGATCCCTTTTTACCTCGATATCCCTGTAATAGATGTATCCGGCTTTCCGAAGCGTATCCGGCACAGAGGCGGACACTGCCGCAAACCTTACCAGATCGGCAACTGCGATATATTCATTCTCCAGCAGCATTTCAAGTATGCGAATCTGTTGAATCCGCTTCAAAGTACCGTTTTCAATATCTTCTGTCACTTCCTCGGGCGACATGGCCAGACTTGCCACGCGGACATTCTTTTGTTTGACTGCCGTTGAACATTGCTCCTTGGTACATAGAATTCCCTTTTCCTCAAGCTGCTTGAGATGATAATTGAATTTTGTTTTTACTCCGCAAAGTTTTTTCAGCTCTTCCGTCTCCAGCAGTCCGTCATTTTCCTGTAGTGTCTGCACAATAGCCTTTTGACTAGGCGACAGCTCTCCCTGATCCGGAAGCGCTTTTCCCTGTATATTAAGCAGCTGAGCGACCTTCAGACTCTTTATCCCGATCCCGGCAGGAAGCATGCATTTGATTGCCGAGCTAAAGGAACAGAAATAGCGCTGCTTCATCCAGACGGCCAACTCCAGCAAAGCCCCGGTCAATACAGGCTTTTCATCGACGATTCTCCTGATTTGCTTAAGTTCCTTATATTCCGTATTGTCTGCAAAACCCAATACATAGGCCTCTTTCAGCTTGTCGCCGCGCCCGAAGGGTACAATGACCCTCATTCCGGGCAAAAGCCTTCCGGCCATCTCATCAGGCGCCAGATAGTGATACTGTTTATCAAATTCGCGGGTTGCACCGTTTATAACCACAATAGCGATTTTATCCATAGCACAATTATACACTAAGTCACTTTTGTTTTATATAGTTACTGTTGAGAGGTTCCGTTATGTGGATACTGTGCAATAAAAAGAAACTATAGCGCAATGCTGCACAGTATTCATGACGATAGAACAGTGAATAACTTGTTATTGACCTGTATCTACTGTATAATATGGGAAAGTATAACACATTCGTGTTGAAGTCCGACGTGAGTGAATTGCCGGGAGGAAGCCATGAAAGTACTGGGAATCATCGCCGAATACAATCCCTTTCACAACGGTCACAAGTATCATCTGCAAGCCTCAAAGGAATTAACCGGCGCTGATCTTACGGTTGTGGTCATGAGCGGCAATTTCACACAGCGCGGCGAACCTGCATTGCTCGATAAATGGGCAAGAGCAGAGATGGCCCTACAATGTGGAGCGGATCTGGTTATTGAGCTTCCGGTGGCCTATGCTATGGGCAGCGCTGAATATTTTGCCTTCGGTGCTGTAAAACTGCTGGATAGTCTGGGCACAGTCGATGCGCTAAGCTTCGGCAGTGAATCCGGAGATCTTGACCGTCTCACAGAAATAGCCTCAATCCTTATGTCGGAGCCTGAGGAATACAAAGGTCCTCTAAAAGAAAACCTCTCCGCCGGAAAATCTTTTCCGTCGGCAAGGCAGAAAGCACTATCGTCCTATATCAAGGCGAAAAATGGCAAGGATCATTTGTCCTCGCTCCTGAAATGCTCCAATAACATACTTGCTGTAGAATACCTCAAAGCGCTCATGCGCCTGAAAAGCAGGATTACTCCGGTGACCATCGGCCGCATCGGGAACGATTACAACTGTAGTACGTTGACCGGCGAGATCAGCAGCGCTACCTCTATCCGGAAGGTATTCTCCGAAACCACCTGGCAAACTGCAGGAGATCTTCTTGGATTTTCAGTGCCAAATACGTCTCTTGCGATACTGGAACGTGAGCTGGAGCTCGGAAGAGGTCCGGTATTTCCTTCCGACTTCTCTCTACCTCTTCTTTCGGTATTGCGAAAAATGTCCATAGAGCAGCTTCGAGCCCTGCCCTATATGGAAGATGGCCTGGAAAACCGCATCAGTGACGCAGCCGGCAAAGCCGGATCCTTTCACGAACTGACAGATTTTATCTGTACCAGACGCTATCCCAATACCAGAATACAAAGAATTCTTTTTAGCGCATTGATCGGTTTGACAGACACAATGTTTGAAGCCTTCAACATCTCCGGCGGCCCGGCCTATATCCGGATTCTTGGTTTCAACAGCGCCGGCAGGCGTCTGCTGTCAACCATACGAGGCCGGACAGCATTACCGGTTATCACAAAGACCGCAGACTATAAATCCTCTACCCTTCCCTGTGTTTCCGACATGCTCCGGCTGGATTCCGGGGCCTCTGACCAGTATGTTCTGGGATACCGCAATCCAATCATGCGCAGATCCGGCAGCGATTTTACCCACAGCGTCATATATAATGATAAAAGTAGCTTATGAGCCATAGAAAAATTTAAATAAATATTTGATAAATTTGACTATTTGAAGGAATTTTTTAAACTGCATAGAATAGGTATATATAAGATTATCATGGAGGTGTTTTATGAATTATCTGATTAATGCAATAAAATTTTCAATTAAGAACTGGATGCTCATTATCCCGCTTTTTGTACTGACGGCATTGGCTGCTTTGATAGGTGGCATCGGCTCTGTGTTGAGTCTCGGCACGGTTACCAGCTTATTCAACGCAAATACTTATAGTGATCCCAGCGCACTGCTTGCATTAATTCCGACGATTCTTGCATCTGTTGTCGGCGGCGGTATCGTCGCATTTATCGCACCTTTTATTTATCAGCCGGCTACCTATGGTCTGGTCAATAAAAAGCTCGAAACTGGAAATGCGTCTTTGAACGATCTGGGTGCGTCCATCAGTGCCAACTTTGTCAAATACGTCATGTACTTTGTAGGAACACTCGTTGTTTCGCTTGTGGTCGGCATACCCGCAATCCTTCTTCTTCTGCTGTGCACATGGATCATTTCAGCTATCGGAGGAGTCGGAGCAGTTCTCATGATACTCATCATACTTGCGATCATCGTTATCGCCATTGTATTGGGCGTGCTGCTGAGCATGTGGTTTGCCGTCATGGTAATCGATGGTCTTGATGTGGTTGCTGCCGCTAAAAAATCCATTGAAGTAGTAAAAGGCTGTTTCTGGACTGTATTGGGCATCACACTGCTCGTTGGTATTGCCGCCTCTATCGCCGGCGCAATTATCGGCGCCATCCTCGGCTGGATTCCTTTCATCGGAACGGTTGTTGCCAGCGCAGTACCGGCAGCTCAAGCCTTTGTTATGGCAGTATTCTCCATGATGCTTTATCGTGAAAGAACAGGAAGAGTCAGTATAGATCAAGCTTGATTCCTTATTCCTTCCGAACTCAAATCAAGGATTCCAAAGGGGCTGATAATTCAGCTCCTTTTCTTATGCAATAACGTGTAAGAACCATATTCTCCAACGCTCCACCTCCGCCATACCGGCCTTGAATTTCGACAGCCGTTATGATAGAATACACAGAAAACAAAGAGGTATAAGGCTTATGTCAAACAACGTTTTTAGTATACTTAAGGAGCGGGGCTTCATTGCCCAGCTTACCCATGAAGAAGAAATCAAAAATCTTCTTGAAAACCAGAAGGTGACGTTCTATATTGGCTTTGATCCGACTGCAGACAGCCTTCATGTAGGGCATTTTGTGCAGATGATGGTCATGGCGCATATGCAAAGGGCCGGCCACAAGCCTATAGCACTAATCGGCGGAGGCACGGCAATGGTCGGCGATCCTTCCGGCAGAACAGATATGCGCAGGATGATGACTCCTGAAACAATTCAATACAATTCGGAACGATTTAAAGCACAGTTATCCAAGCTTATTGATTTTTCCAATGACAGAGCTCTGATGGTCAACAACTCCGACTGGCTGCTGAAGCTGAATTATGTGGATTTTCTCAGGAACATCGGCGTTCATTTTTCCGTTAACAGGATGCTCACTGCGGAATGCTTCAAGTCCCGAATGGAAAAAGGGCTCACGTTTATTGAGTTCAACTACATGCTTATGCAGAGCTATGACTTCCTCGTCCTGAGCCAGAACTATGGCTGCCGGATGCAGTTGGGCGGCGATGACCAGTGGTCCAATATTCTGGGCGGTATAGACCTTATCCGACGGGTCGAGAGCAAAGAAGCATATGGTATGACGTTCACACTGCTCACCACAAGTGAAGGCAAAAAAATGGGTAAAACCGAAAAGGGCGCGCTCTGGCTGGATGCAGAAAAGACCTCCCCATATGATTTCTATCAGTACTGGAGAAACGTGGATGACGCAGACGTTATAAAGTGTCTGAAGCTGCTGACCTTTCTGCCGATGGACGAAATCGCAAGGCTGGCTGAACTGAAAAACGAGCAGATTAATGAAGCTAAAAAGATACTTGCATATGAAGTAACCAAACTGGTGCACACAGAAGAGGAAGCTGCAAAGGCAAGGCAATTGGCCGAAGCGCTATTCGGCGGCAGCGGTAATACCAGTAATATGCCCACTACCGGGTTAACTCTCCAGGAGGCGCAAGCAGGGCTGAACATACTTGACCTTCTTCTGAGAACAGGTCTTGTACCCTCAAAGGGAGAAGGCAGACGACTGATCCAGCAGGGTGGCATCTATATTGAAGAAACCCCTGTAGCCTCTATCGACTTTATGGTAAATAAAGATTTGTTCAACAATGGAGAGTTGATTCTTAAGAAGGGGAAAAAGACCTATCACAAGGTAGTCCTTCCAAAATGATCATAAAGAAATGATAGTTGCATACCTCCCTGTAATAAAACCACCGGGGACGCACCGCACTAAAAAGGGCACTGACTTTCAATCGGATTTGAAAACCAGCGCCCTTTTGCTTTTCCCAATTTATCTTTTTTCGCTTCTGTTTACCCTGTCCGCTTTGCCTAGATCTCCATAACGATCGGCAGAATCATTGGCTTGCGCTTTGTCTTCTCAAACAGATAATCCCTCAGGTCATCCTTGATCAAGCCCTTTCTGGCCGCCCAGTCATTTTTGTTCCTGTTTTCACATTTAGCCAGTGTTTTCTTGATGATCTCGCGGGCATTCTCGATTAGATCCTCCGCCTCGCGGACATAGACAAACCCTCTGGAAATTATATCAGGGCCGGCAATGATCTGACCGGATTCTTTCTCTGTCGTGATAACCACAACGATCAGACCGTCCTGGGACAAAAGCTTTCTGTCGCGAAGCACGATACTTCCCACATCGCCAACCCCGAGGCCGTCAACAAGTATTCTCCCCGATGAGACAGTGCCGTTGATCTTGGCTGAATCATGGCTTAGTTCCAGCATCCTGCCGTTTTCCATCATAAAAATGTTGCTTGTAGGCATACCAAGCTTTGCAGCAAGATTAGCATGCTGCTTCAGATGCCTGTATTCGCCGTGGACAGGCATAAAGAACTTTGGCCTGACAAGATTGTGGATGATTTTCAGTTCTTCCTGGCAGGCATGACCGGATACGTGTACCTCTGCCAATGCTTCGTAAATGACGTCTGCGCCTTTTTTGAAAAGCTCGTTAATGACCTTGATGATCGGTTTTTCATTCCCCGGTATGGGAGAAGCGGATATAATGATCAGGTCCCCCGGTCCGATATCAACCTTTTTGTGCTCCGATGCAGCCATTCTGGATAATCCCGCCATGGGCTCGCCCTGGCTTCCGGTTGTAATAATAGTCACCCTTTCGGAGGGATACTTATCGATCATATCGATGTCAATCATAGTCCCTTCCGGTATATTCAGGTAACCAAGTTCTGTGGCCACATTCACCACATTCACCATACTCCTGCCTACCACGGCGACCTTCCTGTTGAACTTGTACGCCGCATTGATGACCTGCTGAATCCTGTCGACATTGGAGGCAAAGCTGGCTACAATAATCCTGCTCCTGGCATTGACAAAAATCTCGTCAAAGGTCTCTCCCACTGTCCTCTCGGACATGGTATAGCCTGGACGCTCCGCATTGGTACTGTCACACATCAGCAGCAGAACACCCTTCTTTCCCAGTTCGGCCAGTCTGGCGAGATCAAATGCTTTACCTTGTATAGGAGTGTAGTCGATTTTAAAATCTCCTGTGTGAATCACCACACCCACAGGTGTATGCAGTGCCAGCGCCACCGCGTCGGCAATACTATGAGTTGATCTGATGAATTCTACCTTTATGGAACCCAGCTGAACAGTATCTCCTGCCTCCACATCAATAAGCTCTGTCGTTGAAAGCAGGTTGTGCTCCTCAAGCTTATATTTCAGGAGTCCCAGAGACAGCCTGGTGCCATAGACAGGCACATTGATCTCCTTGAGCATGTAGGGTAAAGCTCCGATATGATCCTCATGCCCATGAGTAAGCACGACCCCTCTGATTTTTTCCCTGTTTTTTGTCAGATAAGAAATGTCCGGGATAACCAGATCTATCCCCAGCATTTCGTCCTCAGGAAAAGCCAGTCCACAATCCACTACTACGATATCATCGCCATATTCGAATACGGTTATATTCTTGCCTATCTCCTGTAATCCGCCAAGCGGTATTACTTTTAACTTCTGTTTACTTTTTGACACAATCAAACCTCCAAAACTATCTTGAAATTATTGAATACTCTTCTGCTATCAACACATTATATTATGCCCTTCCACTCATCAACACACATTATGTATCTCTTCCAAGTGTTTCCGCATATAAGCTGATTATACCACTATTTTGAACTATTGAAAATATTTCATGTTATTCTGATATTTGTATTGCACCTCCCAAATCAGCTCAAAAAAATAGGTCTGTAAGCATATTGACATGGGAAATTCGCACTAGTATAATAAGCTTACTCGTTCGATGAACGACTCTCTTTTGTTTGACCCGGATAAAATAATACCAGTGTGATGATACAGAGCTCCAACAGGGGCTCTGTATTTCCGTTTACAGCCCTTCTCCGAAGCATATCCGCTCCTTTTTATGCCTCCTGCATATCTGTCGGCTCTCCTGTTTTAATGTATCTGGTGGCAATATAGTTTAATATCGCTATGACCGCCCCTCCAAGAAAAACGTACTTGTAGCCGTTGCTGCCGCTGCCGTACCACACAAGGCCTCCAATGACAGGCAGGGACATGGACATGATATGGTCGATGCTGATACCCAGGGAAAGCGTTGAAGAAACCTCATCCTCATTGACTGCAATCTTTCTCAGATAGGTTGCCCGTGCCATAGCCACGGCGCTTGACAGCTGATCCAGCACATAACATATACAGATCAGAATCACCGCTCCCTGAAACGGCAAAATAAGATCAGCAGTACTGTAGCCCAGACACACAAAGAAAAGGGTAAATGCCTCGATGCCCAGTACCTTCTTTTCTCCGATCTTATCGATCATGTGGCCTAAAAACGGCTTGAATGCGATCGAGACAACAGAAATGATGAAGAACAGAAGCGTCATTGTCGCAACCTTCTGACCATAAATGTCTATCAGCACCCAGGGACCGAACGTGATAAATATCTGCTTTCTGGCGCCGTACAGCACGCTGAGCACATAAAACAGCTTATATTCCTTTTTAAATACGAACCTCTTCCTGGTTCGCTCGCGCTTATGGGATTTCATAAAGAGCAGCAGAACTGATGCAGTAAAAAATGCAATAGCACCGAAGATGAATGTCACTGTATAGCTCACCTTAACAAACCGGAAGATCACAAACAAAACAGCGCTTCCGAATACAAGAGCCGCAGTATTGGCCGCACTCACCTGCCCAAGCTTTCTGCCAAGTCTCCCGTCATTTGCAAAATTCATGGCAATGGAATTGGACAGCGGCATATAGATGTGCTGGCCCGAACTATAAATGAAAATACAGATCACTGCAAATGCGTATACCGGAGGAATCAACCCCAGCAGCAGCATGCCCGCAGCCGCAAGCATATTTGCGATCGCCGCGATCCTGACATCCCCCAGTGAATATAAGGATCCCACGATGATAAATACCAAAAAACCCGGAAGCTCGCGCGGAAGCTCCAGTGCAGACCGCTGCAGTATCATCATGTCAAACTCGTCCTTGAGGAAATTATTCATCGTAGAGCCGTCAACACTTTGCCCGAGTCCCAAAAAAACTCCAACCAAAAGAAAGAGCAGGAATTGTCTGTCGTAAGCCTTCAAACGTTCAACCAATCTATTTAGCATAATCGCTTCTCACCTGTCGAATTTTGTCTTTCCTAACTATAGCATGTTTCTGACACTATTTCCATAGGACATAGTCATATTCGCCTTATCCCTCCTCATATATATTTAACGTTGGAGGGTTGACATGCTGCATATCATAACACTGCTTTGCCTGCTTCTTTCACTATATCAGTCAGGTGTACCGGTCACATCAGATCCTCGGTTTCTACAGCAGGTGTACCTGGAGGTACAGGCCCATGGTGTGCAGGCTGCGACTGAACGGCTTCATTCAGATCTTCCTGGCTTTCTGTCTGAGGCAGGTATCGAAAACACTGCAGAGCCGGAAATCGATATAGAGAAACTGGATTATGAGGAAGAACTGAAAAAGCTGGGCTTCTACAAGGACGAGACCACAGACTCAAAATTGAATCTCAGAAATGCAGTTCTGCGGTTTCAAAGCAGCTGTAATCTTAAAGCGGATGGCAAGTGGAACGACCAGTGTCTTGAAATCCTGGTAAAGCAGCTGGTGACAGGCACTATCGGCTGTGAAGATCAGATTGAGTCTCCTCCCACAGAGGGAAAATGGATCACAATCAATAAAACTAAAAGAATACTCACTTTATATGAAAATAAAAAGGTGCTGCAAAAGTATCCGGTAGCAGTAGGCAACCCTCCTTCCCTTACGCCCCACGGTAAATTCACCGTGGTCAGCAAGGTCGTCAACCCCGCGTGGGGCGGCGGCGGATACGCAAAGCCCGTCAAGGGCGGCATTCCGCAAAATCCTCTGGGGTATAGATGGATGGGGCTTTCATACAAGGATGGCGGTACCCTGGGTATACACGGAAACAACAGCCCCTACTCCATCGGAACAAATGTCTCGCATGGCTGTATCAGGATGATCAACTCCGACGTGGAACAGCTCTTTACCGTAGTGCCGGAATCCGCCCCCGTCTGGATCGGCACGAAAGAGAAATTGAAGGAATGGGGCATCGAGCAACCGGAATACAGCCTGCATGCCGAAGCAGGCCCGGATGAGGGGACGTTTCTCAACTAAAAGGATATTTCGCCAGACGTATTTACGCATTCTGCTCTCCATTCTTGTATGTTTTCTTCTGCTTTTTTGTCCTGCGGATGGCAAAATCGAGCTGAAAGGAAATTATACGCAAGCAAAGAGAAATATTACACAACATAAAATAAGCAATACGGCTTTGCTTTACTTTCTTTTTTCGGTTTTCATCACCCCAAAAAGCCGATTTAAAATAATAGCAATCTGCACAATTTTTTCGGATATATTTCGTGATTTTTCACATTTTTTCGTCCGTCTTCAGGATTATTCCCCAAGTCTTCCGCAAAATTCCATACGTATAAACTTTTAAATTGTAAAACATTCCAGTGCTTATCCAGAATGTGGTTTGAAAGCTGAGAGAAGAAAAAGAAAGTGAAGTTGCAAACAAAAAAGCAACTCGCTATAATTCACCCATCGCCAGAGGTAAGTGCCTATGGTAGAACAGAGAGGAGGATAAACAATGAAAAAACTTTCGCTACTACTCGTTATCGCAATACTTGTAACCATGATTGCTGGTTGCGGTAAGCCGCCTGCGAGCGAATCCGCAAATGCAGAAACAGCTCCTGCAGCAGAGGCTGAACCCGCTGTCAAGGAAGGTCAGACCTATCTCATCGCCAACACCCCGAAGTGCATCGGCATTGAATGGTGGGACCGCATGAAGGCAGGCAATGACAAGTTCATGGAAGAAACCGGCAATGAAGTCTATCAGGCCGGTCCTGCAGGCGATGATGATACCGCTGTGCAGATTGCTACCATCGAAGACTGCATCTCTTCAGACGTTGACATCATCACTGTCATTCCGTCAGACCCCGCCGCTTGTGAGACCACCTTGGCAAAGGCCCGCGAGGCTGGCCTGGTTGTCATCAGCCACGAAGCCGAAGGTATGAAAAATGTCGACTATGATATTGAAGCTTTCGTCAACGAAGATTATGGTGCACACATGATGGATCTGCTCGCTGAACAGATGGGCAAAAAGGGCGGCTATTGCCTGATGATGGGTTCCTACACCATGACCTCTCACCAGCAGTGGGTTGCCGGCGCCATCAAGCGTCAGGAAGAAGCATATCCTGATATGTATCAGGTCTGCGATCCCGTTGAGTCTGCTGCAGGCGGCGGCTCTGGCGAAGGCTCTTACAAGATTGCCAAGGAAGTTATAGCTGCATATCCCGATGTTGCGGGCTTTATTGGCTGCGACATGGTTGACCCTCCAGGAATCGCAATGGCAGTTGAAGAAGCTGGCAAGGCTGGCAAAATTGCTGTTACCGGCACCTGCCTCGTTTCCTGCTGCGAGCAGTATTTGAAAAATGGCACCATCAAGGTCTTCACCGCATGGGATCCCGCTATTGCCGGTCAGGCTATGTGCGCTCTGGGCGTCATGGTCAAGGAAGGCAAGGAAATCACCGATGGCGTCGATCTGGGTGTTCCCGGCTTCGAACACTGTACTTTGAAAGGCAATATCCTTTACGGCTCTGCATGGTTTGACGGCACACTTGAGAACATGGCAGACTACAATTTCTAATTCATACCTATACCTTCGGAACAGGCGGGGCATACACCATATGCCCTGCCTGTTTCCAAGACCTACATTTCTAAGGTGGTGAGCGATTTGAACAGTATCGTGACAATCAAAAATATGTACAAGGCATTCTTCGGTGTCACCGCAATGGACGGCATGAATTTTTCGATTGACGACGGTGAAGTACGCTGCCTCGTCGGTGAAAACGGCTGCGGAAAATCGACCATGATCAAGGTCATCTCCGGCTTCCATGGATTTGACGCCGGAGAACTATCTATCAATGGTAAAAACTATAAGCATATTTCTCCGTCCGAATCGATCGCCGAGGGTATTCAGGTCATTTATCAGGACTTTTCTCTGTTTCCCAATATGACGGTCGCAGAAAACATCATGATGTATTCCACCGTCGCGTGTAAAAAACCGTTTATTAACAGAAAAATGATCCGTGAGAAAGCAATTGAAACGCTGCGGCGCATCAATGTAATTATCGACCCCGACTGCTATGTTTCTGACCTGAATGTTGCCCAGAAGCAGATGATTGCAATTTGCCGCGCACTGGTTCAGGACTGCAAGCTTCTGGTTATGGATGAACCGACGACGACTCTGACCATGAACGAGGTCAAGCGTCTGTTTGAAATCGTAAAAGACTTAAAGCGTATTGGCATGTCGGTCATTTTCGTGTCACATAAGCTTGAAGAGGTTCTCGAGATCTGCGACAGCATCACAATCATGCGTAATGGCAAGAATGTGTACGACGGCAGAACGTCCGACCGCAAGCTGACCAAAGAAGAAATCATCTATTATATGACCGGCAAAAAATTTAGCAGTGAAACCTATAATTATGAAGACTCGGGCGCAACTCCGCTCATGGAAGTCCGTGACTACACGCTGAGCGGAGCTTACCAAAATATAAACTTTGTCCTGCGGCCTGGCGAGATTCTGGGCATCACCGGCCTGCTCGGCTGCGGCCGCAGCGAACTTGCCGAATCTCTTTTCGGTATCCGCTCGGCAGAGAGCGGCAGCATCGTCATTGGCGGCAAGGATGTCGGCATTTTCAAATCTGTGGAAGATGCTCTCAAGTATGATATTGCCTACGTTCCGGAGGATCGTCTGACAGAGGGTCTGCATCTTGAACAAAGCATTGAAGATAACTCCATCGCCCGCTTGATTGGACAGTTTGCGAACAAGTTTGGTCTTTTGAATAAAAAGGCACTAAATGTGCAGAAGGTAAAGGGACTTTCCTCCATGAGCATCGGCGGTCTGGTTCCGGAAAATCCGGCCAAGTCCCTCTCCGGCGGCAACCAGCAGAAAATCGTTTTGATTAAATGGCTCTCCGCCAATCCCAGAATTCTTATCCTGAACTGTCCAACCGTCGGAGTTGACGTTGCAGCCAAGAGCGATATTCATGCAATTGTCCGTAACTTAGCCACGGAAAAGCAGATCGGCGTCATCATGATCTCTGACGATATTTATGAGATCATGCAGGTCTGCAACCGGGTTCTGGTCATGCGCGACGGAAAAATTGAAATTGAAACAGATGTAAAGGATACCACGATGGAATGCATCGAGGCAAGCCTTGCATCGGATGAGGGGTGCCTGAATGAAAATGAAGCTGCGTTCTATTCTCAAAATTAACGAGACGAGACTGTTCCTGCTCCTGATTGCGATCATAGCGCTGTTCTCTGTCATCAATCCTGAGGTATTTACACTGGCAAATTTCTATGCGCTGGTTCGTTCTTCCTCGACGCAGGCAATCTTTGCAATGGCCATAATGATCGTCATGTGCTCCGGCGCGTTCGATATGTCCTACGCCATGGTCGGCGCATTCAGTTCGTACATCATGATGTTAACCTGCACCAGGTTCGGTATCGACCTTCCTGCCATCGCCATCTTTGGAGGCGCGATTATTATTGCCATCGTTCTTGAGATTTTTAACTGGGTGCTCATCTCCAAGCTGAGCCTTCAGCCGTATATAGCAACACTTGGCACACAGTCGATTCTGAAAGGTATGATGCTGGCATTCATCAGCACCAAGTTCATCTATCAGCTGCCGGCCAGTATTCAGAAGCTTAGCACAACATACCTGCACACGGCGACCTACGGCAGTGGCGTTGAGTCGCAGCTCCATATCACGATTCTGTTCATGATCGTGATGTATATCATCATGCACTGCGTCATGACCTACACCAACTTCGGCAGACAGGTCTACGCCATCGGCGCTGACCCTGCTGCGGCCAGACGCGCTGGCATAAATGTTTCCAGGGTACAGTTCTTCGTCTTCGTCATCGCAGGCGTCATCTGCGGCATCGGCGCTGTTCTGCACGATACGATCGGCCGCTGCAGCTATCCTGTTCCGTCCGATCTGGTCGGTAAGGAGCTGACATCCATCGCAGCTGTCATTCTGGGCACAGCCAACTCCTCGAAGGCACGCGGCAGCGCACTCGGTACGCTTCTTGGCGTCATTCTTCTGGGGTTCATCTCCGGCAACCTGATTCTGATCGGCGTTCCGTCGTTCTACATCCAACTTGCATCCGGTATTCTGATCTTCATCGGGCTTGTGCTGCAGATGGCCAAGCGTCCGGGCAAGAAGCACATTCTCAGAAATGAGGTAAACAGCGATGCGTAAAAAGTATTTGACAAATGATAAAGATTTGTTCCGCATGATTATTGTAACCATCGTGATTTTTTCCGCGATGGCGCTTCTGCAGCCGAAGTTATTCCTCAAGGTGGATAACTTCATTTCCATGGGCTATCAGCTGCCTTTGCTTGGTCTTTACTCGCTGGCATTCATGATGGTTCTGATCACAGGCGAGTTTAACCTCTCTATCGTCGCGACCGGTAACCTTTCATGCATCGTCGGTCTGATGATCATGCACATCCCCGTTGAGCAGGGCATCACCGGCTTCGGCGCGTGGCTGTATATCATTCTTGGCTCGCTTGCTGCCATCGCCATCGGCATTGCCTGCGGTTGGCTGAACGGCTTCGTCACTACCTTCTTCCAGGTTCCGGGGCTGCTCGTTACCATGTCCACATCAGCAATTCTTACCGGTCTTGCGATCGTTCTGACAGGAGGCAAGGCTATGTCCGGTGTCCCGGATGAGCTGACCTATTTCGGCAACCACACCTTCCTGCAAATTCCGTATCCTCTATGGCTTCTGATTATAGTCTTTGCGATTACTGCTGTGCTTCTCAACCGCACAAAGTATGGATTTGAACTGCGCTTCGTCGGCTCGAACAGCAAAGCCAGCCGCTACACCGGCATCAATTCCAATCTCGTCATTATGAAGACCTACATTTACAGCGGTTTGATCAGCGCCCTGTGCGGCATTGAAATTCTTGCACATACGAACTCGGCAAAAGCCGACTATGCGGACACTTTTGTTGGTCAGGCCATTCTTTGCGCCGTCCTCGGTGCGACAAGCCCACACGGCGGCTATGTCAGAATGTCCTGCATGGCCCTGGCAATGCTCTCACTCCAGTTCCTCTCCAGCGGCTTCAATATGCTCCACCTCGGCGGCTATTTCAAGGAATTTGCCTGGGGCCTGCTGCTGATCATCGTTCTGAGCATGGACTTCCTCTCCGATGAGATCAAGCGCAGAAAGAGCTTACGGAACATCGCAAAAAAATATAAACTTGAAGCAAAGTAATAGTAAATGAGGTGAGCATATGTTTCAACAAGAGCGGCAGGAGCAGATTCTAAAGTATATTAATGCGCACAAAAAGGTGCGGACGAAAGAATTGAGCCGTATTTTCCATACATCCGTCGTGACGATCCGTGCCGATATCAATGAGCTGGATAAAAGCGGTCTGATTGTCAAGGTGCACGGCGGTGCGATGGCGATCATGGATCGTTTTAATCTTGAAATACCGTCCCAAAGCAAGAAACGGCAGAATACAGTGGAAAAGCGAACCATCGGCAAGCTAGCTGCTGATATGATCGAGGAAAACGACATCATTATCCTCGACAGCGGCACAACTACGCTGGAGATTGCGCGCGAAATCAAGAACAAATGTGTAACGGTGATTACCAACGACATCCAGATTGGTGTCCTGCTTGCCTCGACAAACCGGGGCAACATCACCCTGATCATCCCGGGTGGCACGGTGGCTCCTTATACCTTCGCGCAATCCGGTGTCGATACGGTTGAATTTTTCAAGCGTCTGCGCGTCAACAAGCTCTTTATGGGCTGCGACGCGATTGACCCCGTGAAGGGCGTTTCGAACCGGACAATGATGGAAGCCAACGTCAAAAACCAGATGATCTCCGTGGCAGACTGCGTCATCGCCGTTAGCGACAGCAGCAAGCATAATAAGGAAGTTTTCACACATGTCTGCGATATTTCCGCACTGGATGTTCTTATCACCGACCAAATCTCAGAAAAAAATCGAGTTCTGCTCGAGCAGGCGAATGTGAAAGTGGTCACACCGAAATCCATTCAGCCTGACACCGACAAATAAGGAGGTCATTACAAATGTACACCAGATTAGAAGGTTTTTTGAAGCAGGTTACGCTGCTCCCCGGTCTTGCCGGTCATGAGCAGAAGGTCAACAAGCTTCTTACACAAGAATTTACCGCATGTGGCTTAAACCCCGTCACCGACGTCATCGGCAACTGCATGGCGGAGATCAAGGGTACTGATCCCGAAGCACCCGTCATCATGGTTTTTGCGCATATGGACAGTCTCGGCTTCATGGTTCGCTATATCGAAGAAGACGGCTTCCTGCGTCTTGAGCGCGTGGGTGGCATCCCCGAGAAGGCTCTGCCCTCAACGGAAATCCAGATCGGCACAAAAAATGGCGAGTATATTGACGGCGTGATCGCCATTAAAGCACACCACGTCACTCCGCCTGAAGAAAAATATGTTGTTGATAAATACACCAATCTTTTCGCCGATATCGGCGCAAAGAGCCGCGAAGAAGTCTTCGAGCTCGGCATTGATGTCGGAAGCCCCGTCGTCTACCGCCCGACATATCGCCGTCTGCAGGGTACGCGTGTCATCGGCAGCTATTTTGACAACCGAGGCGGCTGCAGCCTGCTGTTGGAACTGGCGCATAGGCTGACGCAGTCGAAGCGCTCCTCCACCGTTTGGCTGGTCGGCACCGTGCAGGAGGAATACAATCTCCGCGGCGCAATGGTCGCTTCGCGCACCGTGAATCCTGATATCGCGATCTGCCTCGACTGCAGTCAGGCACATGACACGCCCGATCTGAAAGGTCAGGGTCACGCATTCTTGGGCAACGGTCCGACCTACGACCTGTACAACTTCCACGGCAGAGGCACGCTAAATGGCACCATCGCCCATCCGGCTATGGTGCGCATCGCAGAACAGGCTGCTGCAGACCTGAATATCCATCTGCAGCGCAGAGCGGAAATCGGCGGTCTGACCGATCTTAGCTACATCAGTCTGGAAAAGACCGGTCTCTACGCGCTCGATATGGGGTTCCCGCTGCGCTATGCGCACTCCCCACACGAAGTGACGGACATGGCTGATATGTTGCAGCTGGCACAGGTCGTTGAGAAAATGGTCAATATCATCAATAAATATACTGATTTTTCCAGATAACCTCTCAAGCAAACGATTATAGCAAGGAGAAACAGCATGGGAAACTATCTGCTTGGGTTCGATGTCGGAACCTACGAGTCCAAAGGCACTCTGTGTGATTTAAGCGGCAAAATTGTCGCAACAGCGTCTGCACAGCACAAAATACGCTCTCCACAGCCAGGCTATGCCGAACACGATCCGATCAACGACTGGTGGGCTGACTTCAATAGCGTCCTGCAGGCACTGCTTGCGAAATCCGGCATCAAAACCAAGGATATCGCCGCCATCGGCATCAGCACCATCATGGCCGGCATAGTTCCCGTCGATGAGAACTGCAACCCGCTCAGAAACGCGATCCTCTACGGTATCGACACACGCTGTGTGGATCAGGCTCAGCGCCTGAATCAGATGGTCGGCGAAGAGAACCAGAAGCGCGTTGGTGTCTGCACCGTCGAAGAATACGGTCCGAAGATTCTCTGGATCCGGGAAAATGAGCCGGAGGTCTTTGCAAAAGCAAAGAAGATCACGATTGCTTCTGCATTTTTGACGGCACGGCTGACTGGTGAATACTACATCGACCGTTATTCGGCAGAGGATTCCGCACCGATGCTCGACACTAAGACGCTGCAGTGGGACGACGAATGCTGCCCATATGTCTGCCCGAAAGAGATGCTGCCGAACATTGCCGAAAGCACCTATTCCGTTATCGGTACAGTCACGGCAAAAGCAGCGGCAGAAACCGGACTTGCCAAAGGCACACCCGTTATCTGCGGCACAACGGACGCAGGCGCAGAAGCGGTCAGCGTCGGCGTAACAGCACCGGGCGACGCCATGCTGATGTACGGTTCAACGGCCTTCTATCTGGCCGTAACCGATCAGCCGCGTTGGAACACCGGCATCTGGTGCGGTCACTATACGATCAACAATTTGTTTTCCTATGCCGGCGGCATGGCAACGACCGGCTCCCTGACGCGCTGGCTGCGCGACAATGCCGCAAAGGATCTTATTGCGGTCGAAGAGCAGGGTGGGCTCAACGCCTATGAAGCCCTGTTTGCCGAGGCCGAACAGATTACCCCCGGCAGTGACGGCCTTGTATGCCTTCCTTATTTCCAGGGTGAACGCATGCCCATCCAGGATCCGCTGGCAAAGGGCGTCTACTTTGGCCTAAATCTGCGCCACACGCGCGGTCACCTGGTTCGCGCTACGCTGGAGGGTATTGGCTTCGGCATCGAGCAGAATTTTGCACTGCTGCGCGAAAAAGCTGTGCAGATCCGCGATGTGACGGCCGTCGGTGGCGGTGCGAAGTCACGGCTTTGGCTGCAGATCGTCAGCGACATTTGCAGCCTAAGTCAGCATGTGCCGGAGGTCACAATTGGCGCCTCATACGGCGATGCGCTGATGGCGGGGCTTGGGATCGGCGTGATTGACTCGCCCGAGGCGATCAAGAAACTCGTTCGTATCCGTGAAACGATTGAACCGGATCTGGAGCGCCATCTGGCTTATCAGCCGTACCGTGAGTTGTTCCGCTCCCTCTATGAAAGAAATAAAGATTTGATGCACATGATTTAATACTGAAAAGGAGAAATGTCAATGGAATGGATCAAAGATGTTTTTAAAACTGAAAAGCCGATTATCGCAATGTGTCACATGCAGCCGATGCCCGGCGATCCGTATTATGACAGCAAGAAGGGCATGAAGGAAGTCCTCGACAAGTGCCGTCACGACCTTCTGGCACTGCAGAAGGGTGGCGTGGATGCCATCATGTTCAGCAATGAATTCTCGCTTCCTTATCTGACCAAGGTTCGCACCGTGACTGTTGCCGCAATGGCACGCGTCATCGGCGAGCTGAAGGACGAGATCGAAGTTCCCTACGGCGTAAACTGCCTGTGGGATCCGATTGCCTCGCTCGATCTGGCTGTGGCTGTGGACGCTTCTTTTGTGCGTGAGATTTTTACCGGTGTCTACGCAAGTGACTTCGGTCTGTGGAACACCAGCTGTGGCGAGGTTGCGCGCCATCAGAGAGAAATCGGCGCCGAGAATGTCAAGCTTCTGTTCAACATCGTTCCTGAAGCTGCACAATATCTGGCTGAACGTCCTATCGAATCCATCGCAAAGACCACCATCTTCAACTGCAGGCCGAATGCACTGTGCGTCTCCGGTGCAACGGCAGGCAGCGCCACGAACCCTGAGGTTCTCGCCAGAGCAAAGAGCGTTTCCGGCAATACGCCCGTCTTCGCCAACACCGGCTGCACATCCGACACCATTGAATCGCTTCTGAAAATTGCCAATGGCGCTGTTGTCGGTACGACCTTCAAGTTTGACGGCAAGTTTGAAAACCTAACTGATGAAGCAAGAGTCAAGGAGTTCATGGACATCGTTCATAATTTCAGAAATAACGGCTAACGTATCTTCCGCAGAATAAACAAACTCCTCCATAAGTATAGCACGGAAACAACCATACGGTGATTTTGTGTGGCATGGTTGTTTCTTTGCGTTTGAAGCATTGCATTTTGCGGAACAAACTTAGGGAGATCCAAAAATATGAAAAAGAAGTACATCAATCCCGTTTTTATCATTTCTGTCTGCATTTTTTTTCTTGTCGCGCTCTGCGGTCTGCTCCTCCCAAGCAGCTTTTCCACCGCGCTCACGCGCGCGTTTTACTTTGTGACGGATCGGTTTTCGTGGCTCTACATCCTGTCGTTTTCACTGTTCGTCGGTTTTTGCATCTGGATCGCGTTTTTCAGTAAATACCGGAATCTGAAGCTCGGAGCAACAGATGAAAAGCCGGAATACAGCAACGCCGAATGGCTGGCAATGCTCTTTTCCGCTGGCACGGGGATCGGCATCGTTTTCTGGAGCGTAGCAGAGCCGCTGACCTTTTTCACCGATCCGCTCGGTGCAGCGCCATTCTCCGCTGCCGCACAGGAATTCACCTTCGGCAAGGTATTCTTCCACTGGTGCATTCATCCGTGGGCAAATTATGCCGTTTCCGCGCTTGCAATTGCCTATGCCCAGCACCGCTGCGGCCGTCCCGCGCTGAGCAGCTCGCTGCTTGTTCCCCTGTACGGTGAAGCCGGTGCGCGAGGCGTCTGGGGCAAGGTCATCAACATGGTAGCGCTCTTTTCCGCTGCCGGCGGCGTCTGTAGTACGATGGGACTCGGCGTCATGCAGATCGACGCCGGTGTCAATCATCTGCTGCATTTCAAACAGACACCGTCGCTGACAACTCTGACTATGCTGATTCTGACTGTCCTGTTTCTGACAACATGTCTGGCTGGCGTGAAAAGAGGTAGTGCCATCGTTTCAAAAATCAACATGATTCTGATCGTCTTTGCCATGGTCTTCTTTTTCTTTGCAGGACCGACCGTGCAGATTCTCAAAAATCTGACCGAGAGCATCGGCGTATACGCCTCCACCATCGTGCGTAATTCTTTTGCGCTGGGTGCGTATGAAAACGCGGACTGGTACGGCAAGTGGACGATCTACTACTGCGCGTGGGGGCTTTCATGGGCGCCCTTTACCGGCGCATTCATCGCCCGCATTTCCAAAGGACGGACGATCCGGGAGCTCGTTGCGGGAACGCTTCTGTTTCCGTCAATCACCGGTGCGCTCTGGTTTTCCATCTTCGGTACGCTTGGCATCAGCCTGCCGCGTGAAACGATCCTAACTGCGATCGGAAACAAGGCAACGGCACTTTTCGTCGTATTCGAGCAATATCCACTGGGAAAGGTACTGTCTTTTATGATGCTGATCCTCGTCTGTACGCTGTTCTGCACAAGCGCGTCGTCGGCAACGACGGCACTTGGGAGTTACTGCGAGGCAGGCACGCCAAACCCCTCTCGGCGCACCAAACTCATCTGGGGAATTCTGCTTGCCATGCTGACACTGTCTTTCGTTCTCTCTTCGGACAACGGTGTGGATATGCTCAAGATCGTTTCTGTCATTGTTGGCTTTCCGTTTGCCATTGTGCAGATTCTGTCACTGGTGTCCCTTACAAAAGCGCTCGGGAAAGAAAAAGTATAAAGCAGCAGTCCTGTCATTTTGGCAGGACTGCTGCTTTATCTGTCGTTTTTTCAATCAGATCAGGAACTTTCCATCCTGGAAGATCAGTTTGCCGTCAAGATAGACACAGGCTTCCGTTCTGGTATCCTTGATAATATCCCAATGAATCGCAGAGTAGTAGCTTCCGTCATACGGGCGGCCAAGTGCAATGTGCATCGTGCCGCCCATCTTCTCATCAATCAGAATATCAGTCGTGCAAACATCGACATAGGGATTGGTTCCGAACGCAACTTCACCGACACGGCGGGCGTTTTCGTCACTGTCAAGAATCTGATTCACATAGTCAACATTGTTATCTGCTGTGATCTTTGTTGCAAGGCCATTTTCAAAGGTAATGGCAAGATTGTTGACGACCTTGCCGCCAATCGTCGCGGGGAATTCAAATTGGATATGGCCGGTGACTGTCTCCCACTTGGGTGTGCAGAAAATTTCGCCGTCAGGGATATTTCCCTTATTGAGAGAAGCCGTCCAGTGGTCGTTTCCGAACTCGAAGGAGAGGTCGGTACCGCGGCCGACGATGCGCATCAGATGTCCCTGATCGAGAATCCGGCCGATGCGGCTGTACTGCTCGAAATGTGCCGTCCAGTCAAGGCTGCACGCGTCAAAGAACATATCCATTATGCGCTCACAGCTGACGCCCGCTTGTTGTGCAAAGCGTTCATTCGGCACACGCACAAGCGCCCAACGCGTCTTCTGCCAGCGCATCGAGGATACAATACCCATCGCCTTCTGATAGCGCGCGAGTTTTTCGGAAGGAATGTCATAGCACTCGCCGAAGTTGAATGCACCACGCAGCGCAATATAGCAGTCGGCCCACTCCATGCCGTAGCTCTCGATTTCAGGCACCCAGGAAATCTGGTCCTCGTTGCCGTAGCGCAGAACCTGATGCTTCAGCGCCTCACTCATAAACTGGATCTGCGGATAGCCGCCCGCGCGGATGCTTGCGCCGTAAACGGCCAGCGCCAGCGGGTAGCTCTCAACTTCGTACATCGCGATCATAACGCGCTCGTTTGGTTTTACACCGAGCGAGTAATTGACCAGCGAATCACCTAATGTCTGCCATCTTTTATCTGTCATAATGTTCAAACCTCCAAAATATATTTTATGATTTTGTGCGGATGGGCTGCAGAAATGCATTGAGTAAATATGAATTATTATAAATTATATATGCATATTTATTCATATTTTGACAGATTATCATTCTCCTCTGGCTACTACAAAAAACATCCTCATATCGCTGCAAAATCGTTGCCGCAGAATACCAGAAATTTTAATTTTTCGTTGAAATACCAAGCTGATTGCACCACAATCATACTGCATCTACAAAGAGAAATCAAGTCATTTTTCAATAGCTGGTTTTAGCAAGATTTCACTATATCTCGAAAAATATATGATATTTTGTACTAATTTAACAAAAGAAAGTTTATGCATCATTTTGCACATGAAAGAGAAAGTAAAAAGAAAGAATAATGGCATGATATGGAAATTTATTTATGGTTCTATTCCTTTATACACCCTATCTTTGAATCGAGTAGCAGACAGGTGATTATTTTACCTGCCGACCTCTCAGTTGAGTATTCAAGGAAATTTTCACCCCAAGGGCGCTATCCAATAGACCAAGCCGAAGCTATTGTTTCAGCATAAAAAGAATTTGGCTCATAAGTCTTAGAGACTTATGAGCCAAACACTATGGCTGCGGGAGAAGGATTTGAACCCTCACAGACTGATCCAGAGTCAGTTGTGCTACCATTACACAATCCCGCAATATTCGTAACAGTGGTTATTATAGCATAAGGTGTATCAGGAATGCAAGCGATTTCGCTTTCAAAATTTATCTGTTTCATATATAATAAATAAGGGAAGAAATCATCTATTGCATTTCAAAATTAAAATATAGGAGGTATTAGTAATGAAAATGGACCAACTAGTCCTGTCAGCTCTGCATATCACAGAAGACGAGTATCATTTCAAGGGCCAGTTTATCCTCAGTGCGCCCGGTAAATCCAGAAGCATTGACCTTGAGGATCTTGAAAAAAGCGCCTTACTGGAAGACCTGAAGTCCTATTTTGGTCTTGAAGAATCCATTGGTGAGATTAGAAATACTCTCATGGATAAGGTTATGGAAAAAGCTAATATCAGTTCCAAAATCGTCGAAGGCGAATACTACGACGAGTCATCAAAGAAGAAGAAAATGGAGCGGCTTGCAAGAAACCTTGATATGTCGTAAAACCTTTGTACTACAATTCGCACTCAGATCAACCGCCTAGCTGCCACATATAGAGCGGGATGATGATCAGGCTTGCTGCGGTCGTTACAGCTGTCATGACTGCGGCAAACTGATAATCGGAGCCGTATTCCCTTGCCACCACCGATGTGCTTGTAATCGTGGGCATTGCAGATTGGATGACGAAGACAGTCCCCATGAGCTTCGGAACAGTGAAAACCTGCAGGAGCGCCAGCATGATCATCGGGCATATGACTGCGCGGGCCAAAATTAACACCCCCATATCCTTGTTGAATTTAATATCAGCCGGTTTGACCGAATACAGAGCGATGCCTGTGAAGAACATCGCCAAAGGAGTGGTCAGATTGCCAATATATTTGCTGCTGTTGATCAGGAACGCAGGCAGCGATATGTCGGTCAGTACCAGAATAACACCGGTTAAAAATCCCAGAATCGCCGGATTAAATATCCTTTTTAGCGTTTGAAGGTTCAAAAGTGAAGCTCTTTCATTTTCCGGATTATCCAGGCTCACCTCATATGCACCAACTGTCCAGTAAAAGCTCGTATTTGCAAGATAATACAGCAGAACAAAAGGTACTGCTTCCTCTCCAAACAACGCCAGATTGACAGGCAGCCCGATAAACATTGTGTTAGATGCAAAGAACATCGAACGGAATACACCCTTGCGGCTTCGATCCACCTTTATGAGATTGCTCACCACAATGGACAAAAGATAGCTCAGCCCGATTGAAAGGAACGGAACGGGCAAATTCACGGCGAAGCCTATCAACTCAGCCCTGTCAAAGGTTGATGTGATATTATATAGCATGTAACAGGGCAGTGAAACATTCAGGATTACCTTTGAAAAGACTTTGCCGGTAGCATCATTGAACCAACCGGCACGGGTCAGAAAATATCCCGTCATGATCATTATAATAATCGTTAATATACTCTCAATTGAATTTAGAAATGTCATTTGTAATACCCCTGATTCTGTTTAATCTGTCGTATTGCTCTTCAGCTTGTTGATCGCTTCCCTTTCAGGCAGCGGCCTGCTTAAAAAATACCCCTGCAGAGCGTCGCAGCCGATCTTTTCAAGATGATCATACTGCTCCCGGGATTCAACACCCTCCGCCGTCACTCGCAGATTCATGCTTTTTGCAATATGCACCATGAAATCGACCAAAGATGTGCCCTCCAGAGTGCCATTTATTGTATTGACAAACGATCTGTCGATTTTCAGCGATGTAATCGGAAGCTGACTTAATAAGCTCATTGAAGAATATCCTCTTCCAAAGCCATCCATTATAATTCTCAAGCCTCTTTCATCCAGCGTCCTCAGCTTGTCTACTATCATATCAAAGGACCCGGCCAGAACCGGCTCGGCAATCTCTATTTGGATACTGTCGGAACTGATACCGGCCATATCCAGCATATCCGTCACCATCTCCACGAAGTCATCCTGAAGAAGCTGAAGTCTGGAAACGTTCACGGAGACTTTTATATCCTTACAGCCTTGCTGCTGCAGGTGCTTTTGGAAAAGGCAGGCATTGCGCAGCGTCCATTCCCCTATCGCTATGATCATATGCGTATCTTCTGCAACCCTGATGAACTGGTTGGGCATAACAAAGCCCATCTCATCGTTCCTCCATCTCATAAGTGCTTCAAAACCTGATATACGCTTAGTTTTCATATCATACACAGGCTGATAATACAGCTCAAGCTCATTGTTTTTCAGGGCATTGCGCAGATAGCCTTCGATAAACACCCATTCCTGCACTGCAGTATACAGTGATTCATTGAAGATAGTGATCCTGTTCTTTCCGGTTTCTTTAGCGTTGATAACCGCAATATCGGCATTTTTGAACAGCTCCTCAGCAGTGCTTCCATGATCCGGGTAAATTGAAATGCCAATACTGACTGTGCGGTACAAGACCCTCCCATCAATCTCAACAGGCTCCTTCAACCCTTTGATTATTCTGACTGCGAGCCTTTCAATTTCGAGGATCTCCGAGAACCGATCCGTCAGAACCGTAAATTTATCTGCGCCGATCCTGTAAATAGTGCAGTTTTCATTGACAAGTCCGTCCAGGATTTCTGAGAACCTTTTCAGCAGCCTGTCCCCAAATCTGTGCCCAAATGTATCGTTCACATACTTAAAATTATCCACATCAATAAATAGCAGAGCGCAATTATCAACTGACTTGAGTTTTTTATCCAATTCCTCTATCAACGCACCGGTTCCGGAAACAGAAAAGCATCCCTTCATCTTCCAACACCATCCCTTGACAAGAGTTTGCAAAAACACCCTGCCATTTTTACAGGACAGAGTGCTTACTAATAACCAATCAATAACTTTATTGTACAATAATTAAGCCGTATTCACAACCATGATAGTAAAAACAAGGGAAGCCATTACAGCCTCCCTTGTCACATACTTAAAATCTATATATTCGTTTTACTTCTGCCCCAGTTCTCCTTCTTTCTTAACAACTGCCTGAGCCGCCGCCAGTCTTGCGATCGGCACACGGAACGGTGAGCATGAAACATAGCTCAATCCGATCTGATGGCAGAATTCAACGGAAGAAGGATCTCCGCCATGCTCGCCGCAGATACCCAGCTTGATGCCGGGTCTGGTGGCTTTTCCGCCTGCAACAGCCATCTTCATCAGCTTGCCAACACCGGACTGATCAATCCTGGCCGTCGGGTCAGACTCGAATATCTTCACTTTATAGTAGTCGTCCAGGATCCTGCCGGCATCATCACGGCTGAGTCCATAAGTCATCTGTGTCAGGTCGTTGGTGCCGAAGGAGAAGAATTCAGCCTCGGTAGCGATCTCATCAGCAAGCAGCGCAGCCCTTGGGATCTCGATCATGGTTCCGACCATATAGTTCAGCTTCACACCTGCCTCGGCAATAATCGCATCGGCTGTGGAGACGATGATGTCCTTGACGAATTTCAATTCCTTCAACTCACATACCAGTGGGATCATGATCTCAGGAATAACCGACATGCCCTTCCTGTTTACGTTGATGGCAGCTTCAATAATAGCTCTGGTCTGCATCTCAGCAATCTCAGGATAGGAAACGGCCAGACGGCAGCCCCTGTGTCCCATCATCGGGTTGAGCTCATGCAGGCTCTTGACTAATGACCTGAGCGAATCCGAAGAAATATCAAGCTCTTTTGCCAACGCATTGATATCCGCATCCTCCTGTGGCAGGAACTCATGCAGCGGCGGATCAAGAAGCCTGATTGTTACCGGATATCCCTTCATTTCTGTAAAGAGACCCTCAAAATCGCCTCTCTGCATGGGGAGAATCTTTTCGAGCGCTTTCTTTCTCTGCTCAACATTGCTGGAAACTATCATCTGCCTAAAGGCAAATATCCTGTCGGGATCAAAGAACATATGCTCTGTACGGCAAAGGCCGATTCCCTCTGCGCCGAATTTGATAGCCTGTATGGCATCCCTCGGTGTGTCGGCATTGGTTCTTACCTTAAGCGTTCTGATTTCGTCAGCCCATGACATAAATGTCGCAAAGTCGCCGGTCATTTCAGTCTCCACTGTTGGAAGCTGTTCGCCGTAAACATTACCGGTAGAGCCGTCCAGAGATATCCAATCGCCTTCCGAATACTTTTTGCCATTTTTATCTAAGAAATACTTTTCCTTTTCAAAAATCTTGACCTCGCTGCAGCCTGCTACGCAGCAGGTGCCCATCCCGCGAGCCACAACCGCCGCATGGGAGGTCATGCCGCCGCGTCCGGTCAGGATGCCCTGTGAAGCATTCATTCCTTCAATATCTTCAGGAGATGTTTCAAGACGGACAAGAATCACTTTCTTTTCTCCGTTATTGAATGCCTCAACTGCGTCCTCAGCCTTAAAATAAACCTTTCCTGTTGCTGCTCCCGGAGATGCCGGAAGTCCTTTTGCAATAGGAGTGGCAGCCTTCATTGCCTTTGTATCGAAGCTTGGGTGCAGTAATGAGTCCAGCTGCTTTGGATCCACCTTTAATATTGCTTCCTGCTTTGTCGCCATTCCCTCGGCAACCAGGTCAACGGCGATCTTCAGAGCAGCTGCAGCTGTTCTCTTGCCGTTTCTGGTCTGAAGCATGAAGAGTTTGCCCTTCTCAATGGTGAACTCCATGTCCTGCATGTCCTTATAATGATTTTCAAGCTTATTTGCAATGTCTACAAACTGATTATAAGCGTCCGGGTTGATCTCTTTCATCTTGTCAATGGTCTGAGGAGTCCTGATACCGGCCACAACATCTTCGCCCTGCGCATTCATCAGGAATTCGCCGTACAGCTTCTTCTCGCCCGTGGACGGATTTCTCGTAAATGCAACACCTGTACCCGAATCATTGCCCATGTTGCCGTATACCATTTCCTGTACATTAACAGCGGTGCCCCAGTCTCCGGGGATATCGTTCAACCTTCTGTAGACAATAGCCCTCGGGTTGTCCCAGGAACGGAAAACAGCCTGGACAGCCTCCATCAGCTGAATCTTAGGGTCCTGGGGAAACTCAGTGCCTTTTTCGGCTTTATATAACTGCTTATATCTCCTAACAACCTCTTTCAGGTTATCTGCAGTCAGGTCGGTATCGGCCTTCGCACCGTTTTCCTTCTTAACCGCATCAAGAATATGCTCAAATTTTGGTTTTTCCACTTCCATTACAACGTCGCTGAACATTTGAATGAATCTTCTATAGCTGTCATATGCAAATCTCTCATTGGAAGTGAGCTTTGCAAGTCCTTCAACCACCGCGTCATTGAGACCCAGGTTCAAAATTGTATCCATCATACCGGGCATGGATGCTCTTGCGCCTGAGCGCACAGATACGAGGAAGGGATTTGACGGATCGCCGAATTTTTTACCGACAACGGCTTCTGTCGCAGCAAGCGCATCATTGATCTGTCCTTCGATTTCCTTCGATATAACCTGTCCATCCTTATAGTACTGCGTACATGCTTCGGTAGTTACTGTAAAGCCTCTCGGTACAGGCAGACCCAAACCGGTCATCTCGGCAAGATTCGCACCTTTGCCTCCAAGCAGATTTTTCATTGAGGCATTTCCCTCTTTGAATAAATAAACGTATTTTGACATATATACCTCCATTTGATATGTAGTAAATAATGTATGATAAAGATTATTATACATACAAAGCAAAAATTATCTTCCCATAGACCCATATTATTATAACATAATAATAAAAAAAGAATACCTTTTCATTTAATTTTTTGCGTCAGCAAGAAAATCTTCGAAATGTTCACTTAATCGCAGCTCGCCATTTTTTAGAACCCAAAGTGCTTCCGTGTCGGGCAGGCTGTTGATGAATTCGAGTCCCTGTTCAAGGGGCATGTTGAAAACTGCTGTAGAAAGGGCGTCGGCCACGCCGGAATCCTTGCAGACAATGGAAACCGACATAAAGTACTCTGACGGGTATAATGTTTCCGGGTCAATAATGTGGTGGTAATTCCTGCCGCCCACTGTGTAGAAGCGTTCATAGATGCCGCTGGTAACAAGCGATGCATCGGTTAGATTTATACTGAGGAGCTGTTCTTTTTCACTTTCCAGATCAGGGTTCTGTATGCCTACATTCCAGGGCATTATACTATCACCGGAGTCGTCGTCCCCTTCACCGCCGATTTCCGTAGTTTTCTTACCATGTGGCTTTCCGCCGCTTATGGCTTTCCCGGAGATTGCTCTCACATTTCCGCCAACGCTGATCAAACCGGATGTGAAGCCGTTTTCTCTGGCAATCCGGCTTACCTCTTCTGTCGCATAGCCCTTGGCAACCGCACCCACATCCAGTCTCATATCTGGATCCTCGAGAAATACGGTGGATTCTTCCTCATTGATAATTATCTTGTCAATATCCGTGTGTCTGCCTGCCTCCAGCAACTGATCCCGCTGAGGTAGCCGCGCCTGCTCAGGATCCTCCCCTGCCGCCTCGCGACAGTCGTGCCAGAGCTTGAGCACTGAGCCGTATGCAATATTTACCTTCCCGTCCGTCTTTTCGTACCAGTCCATGGCAAAGCGAATCAGATCAATAATTCTGCGATCTACCTTTACAGGAGCGATCCCGGCATTATTGTTGACTGTTTTCAGGTTGTTGATCCCCTCATACTCATTGTAAATATCATAAAGCTGATGATATTCCTCCAGGCTGTCATGGATCAACTGGGCCTGTTCTGTGAAGTCAGCCTCGCTATCCGAATAAGCAATGATTTTTGTCAACGTATCAAACAAACGTAAAAATTCAGCTTCATACCGGGAGCTCTTTTTCCCGCAAGCCGAACCGTTTATCAGAATCAATATGGTCAATAGTAATGCTGCTGCTTTCCTTGACAAATCGCATACCTCTCATAAACAAAATCAAAGTGGCTGGTCGCAGGCAAAGCCTGACTGGTCGCAAACTATGTTTGCTGCTCGTCCATGCAGCCTGGCTGCTCGCCCATGCATCCTGGGCAATAAAACAAAGTCAGAGAGGCAATTAATTGCCCCTCTGCATTATCATAACATAAATATTTACTTAAAACTATTTTGCATTCGCCGATGCCTTTTCAATGATTGTCAGGAAATCGGTAATGTGTACCGTAACCGAGCTAGTCAGCTCAGAAGCCGTTGGAACGCCTTCTGCGTTAACAGCCACGCCTTTGACCTGAGCCGCTGTCTTACCGACAGTATATGCCGCAAATGCTGCAGCCTGCTCATTCCATTCCTTCTTGATTCCAGAATTCTTTCTCATTCCGTAAGCATCGCCAAGCTCATTCTTCGTCTTGAGTTCAGCTTTCAGGTCAGAAGTGATTTTACCATCTGTGGTAAAGTTCACGTTGGACTGGGAAGAGTCAATCACAGAGCTGGTGATTTTTCCGTCCGCAGCAAAGGTAGTTGCAGTATACATGGAGTATGCCTGTGCAAGACCTTCCTTCTCAGCAGTAGCATCTGTTGACTTGTTTATCGTGGTTACAATGCCAAGCCCCAGCTTGTCGCCTGCCTTCGCGCCCAAATCCTTTGCGTTGTTTACAGCCTTTTCGATTGCTGCCGTCAGGTCGGTGATATGAACCGTTACGGAAGAGGTCAGATCCGAACCTGTAGGAACGCCTTCCGCATTGATTGCAATCCCTTTGACCTGCTCAAGAGTCTTGCCGGCAACATAAGCTGCAAATGCATCCGCCTGCTCGTTCCACTCCTTCTTTATCCCCGAAGCTTTTTTCATCCCATAAGCTTCGCCAAGCTCCTGCTTAGTCTTAAACTCTCCGTCAAGTGGAGTCGTAATTTTTCCCTCTGCGGAGAAATTGATCTTTGTCTGTGCAACGTCAATCTCACATTTCACGATTTTCCCATCCTTATCAACCGTTACTGCCGCAACTGTTGAATTTACTTCTGCAAGTCCTTCCTTCTCTGCGGTTACATCTGCTGACTTGGCAATGGATGAAACAACGCCTAAACCTGTCTTCACAGCGCCCCCTGCTGCCGAGCCTGCACCGCAGCCTGCAAGCACAGCAACCGACATTGACAGCGTAAGAATCAATACAATAATTTTTTTCATAAATGCTCCTCCAAAAATAATATAGTTTTATATTATTAACCCAGTCTCTTCAGAGCTGGAATAATAAGCCTCAGCAGCGCGGCTGTAATGATACCTGCCAAAACTCCTGAAACAAGCAGGACAGGCAGATACGCCCACAAATACATACCCGTATAAATAACAGTTATAGCAGCAAATTGTCCCAAATTATGGGCAATCGCGCCGGAGATACTTAGCAGCATGTAAGATATCCGATCCCTCAAAAGGATCATTAACAGCAGCATAACCGTCAATGATAGTATCCCGCCGGATAAACTCAGTATTCCTGCAACCAGACCTCTTGTTATAAATACAAACAGCGCCTTCAATACTGCAATGGAATAAGCCTGACCCTTCGTAAGAAAAATCATGGCATACATCACGGCAATATTCGATAGCCCGAATTTGACGCCGGGTACAGGCAGCGGAAGCGGTGGAAATGCATTCTCTGCTATTGCCAGAACTATCGCAAGCGCGAAAATCAGGCCTGCATGAACCAGGCGCCGGGTCTTGTCTTCCCTGCCGGTCAACTCCTTATCTTCCGACAATGATGTCCGGATCATCCTCATTGCGCTCCCCCTGTGGAACAATTTTAACTACAATCCCGTTGGGCAGGCAGGCTGCGCTCTGTCCGACCATGTGCAGCTTTCCTGCGTTGATGCACACCTTATCCGGGCAATCGGACCGAATAAACTGTATATTACCCCATTTATCCAGTAGAAAAACAACATCTTCCTCCTGCGCAACAGAAAAAATCCTCTCCTGCCCGGATACCAGATCAACCGTCTCAACAAGCTCCGAATAATAGTATATTTCAGCCCTTGCCGCTTTTCCGGCAAAGATGCTGTTATAAGCAATCCGGAACAAAACTGCAAATGCTATGATTACAGCAATTACAATGAGATCGGTTTTCCTGAATAATTTTATTTTCTCCTTACGCGTCTCTTCCATTACCCTGCAACCCTTCAAGCCCTCATTCAAAATGCGCTGAAGAAAATCAACAGCGTCGAGGCTCCCATAATTACGATATAGTTTATAATAGCTGTTCCGAATGTCGTCGCCTTATCCTGCACCTTCATAAATACATTAATATTCTTCTGCACAATCCAAAGTGTCGGTAAAAACAGCAGGCAGAGAGGAGGCAGTATCCCAAGCACCACCATCAGGATCATATCGGCGTAGGTGAGATAATATAGCACGGCAAACAGGAGCAGCGCTTTTTTTCCCAAATAATAGGGCAGCGTATAACGCTTGACAGCAACATCCTTCTCCACATCGCAAATGTTATTTGCCAGCATGATATTGGCTGTTGTGCAAACTGGAATTACGGACAGCAGCAGCACTGTTAACACAGGCCATACAATGATTTGCGCACTGATTTTGTCCCAGGCGATTTGAAATGAGAGAAACGTCCCCTCAGGCATATTGATGTACAGCAGCAAAAACGGGATGAACAGGCCGTAAAAAACCCCTGAAAGCACCTCTCCCAACGGTTGCCTTGATATGGGCACAGGTCCGTAGGTGTACAGGACTCCCGCCATAAAGCAGATGACGCCAAGCAGCAAAACAACAATATCCGTAATGAGAGCCAGGTACAAGCCCAGCATCGCACTGATCCCAAACAGCACAAGGATGATAATCAAAGCTTTGCGTCTTTGGAACTGCAAAATCTGATCATTAGTCCTTGTATCTATGTAATTGTTGATCGCGGTCGTAGTCAGGTCAAAGATGAACATCGAGAAAAAGAACACCAGCGTCCGCTTCCAGTCAATCCTTTGTTCCCTGTATACAAGAAATGCAATCGTCATCAAAAAAGCAAAAATGCTGGTTATCTTGGTCTTAATCTCCACATAACTCAAAAAACGATTCAACACTGTCATTCACCAGATCTTTCTCAGAGCGAAACCGGGCTCTGGAACACACGAAAAGCCTTATTCAGGATCATTTCAAGACCATTATGCTTATCTTCGGTAGTATCAAGATTGTCGAGTATTTTCATATATCTGGCATAATATTTCCTTGCGACCATCCTTGTAAAGCTCAGGCCACCCATTTCAAAAACTAACCTGTTCAGTTCCTCTCCAGTTACTTCATTCTTCTGCGCCTTCTCCTTCAGCCCGGCACTTTTGCGGAATGCCTGAATGATTGGCAAAGTCATCACACTCTTTTCAAAATCAGATTGTACGGGCTTTTGTGCAACGTTTTCTGTTGCTTCAAAATCCATACAGTCGTCAATTAACTGAAAAATCATTCCGAGAGAGCGCCCCATCTTTTTATAAAGCCTGAGCTCTGAGCGATCACAGCCTGAAAGGAGCGCCCCGGCAAAATAGGATGCCTCAAAGAGCGCAGCAGTTTTTCCCGATATGATCTTCAGATACTGAAAAACTGATAGATTGTAATTGCCGTTATTCACATCCTGTAACAACTCACCGGAACAGATCTTCATCACATAATCAGGCAGCTCCATCTCCAGGTAATCCTTTTTGTCCGGTATCGATGCGGCCATCCGCAGTGCAACACTCAAAAGATAGTCGCCGCAAATTACAGCGGTCCTTTGCCCGAACTTTTTCTGAAGAGTGGGAAGTCCTCGTCGTATATCCGCATCATCGATCACATCATCATGGACAAGCGTAGCAAGATGCAGAATCTCAATGGCAGCCGCAAGCTTGACGGCGCTTGGAGAAATCAGGCCATCCCGGTTCATAGAGCATGTCAGAAGGGACATCGCGCGAATGTACTTCCCCTGAGAGAGCGCAAGATGTTCCGTATAACCCCTTACTATTCGGGGAGAGGCAGACAGCGCTCTGTTGACCTCTTCCTTTACGAGTGAAAAAGCATCTTCGAAATGACAAAGCGTATCAGTCATGATATAAATACCACTTTCTGGCCCATCTTACTGTTTTCCATTTGTTTTTCAGAACCGGCATCACCCAATAATCCAACCCCAGCGTTCTACCGGCGCCGATCAGTAACGCAATTGCGGCAAATATCATCCAGAAGGTCGACAGGTACAGACCCGTGGTAGTGACAAACATTGCTTGAAGTATCAGGGATGCGGCTGATGCCGGAGTCGTGAACAACCCGCCGATCAAAGCAAGACCGATTAGAATTTCCGCAACGACAATAAATATCTGCATGAACATTTGCACAGACTCGTTCGGCAGTATAAGCGTATTAACAAACCATTTCACCAGCGGAACATCCAACAGGAAAGCAAAGTCTTCCAGCGTCGATTCAATAGGCTCTTTCGCGCTTACAAATATTGCCCTGAACAAGCCAAGGAAGTTGAAGTCAAAAATGGCGGTCCCGGCGCTTGCAACCGCCTCGGCGGCTCCTTCGGCGGCAGCCGTGGCAGAGCTCACCGCATCAGAAGCGGCATTGGCCGCATTTGTGGCCGCACTCACTGCATCAGAAGCGGTATTAGCCGCGCCCTCCGCAGCAGCCGTGGCAGAGCTTGTTCCGTCGGCAGAAGGATTGAGAATACTCTCATACCAGCCCCATGCTCCGGTGAAAAAGCCGTTCAGCTTTGGTGATACAAACCAGCCCTCCAGTATTTTCTTGACGCCTTCAAATACCCATACAGCTCCAAGGAAAACCCTAAGAGGCATCAGCAGAAAGCTGGGCGTCCTGTTGGACAAATGTCCGCCTACAAAGCTTCTGCGATTACGGATCGTGAAAAACTCATGTTTTAGATAACTGAATACCTTATTCCAACCCAGCACTTGAATATAGTAAATGATATTGATAAAATGCTTTACAAACATTGCCAGGAATGATGGGAGACTGAGCATTTTGTTTGGCAGTCCCACATGAGCTACGCCGTAACGTCCGCCAATACTGACCATGATTCCATGGAATGAGGGCTTATACTCTTCCATTTCCCCTTTTTTTGTAATTGCACAGGAAATATTATGCGCAACGGTATCTGAAGCGTGTTCGCAGTTCTCAACCACCTGAGGGACGGGTTTTTGCTCTCCCTTAGGTATATAGAGCATATTATCGCCGGCCACATAGACGTGTTCATCATCAACAGAGCGAAGATATGAATCCAACTGGATACGTCCCCTAGATGCCGATGTCAGTGTCTGTGCCGCCTTTGCTGTAATATCGGCAGCCTCAATGCCTGCCGCCCAGATAACTGTTCCCGATTTTTCCTTTACAGGCTTGCCGTTTCTTTCAATCTCTATAAAATCAGTGCCTATATTTACTACATTGGTTTCCAGCAATACCCGGACGCCCATTTTGTTCAAGCGTCTTTCCGCCTTTGCAGAAAGCTTCTCCGGAAGGGCGGGAATCGTTCTTGATAAAACATCAATAACAGAGATAGAGACCAATTCCCTTGGTATTTCATATTTATCACACAATACAGGAACGTACTCCGCCAGTTCGCCTGCCATCTCAACGCCTGTAAAACCTGCTCCCACCACATGGAAGGTCAGCAGCCTTTTTTTCTCCTCGGGATCTGCTTCAGCGGCTGCGTTTCTGAAAGTGTTGATTATATGATCTCTGAGAACGACTGCATCCTTAAAAGACCAGAGCTTAAAGGCATGCTCGGCTGCTCCTGCCACACCGAAATAGGTGGGCTTGGAACCTGCTGACAGAACAAGATAGTCGTAGGCGTATTTTTCCTTGACACCATTAACCATCTTTTTGTCAAAGTCGATGGAATCAACATAATCGTGCTTCACATCGACCTTCCTTCCTGCAAATACTCTCTTGAGGCTGATCATCAAGGTCTCCTCATCCACTCGTCCTGCGGCAACCTCATGCAGTTCAGTCAGCATCGTGTGAAAAGGATTCTTATCAATTATTGTGATTGATACATCCTTATCCTTTTTAAATCTTTTACTGAGCTTCTTCGCTGTCAAAACACCGGCATAGCCAGCTCCAACAATTACAATTTTCGTATCCATCGTCCTCTCCAGTTTTTCATATTTGCATAATAATTTTCTCAGAAACATAGATTACTGTCAATAATTTAACAAAATAATATCTTAAAATCTGAATATTAAAATATTTTGGTATCAATCATATAATAGTGCATAAAAAGCTATTCTTATTTTCCCATAAAAAAATAAATTAAACACAAAAAAAAGACGCCCTAACGGGCGCCTCCTTTAAAACTCAAATTTCTTCTCAAACCAGGCATCCAGTTCATCGATCCTGATTCTTTCCTGTGTCATGGTATCTCTGTCTCTGATCGTCACACTGGCGTCATTAAGAGAGTCAAAGTCAAAGGTAATACAGTAAGGCGTACCGATCTCATCCTGCCTTCTGTAGCGTTTACCGATACTGCCGGTTTCATCGTACTCGCAGTAGTATTTGCGGGAAAGCTGTTCATATACCTTGTATGCCTCATCACCCAGCTTCTTTGAAAGCGGAAGCACGCCGATCTTGACAGGCGCAAGAGCAGGATGGAAACGCAATACTGTTCTGACATCTCCTTCGGCAACCTCTTCCTCGTCATATGCATCACACAGAAAAGCAAGTGTTACCCTGTCCGCTCCAAGGGATGGCTCAACGCAATATGGTACATACTTCTCATTGGTAACCGGATCGAAATAGGACAGATCATCCTTTGAGTGCTTCATGTGCTGCTTCAGGTCATAGTCGGTTCTGTCTGCAATGCCCCACAGCTCTCCCCATCCAAACGGGAATTTAAATTCGATATCCGTCGTTGCATTACTGTAATGGGACAGTTCCTCTTTTTTGTGATCCCTGAGCCTGAGATTATCCTTCGTCAGTCCAAGATTAAGCAGCCAGTTGAAGCAGAAATCCTTCCAATACAGGAACCATTCCAGATCCGTTCCGGGTTCACAGAAAAACTCGAGTTCCATCTGCTCAAATTCGCGGATCCGAAATATAAAGTTTCCTGGAGTGATCTCATTACGGAAGGATTTGCCGATCTGTCCGATACCAAAAGGAATTTTCCTTCTAGTCGTTCTCTGTACGTTCTTAAAGTTAACAAAAATACCCTGGGCTGTCTCCGGCCTCAGGTATATCTCCGCCTTGGAGTCCTCTGTGACGCCCTGGAAGGTTTTATACATCAGATTGAATTTTCTGATCTCTGTAAAGTTGCCGGAACCGCATCCCGGGCATTTGACATCCTTTTCCTTTATGTAATCCATCAGCTGTTCATTTTTCCAGCCATCCACTGAAAGGTCTATCCCGTTTTCCTTATTCCAGTCATCGATCAGTTTATCGGCCCTGTGTCTGGTCTTGCAGTTTTTGCAGTCGATCAGAGGATCGCTGAAGCCGCCCACGTGACCGGAGGCCACCCACACCTGCGGATTCATCAGAATGGCGCAGTCCACTCCTACATTATACGGGCTTTCCTGTATAAACTTTTTCCACCATGCCTTCTTGACATTATTCTTGATCTCAACGCCCAACGGGCCGTAATCCCAGGCATTAGCGAGTCCGCCGTATATTTCCGAACCCGGATATACAAAACCTCTGTTTTTTGCTAGTGCTACTATCTTCTCCATCGACTTTTCCGTTACCATGCTCGAATGCCTCCATCTGTCATTATATTCTTTTCAGCTTTATTCATACAGCCATCTATCTTCTACAGCATCTATTCTCTCTTAGCTGTTTCGTTCTTCTTTGCAGCCGCGACGATCTCATCCATAATCCTGTGCGCAGCCGACAGCTTACTCATCAGCGGAAGCTCATCCACGGAACCGTCCGCCCTCAATATTTTGATAATATTTGTATCCGTGCCGAAACCTGCGCCCTCCATAGTCACATCATTTGCCACAATAAAATCCAGATTCTTCTCCAGTACCTTTCTGGCTGCATTCTCCAGCAGGTGATCCGTCTCGGCGCAGAACCCGGCCAATATCCGTTCTCCCTTTATCTTGCCCAATTCTTTCAGAATATCTTTATTTTTTACCAGCCTCAGAGTCATGTCATCATCATTCTTTTTAATCTTCCTGTCAGCCGGCGTCTCCGCTCGGTAATCCGCTACCGCCGCCGCCATGACCACAGCGTCGCAGGAGTTGAAATGCTTCATCACCGCAGCATACATCTCATCGGCCGATATCACGGGAACATAGTCCACGCCCCGGGGCTTATCAATGGAAACAGGCCCTGCGACCAATAAAACCTGCGCCCCTCTGGCAATCGCCGCTTCTGCAGCAGCAAAGCCCATTTTCCCTGAAGAATGGTTCGACAGGTATCTGACAGGGTCTATGGCTTCCCTGGTCGGCCCGGCTGTCACAAGAATCTTCATCCCCTCAAGGTCGCGTACCGGTTTCAGCATGCCGGTCACAGTCTCAACAATAGCGGGAGGCTCCGGCAGCCTGCCTTTTCCCGAAGAACCTTCCGCCATCCTTCCGGTCTCAGGCTCCATAAAGAAGTATCCAAGCTCCTTCAATTTTTGTATATTCTGCTGAACTATGGGGTTGGCATACATGTCGTAATTCATGGCGGGCACAATCAATACCGGCGCCCTGGTTGCCATAACAGTCGTACTCAGCATATCATCAGCCACTCCCGATGCCAGCTTTCCGATGATATTTGCCGTCGCAGGCGCAATCAGCAGCAGATCCGCCTTTTGTGCAAGTGCAATATGTCTGATATCCCATTGTACGGGCTCGGCAAACATATCTGTGACCACAGGGTTGTGAGAAATTGATTGGAATGTGAGCGGCGTCACAAATTTCTGCGCATTGGCAGTCATAATGACATCCACACAAGCGCCGAGCTTTACCAGCCTGCTGACCACATCGACAACCTTATAGGCGGCAATGCCGCCGCAAACACCGACTACTGCTGATTTTCCCTTCAATGTCATCATCACTGCCTCCCTCCGTAAAATGATTGCGCAATGCTTTCTTATTGTAAAAAGGTTAAGGCAGAAGTAACCTTACGCCTTAACCCACCCATTATCCGATCTGTACCGGCGAACTCATTTGATTCCGCTCTTTGTTCTGATATAAGTGATCTTATTTTCGTTGATTTCATTTAACGCTATGGTAACCGGCTTATCCGAAGCGCATCTCGTCAGTCTGTGCGCCCCCTCCGACAGCTGTCTGGCTCTTTTGGCGGCCGCTACAACCAAAGTGTATCTGCAGTCTACCTTCTTCAATAATGAACTGAGTGGTGGATAAATCATTTTTGCCTCTCCCTTAAATATTTATTCTTCAACGATTTCCTGGCTGTCGTCAACCAATTCCGAATCCTTCGCATTCAACCTGTGGGCAACCGTTTCCGGTTGTACGGCTGAGAGAATAATGTGGTCGCTGTCCGTAATGATGACCGCGCGGGTCCTTCTTCCATAAGTGGCATCGATCAGCATTCCTCTGTCGCGGGCTTCCTGAATTATTCTTTTAATTGGCGCCGATTCAGGACTGACAATAGCAACAAGCCTGTTTGCCGAGACAATATTGCCAAATCCGATGTTGATCAGTTTCATAAGCAATCCTCCTTTACTTGCCAGGGAACTATCCTTTCCCCGTAATCATTCGATATTCTGTATCTGTTCCCTGATCTTCTCGATCTCACTCTTGACCTCCACGACATTTTTCGTGATGGATAAATCATTTGCCTTTGAACCTATCGTATTGATCTCCCTGTTCATCTCCTGAACAAGAAAGTCAAGCTTTCGTCCAACCGGCTGATCAATAGATAACGCTTCTCTCAACTGTCCGATATGACTGGCAAGTCTCACCAGTTCCTCATCTATACTGCACCTGTCCGCAAAAACCGCCACTTCCGTGGCCAGCCTGTTTTCATCAATGGTCTGCTGGTCAATCAGCTCCCTGATACGCGTTGTCAGTTTCAGTTTATATTCCTTTGGAATCTCCGGAGCACGCTTTGCGATCTCCGCAACGATGCTTTCGATATAATCAGCCCTGTCAAGCAGAACATTTTTCAGACCTTCTCCCTCAGCTTCCCTCATTTTAACCAGTGCGTCGAGAGCCTTTACAACGGCTGTTTTCAGAAGCGACCAGAGAATCTCCTCATCCTCCTGCGCCTGTTCCACCTTTAGTACATCGGGGTATCTGGAAATAAGCGATACGGTGATATCATCCTTCAGAGAAAATTTGTCTCTGAGCGACTCCGTTGCAGAAATATAGGTCTTCGCCAATCCCTCATCCAATGTGACAAGCTTTGCATCATCGCTGTAATTATAATATGTAATATAGACATCAATCTTGCCTCTTGAGACGGCTTTTCCGACCAGCTCCCTGACCTTATCCTCTAAAAAGCCAATCTGGCGAGGCATCCTGATGAATACATCCGAATATCTATGGTTCACTGTCTTTATTTCAACGGTGAATTCCTTACCATCCTGCGAATTCTCTCCCCGGCCAAAGCCGGTCATGCTCTTTATCATACGAACCCCTTGCAGACTGTTTATTTATTGGTATTATAACACAATTACAGCCAATTAAAAGGCTATTTCATTAATTTTCTCAGTTTTTCTTGACCGGTCTCCATTACTTGCCCATATCGCCTATTTCATACATGATTATCGAAGCTACAGCCAAACCGGCGGTTTCTGTCCGAAGGATCCTGGGACCCAGCGTAACCGAATGAAATCCGCTCCTTACGGCTTTCTCGACCTCATCAGGCTCAAACCCGCCTTCGGAGCCTATCAGGATTCCAATTCCTCCGTTGCCCGCCTGAGCCGCGCTGCATCCAGTCAGGATAACTGATTTATCTGTCAGCTCACCGGATTTCCCGGTTGCCTTCTTTGATCCGCCTTCTTCACCCCCGAAGCTGCGCAGAAGCTCTTTAAGGCTTCCTTCACTTTCCTCTTCATATGGGATAAGCTTCAGGCTGCAGGCTGCGGACATTTCCAACGCCTTTTCAAACCGAACCGGCTCCTCAACCTGCGGAATTACCCCCCGGCCGCATTGCTTCGCCGCTTCCAGTGAAATGCGCCTCCACCTGACAGTCTTTGACGCGGCATCTTTGGCATTGGTAAATTTCACTACGGACCGGGCAGTCATCACCGGGACAATTCTCTTCACGCCAAGTTCAATACATTTCTGTATTATATACTCCATTTTATCCGCCTTCGGAATTCCCTGAAAAAGAGTGAGATCTATCGGAGGCTCTGTCCGGTTGGATCCGGAGGCCGTGATTTTCGTTGATATGCTGTCCTTTCCGATCTGTTCAACAACGACCTTATAATCCATGCCTGAGCCGTCAGATAACTCGAGAACATCACCGGGTACGGCTCTGAGGACACATCCGATGTGTCGGACATCCTCCCCCGTTATCGTGATGCTTCCACTATTCAGATCAATATTTTCCGGACTTACAAAGAATCTGGACATTTAAAAACTATCGCCACCCATTCACCCATTTCATCCACACCGATAAGTTCAAAGCCCAATGCGGTATATGCCTTTAAAACGTCCTGTTTCCGCTCCCTGATGATCCCGGAGGTAAGAAGGATTCCGCCCTGCCTGAGATATTGCGGCATCAGCCCCGAAAGACCGATGACCACATCTGCGATAATATTCGCCACTACTATATCAGCCTTCTGAGGATCCAGGTCTGCCAGCACGCCCCCGGTGACGGAAATTTTATCTGACACGCCATTGATAGCGCAGTTCTCACGGGAAACCCGGACTGCGACCTCGTCAATATCGACCGCCTGCACATGAGCAGCGCCAAGCTTCACGGCAATAATGGAAAGTATCCCGGTCCCGCAGCCGACATCGATGACCTTGTCAGCGTCTCTCACATACTTCTCAAGCAATCGGGAGCACAGTCTGGTCGTCTCATGAGTTCCTGTGCCGAAAGCCATTCCGGGATCCATCTCAATAATGATTTCTCCGTGCTTCTTCTCGTAATTCTCCCAGCTTGGCTTAATTACTACGCTGTCGGAGATATGAAAGGGCTTGTAATATTTCTTCCAGGCCGTTGCCCAATCCTCGTCATCTACCGGCGTATATCCGGCATACCCCTTCCCAATCTCAAGAAACCGGGAAATAAATTCAAGCTTCTCTCTAATCAGCACGGACAGCTCCTCTGGCGTCATTGCCTCGTTAAAATAGGCCTTGACCGTAACCTCAGTGCCCAGAGAATCCATAAACTCCTGATCCGCATAATCCAGCGAATCCGGGCTTTCAATCTGCCTTCTGATCTCATTGGGATCTTCAATGACTACTCCGCCGGCTCCAATGGAGCTCAGCATTTCAGACACCGCATCACTGGCTTCCTCTGTTGTCTTTATGGTAACTTCAGTCCACTTCATCTGTTAAAACCCCTATCCCAGGTTCTCTCGTTCTTTCTGCCCCTGGTTCTCTTCTACATCCCCAGCGCATCTTTCATTTTATCGAAAAAGCTCTTTCGCTTCTCGCAGGCTTCATCACCGCTGATTTCGGCAAACTCTCTGAGCAGCTCCTTTTGCTTTTCGTTAAGCTTCTTTGGCACATCGATCTCAACCTTTACATACTGGTCGCCCCTGCCGTTTCCCCTCAAATACGGGATTCCTTTTCCTCTGAGCCTGAAAATGGAGCCGGTCTGTGTCCCCTCCTGGATATCATACTTCACTCTTCCATCCAGTGTAGGAACCTCCAACTCAGCTCCCAAAGCTGCCTGCGTAAATGTGATCGGTATCTCGCAGACAACGTCGTTGCCCTGCCTCTTGAATATGGGATGAGGCTTGACGCCGATTGTAATATACAAGTCTCCGGCAGGACCGCCTTTTACGCCCGGATCGCCCTCTCCCCTCAATGATAGGGTCTGACCGTCATCGATACCGGCAGGCACACTGACCTTCCTTTTCACAGTCTTGCGGACCCTGCCCTTCCCATTACAGGTAGGGCACGGATCCATTATAATTTTGCCTTCTCCTCGGCATACATCGCAGGTTTTGACATTCACAAACTGCCCGAAGGGCGTACTTTGCTTATACTGCACCTGACCCGTCCCACCACAGTGCTTGCAGGTCGTCGGGCTGGTACCCTCCTTCGCTCCTGATCCCTTACAACTGGTACATGTCTCATTCCTGTTAACGGTGATTTCCTTCTCCGTGCCGAATGCGGCCTCTTCGAAAGTAATCTCCAGGGAATACTTCAGATCAGCACCCTTCTGTGGACCTGAGCGGCTCCTTGAGGAACGTCCGAAACCACCGCCGCCGAAAAATGATTCAAATATATCTCCGATACCGCCAAAGTCAAAATCACCAAAGCCTGCGCCTGCACCGCCAAAGCTGTTCGGGTCAACGCCTGCGTGGCCAAACTGATCATATCTTGACTTTTTTTGCGGATCGCTCAATACCTCATAGGCCTCGTTCACTTCCTTGAACTTGGCCTCTGTATCTTTATCACCGGGATTCACATCCGGATGGTACTGCTTTGCAAGCTTTCTGTACGCCTTCTTGATCTCTGCATCAGACGCCCCTCTGCCAACCTCCAGCACCTCATAATAATCTCTCTTGGACTGCGGCAAATTATAACAACTCCAATCGCAACTTAATTGTCATATACAGCAATTGCATGATCGCAATCCCTTATTTTTTATCCTCATCATCGACTACTTTGTAATCGGCATCGTACACATTATCCTGTGCAGGTCCCTGTCCGCCGGGATTTGCGCCGCCAAAGTCCGGTCCGCCTTCAAAACCTGCGCCCGCACCTGGATTTGGGCCTCCTGCCGCACCCGGATTCTGCTGATATATCTTTGAGGATATGTCGTAGAACGCCTGCGTCAGAACCTCTGTGGAAGCCTTTATCTTATCCGTATCTGTACCCTTTAGCGCTTCCTTCACTTTATTGATTTCAGTCTCGATCTTCGACTTGTCGTCGGCTCCCAGCTTATCGCCGAGATCCTTCAATGTCTTTTCCGACTGGTAAACCATTGAGTCGGCATTGTTCCTGACTTCAATCTCTTCTTTGTGCTTTTTATCCTCTGCAGCAAATTTCTCAGCTTCCTTTACCGCCTTGTCGATATCCGCATCTGTCAGATTGGAGGACGCTGTAATAGTGACCTTCTGTTCATTACCGGTGCCAAGATCCTTCGCTGAAACATGCACGATACCATTGGCGTCGATATCAAAGGAAACCTCTATCTGTGGAACGCCTCTGGGAGCCGGCGGAATACCGGTCAGCTGGAATCTTCCCAACGTCTTGTTGTACTGGGCCATTTCTCTCTCGCCCTGCAGAACGTGTACTTCAACGCTGGTCTGCCCGTCTGCGGCTGTTGAAAATACCTGGCTCTTCTTGGTAGGGATGGTTGTATTTCTTTCGATCAGCTTTGTGAATACGCCGCCCAACGTTTCAATACCAAGGGACAGCGGAGTTACATCCAGAAGAAGCAGATCCTTAACCTCGCCGGTCAGAACGCCAGCCTGTATTGCTGCGCCGACTGCCACACATTCATCGGGATTGATTCCCTTGAACGGCTCCTTGCCCAGATATTTTTTCACAGCCTCCTGTACTGCCGGGATTCTTGTAGATCCGCCAACAAGAAGGATCTTGTCAATTTTTTCTGGTGTAAGTCCGGCATCCTGCATAGCCTGTCTTGTTGGTCCCATGGTCTTTTCGACCAGATCCGCCGTAAGTTCATCAAACTTAGCCCTTGTAAGCGTGATGTCAAGATGTTTCGGTCCTGAAGCATCCGCTGTAATGAACGGAAGGTTGATGTTGGAGGTGGCGACGCCGGAAAGCTCGATCTTCGCCTTCTCTGCAGCCTCCTTCAGACGCTGAATAGCCATCTTGTCATTTCTCAGATCAATACCGTTTTCGCGTTTAAAAGTATCCGCCAGATAATCCATGACCCTCTGGTCGAAATCATCGCCGCCGAGTCTGTTGTTACCATGTGTTGCGAGCACTTCGAATACGCCGTCACCGATCTCAAGGATAGACACGTCGAAGGTACCTCCGCCAAGGTCATAGACCATGATCTTCTGGTCGTGCTCCTTGTCAAGTCCGTATGCCAGAGCTGCTGCGGTTGGCTCATTGATGATCCTCAGAACCTCAAGTCCCGCGATCTTGCCGGCATCCTTTGTAGCCTGCCTTTGCGCATCACTGAAATAAGCAGGAACGGTAATGACCGCCTGGCTGATCGTCTCGCCAAGATAAGCCTCTGCATCCGCCCTCATTTTCTGCAGCACCATTGATGAAATTTCCTGAGGCGTATAAGTTTTATCATCGATCCTGATCTTTCTGTCGGTGCCCATGTCTCTTTTAATGGAAATAACGGTCCGTTCGGGATTGGTGATTGCCTGTCTTTTTGCAACCTGGCCAACAAGTCTTTCACCTGTTTTTGAAAATGCGACCACGGACGGTGTTGTTCTATTTCCCTCGGGATTCGCTATAACAACCGGCTCCCCGCCTTCCATAACCGCTACGCAGGAATTTGTTGTACCTAAATCTATACCTATTACTTTTGCCATAATATACCTCCCAATTTTTACAATAAGATTATATTTGAATTTTATTAATTCACTCCATCAACCGCTTGCCAAACAATCAGTTTGCTACCTTCACCATGCTGTACCGGATCACCTTATCCTTATAAATATAACCCTTCTGGAATTCTTCAACAATTATATTGTGTCCGGCCGTCTCATCCTCCACATGCATAACTGCATTGTGCCGCATTGGATCGAATTGTTCATTCAAAGCAGCTATCTGCTCCACACCAATACATTTCAATGCATCCCAGAACTGTCTGAATACCATTTCAACCCCGTCTTTCAGGGATTGTGCGGAGCTGTCTTCAGAAATGGCTGAAAGCGCCCTCTCTATATTGTCCAATACGGGAAGAAACGCACAGATCACGTCACTGACCGCATCCACATACAACGCTTCCTTTTCTTTGACAGTCCTTTTTTTGAAATTGTCAAACTCGGCGGCAGTCCTTTGGAGCTTCTCCAAATATTCCGCACACTGCTTTGTCTTCTCTTCCAGCTCAGCCTTCAAGCTCTCCGATTCGCCCGACATTGCTTCGTCCGCATTCACCTTGCCGGCCTTTGTAGTCTCCCCTGTCGCTTTATTCTCAATTTCTTCAATATCAATCTCTGTTCTGTTCTCAGCCTCACAAGTCTCCGACTGCTTATGCTGCTTTCTTTCGCTCATATCTTTCCTCTCATCCTTTAATCAGAATTTTCCCCTTCGGGAATAAGAACTTCCTGCAGGCCGTTCACCCGTCGCTTCCATGTTCGAGCCCCAGTAACCTGCTAATCTCTTCACTCATAAACTTCCTAATATAGTTCATCGATGATATCACCTTCGGGTACTCCATCCTGGTAGGTCCGATAATGCCTATCGTTCCAATGAAGGTATCAGCTACATTGTAGTTGGCTGAGATCAGACTGCACTCCTGAATACCGGACAAATCATTCTCCGAACCGATCTTGACGACAATCCCTACCGATTCTGACGCATCAAACAATATCCTGCCGATTCTGGCCTTCTCATCGAGCATGTTCATGAATTCCTTTGCCTTCATGATGTCCTTGAATTCAGGATGGTTCAGGATGTTTGTGGTGCCCTCAACATACACTTCCGTACTGTCAATCTGGCTGATGCACTCAGCGACCCCGTTCAGAACCGGTATAAGAAGTTCAGCCGACATGCCGATTTCTCTTTCAATCTCAAGAATCAGCTGTTTGTTGACCTGTTCAATCGTAAGTCCGTTCAACTTGCTGTTCAACGCATTGGAAACCATAATCAGTGTATCCGGCTTTATCTGTTCGGATATTTTGATCAGATTATTCCGGACAACGCCCGCATTGGTTACAACAATGATCATCGCCTTGCCAGCTTCTATTGGCACCACTTGCAGAGCTTTGATGGTGCTGGCCTTCATCTGCGGTGTTACCACCATCGATGTGTATCTTGTAAAACGCGATAAAACAGCCGAGGCCTGTCTGATCAACTGGCTCAGCTCGTTAATGCGCAGCTCCATCGCAGATTTAATCTTCTCAATTTCATCCTGCTGCAGATCATACACCTGCATAAGCTGATCCACATACATCCGGTAGCCCTTGTCCGAAGGAACCCTGCCTGCCGAGGTATGAGGCTGCGCAAGATATCCCATCTCCTCAAGATCCGCCATTTCATTTCTGATCGTCGCCGAGCTTAATCCAAGTTCATGCTTTCTGGCAATGGTTCTTGAACCAATCGGCTCAGCCGTATCAATGTAATCATCGATGATGGCCTGAAGAATTCTTTTTTTTCTCTCATCCATGTTCATCTCATACACCCCTGTCAAAAGCTAAAACATAACCACTAATATTATATAACTATATCGACTTATATAACCGCATCGACATTGATATTTATTTGTTAGCACTCTTCGTTAACGAGTGCTAATCTACATTAAAAATACCACCTTGGAAATTATTTGTCAAGATGTATTTGCTAGTTAAGACATTTTTAGCGAGCCCTATATAAATTCTATGAATACCTCATTTGCAAAATCCAGACCGGCCTCGGAGAGTCTATAGCAGCCCTTTTTTTCCTCATATATCAGCAGTCCTCTTTGAACCAGCCTATCCAGTTTATCCCCATAAACCGGTTTCAGCCCCTGTCCGAATCTTTCCTCAAACTCCCGTTCAAAAATTCCGTCGGTCAAACGCAGGCCAAGAATCATGAACTCTGACATGGCCTCTTCCCGGCTTATGAATAGGGTTTCAGGCTGATCTATATTCTGCAGGTCATTTGTCATGCTTCCGATGTACTGCCCGATCTCCTGGGCATTGCTGGTGATGTACTGCTCGATTTCCTGTGCATTACTGAACCGGACGCTGTCCAGATAGGAGTGTGCCCCGGCTCCAAATCCGGCATATTCCCGGGCTTTCCAATAGACAATATTATGCCTGCACTCATATCCCGGCCTGGCAAAATTTGATATCTCATATTGACGGAAACCTTTCTGTGCCAGCGCTTTAATGGTATAATGATACATTCGCCTGTCTAATTCATCCTCCGCCGGGTTCAGTGTTCCGGCGTCAAATCTGTCGCCAAAGACCGTCCCCTCCTCTATTTTCAAGTCATAACAGGACAGATGTGTCAAAAGGGAAGCTGCACCTACACTTGTACTTGCACCTACACTTGTACTTGCACCTACACTTGAGACTGTCCCACTGTCACTTCCGCTATGCAGTGAAGTCACTGCTTCCAGAGTCTCAACCCAGTCTTCAAAGGTCTGTCCGGGCAGACCAAATATCAGATCAGTGTTAATATTTCGGAAACCCGCTCTATATGCGGCATCCAGATTCTCAACATATTGCTGCCTGTTATGGATTCTCCCCAGATCCCTCAGCAGTCTGTCCTGCCAGGCTTGCAGCCCGATACTAAGTCTGTTGACTCCGGCAGTCCTGTATGCCTTCAGATGCTCATAGGTCAGTGTACCGGGATTGCTTTCCATACTGATTTCTGCGTCTATGTCTACCCGCATATGCTTTGAGCAAACTTCAAGTAATTCTGTGATATATGCCGGATACACCATCGACGGCGTTCCGCCGCCGATGAATATTGATCGCACAAGCCGCCCGTCTAAGTCTGCGGCCCTGCTTTTTATCTCTGAAAAAAGCGTATCAAAATAAGAGCCGGCAAGGTGCTCCCTGCCGGAATAGGAATTAAAATCGCAATAATAGCATTTTGATTTGCAGAAGGGTATATGAATATATACTCCTATGCTATTGTCCATAAAACCACCTGTCTATTCAAGGCCCTGTCGTTCCGGGTCTTGTCGTTTTCTGCATCCAACGCCGCAGCACCCCGTACTATCCGTACTATCCGTGCTTCTCGTGCTTCTCGTGCTTCTTGTACTATCCGTGCTTCTCGTGCTATTGTGCTTTTCGTGCTTCCCGTCCGCCAGCCTAATCAAGCTTTATCACGCTCGAAAACCATCAGCCTAATCCAGCTTCAGCACGCTCATAAATGCTTCCTGCGGCACTTCCACTGAGCCCACCTGGCGCATCCGCTTCTTACCTTCCTTCTGCTTCTCCAGCAGCTTCTTCTTTCTGGTGATGTCGCCGCCGTAGCACTTGGCCAGTACGTCCTTCCTGTAAGCGCTCACCGTTTCTCTTGCGATGATCTTGCCGCCGATGCAGGCCTGGATCGGAATCTCAAACTGCTGCCTCGGGATGGATTCCTTCAGTTTCTCGGCAATCCGGCGCCCTCTGGCATAGGATTTCTCCGAGTGGACAATGAACGAAAGAGCGTCAACAATTTCACCATTGAGCAGAATATCCAGCTTTACCAGATCGGACTCCCTGTAACCAATCAATTCGTAGTCAAAGGAAGCAAAGCCCTTCGTCCGTGATTTCAGCGCGTCAAAAAAGTCGTAAATGATCTCATTGAGCGGCAATTCATAGGTCAGTATCACTCTGGTCGCGTCCAGATACGACATATCCTTGTAAATGCCGCGCCGCTCCTGTGAAAGCTCCATAATGCTGCCCACATAGTCAATTGGCGTCATGATGGTTGCTTTAACGATAGGCTCCTCCATCCTGTCAATGGACATGACCGGAGGTAAATTCGTCGGATTGTCTATATTCAGGACTTCTCCGTTTGTCAATGTCACTTTATAAATAACGCTTGGCGCAGTGGTGACCAGATCCAGATCATATTCCCTCTCCAGTCTTTCCTGAATGATTTCCATGTGAAGAAGACCCAGAAATCCGCATCGGAAACCAAACCCAAGAGCAACAGATGTCTCCGGTTCAAAGGTTAGGGAAGCATCATTAAGCTGCAGCTTTTCAAGGGCATCTCTCAAGTCGCCGTACTTGGCGCCGTCCGCCGGATATATGCCGCAGAACACCATGGACAGCACTTTCTTATAGCCGGGCAACGGCTCCGCTGCAGGCCTGTTCGCCAACGTGACTGTGTCGCCGACCCGGGTATCCCGTACATTTTTTATACTTGCTGAAATATAACCGACATCCCCTGCAAGCAATTCATTGCAAGGCGAATATTGGCCCGGTCTGAAGTATCCTACATCATTGACGACAAACTCCTTTTTCGTATACATCATGCGGATCGTATCACCTGCTCTGACTGACCCCTCCATAAGCCTGATGTGTACAATTACACCCTTGTAGCTGTCATAGAAGGAATCAAAAATCAGCGCCTTCAGAGGAGCGTTTTCATCCCCCTTCGGCGGCGGAATCTGCTTTACTATCTGCTCGAGAACCGCTTCAATATTCAATCCGTTTTTAGCGGAAATTTCAGGAGCGTCTTTGCAATCCAGGCCAATCACATCTTCGATCTCTTTTTTAACAAGCTCCGGTTGAGCGCTTGGAAGGTCTATCTTGTTGATAACCGGCATGATCTCAAGGTTATGATCCAGCGCCAGATACACATTTGCCAGAGTCTGCGCTTCGATCCCCTGCGCCGCATCCACTACCAGTACCGCGCCTTCACATGCGGCAATACTTCTGGATACCTCATAATTAAAGTCCACATGTCCGGGGGTGTCTATGAGATTGAAGATATACTCCTGCCCATCCTCAGCCTTGTATACCATCCTGACCGCCTGTGCTTTGATGGTGATTCCGCGCTCACGCTCGATATCCATATTGTCGAGAACCTGTTCCTGCATCTCCCTTTGCGTCAGAACACCCGTCATCTGAATCATGCGGTCCGCCAACGTTGACTTCCCATGATCTATATGCGCTATAATACAAAAATTTCTAATGTGATCCTGTCTGTTGCCTGACATTCAGTTTTACCCCTTGCCCCTCTGTATATTGTTACATAAATTTTTTCAATAAATGCAGTACAATTATAACATCCACTTCAAATAAAATAAAGAAGTGAATGTGAATGCTTGTGAATGTGCTTGTGATTTTGAACGCTGGTGATTTTAAATGCTGGTTTTTTTACTGTGCTTTTGGATATTATTCAATATACCCTCGGATGGTAGGTGGAAAGTTGTAGAGGTTCTATAAACAGTAAAAGCAGAGTGCGCTGTTCATTTTTACTGTTTTAGGACTGTGTTAGCTGTGAAAAAGCCTTGTTTTATGGCCTCCGGGTGAGCCCTTCAAGGCGATCACAACAAAACAAAAGCTCAATCGGTTTTTAGCGAAAACACAAGGACATCGTGGACATCGCAAAGCATTACGGGCTGTAAAATATATAGAGGATGGTTCCGCATCGATCATGGAATCACTCGTATACATGTTTTTAACTCTACCTCATTCCCTGGGAGGATATGGCCTTGGTGATGCCGTCTTCAACTATGAGATACGACTTAAGGGAAAACTTCCATTCTACATCAAGCAACGCAGCTGCTTTGCGGATTTGTATTATAAACAGGCAAAATTTGCGGTCGAATACGAGAGCTTCACTTATCATAGCCGCCCGCAGGAACAGGGTAGAGACGCTATACGGTCGACCATCCTTAATCGACAGGGTGTAAAAATACTGCATATGAACACCATTCAGTTGTATGACATTGATGCGTGCAATGATTTTGCGCACACACTTGCGACTCGCTTGCGAAAGCGAATATATATACGCACAAAGGACTTCGAAAAAATGCATACTCAAATGAGAGAATTGCTGCCAAGAATGGGTTTCGAAAAAATGCATACTCAAATGAGAGAATTGCTGCCAAGAATGGGTCAGGTTTCAAAAGCTATTCTCACCAGTTGTGTGACTGCGGGGCATAGGGGATTGGATATAGATGGGTTGGCAGGCGGAGAGTTATAGAGGTGATATGGATAGCAAAAACAGAGCACGCTTCTCTTTTTTGCAACTTTAGAACAGAATCTTTCTAAAATAAAGCCTTTTTATAGATAAATAACCATAAAATAAGGCCTATTCTCAGTAAATATAGTCCTAAAACTGCAAAAATGAGTAGTGCGTTGCCATAATAATTATGATATTCCAAAGTTGGTCATTCCTCAGTTTTTAGCAGGCCATTATCGGGCCGTGAAAGCGACATGAAAATGCCGTCGAGGCGCTGTGTCGGGAGAGCCGCAAGAATTCTTGGGCATAAACTCTCCGCGGTAGTTTCGAGGTATTCCAAATCAGTGGCATTTGAAACATGAAGTGCATTACATACTTTTACGGCGGCATGACAGAGATTTTTAACAAGTTCCCGCTCGTCCCACTGCTGAAAGAGCTCCAGCAGACATTTTCTGTCATTCTCAGTAATATCAAGGCCGGTAACAGCAGAGCAGGTAACATTATCATCAAGCAATGCAATCCCCAGAGCATTCACTGCCACCGGTTCATAAATATTGATGAGCAATTCCCTGTAATCCGGACAGCAGGCTTCAAGCAGCTTGATTACTTTTTCGCTGTCAAATCGTTTGCAAAACCTGTTTTCCCCAATAATCCGCCGAAGGTACTCGTTAATATACTTTATTCCCTGCAACTCCTCAGGTACGGCATGGCAAAGCTGATAGTCAATACCGCAGGGTATCTCGTGGGCAAAGAACTGAATATCATATTTCTTGAAAAAACCTTCAATGCTACGAATCGTATCTTGGTATGATATATTGTCAACCGGCAACGCACTCTCCTTCGCTTTTCGAAGCCGCCACTTCCCGATCTCGACAAGCCTTTGAATCTTCTTTTGACCATCCTTCAGCAAAGCATCCAAATCATCACATTCGAGCAGCTTGTTCATGGCACCGATCGCATTTACATCACCCTCGTTACCTGTTTCAATAATGCCGCTCGTATCATAATCTGACTTAAGCAGCAAATCAATAGTAAAACAAATTGACCTGAAAAGTTCCTCTGCAGTCTCAATAGGCACAGAACTGCTGTCGCCCATGGTATAAAGTCCTGTCCGCTTTCCGAGAAGCGCCAACAGACGACCTTGTATGCTCATGATTTCTTCGTCGGTCAGCATCTCATCGTGTAGACCGCTCAGTACCATAATCGATAAATCCTGTTCTTCCATAAATTCTCCTTCAAAAATCCGAATCATGCGAATCATCCGGTTCATCCGGCTAATACGATGAATCATCCGGTTCATACGGCTCATACGATGAATCATCCGGCTCATCCGGCTAATAGTCAAATCGAACGCCTCGGCAAAGCTCCTCGAGCGGCGTACCGCTCAGACAGTCCAGCGAGCCCTGGCATACATCATCGAAATAATGTTTCATATACGAAATAAGTTCATCATCTGAAATCAAATCGATTGATTCATTCTTGAAATAGTAAAATGAATCCTGAAGTTCTATAATGGTTTCCTCATAGTTATCCTGAGTTATATAGGGGGAATCGCAAAATTCTGTAATAATTTTTTTCAACACCCCCTGACCGAACTCAATTCTGCCCGTATCTTTCAGTGCCTGTATTCTCCTCTCAGCAAGGTTTTGTATTTGTTGTGCGGATAAGGTCAGTCCATATCTCAACGTTATTTCATTGCAATTTTGCAATTCCTGCATAAGCTGTATTTTATGAATATTCTCGAGTGTCATGTTAAATCTGTTCTCCATTGAAACACCTCCATTTCTATATGATAGACACATTTCAGAAAACAACAAGACTTGAATTTTTACCCATTTTGTGCTATGATAATTACAACAATTAGGCATCTGTTCTACTTTCCTTCATGTCGAAAAGAGCAATTTAGATATCAGTATTTGGCCTGAGGTCGGGTTAGATGTTGATTAATTAGTATATCGAAGGAGAAGAAATTATTATGAATATAAAGAAAATTACGGCTAGCGGTAATGAAATAGTAATTGTTAACAGCGATGAAGTTTTGATTTCTGATGTGCAATCCTCACTGGATTTCATGATGTCTGTAAATTATGAAACAGGATGCCATTCTATTGTATTAAACAAAGAAGCGATAACCCCGGACTTCTTTGTTTTGAGTACAAGGATTGCTGGTGAAATTCTGCAAAAATTCATCACTTATCAGTTTAAGTTTGCGATTGTAGGAGATTATTCAGGTTATACAAGCAAGCCGCTTAAAGACTTTATGTATGAAAGCAATAAAGGAAGAGATATCTTCTTTGTATCTTCAGAAGAAGAAGCTGTTGAGAAATTGAGCAGAGTGTGAATGCATATCAGAAAATTTCGTCTAGCTTTTCTTTAAGATATTTCAAATCACGGTTAATATACTGCTTGTTTAGAAAAATACTGCGGTTCATGATTTTGATCTCAATACTTTCGTCGCTGCTTTTGACAGCGGCGATTGCACCGCCTTCACTACCCTCGACCAAATGGTTTGTACCGTAGTCCACCACAAGCATGCCGCCTGTCAGCAGAAAAAAGAACAGCAATATTGCTGTTACCGTTCTCTTCCTTATGATTCTCTTCTGACGGAACCTTTCGACTCTGCTTGACATAGGCTGCTCTGATCCTTCCGGGAGTCTGGACTGTATTGTTTTCATCTATTATTACCTGCCAGTCGCGATTTCATAAGCGCAAATAAAACTTTTATATCTCCTAGCCGGGCTGCTTTATTTCTTTACTGGCCTTTCAATTCATAACAGTATTCCTCGACTCACTAAGAAGCTGTTACTCTCCCGACACGACCTCATCGAGCACCTCTGCAAGGTATTTCGTGCTCTCCAGACATTCGCTGAGCAAATTGCCGTCTCCGCCCACCTCGATCAGGATAGCCTGTTTGGAAACCTGTTGATTATAACGCTTGGCCACGATCCATATCGGTTTGGCAAGACCGGGATATTTCTCATTCAGCTTTTGTTGAAGCTTAAGTACAAATTTCAGATTTTCCTTCCATTGAGGATGGGGCAGCACGCCGTCTGCACCCACCACAAACATGATCTGAGCCGCATTCTTCCCATTAATCTTTTGTACCATTCTCAGCTTCGGCTTTTCTGATCCCACTGCATCCCTGTGAAGGTCGATAAACACCTGAATAGACGGGTAGCTTTTCATGTAGCTTCGGACCGTATTGATGGAGGCACTGTATGCGGACGGTCCATGAACCGTTCCGTTATGTAATACTTCAATACCGTATTTCTTCAGATTCCGCGCCAGCTCCTCCCCGACACGTACCACATTGTATCTGGGATTGGAGTTATAACTTGCAACATCCTTCTTTCCAAGGTCTGACTCCTTGAGGACATAGCTCTCTGTGGTATGTGTATGATAAATTAAGACTTTTGGTCCTTTTTTTGAAAGATTCAGGTTAAGAGGCTTCTTTAACAACGCGCTGATGTCTATTTTGAACTTTGTAAAGTTTCGGAGCACCATTTTGTCCAAAGCCAGTAAATCACTGTCGTTCTCATCCTCATCCTCTTCTTCCTCTTCTTCGTAAGCAATACTGCTTACCGGCTGTCGATTGTCGCTCTTCCCGCTATCACTCTCCCCAGGCTGTACTGTCTGTCCTGGATCACCGGTTGCCCCTCCCGGCTGTACTGTCTGTCCTGGATTACCGGTTGCCCCTCCCGGCTGTACTGTCTGTCCCGGATCGCCGGTTGTCTGTCCCAGCTGTGCTGCCTTCCCCGGATCACCCGTTGTCTGCCCGGCGCCGGTTCCTTCACCCGTACCTGCATTGTCTGCGTCGCCTGTAGGATTAACGACACCGGGTTCTTTACCTGTTCCGGTGTTATCTCCTGAATCAGTATTTTGGCCTGTCCCCGTGTCAATGCCTATACCTGTTCTGCCATCCTCCTCGTCTTTCGCGTTCTGCTGCGCAAGCAAGGCTTTTTGCCCGATATTATAGTAATTCGAAAAAAGCGGGGACTGTGCATTCAAAATTGTTGTGGGAGAATCCAAATCAAAATCAAAAACCTTAGCGAACAGGTCCTTGACCTCTCCCGAAAACGAAACGCTCGATTTTCCGCTGTTATATACAGACTCTACGATAGGCAGGGACAGCTTGAACACATTCTTAAAGCTTTCCGAATCAATTTTATTGACCAGCTTTACATCAAGCTTGTACCATATGTTTCCGAACTGAACTCCAAGTATGATAGCAAGTATAGAGAGTAAAACAGTTAAAAAAATGTTAGACAATTTATTGATTTGTTTTTCAAAAACCTTTTGCTTATGCTTGATATCCATCTTTCCTCCGATTTGAAGCCGAACGGTATTTCGTCTGTAAAAAACTATATAAAAGCATATTCAACAGACTGGAGCCATTATGACAAGTCAGGGAAAGAATCATTGTATTGATTGATTTATCTGAACTCAGACGGGAAATATCCGGTGTATTCCGATTTAATTGTTTCTCTGCTTTGAGACAAGCCCTTATTTAATCACAGCGTTGCCTCTCACATTTCCGGCAGCAGCTCTGTCAGCTCTTCAGCCAATCCTTTTACAATACGGGACAGCATCTGAAAATCGTCGTCTAACATTTTCATATCGTGGTCACCCTGCTTTTTTTCCATTTCAGACAGCTTATTTTCCAAATGTCTTGCACAACCAAGGGCTTCCTCGGCATGAAATGGCGATAACGAGCTGGCCAGCTTATGAACCAGTCTTTGCGCAGCTTTCAGGTCCATCCTTTTCAGACTCTCATTGATTTCCATCAATTTAACATCGTGTTCCTGCACAAACTCCTCTCCGATTTCACGCATCAGCGCCAAACCGAAAAGCCTTGCCTCTTCCAGAAAAACCGGCCGGTTAATTATCCTGCCAGGCCCGTCACGCTGCCCATCACACGACCCACTACGCGACCCGTCACGCTGTTCATAATCCGACTCATCACGCTGTCCATTATGCAATTCATTATCTTCGTCTTGCTTCATCATGGCATTATCTTGCCCACACATTGCTTCTTTTATATCGCCCAGGATCTCAAAAAGTTTACTTTGATCGACAGGCTTTGGCAAATAGTAATCCATTCCCGCCTCCAGAAGCTTTTCTCTGTCGCCTTCTATTGCGGCGGCAGTGAGCCCTATTATGGGTATTTTACGGCGGGTGGCCTTTTCAATCTTTCTTATCTGCGTAGTGGCTTCTATACCGTCCATTTCCGGCATATTCTTATCCATAATGATACAGTGGAAATTTTTCTGCTTCATTAATGCCAGGAGCTCGTTACCGTCCTGCGCTACGTCGACCTCACAGCCGTAATGCTCCAGAAATCCTTTAATATAAACCTGTCCAATATGGTTATCCTCCGCAACCGCAACCCTCAAGCCTTGAAGTCTTTTTTCCGCAAGCGCCTCAACGGTACACGCCGATTCATTATATTCCTCAGCCAGCTCCGCGCCAATATTTGCAACGGTCAACGGGAGAGTACACCTGAAAATACTTCCGGTTCCCTCCGTGCTGTCAACCTTAATGCTTCCACCCATACGTTCCACAAGCTTTTTTGTAATTGTCAGGCCAAGCCCTGTTCCGCCATACCTTCTTGAGATGCTGGAATCAGCCTGCGAGAAGCTTTCAAAAATACTGTCCAGCTTCTCTGCCGAAATGCCTATTCCGGTATCCCAAACGATGAACTCTACTTCAGCCCTCGAACCATTCATAGATAGCTTTCTTGTTTTAATTCCAACCTCTCCCTGATCCGTGAATTTAACCGCGTTGCTCAGCAGGTTATTGACAATCTGCCTGATACGAAGCGAATCCCCTATAAAACAGTCCGGCATATCCTTCTGCAATTCAAGCCTCAGCTTTATTCTCTTTTCCTTTGCAGCATGTGTTAAGGGAATACAGACATCATTCAAAAGCTTCGTCATACTAAAGCTCTTTTCTTCAAGCTCCAGCTTGTTTGCATCTATTTTAGAAACATCAAGTATATCATTAATGATTTCCAGCAACGACTCTGCCGAAGACTGGATCAGCCCCACATACTCCTGCTCCGCTTCTCCCTTAATGCTTTTTTGTAAAAGAGCGCTCATACCCATGATTCCGTGAAGCGGCGTCCTGATTTCATGGCTGATGTTGGCGACAAACTGGCTCTTCGCCTGATTTGCCAGCTCCAGCTGTTCATTTATTCTGGTCAGCTCAAAGTTTTTATTGTTCAGCTCCGATGTTCGCTCCTCGATAATTTTCTCCATATCTCTGTACAGGTAGGCCTTTTCCAGTGAAATGGCAATCTGTGAGGATAAAAGCTGCAGCACCTGAAGCCTGTCCGCAGTAAATGCTCCTGTAATCAAATTGTTTTCCAGATATAGAATTCCAATAAGCTCACCGTTGGCTTTCATAGGCATACAAAGGGCTGACTTTGGAAGCCAGGCTTCCCACAGCTCGTTCCCCTCAAACAGTTCAGAATTCCCGTCCTGCTGCAAAACAATCATTTCACCCGTCCGTTCTACATAATTAACGAGCTTGACAGGTACACTGCTGCAGTTCTCAACAGACACTCTCTGATGCACATCGACCCTGGTATCCTCCAATGTTCCTTCCGCTGTCACAAAGAGTTTCCCTTGCTTTTTTACCATAAGTACGGCTCTCTCTGCTCCGGCATTTTCCAGAAGAATACTCATCAGCAGCTTCAACAGATCTTCAGGTATAATGGCATTTGAAATTGCCTGACTCGATTTAATAATGGAAAGCAGATCCAGAGAATCCGATACTCCCTTCACAGAGTCTGCGTCCTTCCTTGCAAGAAAAGGATTATCCTGCTGAAGCCTGTATTCTAAAAGCATATCAGGATATTTCCGTATCAAATGCCGAACTTTGGCATGGGCTCCCCACCTGGAATAGGTCTCACAGGCGTCCACCAGACATTTCTTTGCACGACCGTTTCTTCCCTCTTCCATATAAAAGGCTGCCGCAAGTTCTTTCGCCAAAGCTTCTTCCTGTAGAAATCCATTCATAACAGCCAGTTCAACGGACTTACTGTAATACCCCTCCGCCACAACGCTATTTCCAATAAGACGCTCCTTCTCAGCCAGAAGCAGGTACAATTTATTTGATATATTCTCAGGTGATCTTTTAACAAGCTTTTGCAAATCGCGGATCGATTGATTTACAACGGTTTTCGCCCACTTACGTCTACGCCTGGGCATAGCCCTGTAGTTCGCCATAAGAATCAATGCCTTGTAAAACTTCATCAGCGGTATTGAAAAGGTTCCGCAAGCTCCATCCTGGTATTCTTCAGACAGTGAGATGTTTTCCAGCGCTTCCTCTTGCCTTCCGAAATAGAATAATAGAACCATCTCATTAAGATATAAGTTAAACATATTAGTACGGTCATTTGCACCTTTAACTGACATAATCATTCTATCCCGGTCGTAATACGTACCGGCAAGTCTGCAGGGATCTGCACTATCTCCCTTCAGGTTCAAAATTGTTTGCATTGTTCCCCTGACAACATTGATGGCTGATGTATGTCCGGTCTTCAGAAGAGCGTTCCAGTGCTGCTCCGCTTCTTTAATGATCTGTGGCAGCTCTCTTCCTGAATAATAGGAATACTGGAAATACTGCAGGATGTTGCTCCCTGCAGACAGCAGATCTCCTGATGCAAAACCGCTCAGATAGCTTGACGGAAAATCAATAAGTGTTTTTTTCAGGGGCTCCATCCCATGACGTATGATCATATTGAAAAGTAAAGTGACCTTACTCTCAAATCGATGCTGCGGGAACTTTTTCAGGAATTCCATCGCAAGCTTTCCAAATTTATAGCCTTCCTCCGCCTTTCCCATCATACCATACAAAATATAGCCATAAGCCGAATAAACAACCAGCGACTCCTGAGTATTACCATATTTAATACACAAATTGGTTGAAACGAAGGTAATCAACGCAATCATACGAAAAGACCATGAGTGCGCAGCCACGCCAACGCTATTTAATATTTTAACAGCCATAAGCTTTCTTGGTTCCTTCAAAGGCCCGAGCTGAATAATATCTTCAAAGGTCTTACCTCTTAGCAAGTACCGAGTTTTTAAATAGCTCAGTATAACATGAAGTATATTGGGATTCCTTGGCAATCTGACACCTAAAAATCTTAAAGCATAGCTTGCAGTATCCACTGCCTTCCTCAGATCATTTTTCATTGTATAGGCTTCAATCATGACTTCGTAAGCCCTGGCCTGATCCAATACATCCTTGCTGTTCTCTATCGCCTGCTTTGCAAGTGTTTCCATAAGATCATACAGAGTACACGCATAAGCTGCCTGAGCCGCTTCAATAAAAAGCTCCAGCGTACTGTGATAACTCTTTTTCCAGCAGTCCTTTTCCAGCAGTCTCAGTGCGAACTGGAAATATTCCAGAGCTCTTTCATATGCAGAGCTTCCTTTAGCCCTTTTTCCTGCGTTGAAATTCAGCTGAACCAGTATATGCCGATCCTCTTCGGAGGTTATCAGCTCTATGGCATAATTCATATGATCGGCTATCTCAAATATTCTGTCATCTAATTCGGATTCAGGAGTGTTCTCCAGAAGGAGTCTGCCTATTTTCAGATGAATAATTCCGTCCGTTTCCGGTTCCAGAAAAGAATACGCCGCCTGTTGAATTCGATCATGCACAAACCTGTACTCATCTGCCTTAAGAATCAGAAGCCCTTCCTCTACTGCTTTGTATAGGTCTCTTTTAATGCTTTCAAGGCTCTTTCCCATTATAATAGAAAGGGCCTGCGCATCAAAGCTGTTATTAATGCAAGCTGCCGCTTTCAATATTTCAATGGTCTCCGTCGGCAGTTTGCCTATTTTTTTTATCATGACCGCAACTACATTTTCCATCACGCTTTTTTGATTAATCTCATTTTCATTCCACACCCATCTCTTTTGATCCCTGTCGAACCAGAGAACTCCTTCATCCTTCAATGAATATAGAAATTGTATTAAGAAAAAAGGGTTTCCTCTGGTCTTTTCATGACAAATTTTTGCCAGCGGCATGGTAATATCCGGCGAGCTGTGCAGAGCCGAGCTTAATAGAGTGTTAATATGCCAGGACTCAAGAGGCTTCAATTGAATTTCCTTTATTTGATTGACCGATTTTTTTATATTCGCAAGTGTCAGCTTCAGTAAATGTTCATTCTCCGCTTCATTATCCGTGTATGCTGCAATTAAAAAGATGCATCTCTTTCCGACGTCGGCGGACAGATGCTCCAGTAGCTTCAGACTGGCGGCTTCGGCCCACTGAAGGTCATCTATAAACAGAACAAGAGGTTGTGATCTTATGGCAAAAAGCTGTATAAAATCTAATAAAGTCGTATCAAAACGAATTTGATCCTCTTTAGGCGGGAGCCTGGAAACAGCCGGCTGAATCCCGGTGATCCTCTCAACCTCCGGAATCATATCAATCATCAACTGCACATTTCCTTTCAGACATTCAAGGATCCGATCCTTCCACGCAAGTATCTCTTCCTCACTTTCCGCCAGGGTTCTCTTAACGATGAAGCTTAATGCCTGAAGCAATGCTGAATATGGCGTACTTCTTTTATATTGGTCAAACTTTCCATAGGCACATCGTCCTCCGCTTTTTCGCGCAATTCGTAAAAATTCATGAACCAGGGCACTCTTTCCAATACCGGAATACCCGGATAGCACTACAAATTCAAGGCTCCCTTTTCCGGCTGCTTCAAAGCTCTCCTGCAGTACCCGCAGCTCCTTTTCCCTGCCATAAAGCTTTTGAGGTATTTTCAACTCATCGCTGACATCCTCCTGAGCGAGAGGAAAAGCCTCTATTTCTCCATTGCCGCCACTCATTTTCAATAGCAGCCTGCATTTTTCAATATCTGCTTTCAAGCCCTCTGCTGTCTGATAACGGTCTTCCGGCTTCTTCTCCAGCAGCTTTTCTACAATATCGGAAATGACCTTCGGAATAGTCTTATCAATCTCAAAAAGAGGAACCGGTTTTTTTGCAATATGTGAATAAATTGTCTCCACAGGGTTTTCTGCTTCAAAAGGGAGCTTTCCTGCAAGAAGCCTGTAGAAAATGATTCCAAGTGAATAAAGATCGGAGCGGGAATCCTCCCGCGCCTCCAATCGACGGCTTTGCTCGGGGGACATATACGGAAGGAACTCCTCAGGCCAGCCTTTGTCCCTGCTCTCCTCCTTCACCTCATTAAAAAAGACCGCTGACCTGAAATTGGTTATCTTTACTTCATTCTTCTCAAAATTGACAAGCACGTTCAACGGATGAATATTTCGATGCAAGACTCCCCGGTCATGAATCTGCTTCATCGCTCCGGCAATCCCGGCAGCGATTTCTAGAAATTGCCGCATCGATAATGACTGTTTTAGAAACAGCGTTTGAAGAGCTTCTCCATTAAATCCCTCCATGATAAGGCCGGCGCTCTTTCCATCGTTAATGACCTTCAATACTTTAAGCACGCCATTATCGGCAATACTTTCAGTTATTATAAACTCATGCTCCAGCGACTCAATATCTTCAGCTGTGACATACTCCTTCTTTAGAAGCTTTATAAGTACAGAATGCCCTCCAATATTGTCATAACCCTTATAAAGGATGGTATCGTTGTCTTCCTGCATTTTTTTCTTTATTGAATAGCCATCAAGAAGCATGTCCTCGCCTCCCCCTATTATTTCCCGGGCATTTAGAAATACCTGAAGAGCATAGTTATCCTGAAGCCTTTGTGTTGACAAGCTGTTTCTTTCCTGTAATCAGGAATACCAATGCAAACATAAGATACCCAGCGCCCAGCATCAAAAGAATATTGAAATCGGCCGAGGTTGACATTAACATCAGCCAGCCATAGAACATCGGACTGATCATTTGAGTTGCATTTCCAACAACCCCCAGAAAAGCAAGAGAGCTGGAGATGTCTACTTTTTTCTTGATTTCCGGCATTTCTATAAAGTAATCAATGGACACTGGAGAGCCAAAGCCGTCAAAAAGTCCCATCAAAGCTGTTGAAAGCAGAATAACGGCAATGGATGGCTGTATTCCAAGTATCAATATGGCAATTGCTCCCATTACCAGCATCAATGATACACTCATTGTTCTGCCCATTTTTTTCGTAAGCAGTCTGGAGAGGGCAGGCCCCAGATAGATTCCTACCAATCCGTTCACCAGATATCCGTAACTGATAAGAATAACCGGAAGCTCAAGCTTCTGTACATAGCCGGGGATAAAAGCCACAATGAACATCAATCCAACATTCAGCGGAAGGGTAACCATAAGCAGATACTTTAGGACATTTCCCTTGAAAAGCACCTGCATCATTCCTTTAGACGCAGTTTTCTCCCTGGAAGCGACGTCCTTTATTTTTTGCTTCAGCAGCTTCCATGGAATGATATATAGTACTAAAGCAATAGACACCAGCAGTAATCCCGCTGTGAACAGATATGTAAGGGAAATTCCCATGGAATTGGCAATAACAGCGCCAAGAGAACCTCCGCACATAATACCGCCAAGTAACCCCGCATTCATTCCGGCAATGTTCAAGCTCGTTCGCTCTTCTCCCTCGGAGCCTGAAGAGATAATTGTGTTGAGCCCATGCTTTAACCCGGCAAAACCGGCGCCGCACAGAATTCTGAAAAGAATAATATCGCCTGGTCCTGCTACCAATGCACAAAGAGCATTTCCCGCAATCATGCAAATTCCTGAAGACAGTACCAGAACCTTTTGGCCTGACTTTTTAAACAACCTGGCAAAAAGTATCGAGAACAACATAACAGAGAGCAGTTCAAGCGTCATGGGCAAAGAAGCTGACACATCGGTGGACAGCCCGAAAATTTTTACATTCCATTGTCTCATCAGAATGGCGGAAAAAGGCATGCTTGAGTATACACCCATAAAAATGATAAAGCTAATAATTCGTATGCCACTCGTAATTTTCTCATATTGCATGAAGGATCCTGTGTTAAAGCTGCTGCTCCTTCGGAACATCAGAATATCAGGAAGCCGCATTACTTCAAATATGATAACCGCAGCAACAATCATAGTGACAAGGAACACAAGCAGCATATTCATCATTTTCTGATTCATATACTCCTGTGATATCTGGATTTCCACCTGAGTGTTGTCTCCATCGGCTTCATGAGTCAAAGGAACAGAAATTACCCAGGAATTCTCCCGTTTCAGAGTTTCTCCCGTATCCGCAATAGACTTGTAAATACGTATATTCCAAATGATAGGGGTATCCTTGGCTTTTTCGGTAAGATACTCTGTCAGCCCGGACATTTTTTCATAGGGTATCCCCTTCTGATGCATGGTATTGACAGAAACCTCAAGGTAGTTCAGAATGCCGCTTGCGCCATCTGATATTGCACTTTTATACTTAACCTTATACTGATCATACATAATAGTGCTCTGTACGCCAATGCTCACCATGACAATCAGCGCAGGGACTACATTCAGCATGAGGTTACGGCGTTTATTCCTGCCGCCATCCTTTTTGGAATCTTCCTGAGCATTCTCATCAGAGGCTTCTTGTGCATTCTCCTTCGCACCCTTCTCCTCTTCCTCCGGCATCGGAATAAAACAGAAAAAAAGGAATAACAGCAATACCGGAATGATTAAGACAAGAAGAGAAATCTTCAGGTTTTCCATGCGCTGCGGCTCCAGTTCGGAATTAATTGCAGCTGCAGGATACATCAACGTAAAGCTGCCGATTGTGTCGCCACCTTTGTCATATATTGGCAGGATCATTATATCATAGTTATCCTGCTCAATTACCGCATATGTCTGATTTTCTGTGATGCTCTTGAGCTTCGCGGAGATATTTGAATTCTGGAGAACGCGAATGTAACCATTCTTATCCGTTTCGTTGTCAAAGGATGTATAAAGGATTTCACCGCTGCTTCGAGTAATAGCCGCCTTTATATGGGATGGCAGCAGAGTGGTCAGCTTCTCAAAAATTCCGCTGATGTTGTAGAACGAATCCAGGCTTTTACCATACTTAATGGAAGCCTCCAGCTCATTTACCACCTGATCTGCTACCACGCTGTAATATTGCTGCTTTATCTCCTTATAGCTTCCCTTAAAGTTTGATGAGCTCATCCACCACACGAAAAGAGAAGCAGCCAGAATCAGAATCGTAAAAACTAATATGAGCCATTTTCGTTTTGCACCTGATTTTATCATGGAACCATCCCCTCATTCATTTTGCCCTGCTGCTTCGCTCTAATTGATGCGCTGCTGCGCTCAGATCGTTGCGCTTCTTTGCCTGGCTGACAATGCATCTCTGACAATGTCCTTAGTAAAAGCCTTCTTGGTTCTGACAAGCTCTATTGGGTCGATGCCATTTACTTGCAGGCTTTGTACGGCTTGCTTCATTTCTTCAACATTTGCAAACCCGGAATTCTTAAATACACCGTCGATGTCTTTCGATAGGCTTCTTTCGATTTCCCCCTGACCATATAACAGCTCACTCATATAATTAGTTCGTGCATACCTTGAATCCTTAGGGCGTGCAAGTTCAGCGACATCCTGCTCATTTGGCTCTTTAATCTTGTTCTGTGAGGCAAGCTGTTCCATATGTGCCTTAACCTTATCAAAACGGCTTTCGGTAAACAGGATTTCTTCATCCGATAAAAGTCCTGCAAGCGCGCCTCTGATCATTGATGAATCAACTCTATTCACACTCTCATAAATAGATCTAGGCACAAAGGGAAGCGTGTCGCTAAGAAACGGCGTAAGCCTGGATTTGTCTACTTTTTTTCTTTCCTCGCTATCTCCGGAAATATCGTCAAACAATCCAAAAGCCGTATCATTGTCTATTCCTCTCATCGTCATGATTCCATCCTCTCCGGGCTGAACCATATAATTACCCACATGTCTGTCAACATGACCTACTATCATGTCAATAACAGACAGCTTTATCATTTGCAGAGCATTCCCGGCTCTACCCAGGTCAATTGCTTGTGCTGATGATGTATTTATACTTGTTGACGCGAGCGCCCTTTCCTTTTCTTCTTCCCCTAAAGCACTATTTTCAGAGATACTTGCCCTGGCTTTACAATACTCGCTAATGGCCTGTAACGTCGCAAGTACTCCAGCAGCACCTGCGTTTCCGGCACCTACATAATAGACAAAATTTCCTGCTTGCTCCCCTACTGCTTTTTTTCCGACGGAAGATTTTGTCCTGTCCTCTGTTTGTGCAAATTCGGTTTCAGTAATAATATCAAACCCTAAAAGCTTATTGATTCTGGATACTGCCACATCCCTCTGGGAAGTGTTCGCATCTATGACTTCATGAGCCGAGGCGTAATTTCCCTGATCAGAATAATTTGTCTCCTTCCCCAATCTACCTCTATAAACATCTTCTGATGTAGACATAGATTGTGCTGCCTTCATTATTTGCTCACGAGACATGTCCCTATACTTAACTAATACTCGGGCGCCTTCAAATCCATATTCTTCGACTAAGCTCTCAAAACTCCTGGCTTTGATTTTGCCTAATTCATTTTTGAGCGGACCGAATAACATAGATTGAATTAGTCCGCTCTCTGTCTCTGATAAGAATAACTCTCTCTGACCCCTTTTCAAAACTCCGACGCGGTTCTCTCCGGTTGACACAAAGTCAACTGTATTAATGCCGCCTGACATCTGCTTAATTGGCTTTGCCCTGCTGACAAATACGCCCATACTACTAATGGCCTCACGGTATGTTTTACCTGCAAGCTCATTGAAGTCAGCCTGACCTCCTGTGGGAGATTCTGAAGATACCGCTCTTTGCATTGCATCATAAATACTCTGAGTCCGGATTTTTTCAGCATCACCTATCATGTAATACTGAACGGCATACGTTGCAAGGGTGCTCTTGTTTCTGTCCTTGTCGTTACTATGTGCTGTTGAATATTTCAGCAAGGCGTCAAGGGCCTCGTTGTAAGTATTCATGACAATGGTATTTGCTTCCCCGATTCGCTGAAGAAAACTTGTTTTATCAGCATCCTGCGCTGGGACGGCTGGAAGTCTCACCGTATCAATAGTATGGTGGAAAGAATTTAACAAGTCTATAATATTTGCAAATTCCCTATCCCTGGATTTAATATACTGTCCGGCGTCTTTCCAAACCTTTCCGCCTGTCGGGAGACCCACGCTGCTCACGCTCCTTGAAGATGCACTGCCTGACGCATCAGTTGTCTCGGCAGCTTGTTCCGGGGCAGCGGTGGTGGTTGTCGTCGTCGATTCTGCCTCTGCCTCTGGGATTGGTGGTGGCGGTATATCCAGCTCCGATTCAGGAAGCGGTGGTGGTGGTATATCCAGCTCTGACTCAGGAGGCGGTGGCGGTGGTATATCCAGCTCTGACTCAGGAGGTGGCGGCGGCGGCGCAATATCAGGCTCAGCCTCCGGAATCGGCGGCGGCGCTTCAGTCTCAGTATCAGAAAGCAGCTGCGGCAGTGGTGTCGGCTCTTTCATCTCAGTTTCAGGACTTGACGGTGCTTTATCCTCAGCCGTCTCAAGAATCGGAGGCCTTCCGGATATCATTGTTACCGCTCTATCGCGGGTCCTGATTTCCTCCTTCTTGTCTTTACCTGTAATATACCCCCACAGACTCCTGAGCCAGTTCTTTCCCTGCATCGGCGCACCTTCAGGTGCCAGAGCGACCAGCGGCATAATCGGCTGCGCCGTCTCCATAACACTGCCGGTGTCCATTACCGCCATCGAGCCTTCATGATCGGCAGCATGCTCCAGACCTTGATCCAATGATATATCGGCGCCCGGTAAATTAGCCTCTGCTTTTCCCGAAGACTGCTGTACTATGTGGGCTATCTCATGTCCGATGAGTTCACGGCCAATGCGGGTATCAGGGTTGTAGACTCCCGGTGCAAAGCTGACCGTATCGCCCCTGGCCACAGCAGTAGTTCCCATGTCTCTCACCTGGGAAGACTCGCGCAGCTTAATGCCGGAAAGACTCATGCCAAAGTGATTTTCCATACGCGCCTTCAATTCTTCAGGCATGTTCAGCTCAGTACCATGATTCGCATCAAACCTTTTTGCTGCCTCCATCATTTTCAGCGTTGCCTGGTTACCGATATCCTCCCGGTTTATATTCCCTTGAATGGGCTGTGCGTCATTTCTTTCGGCATCTGGAGTTTTTGAACGTGATTTTTTATAATATGTATTCATCATGATCCCTCCTGTTTACTCTCTCCGGTATATATATATTCGCTGGACAGCAGCATTTCAAAGCTTGGTGTGAAGCCGATCCTCTCAGCAGCTTCCAGGTTCAGGCTCAGATAGGGAGAGCTGATATACTCCTGCGGCAGATCCCTTAGCTTAGCACCGTTAAATAATGCGCCAATGCTGTCGGCAACAAATGCTCCCAGGCCTTTGTAGTCCCTTGGAGATATCTGCATAAAAGCGCCATTTTTTATGTAGTTGTCTCCTACCTGCACGAAAATCGGGATTTTTTTAACAGTAAACAATTCAAACAGCTCATTCATCCTTGAATCATCCGTAATGACATCGGTATTGATTAAATAAGCGTCAATTTTCTTCTGTTCAATGAGATCTCTGTAAATTTCCTTCAGGTTGGAATAATAGCGGTCCTGATCCTCCTGTTCTTTACTCTCAAGCTTATCTATTTTTACCTTTGTAATAGCGAATCCATTAGCCATAGCTGTATTTTCATAATCAGGGATGGATGCTACAATCTCATCGTTATACACCATCCCAATATTTTTAAATGGCAATGTATCATAATAAAACTGAAGCTGCCTCTTAAACGCCGAGGGGTCAACCTGTGCCCATATATTGTCGTCGCCGGAATCTTCTGCGGATTGTACGATCCCTGCGCCAATCGGATCCACGCTTCCATAGACCATTAATGGCATATCAAGCTCAAGACTTTTTACAAATTTACCGGGCCAGGTACCCATGGCAAAAATCAGATCAATGTCTCTGTTTTTCACGTGTTCCTTCAGACTGTTACCAACCGCTTCCTCACCCTCATAGGCAAGATAATAGTTAGCTGAACCCACAAACTCAATATAAGGGCCCAGATCGCGCTTTGAAAGCCAGTCCACCAGCACCTTGGCATCCACATTTTCCTGATCAACAGGCAGTGTATCATACTGGATCCATCCGCCCTGCTTCAAGCTTTCCAGTACATAGTACAGCATGCTGCCCGTTGCGGGATACTCATCAATATCCACATAGGCAATCCGGAACTTTCCGGCTCCCGGCTTTAGGACCGGAGAAGATGGGAATCTGCCCTGCTTTGCCGCTCTTGCAGATACATCCACACTCTGCAACTGCACCTGGTCCGCTTCCGCCTCTATCAGGCTTTCACAGCCGGTCGCAGCGGTAATCATTATCACAGCCAATGCTATGATCATTATGAATTGAAGTTTTATTCTGTTCATACCATCCCCACCTGTCTAATGTGATTTATTCTACGGCAAATACAAAGTGCCATTCTTCATTCGGTAAACCCATATGACGTTATTCTGCGTTAATTTATAACCACTGTTCAGCATCATATGGGCCGAGGCCTTGTTCTCAGGCTTTACAAAGCCATACAGGGTATCGTTGCTTTTAAAAAGAAGCCTGTTGAAGCTTTTAAGGAGATAGCTTCCCAGCCCCATTCCCCTAGCCCTTGAATCCACTACCAAAGGTCCTGATTCTCCATCCTTATGCTGCAAGACAAAGGCTGCCTTTTCCCCTTGAACTAGCAGTCCCAGTCCGGGTCCATTCAATATTCTGTCTGTAATATAAAGCTCATTTCCAAACTCCCGGTCTCTATATTTTTCTAGAATAAAGTCCAGCCATCCCAGATCCAGTGATGTGGTCTCAACACCTTCTATTCTTTCTGTGCTTTGGATGCAATCCTTCTTTTGAAGCATATAGCAGTTAAATTCACAAATAACTGCTTTCGGGAGCTTCATCGATATTTCATTTTTATAATCTGCATTATTAACTAAAAAGGTGTCCAATTCATCCATTATATCATCCATCAATTGGTATAGCTCGGACAAGGAGCCGACAGAAAACATGTAAGTTCCGCTTAGTGCGTCTCGTATACGAACAGAATCCCCGATCATCATGACATCCTGCTGGCAGCTTCTTTCCATCACATTAAGAAGAGGCGCATTATATTCCGGTCTTTGAGCCAATATCCGAGCGACGGACAATGTGGACGTATAACTAAGCATGAACAACTCCTTTCCCATTGGCAGTTTTTCTAAATCTCCCTCCGGTTTTGCCAGGCAGCGCTGCCAATCCACAGGCAGCCAGCGAGCAAAGCGCACATATGAGTATCAGTAAAGCCGTGCGCATCAGAAGCCTGTTAAAGAAACTGCTGATGTATGTTTGTGAGACATTCGCCGTAACCTTGTTGTTTCTGTCCAGTGTAAGTGAGGTTACAATGGTAAGCTCACTGCTGTTTTGTGCAAGCCATCCGTTCAGATCATAGATTCTTTCAGGAGAGACACCCTTTGCAATGACCGAATCAACATCGCTTTGAAGTGCCTGCGCCATTTTGTTGGCAGCCTGACGTGTGGTGTCGTCTACAACCTGATAGAACCGTGCAAAAACCATTCCTGAATCCAGAACAGCCGAAAATGTAACCGCTATTGAAAGCACCAGCATTAACCGGAAGGCCAGTTTTCTTTTTCCGCCCGTCCGAACCCTTTTAATTAAAAATAAAGCAATCCCTAATACCTCAAGGGCAATAACAACGGACTGAACCCTGTTCTGCCTGTTATAATCCGAGACAGCATTGCTTACAGCATTCTTTGCGATGCACATTATCAGATATCCTTCCGTCCGCCCGCTTCCATTCTTTATTGGAGTTATGAGCAGAAAATGGCCGACATCCTCTGCCGTGGTATACAACCTGTCGCCGAAGGCCGTTTGCTGCTGCGGAATCATAAGGCTTAGACCATCCGCCTTTAAGCCGCTTTGATATAAAAGCTTGGCTTCAGCCGAGACGACATATGCACCCTCCATATAGGAAGAACACCCCTGAACTCCCTTCAGAGTCTCATGCATATTGTAGAAATTATCCAATTGTCTTCCGTTTTTTATACCATACTCAATCTGGTTTATGTATTGCCTTGCCTCAATGGTAATACGCATAAAGGTCACTTCCTCATACAACTCCCGGATGGATCGATCCTTAATATTCACTGAGTTGTACATTACCAATGAAATGGCTGCCAGAAGGAGCAGGACAAAAAGCGCTTTGATTTTCACTGCCATCCTTTTCTCCTGTAAAGCCTTATTTACGGCACCTGTACTGTCACTGCAGGCGTCATGATGATTTCAATAATACCTCCAAAGTTGCATATGGCCTTGCTGGAATTGTTCAGCGCAGGCTTATTGCAAACCATTACAGTCGGTGACCCCGGTACCCACGGCGCGGTTACCATTGGCGTGCACGGCATGGGCGTCAATACTCCCAAAGCTGCCGCAGTAGCCGACGCTACGGAAGGATTAGCCATGGAGGTGCACATGCCGAAGGGCAGCTTCGGCAAATCCATGATCGTAGCTGCCGGTTGGTTAACAGCGTTTACTGTTGGCGCACATGATGCCACAAGCGGTACCGGAATCATTCCAAAGGAGCATTTGCACAATGCATTATTAGCGACCAGCATTCCCATAAATTCATCTTCCTCTCAATTTTTAATGGGGACGAGCCCCATACTCCTTGTTCAAATCTCAATATCTGCCAGGTTATTTCTCCGGTTTGTTTCAATTTCGACCGTCTTTTTGATACTTCTGCCGCCTTCAGTCCTGATGAGAAAGTCCAGATCTGCCTTCCCAGCCTTCAGATCCTGAAGTGCGGTAAAGAATTTTCCGTCTGAATTCGTTGTGCATTCAATGACACCTACCAGGGAAGTGCCCCTGGCATGGCTGTACTTCATTCCCTTTTCAAGGGTAAATGTCCCCTCCTGATCACCTCTTCCGGTAATCAGACATACCTCCCGCTTTGCCTCTTCTCTGTCCTTGATGATGTATAGTCCCGGAAAGTACAACTGACGTTCGGGCACCGTTATGAAAAGCTTAATACGGCAATTTCCGGCTTCAGCCTTATCCTCGGCGATCTTCATGACTTCTCCTCCGTCACCGGGTATCACATGAAATTGATGAGCAGCCAGCGGGATCTTCTTTGTCAGCAACCTTCCGGCTATTGTTGTAACTGAGCTTTCAAAAGGATATGCCGTAGACGGGTTCATTAGCAGATGCCGGAGAATGTACCCACTGCCCGGTTCCGGAATCGATACCGATACCGCTTCCTTCTGAAAAACAGGAGAAATTATCTCAAAGCAGGCCTCTCCCGCTGCCATATCTGTAAATATAAAATACCCTCCGGACTTATACAGGGGTCGAACCGGCTGGCCATTTGCCAGTATTCTTACCTCCGGAGCAAGCAGAGGCCTTCTTCTGAGCCTGTCCACTATTTGAAATATTACGGATATGTGTGTTTCCATCGGCATTTACCTCTTCTGCGTAATATCAATAACTGCGCTGCCCACTCTGGCGCCCATGGGCCTTACTCTGTTGGATTCAATGGCCACAGTGGAAATATACATCCCAAAGGAAGGTTTAATAGCCTTATTTGCATTGTTCCAGATCTTGCTGAGCTCATCATTGTTCAGCTTGGAATACTGAAGCTGTACGGCTTCGCTGTTATTGGCAAGAGAGCCGACCAGCAGGTTTGCAGGGATAACAGGGTTGTCCCTTATGATCTGCAAAGCGCGCCCGATAATCCTGTACTCATCGGTAAGCCTGCTCTGTATCGGCGCTTTTGAATGAGCGGATATAAGCGTATGACACCGAAGCTGCATGGGCACATACCTTTCCTGCTGCGGATTTGCCGGATCCGCAACAAAGCCTGAATTTAACCCCGAATCATTGTATTCCTCAATATTATAAATCCATACCGTCAGTTGAAAGTCTTCCGGCTCATGCGGCGTACATAGCCCGATCGCCTCCGGACTGTTTACAGGCAACGGCGTCATTTCCTTCTTCAATAGCTCGACAAGCGATTGACCCGCTTCATAAATAGCGTTGTAATCTCCCATGGGCAAGCCTCCTTTCACTCCTGCTGCAAAAATATCGGTTTTTCAATTTTCTTTATGTCTGCGGATATATAGCCTTGAAGCAGACAATCCAATTCATATAAAAGCTTCGAATAAACAGCTTTTCCTTCCAGCGCATCTATTTTCAACTTTTCCTTATCCGCACTCAGCAGCTCCAGCAGCTCTTTGTCCGTCTTACCTGTTTCAAAATCCTTTTGAGCCGCTTCCAGCTTTTCCGCCGCGTCAATAAAGTTCAGGATAAAAGTTCCAAGCTCACTGTAAGCTGCGAGCGCCTCGCTAAGCTTTTTTTCAATTTCGGCCACTTCCCCGCTCTGCTCCGAAGACGCGGGCAAGGACAATTTCCCCGCATCAGCTATAAGGTAGGCCTTATCGTATTGAAAGTCCTTTGAGATACCCAATCCTGTTATTCTTTTAAAACTCTTCTCTCCGTTTTCGACTTGCATTTTATAATGATTCAAATCAAAGCTGTTTCGCACTGCTTCTTTTTTATATTCGTCACGGGTTCCGGCATCGATCTTCCCCGTCCTGAAATCCTTGTCCGCCTTATCCGCAGCCAGCTGCAGCACTTCCTGCCTGGACTCCAGATATTGAAGCTTTTTATGTGCAAAATCCAGGTCGATGACTGTAAGGGCAACTTTCAACGCTGTCTCATTTGCCCTTGAAACATCTATTGCCGGTGCTTCCGGCTCTGTTTCCGCTCCCTCCTCCGCTGTTTCCACACCTTCTGCGGGCTCCTTATCCCCTCCGGATGAAATATCCCCCGTCTGGAAGCTCACTGCCCGGGCAGCCGCAACTGCCTGCTCCAGTGTAACAAGCTCTAACTGTATGGGATCCGCGTACCCTGCGTTTGTCAGAAGCATCATCAGCAATCCGGGGAGCACGATCCGTATAAATTTTCTCTTCATAAAGCCATCCTCCCATGCTTACTGATTAAATCCAAGGCTGCTGAAGTCCAGAATATCAAGTCCAAGTTCATCAAAATAGATCGCGTAATACTCCGCCGGTTCTCCCCCCAACACAGCCGTTTTACCCTGTCCGCCCGCACCATTAAGCTGTTCTGGCCCGGGGTAATATTCCGTCAGCAGCACCTCGTCTGTTTGCGGCGAAGTCCGCAGATAAATGCTGTAGCCATCATATATAGCCTGGCTGTATTTCAATTTGCCTTGCTCTATTTTTAAATATTGTACTGCAGCATTGTCGATCCGGCCCTCGCCCGTTTTGCCGATCTCATAGGTGCCGGGAAGTTCCGGCGCCTTCATGTCACGGCGTACCGCAGAACCGTCCCTTGAAGGCAGCTTATAAACAGCCGTAAGCTTTGCCGGTTCTGTATCGGTGGCATAAGCAAGCTTCAATACCAGGCCAAAGCCCTGATTGTAAAGTACAAAGTAATTCTCGTTAGAGGTATCCTCCTCCAGCCCTTTCGGGAAAGCCGCATATATATCGGAAACAGGCATGCTGAACAAGCTCCCGTATTCAATATCATCATTTATAAAAGCTCCGGTATAGGTCAGACCTGACACCGTATCAGTCAGAGTCCCTGTGCCCGACATGCAGCCGTCAACAAATCCGCCTTCATAGTACAGCGCTCCGTTCTTAAACAGCTTCCCGTCTCCGCTGGCCTTCCCTGCCATAAAAGCTCCCTCATACCACATGGAATCCCTTACATAAATCAACTTGCCTTCTGCGTCATACAGGCCGTCTGCAAATGTGCCGGAATACACTAACGCTCCGTCCTCGCCGTAGTAACGGCCCTCGCCGCTGAATTGCCCTCTCTCAAAATCACCCTCGTAAAGTTTCCCGCCATTTTGATAGTATAAGACGCCTTTACCGGAGTACAAGCCTGCTTTGAAGGTTCCGCCGAACCTCTCATTTCCGCTTTCATAATACTCAATGCCATCCCCTTCGAAGTTATCCTCCGCAAAGCCGCCGGAATAGGCAACAGTACCTCCCGGATAATACAGCTTTCCGACCCCGGCCTTTTTGTCATCCAGCATTCCGCCTTCATAGGAAAGCTTGCCATCTTCCAGTATCTGTCCCTTCCCCGAGCGGATCCCTCCTGCAAAATCACCCTTGTAGACTGTTCCCTCTGAAACGGAAAGCTCTCCTGTACCATCATATTTTCCATTCTTAAAGTCCCCCTTGTATATCTGTGCGCCATCCTCGGAATACAAGGTACCCTTTCCGTCATATTCGTCCTGTGCGAAGCTGCCTGAATACTTCAGCATGCCATTGAGAAAGTACTCCTTTCCATGCTCGATACGTTCGCCGTCCTTGAGCCGCCCCTCAAATTGAAGATTTTCCATCTCCTGCTCATAATAAATCCGGACCTTTCCGCTATATGTATCAAGCTCCGTCTGCGCCGCATAAAAGTCAGCAGTTAAGGCAAGGCTGACAAACCATGGCCATGCGAAATAATAAATAAGCAGCGGTATTCCAATAATAATAATTATTAGTATCACAAGCAGAGACTTGGCGACAAATACAGAGCCTGCGTCAACATAATCCTCTCGTTTCTCGGGCTTTACCCTGAGCTTGGCCACCAGGGAGACGAAGAATTTGGGGATCTTATTCAGCAATTTGCTGATATTGGTCATGCTGGAAATCTTGTATTTTATAATTACAAATGGCCGCAAAAATACACTTTTCAGTGTTCGGAATATCATTTGCAGATTTCTCAAAAGCAGCTTTATAAACATTTAAACCTCCTTATCAGCGCATTCTCTCCAACTCGCGGATCGTTGTATAGGTAATTTGTTTATGGTCCGAACGCAGGTTGTGCTCGGCAATATACATATAATTACGGGCCGTACCATCCTCTGAGGAATATTTTATAATATCCATAAACATATTTCGTGCATTTGCATAGTCACCCTTAATAAAGAGATTGACGCCCATTTCAAAACGCTGTGCGTGAACCTCCTTCGTTTTCAACACTGCATAGGGGTCGCTGTCGTACAGGTCAAAAACCTCCACCTTTTCATCCTGTATCATAACCTCGCCTATTTTCCTGCTGCGATATACGCCCTGCGGCAGTTCCTCCAGTATCTCCCGGGTGCATGCAATATAAATATCGCTGTCAAAGCAAATCCGTTCCATGGGTTCCGCCTTTTGCGCCTCAGCAGATATGGCCGTCGGCTCCATACGCTTTTCCTCTCCGATAAATCCCAGCAATATATTCCCTTTGGAAATAAAAATCCGTATATCCACCTCACCGAGTCCTTTGCTTTTCCTTTGTCTGTTCAAAGCTCCAAGAGCCTCGCGAATTCTCAATGCCGACCGCAGGACTTCCTCAGCTCCGCCCTCATATATTGCATTGAAGCCATCGGGAAGAAAGTCATACACAGTGCCCTTACTCTTGCTGACCACGGGCACAACGCTCTCAAAAACATCGTTTATATTTGCAAAGATCTCTTCGCTCTCAACTCCCATACTGGTTAAGAAGCGGAAACGCAGAAACAGCATCGCCACATTATCCTTATGCGCCTGCGATTGCTTTCCCACATTTTCAATATGAGTCTCACCCAGTATTTCGAGGAATCTTTGGGGCACAAACCTATGATAAGAAGCATTGAGCCTATTCAGACTGTTGGTGGAGTTCAGCATGCTGACGGACAATGCCTGGATTGACCTGGACAGATCTTCAATTTCATCCCCTGAACGTACATTGATATCCCTCCCATAATTGCCCTCCGCAATCCTATCAACACCCTTTTTCAATTTTCTGACTTGAAAGACGGTAAAATACTCAACAATCATTACAAGCAGTACCAAAACCAGGCCAATGAGCTTCATGTAGCCGGTTACTCCGTCAGTCATACCGGAGATGCTATTATCAAGGATGTCCAGTCCCGCAGTCATGCCAAGCGTCACAGGCGATCCGTCAAATGTCATTCCCGTGGGTAAAAGCAGGCATAGCTCCTTACCTCTTTGCGTCATGATCTCAAAGGAATGGATCGCATTCTCCTCTGCCTTATCAAGAGTATCAGTAAATTCCTTGCCATAACCCAGCAGCGCTGCAGGAAAGCCTTCCTCATACCGGTCAGTGGAGGCTGCGGCGCAGTATTGTCCCCCCTCCTTGACAAAAAGGCTGATACTGGCAATATTCTGCGAATTTGAAAGATTTCTCCCAAACCGGTCAAAGAAGCTCCCGGCTCGTTCCAAATCCAACTCTTTAGCTCCCAGATCCGTCACGGAACCTTTAAAAGCGCCAATAAACATCTGCCCCGCCCTTATCTGCCCTGTAAGGTGTATCGAACCAATCATCTCTTCGGATTGCGGAACGATAATCCGGCTTGTGAGCGTGTACAAAGCCAGAAAAATGACCAAAATAACCAGCAAGGCTTGCCTGAGCAATATTGAAAGCTTCATATGTAAAATGCTGCAGTAAAAATCCCACACGAGTAAAGACAGGATAATAACGCCTGCGATCAATCCCGCCAGCATAAACCATGACATCAGATCGTTCCTGTCGGATGCATCCGTTTTCCCGATTTCAGGAAGGAAGGCAAACCCTCCAAGGAAAATGCGGTTAATGTCGCCATCATTCAGAATTCCCATGACGTTACCTGTATTCCCTACTGTTACGGGATCAAGGTGTTTAAAGGTGACGCCATCTACATCGGAAATGACCTTGCTGCCTTTCATGACCACTGACGGATCCAGCTCCAATGCGGATGAAATATAGATATTGCCGCTCACTGCGTCACGGAAGTAGTACTGGTTGCCCGCAAACCAGAATCGATCAACAATAATCTTTTCTTCTGCGCCGAACTGATAGGATGTATCTGCTCCGGATGACTTCTTCAGCAGCGTTCCGCCTTCCAGGCTGAGAATGGCCGTCCCTGAGGGCAGTACATAAGAGGCGTTGATTTTGTCGGAAACTCCTGATATGGAATATCCGCCGGTCTTCTTAGCAGGTTCATCAGTACCCTTTTCATATGTAAAGATATCAATGGAGTCATCATTTAAAAATCCGAAATAAACATAAGTATTATCATCGCTCATTGCAGAAATGAGGCGGAATTTACTGTTATAATTTTGTTGTATATTATTTTTAAATATCTGTTTCACGAAGCTGCCATCGTCCCTGAACATATATATGCCGACCTGCGAAATCTGTGAAAAGTCAGAAGTCAGTCCGTAAGCAGTAAGGAACAGCGTCTTATCCTGATCGATAAAAATACTGTCAAAAACACATCGTTCCATAACAATATCCGACAGATCCTTTTTGTAAGACTGTCGTCCCGTAGAATCCAGGCTGACGAGATAGGATTTCCCCTGCTCCTTTTTGACATAATGGATATTGCCGCTGCGATCCACACCGTGGGCATATTCAATGATGTTCCTGCCTTTTGTCTGAATAAAAAGATCCGAAATCAGATCCCTGGCAAAAAACAAGAATACAAAAGAAGCAATTGCCGCAAGTATAATGAACAGGCTCACAACTTTTTTCAACAATCTCATACCCCCGAACTGAAAAAAATAAATTCTTATCCTTTTCTCATAAAAGCACGCTTTAGCCGCCGAAAAAGATATGCGATCAAAGCTTCCTTCTTTAAATCTCTGTGCTCCTTCAGTAATTGCGCCCCGATTTCCTTCCAGCGTGAAAAGGCTGCAGCAATGCTCAGACCTTCGTTTTCCCTTAAACTCCCTATATACTCCCAGAGCAGCTGCGGAACATATCGGTTGTCCACAAATATACACTCCAGAAGAACCGCCAGCTTTTTCCCTTTGGACTCGCCATCATTCCTCTGAGGACGAATCATATAATTGATCATCACTTTCTGAAGCTTTTCTGAAACAACGATATTTACTGGCTCAAGACACGCATATGCAATAAAATCATCAACCGCGTCAAGTATAAGGCATTGTTCCAGCAGCAAATACGCATAACTGCAGCGCATCTCAAAGTCATACTTATCCATCCTGCTGAAAAAATCCCGAAGCCCTTCACCCTGATGATGCTCAAAAGCTGCCGTGATATAGTGCTTTCCTGACATGACATGTACAAAATCCGTGCACTGTCCGCGGTCAATATCGTAAAACACAGGTAGAAGCCGCTTAATGTCTTCAGATTTTTCGTAGATATTAAATATCATCGGCCTATAGTGGTTATTTGTTTCCACGTCAATACACAGGCAGGCTTTGTAGCCGTCCTGTTCTTCCATCACTTCAAGCACCTGATATTTACCCCCCTGAATTAGGGTACCCATGTTTACCTCCAAAACATAATTCTATAATTATACTTAATTACATATCTACGATAATAAACGCACTAATCCTTATTTCGGGATCCGCTGTGCTTTCCGCCACTATTTCATAGGTTCCGGGCTTGCTAGGCGCCTGATACAGTCCGTTCTGATCGATCTTGCCGCCTTCCGCATCCTGCACGCTCCAGGTAACTCCCTTGTCTGCGGTTCCGGAGACCTCGGCCTCAAAGTGCATTCTTTCCAGCACCTTCATTTTATGGATTTCCGGATTGATCTTTACGCTGACAATTTCTTTAGTGCGCATGTCAGCGGTATCCCTCGTTGCCTTATAAGCAAACCACCGTACCTTTAATATATGTCCTTCCACATGATCCAGACAACGAACTCCGATTCGGAACGTACCTGTATCCGGATAAAGGATCCCTGCTATCTCAACCTTGGGGACATCCTTTCCTTCATTTTTCGAACTGAATACCTCCCCATTTCCAAATAAGAGCTTTCTACCTTCGTTATCCCCGAATTCTGCGGCGAAGCTCAGGCTAACATTACCAATCCCAAGGTTGTGGGGCACCTCATCGGAGACAAACCTGGCATTTACACGGATCGCACCTGACAGCGGAACATCTACAACGCCGGAGGAAGTTGCATAGTCATATGCTTCGGAGGAAGGCAGCCCGAAGTGAAAATTCATGGTCCTCTTACCGGGATTATATTTTACGGATACCTCAGGCTTCTGCCAGTATTTCAGCAGCTGAACATCCGTTGTCACTTTTGGAGCCACACCGTCTGAAACCGTATTTACTGTTTGTCCGGCCTCCTTGCTTACGGGGCCTCCGGATATTCTCTGTGCAAAGGGAAGCGCTGTGATCTTTCTGAGAAGGTGCGTGCTCCCTGCACTGATATAATCGATTTTAGCAAGATAAATAGGTGTCTCGCCGCCGGACATATGTTTATCCAGACTGCTCAGCTGTATATCTACCATCTGCTCATAGCTTGAGGGACTTGCGCACAGGTATATCTCCTGCCTGAGGGGCAGCTCCACCTGGTCGGTGATATCACCCATACCAAGGCTGAGAGTTGCATTCCCCTTTCCGAATGGCACCTGCATGTCCGATATGGCAGCGGTCATCAATGGATAATGGAGGATATTGATGTCACTGACTGAGTTTTTATCCTCATTATACTCGAGCTTGATGGTATCACTGTCCCCGCTTTTGATATATTCTGACCTGAATGAATATGTAAAGGATACCGGCGGCAATCCTGATCCCTTTACCACAACAAATTTTGCAGGAAACTCCTGATTTGCCATAGCGACGGCAGGCACTACCAGATAGATATGCAGCCCTCTGCCTGAATAGAGCGTCTGGACATTGTTTTTCCCAGACTCCCCAAAGAGAGTATCGATATCCGGCTCAGAAGTATCAAGGTAAATCCTGAAGCTTTCTTCTACTTTATTATACTGCTGACTTTCGCTATCTGCCGCGCCAATACTGTTTACCGGCTCCCTCATCTGTTCCTCATACTCGAGGCAAAGGAAAGCCTGCTCATGCCCCTTCAGGTTCTCAAAGCCATCGATCATCTGAAGCTTCCTTATGATCGGAGAGGTTATTGTTATCTCCCTGCCTGAATAATCCAATGCAAGGCCTGTTTCTATTGACAGGGAAGTATCGTCATTGCGGTAAACACCCAGTCCGCAAACAACTCCGGCCCCCAGCACACAGCGGTTCAGCAGACGCCTCTTATCGTTAAAATACTTCTGCTCCGTCTCAAAGTCTCTTGCCGTCAGCATTTTACCATGATAATACCGGTTGCGCTCCAATGGAAAAAGGTTCTTATTCTTCATTATTGTCTCCTCCTATTAAGGTATCGTAAGATATTGACTTATTTTCATCCACACTTCCGTAGTCATACTCACCAACCATGGAATTTACCCCCAGATACGTATGCTTGCCGAGGATGGTACCCTGCTTCAGACGGATTATTTCCGCTTCGGTATGGGCCGGGATATTGCTATTAATCTTTCTGAGAAAGCTATTGACATTCCTCACTTTATTAAAAGCATCCTCAGGAAGTAAAATAAAAAATTTATAGGGATTTGTTCCGAACAGCTCTTTAAATATCTCCCGATCCCTGCCCTCATAAAGCATCTGTTTATAATTAAAATACTCAATGATTTTGGGGCGCACCCCCAGTTCGCGCTCAATAAAGCTTTCAAGACCCGGCTTCGTTCCAATGGCCGAATACTCGGGCATAATGCTCGAAATACGTTCCCTTAGCTCATCATCCCCCAGCCCATGCGCATCCTGGATACAAACCCAGCTTGCCAGATACCGGAGCATTTCCCCTCCTGCAGTGGTATAGTCGAGCTCTTCACTGATCCTGTTCACACTTTCTTCTATGTCAAAGAAAATACTGTCGAATATTTCCATAAATCGCTGAAAGAAATCATGCTCTTTTTTACCGTCCCGATATATCTCAGGAAGGTACTGAATAATCTTTTCATCTGCCATCAGCAGCTTGATCTTCCGCAGGCAGAAGTCTTCGGGCTGCGGTACCAGAAATTCCAGCTTCAGCCACAGGTAACGGCCTCTTACTCTTAACAGCCCGTCAGTCGAGCCTGTAAATGCAGGTCTGAAAATGCCTGAAACCTCGGATAGTCTATCGGGTGGCTCTTTTTGAGCATCACGGATGACTTCATCAAGATTTACCAATCTATCCGCCAGCAAAACCTCTCTGGTGTCTGAAGTAAAGCAGGAAACCTTAATCACTGAATTCTCCGGAATATCTGCATCTATCCGTAAGCTGTCCCACTGGAAATCCTGCTCTGTACTGTCAATAGATCCGGTGATGATCACTCCGGTTGCAAGCATGCCATACCCGGTCTCCTGCCTGTCTGAAAACACAAGCCGGTTATCCGCCGGGCGGAAGTTCACCAGCAGGCTTCGCTTCCATTCCCTTGTCCGATTAAGCGTTATATACATTCTGTCTTTTCCCATATCTGATGCTCACCTCACACTTGGTATAGTGTTAAACCAGATTTCGAATCTGCAGGTCTCCCAAATATGGAAGCCCGTGGGGCGGTATAATAATATTACCGTACTTATCCCTGTAACTTTCACTGTTTCTGACGCCGAGTGTCACCTTTTTCACATGAGCGACTCCCGGTACCTCTCCTATTTTCATCATCAAGGTATTTTCACGTACCGGCTGTCCGAACTCGGGTTTTTTTCCCTGCGCTCCTTTTTGGAGCTCATTGAAATGGGCTTCGATTGCCGCTTTCATTATTCTGTCGATACTATCATCGTTGTTGTCGTCCAGGATCACCTCGGCATATACGGAAATTTTTATATAGACCGGCTCTATGACCCGTACATTGGTAGTAATCAACCGGTATTCCTCCAGGTGGTTGCGAACAGCATCCATAAACCTCTGATCCGGCTTTGGGAAAGGCTCTTCGCTGTAGGGAAGCACAACAACCGTAACAGTGGCTGCTGCCTGATTTCCTCCCGCAACCCTGCTGTCAGGCGCATATAAGGGAAGCGCCCGCACACCCATGACCCTGAGTCCCGGCGTTGATGCTGCCAGCAGCTCATAATCCGAAGCTGTCACAGCTCTTTTACACTGTTTCATCGAGGCTCTGAACCTGTCAAGCGCACCCCTGACATCTTCCGCCTCGCTTCCGCCTGCGGCCGGATAAAGCCTGATGGGTTTAACACAAAGCTTATTATACTCCAGAGCTTCAAATTCCTGCTGTACGGCATTTCCTCCGCTGCCCATGGTTGTGGCGCAGCTCACGATCATTATATTGTTTTTGCCCGGCAGCGGCACCGCCCCATGCTCATTGTCTCCGAATACAAGCTCTCCTGTGATATTGTCATATGTAAAGCAGCGGTCATAAGGTCCGGTCCGTGAAAGCCTGGGAGTAAACTTCCAATCCATCCAGCGTTCAGGACCCTCCTGTGTTTCTTCATAGGCCATCACACAAAGCTGCTCTGTGAGTATCATATCCCTGTACTGAAAGGGGAACCTCTGGCATGGCAAGCCATTTGAGCCTTCCAATACCATTGAGCCTCCAAATTCCGGCTCATAACACAAAATTCTTACATTTTCCTCTCCGTCCAGAGACAGCTCCTTCGGAAGATTCGTCAGCATAAATTTTTCAACTTCCCCCGCTTCCGCACTGACCCTTTTAGCTGTAAAATCATTATGAATCCGCCACCCAAGGTTATCGCGTACAAATACGATATGCTCGCCTTCCAAAGCCAACCGGCTTCGAAGCTCCACAGCCGTTTTCTTTGTATGCTTTGTCAATGTCAGAGGAATCATCTCGCTGTGAGTTTCAATCTGCCTGAGAACAATGGTGTCTGTATAAATATTTGCAAGCCGCGGATTCTCCTCACAGCCCTTTTTGATAAGGCGGGCACGAAGCCAGCAGCATTGCGGAAGACCGTCATGCGGACTGGAACGATATGCCTCGCCGGCAATGCTTAAAATCACCTCACCGGACTGGGAAAAGCCAAACGTCTTATCATTTACCGTCTCAACAGGCGTGAATTCCATGCCGTTCGCGCCCAATACCCCATATTCCCAGATAATCTCTTCGGGTATATATGAACTATCTTTAAAAGGGTTCCTCGGAACGGGATAGCTATCATCAAGCTGCAGATACAGTCCAATCTCCATATCGGCCTCCAGCCTGTCAACTCCAATATAAAGGGCACTCTCTCCCTCCGCCTGTTTCTGTCCAAAAACATGGCAGTAGATGCCCGGTTCCATAATCATATCCCTGACATCCATAAATGCCGATCCATCGCAAACATAAATGCTTTCTATGTGAAAGCGGTTCAGGTGCACACAATCCGGACATTCAAACACAATACCTCCCGACGTCACAAAACGCAGTCCCCGGGGCAGGATCATCTCAGAAGATAAATCCGGACACGCAACCCGTATTTTCGATGCGACAGGCTCACGCACAGTGATGCCCAGCAAGCCCAGGATACTCTCCAGACTCTGATCGGTAATTCTGTTTAAATGGTACTGCTGCATCTCTTTAAGCCATGCAAAGAGTTCAAGCAACGTGACTCCCGGGTCGTGCTCGTTCAAATCCGTCCACTCGGGATAGATCACCGGAATGCGGCGGCGCGCCATCTCCATAATATCCTGAAAGGTCTGATCATCATAATTCGGTAGGGTAATCACTTCGTCTCATCACCTTTCACGTTATAATATCTTCACGGTATGTTCACCGTTTGCAGCCACTGCATACTTTAGTCTGGAACGCACGTCGAGCGGAACAATCTTCAGTACGTTGCCGTCATAATAGCTGCCTTCAAGAATAACCTCCTGGATGCCGGATATATGTTTTATTCTTTTGAGCAGGCCATAAAAATCCTGCACTGTCGGAAATTCTTCTATTTTCAGCCGATGATCGCCGGCAATGCCCGGATCCAGATAATTGGATACGGCCCCCAGTATTTGCATTTCTGTCTCTGCGGCAAATTCATAATCATCTACCGTAACGGATATGGTCGCACTGATCTTCATCACAATTGCCGGGACAACGGAAAATCTTCCGCCTTCCAGAAGCTCGCAGCTAACATGGTTCGAAAGATACTGCTCGACCTTCCTGCATAGCCTTAAACTGTAGCTCCTATTCTCTATATCAAATGGCATGAGCACCAGGGTAACGCAACCCCAGGCTTGCTGACCGAGCCTGTCATAATTCGGCACACATTTTACATCCCGTATTTCTGAGAACTGCTCCAATACAATGCTCTCAAAATCCGATGCCGTCACTGCCCGTCCGCAGTGACGAAGCCTCTGAGGTCCTACTCTCTCCAGCGTCTTAATATCATGCTGATCGCTTCCGCCGCACGTCATTTCCAGATTAGTTACCCTGTCTATATAGGGAAGACTGACAATAAGTCCTTCAATACTGTCTTGCGGAAGATTTCCTCTTTCCCCGCCGCCAAAGCTGTAATTCACCATAATAGTGGCATTATCCCCTGAAGAAGGCACTTTACCATGCTTCCCGTTACCAAAGGTTATCTTTCCTCCATAACTGTCCAGCTTGTAATGTCTGCTGCCGCTCTCCAAATTCATGAAAGAATCGCAGCGTTCCCATTTTACCCAGAATTCACTGACCTGCCCTGAGCTGTTATATTGGATATCAATACTGTCCGGCTTATTCTCAGATAAATACGTCATCTCAGCCTTGGATATGTCGTTCAGCTCATTGACCCATACCTGACAATCAAGCACAGGATGGTTTGCCAGTACAATTTCCTTATTTGATTCAAATAAATCCGTATAGAACATTTCCTTTAAGATGGTCTGTTTTTGAATGATTTCAACAACATTCGGGATTATCTTTTGCACAACAGGATAAGAAACCACTGTCTGCGCAAATTTGAGATTCTTATCCACTATTCGGATCCAGTAAGCTTCCTGTCCAAAAATGACGCTCTTTTTAAAGCCTTGCGGCGCATAGATGGATATAATTCCATCCTCCTCCAGACCTTCCGTTCTATCATTAACCTTCAGCTCGTTCCATACTCCTTCGTCCTTCACATCTGCGGTAAGATATTCAAAGCTCAGCAGCCGGCTGGCTTTACTCTGACCCTCCGTCCTTATATAGAGATTCACCGGATACCCTGCCGGTGGCAGATCAAATGCCAGATAAACAGCATGCACGTTTTCTTTCATTGGCTGAAACAGTTTAATAGCAGCACCTGACTCCTTCGTACCATAAAAGGCCTCTTCACAGTTATTTTGAGTATAGACCGCTTCGGCGCTCTTCAGAGCTCCCATATAGTCAAAATCCAATGAAATGGCTTCAACATATGGCAGGCACATCTGTGCATACGTGGAAAAAGCATTTTCCACCTCCACGACTCTGGCTCTGATCCAATATCCTTCGATAGAATTTTGAAGGCTTTTTTCAATATCCTCGGGACATTGAAATGAAATCTGTTTCTTAAAGGAACCCTCCTGACCCACGAAAGGATTTTGATCCCCCTCCACCTTTAAATGGCTCCATCCGGCGCCATTCCAGTATTCCCAGGACACTCTTGATATAAATATGCGATCGGGAACCAAAGCATTTAATTCAGCCTTTTCAACTATGTACTTTTTGTTGAAATTATACTGCGGTTGACCCGAATTATCGCCGATTTGCCTTACTACCGTCTTTAGGCTGAATTCAATATTCACTCGGGCTTCACGCTTGGAAAAGACTTCATCTGAAGAAATGTAAAAGCAGTCATAGGCCATGGGCTGCTTTCCAAAGCAATAGCCTCCATCCTCCGGATCAATGCTGTTATCATTTGCATAGAGATTATCCGGGCTGATATGAACGCCTTGCTTCTCCTTGTGAAGGTATGCGCTGCCAATTAATATCCTGTTCATAACTATCTCGTCGGGTCTGCCGATCGATGTCATTTCGCAGCTGATCCAGAGCTTCTCTTCGCGGTTGTCCGGGTCGCCCTCAAGCCTATGCGGCATCAAGGCAATGTCATTATCTTTTATAAGGTGCAGCCTTCCGTCCTTTGTGAAGACCTTTTTAAAAGGAATTTGTCTGCTTCCATCATAATAGAACCATTGCGCAAAGCCGGGATCCGCAAACTGAGTTATGTACTCCTCATTCAAATAGCCCAGCGCAGTATTCTCCAGGCTCAGTGTTATATCCGCCGGATTGCGAAGCAATAAAGTATCACTGCTTGAAATAGCAAAAAAGTGGCGCTGCATATTCTTGTCCTCTGATGGATCAAAGAATCTTGCAGGAGACTGCTCCAAATCCAGTTTTTCAATAATGTCCTTTTTGGGATTGACGCTATAGATACCCATGAGCTTTGCAGGGGTTGCATAAAACTCCCCCGCCGTTTCAAAGATAACCCGTGAGTCATCGTTTCCGGCCTGCTCCTGAGGAAGGTCGCAATACATTTGCGTACCGCTCTTTACGACGACTCTTTTATCATTGCCCTCCGACAGCTCAAATATGGCCATACCTGTGGCAGGAGTCATGGACCTGGCCGAAACCTCCAGTATGTTCAAAAACTCAATGTAATGCTTGTAAGGTACTCTGTTCAGCCGTTCCGTTGTCTCAGAGAACATTTGAGAAAACAATACAGCCAGCGCAGCGCCGCCATCCATCACACCCGGCTCGTAATTCCATTCCGGCGTGTATATGCGGGCTTTTTGCTCGATGGCCTTCATAATATCCTCCGGTCTTCCTGTATCCATTGCCGGTATATTGCTCATGCCCCTGCCCCCTCCAATATATAGAACGGATATACCATATTAAATAAGTTGTTTGTCGTTCTAACTTTGTATTGTATATTTACAATAACAACACTCATATCCCCGTCATCATTGTCTATCTCCACATTAACATCCATGATTCGTGGCTCAAACTCCTCCAGAGCGCTCAATATCTCAGACTCGAACGCCGATATGCTTTCGAGTCTGCTCACTGAAAACACAAAATCGTTGACAGTAGACCCAAACTCGGGAAGCATCACCCTCTCGCCAACACTGGTTTTTAATATTATTTCAATTGCTTCCTTAATGTCCTCCTCATGCTCCACCATGGCAATTTTACCTGTTTTACCGTCTACAGATAACGGGAATTTGAAGCCCCTGCCAAGAAAACCTTTGGAATCTGATTCCGCCATACCGTTACCTCCTGCGAATAAATATCATGGGCTAATTCAATTTCAACATTGCGCCCTTAACTACAGCCATGCCCTTGCTTTCAACCGATATCTGGCCATCAGCCGCTATTGCCGCTTTAGCCTTGGCAGTCACATTGATTTGAGCGCCCTCTATATCTACGGATTTTTTTCCTTCGATTTTTACAGCTCCTGATGCGCCGTCAATGGTGATCTTTGCATTGCTCCCCACTTCAATTGTCAGCTTGTTTTTACATTTTATTTTGACTTCGCCGCCTTCTCCATTCAGTGTGACACTATTCTCGCCATCGTTCATTTCAATCAGCTTCTTTTCATCATCCAGCATAATTTGTCTGCCCTTTGGAGTTTTAACGGTGATCTTTTCTTTGTCCTTTGTATCCAGCAATTCAATAGTGCTTTTATTTGGGGTCTTGATCTGATATGTCTCGTTTTTGCCATCCTTCAGCTTCAGCGGCGGAGTTAGAATGCTCCCCCACAAGCTGCCGATAATAAACGGCCTTCTCACATCCCCGTCTTCAAAAGCCAGCAGAACGGCATCACCAATATTGGGCATGAAATAAAAGCCGCACTCCTTGCCTCCGAATGGCGTCACCACATACGCCCAGTCCAGCTCGCTTGCTTCCTGATTTGCTGTAAAGAACTTACACTTAACCCTGCCAAGGTTTTCAGGATCCTTGATGTTGGTTACCGTCGCCAGTGTGATTCCTTTTCTGTCGCCGTGCGACCGATCCTGATCCTCCGTTATGTTATTGAAATGCTCAATGATTGACATACTATGAGCTCCCCCGCATTATTCACATTATTTCTACTTCACTCCTGAACATCTGCCTTCAAAAGCAGTTATATATCCCTGACCATTAATGGTATGTGTGACATGCTCCAGATAATAAACCCCGTTCACACCTTTCCCCATTCCCGAAATTTCTATCTTATCCCCCGCCTTGATTTCAGGGATACCAATTGTAGACCCCTTACATTTCACCAGCTGGGCTGCGCTTGCTTCCAGCCTGTGCTTTGCCAGCTCGGCAGCCTGAGCCTGATTAGTTACATTCGGGTCCTTCAATACGATTGTCTTGCCCTTAACCAGCTTTGCCATATCAGAACCGGTTTCACCACTCCCGCTGACAGAATTAGACTTCGCTGTAAATGTCTTGTGCTTGATAGGATCCGTACCGTAAACCTGTACGGTGCCAATTTGTTTTGAAATGTCAATCTCTACCCAAAAGCTTAACAGGCTCTGTCCCCATTTAAGTTCAACCACTGTTTTTGCTTTTGACGACAGGTTCTCACAAAAATACAGCTTGTCATATATTACACAGAAGGAGTTGTTTGTCTTTTTTGCAAAACCAATCACATAATTGTAGTCATCAACGTTATCCTTTATCTCAGGGGTTTCGTCATATGCGCCTGACTCTCCCGCATCAAAATCCGAATCTATAGAGGAGATAGTGGTAACATATGGTTTACACTTTTCTGTCAGTATTGCTTTTACAATGTCTTTAATATCCTGCTTGCCGTAGTTTTTCCAGGTCTTGTTATTCACCAGCGCTCCTTTTGCATCCAGGCATTGGACAGTGATATACGGCCCGCTCTTAGCGCTGAAATCAAAGGAAATCGAATTGATGTATCCCTTGAATAATCCCGTTGTTTTGTTGTAGCCCATTTTCACTTCAACAACCTTGCCCGGCTTAAACTTGGTATAAATGTCCTTTTCAAACTTTCCTTTCTGGGGGTTAAAAATACCGGCAACAGTAAACTCACAGGAGCCCATGTCAAAACCTGCAGACATACGAACGCTCAAATCAATAATTGGGAAATCCTCCTGCTTTATCTCACTGCCTCCCACCTTGATTGAATACTTCGGCGTACTGAAGCCTTTATGTGTTTTTTCCAGATCACTTAATTTTTTCGCCATTCAGGGCTCCCCTTGCACTTGTAAGTATAAAGCTCATTTCAAATAATGGCGGGGACGGTGATGCTGTCCCCCGATTTCAGCCGGCGCGGATTGTCAATGCCATTAGCCTCGGCTATTCTCCGCCATTGCGAGCAGTCCTCATATTCCGCATAAGCAAAGCTGTAAAGCATGTCTCCGCTCTTTACGACTCTGTGTTTTGTACGGTCGGGAGAATTTCTGACATTGTTATCCTTTTTGCTTGATTTCATTGTGATCTCCAGTGTTGCTCTTAAGGGCACTCCCTTTGAAGAAAACAATGTAAACTTTTGGCTGATATCAGTGATATATCCGGTAAATTTTGTTTTGCCCCACTCAAATGTCACCAGATTCGGCGCATGCTTGTCCTCATTTACATTGAGAAGCTTGTAAAAGGGCTCCGTATAATCGCGCACATCAGGCTTGAGCATAGTTGGAAGCTTGTTCGTCAGCATAAGCTTGAGCTTTCCTGTTTCCGAACCTGCGGAGAAGGTATCAAAGAACAGTGAGAACTTCATGATCTCCGCTTCTCCGTTAATAAACTGCATGATTGGGCGATCCAGTCCCGGAATTTTGTGCTCGGCATAATTTGCCGACCTTTGTATATGAAATTCCGACGGATTGAAAAGACATGCGCAATCATCCAGTCCGAGACCGGAAACTATTGCGCCGAGTAATCCTCCTCCGTCTTTGGCTATTTTAATTTTCGCTTTTGACATGAACAGCATATTAACCTGCTCCTTTCCTTCTCATTAGTACCCAAAACGTCTTCGTTCCCTTGAAAGCCTTGTTTCCAGCTGTGAATATACCTTGTCTACCAGCCTGTTAAGCTCTGCGGGATTCATCAGATCTACGTCGCTGACCGTATGCCGTACTGTCTTCGGAGAAATTTCCACCGGCGTATTCAAGGATTTCATGACTGGCTGTTGTTGCGGTTGCTGCGGCTGTTGGACTTGCTGCAGCTGTTGTGGCTGTTGTGATTGTTGTTGCCGGCGTTGCTGCAGTTGCTGAGCCTTTGAAAACGACTCCTCACTCTTATAAGTGATTGGCGGCAGATTCTTTGAATATGCCGAATTATAGTCCTCCGCCACTGCAGGAGTCGCCAGCATAACCATTTCAACAATGCCGGAGCCTTTGCCATGATAAGCTCTGAGTCCTTTATCCTGATAGAAAACCATATTGGTCATTTTTTTCTTTATTACTTCGGAGCGCTCTGTTATTTCAGAGTTATTCAATGTGTTGAAGTTATTCACTATTCCGGAGCTTTTCATTGTTTCTGAACGCTTGATTAGATTAAAGCTTTTCATTGTTTTCGAATGTTTTATTCTATATCCGTTCGGAATCCTTTTTTCCGCCGCAATATTTGAAAGCGTATCGCTTACTGTTCCTGACCTCCCAAGGCGTTCCGACAAGCCTGCGTTCATATCCGGAGCTTCATCCTGAGACATACCCGGAGCTACACCCGGAGCCATGTTCGTAACCTTACCCGTAGCCTTACCCGGAGCTTTAAGCAGAAATACGCTTTTTACATACTCCATCTCTGTTTTGAAGCTTGAATAGCTTTGAACAAGGTCATTCTCATCAGAGGGCTTTCCTGCTTTTCTTTCCAGCGATTCCTTAACAGACAGATGTCTCTCCATATTCTTCTGTGTAAAAGTACCCAGAACATTATGTATAAGTCTGTCAACAAGCTTCACGGATCCGGCAGGTGCTGACTGACGCCTGTCAATGTTCATGAAATGAGCAAGGCTCCCTTCGTTGATCATGGTCGGCAGAAGCGAATCCGCCGGAGCTGTATTATCTGTTATACCTGCATCTGCAGTAGTCCTGCCTGTATCTGCAGCGGTCCTGCTCATCCGACTGGGCAGTGCGTTCTTTGGTAAAGCCTTCTCCATTCTATGCACAAGGTTCTGGATAAAGTTCTTGACGAACAAATGCTGCTTATGCACAGTTTGAATCTGGGGGGACGTTTCTCCGCTTTGGACCTGGAGGGACGTTTCTCCGCTTTGTGCCCGGTGGGACGTTTCTCCGCTTTGGACTTGCAAAGGCACTCTCCTGCTATCCTGCCTTAGCTGAGATTCACTGGAATCCTGCCTTAACTGATACTCCACATAAATATCATCCCAGTTATTATGATCTGCTTTATATACAGTACCCTTTGCATTATCGACCGCAGCATCATCTGCCGTCTCTATTGCTGCACCTTTTTCCTCTTCATCTCTCGCGGCTTTTACGGCTTCGTCTGACGCTTTGCTTCCCGCGGCTTTTGCCGCTATGCTTGTCACGCCTATTGTCCCTTCGTCAGTCGCTTTGCTTGCCTCGGCTTTTGCAGCCATGCTTGCGGCAGCTTTTGCCGCTTCGTCTGCTGCTTTGCCTGCCGCTTCGCCTGCAACACCCTTTGTTGCCTTGTCTGCCGCAGCCTTTGCCGCTTCCCTTGTAAGGTTTCCTTCACCCGGAAGCTTTTCTCCGCTTTCTCTGTAAACAATACTTCCGGCTGTTGTATACCGACTTATCTTTTCATATGGTAACCGGTTCACATTTGCCCTGTTCCATTCAAGCAAATGTCTGCTCAGGATATGAACCAGTGTTTTGTCTGTCCGGAATTCTTCAGAGGACAATTCTGCCCTTTCCTGTCTAAGGATCATACCATCTGATCCTTTTATACCTTTGCCCGCTCCCATTATTCCTGTTGGCGACCACTCTTGACGAAGTGTTAGCTCACTATGTACAGTGTTTCCCGCCACATCATACCTTTCATCCTTCGACCCGATACTCCCAATTCCTCCTGTAGACCTGTCACGCGACTGCCCATGGGACTGTTCTGCGCCATCAGTGAATAAATAACGGATGTCAGATGCAATTGGGGTTGAAAGATTAATTTCGTTATGTGCAGTCATAGCATTCAGATACTTGTTCCTAAGGCTATTAATGACCATCATTCTTTTGTGGTACTGTACCTGTAATGAATCCTTCTTTCCACTTCCCGGTTCGATTCGAGCGGATTCTCCCGACTGGCTCGCTCCCTGATTCAAAAGCTTCTGAAGGGTATTCACAGCGGATTTATACAGAATGGTGCTTCCTGCGCCAGGTACTATCAGGCAGAACAAAACAGGCAAGGCTCTGTCCTGAATCCTGCTGACTGCGCTCACGCCGATAGGGAGCGTCAATCCAGACCCTGCTGCAGGATCTGCTCTTTGGTCTGTCCTTAAGTCGATCACCCGGTCTGCTCTTTGATCTGTTCTTTGATTGATTATCCGATCTGCTATTTTTTCTGTCCTTTGATCTACCCTTTGTTCTGTCCTTTGATCTACCCTTTGTTCTGTTCTTTGATCTTTCCTTTGTTCTGTCCTTTGATTGATTACCCGATCTGATATTTTAACTGTCTTAAGTCCGATTCTCCGATCTGCTCTATGATCGTCTCCTTGACCGGCTTTTCGATCAGTTTTTCGTCCGGCTCCCTCACCGGTGTTAATTTCCCGAAGGGTATAAAAGCCCTTTTCGCTCTTTACCGTATCAATTCTCCTTGACCCGGCCATGATATTGAAAATAATCTCCGGGCTTAAGCTGTAAACATTGTTCACCAAAGACTGTGAACCTGCTGCCGTATATGTTTCCATAAAAAACAGGGATAACATTTTCCACCTGCTATACACTCTTAGCAGATAGCGATCCCTGACAAGGTTCTGAAGACCCGTCCGGGGCTTAATATTCTTTACAATACAATTAATGCTCTTTACTGTATTAATGCCGCCCATTCCAGCCTCCGTACCTGTTTCTTTATAAAATGCCTATAATGCCGTTATGTATGAACTCCAGGCGGGTAATAACCACCTCCGACGCCATGGCGTCAAACCCCGGAACCGTATATTTAACAGGCATTGCATCCAGTACCATCCACAGCTTGATTGGCAATCCCTTCTCGTTTAGAAGATAAACCATCATTGGCATCTTCACCATCATCCCCAATTTCGTCGCCGTAAACCATTTACTCAGAGTATCAATAAATCCAAGTCCGTATTCAAAAACGAGCCTTGAATTCTTGACCTGTTTCGGGAACATATGATATCCGCTATTGTCCCCGCCCTCATGATAGGTTTCCAATTCCCATTCGCTTTCCATTCCTGATATTTTGGTGAAGTTCCCGAGCAAAAATGGCATACCGGGGACATCTGCTGAAAAGCAGTTGTTCAAAAAAACTTTTCGGCTTTCACCCAATCCAAGAGATAAGTCTTTTCTGGATAATGGGGTTGCTACCCCGGTCTTTTTTATTTCAGACGGGCGATATACATTCTGGCTTCCGCTCTCCTGCGGCTCTCCGTTGAGGATCGGCTTACCGGAAGAATCATTATACCTTGGCGCCTTAAACTGCTGACCGGGCATTGTACCCGGACGATAAACCTCAATCTGATACGTGGGATCCCCATTTTGCTGACCGGGAACATCCTTATTGCTTAATATGGGCTTCCCCTGATGGTTATAAACAGGCGCAACAAAGTTGCCGCTGTTTTTGACTGCTTCACGACCCTGTCCGGTGATCGGCAGTCCGTTCACCGTATTGTATAAGGGCATTTCCCATGCGTCTGCTTCAGGTCGGGCGCCCATCGCCTTATAATATTCATTGATGTCCATCGGACCTAATGGCTTTCGCGCCATAAATATCAACATCCCGCCATCATATTTTATGTTTTTTCAAACACATTCTCCGGCTTGTTACTAAGCTTCTTATTGATTTTGGATACCTCCGTGCACCATCTGCGGCGCTCCTTATGATCGAGCTGCATTATCTGCTCATGGGACCAATGGAGATAATACCCTAAAAAAGAAGCTTCTTCGTAGAGCTTTTCCTCCGGATACAACGAAAGCTCTACTCTCCTAAAAAATCCAGCGGCACCTCGAAGGTGTGCTCGCATTTAGGACATTGAACCTTGTAGGAAGGGACTTCCGACATGTTGATACGCTGGTAGAGATCTTGCAGAAAGGCCATATCAATAGTGAACAGTCCTTCAACAATTTTAGTATTGATGGAATTCAATGTGCCAAGCCTTGTGACAACCCTGGTCAGCAATATGACGGTCAGATACCCGGGATTCTGCTGGATTCTTGGATCCCTCATCGGAAGTATCTCGTCAGCAGCCGTAGCCAGCCTCATTGTTCCTTTTTTGTGAACCTCTCCGCCGGCGTCAACGTAGCCTCGCGGGAGTTCAAATTCATATTCTGTCTGGAATGACATGATTACACCACCTGTCAAATATGATATGCACAACGAATGTATACACAATTAGCTGTCATGCAAGATCCTCATATAACCTTGCACGACAGCATCTTATGCAAAACCACTATCATTTCCGATCCGGTACTATACCTGAGATGGAGAAGCAGAGTCAATTGCCGCGCCATCCACACGGAATACGCCTTCATGAACCAGTTCGAGAGTCTCAATAGCCATCTCAGCGCCAAGACCATTCAGACTGGGTCCGGTGTAGTGCGAAGGCCATGCATTGATAACTTCCCATGATGGTCCGTCTGCGCCTGTATCATCAAGAAGCTTGATAACAAGGTTCTTTCGGGCAATACCGGTCGGGCCTGAAGTATTGTCTGAGGCAACTGTATGGAGCCATTCCATCATCTCCATAGAACCAATAACGCCCCACTTCAAAGTAATATTGCCATACTTGGTCAGTCCGGAAAGCTTACGCGGCGTCGTTCTGATTTCATTACCTTCCCTGTATTCGACAACATCTACTGAAATGTCCGCTCCGGAAACTTCCGAGAAGCCGGCGCTTTCAACGCCATCAAATTCAACCTTGAACCTGAAATTTCTAAACGGATATCTAATTTCTGGCATTTATATTCAATCCTTTCTTCATCTTATTTAGGACATTATGAATTAGCCGTAAATTGGCCAATTCTGAAGATCACAAATTCTGCCGGCTTCACAGGCGCTACACCAATAACGCAAATCAAACGGCCATTGTCTATGTCATCCTGAGTCATTGTGGAACGTCCGATATCGACAAAGAAGGCTTCATTCGGAGCAGTACCAGCCAATGCTCCCGATCTCCATACAGATGAGAGGAAAAGCTCAACAGATCTTTGAACCCTTGTCCATAGAAGCTCTGTGTTAGGCTCGAATACAACCCAGTTTGTGTTGGCCTTGATGGATTCCTCAAGGAATATAAACAGCCTGCGGACATTGACATATTTCCAGTTGCCGTTCGACGAGCAGGTTCTTGCACCCCAGACGCGGATACCTCTGCCGGGGAACGCTCTGATGAGGTTGACACCGGCCGGATTGAGCCTGTCCTGCTCAGAGCTGTTGTAGCCATATTCCAGACCTGTGCAGCTACGCACCACTTCATTGGCGGGCGCCTTATGTACGCCTATGGTCAGATCACAGCGTGCATAGATACCGCACATGGAAGCAGACGGAGGTAAATAGAAGCTCTTTTTAGCAAGGGGATCGAAAACCTCCAGCCACGGATGATACATAGCAGCGTAGGAGCTGTCGAACATATCTTTGTACTCAAGAATTTCATCAACCTTTTTCTTTGTTCTTGGTATATCCAGTACGGCAAATCTGCTCTTGGCCGATTCGCAATGAGCAACAAGGGAAAGCTGGACATCCGGGATCGTAATGCCCGGTACTGCCATCATGCTCACATCACTGATCTCAATGAAGGCCTGAATGCCCGTACGTTTTCCTGGTCCTGCATTGACGCCGATAAAATCGGAAGCCGTAATCCCTCCGATATTGCCTTCGGAGCCGCCATCAAAAGTGACAAGCGTTGAAACTCCCTTAGCACCAATTGCCTCATAAGGCGGCAAAAGCGCTGCAGCAGCAGTCGGTTCACCATCCTCCTGCTTGTCTCCCTTTTTGTCGGAGCCTTTCGCATCCGCGTTCTTTGCAGCTTCGGAAGCCTTGGCTTTTGGAGCCTCAGCCGCATTAAAGGATACGTCGACCGATACAAACTCGCTCTTAGCCATACGGGACACAATGTAGTCAGGTGAATCCGGGTTTAAGGATACAAAGGTATACTCTTCCTTCGCGTCGTCGCATTTCACACTGATGTTGATTTCGCAGCTCTTCACAAACTTGGTCGGCACGAGTGCCTTGTCAATAATTGACGGATTGACAGGGCTTTCAAAAGTAACCGTCTTTTCCTGGATCGCCTTGATTTTGTTGTAGACCTTATTCTTTCCGTCATCAAAAACTACAATGTCTCCAACAAAGAAGCCATCCGTATTCTTGAATACGCAATCATTGCCTTCAACTTCGTATACAGGAGTTTTCTGCCTGCTGGAAGGAACAATGACTACCTTGATCTTGTTTCCCCATTCTCCGGGGCTTGCCGCTGAAAAGGTCAAAACTTCCGCTGTTTTGCCTGTCGCAGCTTTTGCATCGGATGGAGCGACTCTCATGATATAACATTTGGAGCCTCCATTGACAAAAAAGCTCTCCACTGCGTAAGGAAGGTATCTTTTTTCTCCATACCTGGATTCGGTAAGATACCCGCCGTAAATACGCATATAATCGCTGAAGCTGGTTACAAATTGCGGTTTTCCAATAACAGGGCCCTTTTCAGCCAAGCCGATAAAGCCTGCTGTGCTGGTCCCTACACCAGCCATTGGAACGGAACCGGACTCGTATTCCTCGACATATACACCTGGTGATAAATACTCTGGCATGCTGTTTCTAATCCCATCCGATCATAAATCTACGATGGTGGGATCAGTTACCCCCTCTCTATTTATATTTGCTGCCCGTGGGCAGCTAGAAAGCTAAGTCAATACTGTGTCCAAGAAAAACTACTTTTTGGGCTTTCCGGATGATTCCCCCGAATTCCCCTTATTCTTGTCATCATCGTTATCCTCGGGTTCTTCCATATCTGAAAGCTCCTCAAGCACCTCTTCCGAAAAGCCAGGCCTTGAAAAGATAGCCTCTGCCTTCTGAGAATTTTCCAGAAGCTTTGTAAGCTGATTAAAAAATTGAAGCTTCATCTGGCGTTTTCTGGTAATCAGCCCCTGCGTTTTTGTAATTCCCGCAGTCAAAACAGCCTTCTGCTCTGCAATATCGCTGCGCTTGCTGTTGTCCGTTTCAACCTGTTCCATTCCGGCTAATTCCTTCAGCTGCTTTTCATATTCCGTCAATCTCTGTGTATCCTCGGATATGTTCAGGAATGGATATAATTTACGAAGAGTATCTCCCTTAATTCCAATAACAGCTTTTTGAGAATCCTCCGCTGCCATGCTTTCTAAATACTGGAGTGTCTGCCGCGCGCTGTGTATGGATTCGACCACAAGCCCGACCGCACTGTCCGTATACCGGTTAAATAAGGCCTTAGCCAAAGAATTTCTTACGGGAGCCTTAACGGAGGATGAGCTAAAAAGCTTGCTTTGTAAGGAATTGTGAGGACCGGAGCGTCCGAGAGTTCTTTTCAAACAGGAAATAAACATTGTTCTTCCGCCGTCCCGGAGGACTGCGGCAGCTAAATGCCCATTGGTGAAGGCCACATCAGAAAACTTTCTGTAAAAATCACCTTCCGCTCTCCCATTAGGCGTACTCTCATATTCCGGGTTCTCCCCCAGCTTTCCTCCCGGCTTTTCACCGGGCTTATCCCTTGTGCTTTCCCCTGTATTCTCCCCCGCAAAAAACCGGTCCGGTTCCCCGAGGCGCCGTTCTTTCCTGCTGCCAAAAACAGTCTCTTCCGGTGCTTCCCTTACATTGCCCTGCTCGCCGGTCTTATCGGATCCTGCGGGAAATCCGTTTCTGCCTGCCAATTGCTCCGCATTATGCTGTCCGCACATATCAAAGGTTGATTTGAAGCTTTCTGTTATGTGATATATAGGATCACGGCTTTTAATATTTGCCGTCCCTGCGCTTATAGCAAGATTACCCTCGATGCTCCGCTTTATTGAAGCTGCAGTTTGCGACATGACCGAGGCTTTTGTTTTCTTTTTCTGGTATGCGCCTGCAAAACCCATTACTTACTCCATATCAACAAAAATAAATATGCGTTAAGCTCCCGAAAACCACATTACCATATTATAAAAATATTAAAAAAATAGCACTCGTTTTATGTAATTATGTGTCACTCATTGTCAATTATTGATGATTTATATTACATTCGTGTAAACTATGTAACAGGAGTGTGAACTATATTACACCACTGTAAAAGCATCAGAAAACCAGATCGGAGTATTCCTTCAAGTCCTCCTTCACAATAATAATATTGTTTTTACGCTGCTCATTGACAGTACTCTTCAGAAGGTGCCTCATGGATATGGAAGACCTATCTGCCGCCGCCTGAAAGGCCGCATGTATTACAATATTCTTAATATTCCCTCCTGCAAGTTTAAACTGTTCCGCTATAAAGTCCAGGTTCACATCTTCAGAAATTGGGGCGCCGGTACTGAGCATCTTACCCCATAGCATTCTTCTGGTAGGCACATCAGGGAAAGGAAAGGAAATGACGAAGTTGATTCTGCGCATAAAGGCATTATCTATATTCTGGAGCAAATTGGTTGCCATAATGATGACACCGTCATACTCCTCAATCTGCTGCAAGAGGTACGCTGTTTCGATATTGGCATGCCTGTCATGTGCATCCTTGACCTCCGACCTTTTTCCGAACAGTGCATCCGTCTCATCAAAAAACAAGATACAGTTAGCATTTTTCGCCTCCTCAAAAACCTGCCTCAGATTTTTTTCCGTTTCACCTATGTATTTGCTGACCACCTGTGAAAGCTGTATCTTATACATTTCCATATGAAGCTGATTTGCAATAACCTGGGCCGCCATTGTTTTCCCTGTGCCTGGAGGCCCGGAAAACAACATGGACAAGCCTTTCCCATACGATACCTTTCGGTCGAAATTCCACTGCTGATATACCGTATGTCTGAATTTAACATGTGTACACGCCTCCTTAAGGAGCGCCACCTGATCATCAGGCAGCACCAGATCCTCCCATGCATATGCAGGTTCAACCTTGTCGGCAAGAGTATCGAGGCGCATTACCACCTGGGCGTAACAGCTTTTATGCAGTGTCGCGGTATCAATTGCATTACATCCGTAGATATCACACAGACCCGACGCCTGTTCAACAGCGCTTCGTATCTGTCCGGGGGTAAACCTGAATTTGGAGGCCAGCTCAGCCAGATCAATCTCATTATCCAGACTTCTCCCTCGGGTAAATGACTCCCATAAATGCAGCCTCATGTTTTCATCAACCGGGTCAATTGCGATATCAGCTTTAATGAAGCTGCTTGGCAGGTTTGTCTCTTTCCATATTTTTTCTGACGTAATGAACACTGTTCCGGGAAGATATGCCGTATCCTGAGTCATAGCGGCAATAAAGTCGTATAGTTCTCTCTGGCTATTCTCCTCAAGCAGAGGTTCAAAGCCTGTAAAGCAAAGATATGCACTATTCAGAACAGCCTCGCAGATAGCTTCATGCACCTTGACCCCCATGGAACCCGTTGCCTCTAACAGGGCCTTCATATTTACAAAAAGGCAGCTTCCACCCTTTCTGCGTACAGCATGCCTGACCTGAAACTTTCTGCCGCTTCCTTTCCTGCCCGTTATAAAGATAAGGACAGTCTCGCGGCTTTCACCGCAGGTCTGTGATTGGGAGGATAATATCGAATCAATACAGCGGGCGGTAAAGTCATTGACCTCAAGCGCATGAAGCGGATCCTCCCCACAAAAAATATCAATAAAGCCGTTATCAAGCCTGGTATTATTTCCTATGAGATAATTTACCAACCGTTCCCGTAAGCTGATTTTGATGTTGAAAAGCGAGTCGTTTTCTTCGGAAGGGTTTAGCAAAAATCTGGTGAGAGCACTGTTCTGTGTGAAATAGTGATAATAATCCGCCGTCATTTCCCCGGGCATTGCAAAAAGCTTGATTGCAGTTTCAGCTGTCGGAAGCTTCTTTGTAATATCATCCTGCAAAAACGCGAATATTTTTTCATACTTTTTATCCATTTGTACCGCATATGCAAGAAGTAGGCAATTTCCGGCAAAGTCATCCAATGAGAACTTTTTGATCAGCTGCAGCATCGGCAGCTCATGATGGGAAACGGCGGTTTTCTTCAGCCTTACTGAGAAATATCCATTGAGTGACTCGATATCAGCGATTTCTTCTTCTTTCAGATTTACACCTATGACTGAATCAACCGCCCTTGTAAGATTCATCTCAAACTCTGCCCGGGATACCGCAAGACCCATCATGTTCTGCAAATTGTTTTCAGGTCCCACCCACATGTGATATTTATAAAGATAATATATCCGCATATCAAGCAGAGTCATGAAATCGGTCATCATCTCCCGCTGATCCTCATAGGGCTTGTTCAGCTTCTCCGCGTCAATATTCCACACATCGTTCTCCATTGCTGCCTCCCCTTATAATACTGTAGATTTTCTCCCAGTTTCTGTTGACAGATGCCACGCTGGAAAAAAGAATGTCCTTTATATAATCCTGAGCCGTAAATTCGTCCAATATTTGTACACCACAGCGGTAAACCACACTCAGATCCTTTGGATTTAACATAAAGCAGCCGCGGCGCTGAGCCAGATTCAGATCATTTAGAGCCGCCATGATCGCTGCCTGCCTGTCCGCTGTGACTGATCCGTCCGCTGCTGCCTGCCATGGGTATACTGAAAAACAGCATATCCGTCCGTCGCCGTCACAGCTGACTACCATCTTCCACTTTCTGGTCAGGTAAGATACAACCAGAAGTACGTCATTATCCCTTTTTTCATAATGCCAGCCTTCCTGTTCAAGGATTTCCTGCACCTTAAGAATCATACCATCGCCCCCTGATCAAAAGAAACCGGCGTCAGCGCAGATATATAAGCCCTATCACTTGACGCTGTATCATATGCTGCCGTATCATTTGCCGCCATATTCGGAATTTGTTCATCCTTCTGTATTTCGGGCATTACCTCCACCCTATTTGCTTGCTGACCAAACTCCTGAGCAAGCATCTCCAACAGAGCATCCTTTTTCTCCCTGTTGAAAACTTCTCTCTCTGCAGTGCTTTTTATAACTTTGTCTATGTTTTCTTTATTTTCAAGTGCTTGAAGAAAAGAATAATTTCCGATACTGCTCAGAGTTGAAAAGAGCCTGGGCTCCAATGTATGCGGAATCATCCCCTGAGAAAGCGCCGCCGCAAATGCAGCTGCGCTTTGTATATCGGAAACGCTTTTTACAGCGCTCTGCTTTTCGGCTGATGCTTCCCTTTCCCAGGACTGCTCCCGCTCTGTGGATCTTCCCTGCCTTTTTGACTCCTTCACAGCTTCACCTCATACAAAACGACTTGGCTGGTTTTCATTTTTGTCATTAATGTAGAAATTTTATCATGCCATTGTAAAATTTATCGACTTAATGTTACATACATGTAAACAAAATAATTGATTATTCGACTATCTTTATGGTAAACTGAAACAGTCAGATATTTTTTGCTGCCTCGGGGGTTTTTGTAAATGTCAGGTAAAAGTATTCTAGTAGTGGATGATGAAAAAAACATTTGCCGTCTTTTGGAATCGGCTCTCAGGCAAAATGGATATGAAGTAACAACAGCTAATTCCGGAGAAGAAGCTTTAACCTCCGTAAAAAACTGTAATTTTGACGTCATTATTCTGGATGTTTTACTGCCCGGGATGGATGGCCTTGAGGCTCTTCGGCAAATTCGAGCCACCCCTTCCTGTCAACATATACCTGTCATCATGCTTACCAGTAAAAACAGCGAATTTGACAGTGTCATCGGTCTGGAGCTGGGCGCGGATGATTACATCGGAAAGCCTATCCGTTATTATGAGCTTGTTGCCAGAGTCAAATCCCTGCTTCGCAGAGCCGATCAGTCACAACTAGGCAATTCGGGGAAAATCGAGCTGAATAATCTTCAGATTGATACCGTTACACGAAGCGTATATTATAAAAGTAACCTTTTATCTCTCTCCTATAAAGAATATGAGCTGTTGACCTTATTAGCCAGAAAACCGGGAAAGGTTTTTTCGCGCGACGAAATTCTGGATACACTATGGCAAGAGGATTATTCTCTGGAGACCAGAACCGTTGATGTGCATATCAGAAGACTACGCTGCAAATTCGAAGCATTTGGGGACGGAAATGACATTGTAATAGAGACTGTAAGAAACGTCGGCTATCGCCTCATAAACGTGTCCTGACTACTTTAAAAAATACGTGACTTAACTTAAACAGACTTGCCTTATCCAATGCTTGCAGATATAATTGTTGTGAAAATTTATAAAATAATCGACAGAAAGGTAAGAGTTCAATGCCCATGCAAACTTATTATATTATAGGAGTGCTCCTCGTCTTTGGATTGTTTGCTCTTGGAATAAGCATATCCATAAAAAAGCATGACGCCAGAATGGCTGCTGCAAAAAAGAAAAGACGCCGCAGATAATTTTCGGCAATGATATCCTGATAAAAAACCCGGGAACCGTTTCTCCGGGTTTTTTGCCGGATGCTTGCCTCAGTGCCGCGACTGCTTTCCGGGCTATCACTCCGCTTCCTGGTGTGCAGGCTGACTACATTTCTGTTGTGCAGGCTGTGTATATCCATGGCGGTCAGTCCGTATGCGCCTCTCTTCTTCCTCCAGATTCTTGAATGCCGCTGCAAGCATAAGCTTGATCCTGTTCAATTGGTTGACCTCGCTGGCTCCGGGATCATAGTCCACCGGTACGATATTCGCCGTCGGGAACTCCTTCTTCAGCGCCTTGATCATGCCTTTACCGGTTACATGATTGGGCAGGCACGCAAACGGTTGCATACAGACAATATTGGTCGCTCCCTCCTGGATAAGCTCAATCATCTCCGCCGTCAGAAACCACCCCTCTCCCGTGCAATTGCCCAGAGACAGGATCTTTTCAGCCTTTTCAGCCAGTTTAAAAATCGTGGTAGGCGGATCAAACCGTTTACTGGCTGCCAGCACCTTCTTCATATATTTTCTATAATATTCAATACCGGCAATCGCCAGATTGTTCGCCAATTTTACCAGAAACCTCTCAGCCAGAAACTTGCGCTTAAAATTCGCCCCATAAGCGCAATACAGGAAAAAGTCGATTAAATCAGGCATCACTGCCTCCGCACCTTCTTTTTCGATTACATCCACAACACCATTATTGGCGGTGGGATGGAATTTGACAAGGATCTCCCCGACCAAACCGACTCTTGGCTTGCGGATGTCTACGATTTCAAGCCGGTCGAAATCATCAACGATCATGCGTATGTTGCGCCTGAATTCACTGTGCTTTCCGCTCCGGACAGAAGCGATACAGCGTTCCGCCCAGCTTTCATACAGCAGGTTTGCCGAGCCCTTGATCTTCTCGTATGGCCGCACCCTGTACAGCACTCGCATGAGCAAATCGCCATATACCAGTGCTATCAGCGCCTTATTCAAAAGTCCACCGGACAGCTTGAAACCGGGATTGCTCTCCAGTCCCAGCGCATTGAGCGAAATGACCGGCACATTCTCAAAGCCGGCATCCCTGATCGCCTTCCTGATAAAACCGATATAGTTTGTCGCCCTGCAGCCGCCTCCCGTCTGCGATATGATCAGCGAAGTATTATCCAAATCATACCGGCCGGACTTCAGTGCCTTGATCAATTGCCCCGTTGTCAGTATGGACGGGTAACATGCATCATTGTTTACATGCTTCAGGCCTTCATCGACGGCTGCTCTGTCAACGGAGGGCAGAATTTCCAGATTATAGCCCGCCTCCTGAAATGCAGGTTCTAAAAACTGAAAATGGATCGGAGACATCTGCGGCGCCAGAATCGTATGCCTTGGCCGCATTTCCTCTGTAAATGGCACCTTTTTAAACATATAACGCTTCTTCTCAGTGCGGTAGTTTTCTCTGTCCCGCTCCTCCATAGCAGCCTTCAGCGAACGCAAGCGAATCCTTGCGGCCCCAAGATTGCTAATCTCATCTATTTTCAGCACCGTATAGATTTTCCCCGCAGCATGAATTATCTCCTGCACCTGGTCAGTTGTCACCGCATCCAGTCCGCAGCCGAACGAGTTGAGCTGCACCAGTTCCAGATTATCCCTTCTCCCTACAAAGCTCGCGGCGGAATACAGCCTTGTATGGTACGTCCATTGGTCCACAATACGCAGCGGCCTTCTGACCATGTCCAGATGCGCGACTGAATCCTCGGTCAGTACGGCCATCCCAAACTCTGTGATCAGATTGGGGATGCCGTGATTGATCTCCGGATCAATATGATAAGGCCTTCCGGCCAGCACAATTCCCTTTCCGCCGGTCTTGTCCAACTGCGACACTACTTCTTCACCTTTTTGTCTTACAAGCCTTTTAACCCGTTCATCCTCGTGCCAGGCTTTATCCACAGCCGCCTTCACCTCGCGTCTGCTTATTCCGAAGTCCTTCAGCTCCTCATACAGCCGCTTACCAAGACGCTTTTTATCATAATAGGGCAAAAACGGATTCATAAACCGGACATTCTTCTCCTGCAGTACCTCCATATTGGTGCGGATCACCTCGGAATAAGAAGTAACGATGGGGCAGTTATAGCAATTGTCAGCCTTATCATCCTCCTTTTTTTCATATGGCAGGCAGGGATAAAAAATATTCTTAACACCGCTGTTCACCAGACACATTATATGTCCGTGCACTAGCTTCGCAGGGTAACAAACCGATTCGGACGGCATAGTTTCAATGCCCATCTCATAAACCTTCCGGCTTGAACGGGGTGACAATACAACACGGAATTTCAATTCCGAAAAGAACGTATGCCAGAACGGATAATTCTCATACAGGTTTAATACCCTAGGAATCCCAATGACACCGCGCGTTGCATCCTTTTCCTCCAGCGATTTGTATGAGGTTATCAGCTTATATTTAAAATCAAACAGATTAGGGACACTGTCCTTGCGAAGCTCTCCTCCTGCGCCGCGTTCACAGCGGTTCCCCGATACAAATGTCCGTCCGTCGGCAAAATTGTTGATTGTCAGCAGACACTTGTTGCTGCATTTGTCACAGCGGCTCATGGAAATCTCTGTCTGGAAGCCTTCCAGTTCGGCAGCTCCCATGATGCTGCTCCTGTAGCCGTCTTCACGGCTGTTTCCAGCCTCACTATTGTACCCAGCCTCACTATTGTACCCAGCCTCACTGTCGTATCGGCCCTTACAGTTGTTTCCGGCTTCACGGCTGTTTCCGGCTTCACTGTTGCGCCTTTCCGGCAGGCGCTCACGAGAAATAAGCGCAGCGCCGTATGCGCCCATAATCCCGGCAATGTCTGGTCTGACGGCCTCACGCCCGGAAATAAGCTCAAAGCTCCTCAAAACAGCGGTATTGTAAAATGTCCCGCCCTGTATGATGATTTTCTTGCCCAGTTCCTTAGGATCGCGTATCTTTATAACCTTCATCAGCGCATTCTTAATAACGGAATATGAAAGCCCCGCGGAAATATCACCCACGGATGCCCCTTCCTTCTGCGCCTGTTTTACTCTCGAATTGATGAACACAGTGCAGCGTGAGCCCAGGTCCACCGGCTTCTGCGCCAGCAGCGCTTCCCTTGCGAACTCCTCAACACCCATATTCAGTGAGGTGGCAAAGGTTTCTATAAAGGAGCCGCACCCCGACGAACAAGCCTCGTTAAGCATAATGTTATCAATCACGCCATTTTTTACCTGCATACATTTCATATCCTGCCCGCCGATATCCAGAATAAACTCGACACCGGGCAGGAAATGCTCGGCAGCCTTGTAATGGGCAATAGTCTCAATCTCACCGATATCCACACGGATGGCAGCCTTGATCAGGCCTTCTCCATATCCTGTCACTGTAGAATTGGCAATATAGGTGTCCTCGGGCATCATGGCATAGAGCTTTTTCAGTTCCCTAATCACAGATTTGAGCGGACTGCCCTTGTTGCTTCCATAAAAGAAATACATCAAAGCACCCTCATCGTCGGTCAAAGCCAGCTTTGTTGTGGTCGAACCGGCGTCGATACCCAGATAGCATGCACCGTGATGGGTTGCAAGTTCCTTCCTGCGGACCTTGTGCCTGGTATGTCTTCGATTAAATTCAGCAAGCTCGATCTCGTCCCTGAAAAGCGGGCTCAGCCTCTCCACCTCGTGCACTGAAACGGCGTGAATGGCTGGAAGCCTGCTGCGAAGCGTCTTAAAGCTCATGACCTTTTTGGATTTGGAAGCCAGTGCCGCACCGGTCGCAACAAAAAGCTGCGAATTCTCCGGGAAGATCACCTGATCATCCTCCAATGCCAATGTTTCAATAAATCTCTTGCGAAGCTCCGGAAGAAAATACAACGGGCCTCCTAAAAATGCCACATTTCCCCGTATCGGCCTGCCGCAGGCCAAACCGCTAATGGTCTGGTTTACAACAGATTGGAAAACAGACGCCGCAATGTCCTCCCTGGCCGCTCCCTCATTGAGCAGCGGCTGGATATCCGTCTTAGCAAATACGCCGCATCTTGCAGCTATGGGGTAAATCACCCTGCAGCCCTCGGCAAGCCTGTTCAGCCCGGCCGCATCTGTCTGGAGGAGCGAGGCCATCTGGTCGATAAAAGCGCCGGTGCCACCTGCGCAGGTACCGTTCATCCTCTGTTCGATGCCGCCCTTAAAAAAAGTGATCTTCGCATCCTCTCCACCCAACTCGATGGCTACATCCGTCTGCGGAATCAGGCTCTGAATTGCACCGGTGGCTGCAATAACCTCCTGTTCGAAGTCCAGAAAAAGCCATTGCGCCACAGAAATGCCGCCGGAGCCTGTCAGAGTCACCGTCAGGTCATCCCGCTCAAACAGAGCGCAGGTCTCATCTACCAAATCAAAAATAGTTTTTCTGATATCTGAAAAATGTCTTTGATATTTACTGTATTGAACTTTATCATTCTCATCCAGGACGACAAGCTTCACCGTCGTTGAGCCCACATCCAAGCCCAGATGTAAAAGCCTTCTACTCATTACACACCCACTCAAAAATAAGAAGCATCAATAAACATACTGATACCTCATCATTTCAAATTTCCTTCATATTAACACAATACGTAAAAAGAATAAAGAGTACTCATCCTTAGGCTCACGGTAAACGCATGTATTCTATACTCTCAAAGAAAAATATCACCTCTCCATTTGGAGTTGGGCTTGGGAATTTACGGAAACCAGTAAATTTTTAACCTCAATAAAATTCACCTGTTCACGCTTAAGGAGTTCGGAACTGTTAGATGAGCGAAATTTTCGTTTGTGTTCAGATATAAAATGAAGGTCGAGCGAAATTTTCGTTTGTGTTCAGTTTTACGCTGTCAAATGAGCAAAGTTTTCGTTTGTGTTCATATTTTCCGTATAATTTTGTTACAAAACCAAACACAACCGAAATTTTTGCTCACTTCTTACCGCATTACTTACTGATTATTACACCATCGAACCTATTAGTTCAGACTGCCGAATTTCGAAAACGGATAGAACCTTAAAATGGCCCGCCCCTTGATCCAATCCTTATCAATCGGACCAATTTCGGTGCTGTCTTCACTGAATTGCCTGTTGTCTCCCAGCACATAAACCATTCCTTCAGGAACAGTCAAGTCTGTATATTCAGGCATATCCCCATAAGGCGTCACCGGTTCCTCAGGCAATCCTATCAGATACAGCTCCCCGTTTACATACACCTTTCCGTCCTTCACTTCCAACCTGTCGCCCTCCACAGCGATCAGGCGCTTGATCAGCTGGCGATCACTCTGCGGTGATTTAAAAACGATGATGTCACCCCTCTGAAGCCATCCAAACCTGTATCCCAGCTTCTCCACAATAAGATTGTCCCCTTCCACCAGCGTAGGCTGCATGGAAATATCGAAGACAATCGTCCTTTGCCCGACAAACGTTACAATAAGAAAGCCTACTGCGACTGCAATTACTATATGGAGGATCCAGTCCAGTATCTCATTTCTCCTTTTCTTTTCCTCTTTCTTTTCTTTTTCCTTTTCCAACCACAACATCTCCTTTCAGAGTTCTGCCGTTTGGCGAGACTGTCAGACGGCAGAATCATCTCCCTGACCCCGTCTCCCCGGTTCAAGTCCACCTGACTCCGTAAACCGGTAGAACCGTCACCTGTCTCGCCGCCCCTGTCTCCCTGTGTCTCTTACTCAGTCACCCTGATATGCAGCTCCTCGATCTGTTTCAAATCCACTACATCCGGCGCGTTGGTCATCAGATCGGAAGCATTCTGCACCTTCGGAAATGCAATAACATCTCTGATGCTGCTCTTCCCGGCCATAAGCATGATCATCCTGTCAAGGCCGTATGCCAACCCTCCATGAGGCGGTACGCCGTATCTGAACGCATCAAGCAGATACCCGAACTTCGCCCAGGCCTCTTCCTCCGTAAAGCCCAACAGATTAAACATCTTCTGCTGCAAATCCTGCATATGGATCCTGATACTACCTCCGCCAAGCTCGGTCCCGTTGAGAATAATATCATATGCTTTGGCGCGCACCCTACCCGGATCACTGTCCAAATATTCCAGATCCTCATCCATAGGCGAGGTAAACGGATGGTGCTTCGCCACCCAGCGCTTTTCCTCTTCATCATATTCCAGCAGCGGAAACTCGGTAACCCAAAGGAAGCGGAATACATTTTTATCCAATATGTCAAGCTTTCTTGCTATCTCACATCTGAGCGCGCCAAGGGAATCAAACACCACCTGATTGCTGTCGGCCACAAAGCAGATCAGGTCGCCCGGATTCGCCTGAGTCCGTTCGAGCAGCGCCTTCATTTCATCCTCACTAAAGAACTTGCTGATGGATGAGCGGATCTCATTCTCATCTACTGCAATCCAGGCCATTCCCTTCGCCCTGTAGGTCTTCACAAACTCGACAAGAGCGTCGATTTCCTTCCTGCTGAACTTACCGCAGCCACTTGCATTGATCGCGCGAACGCTTCCTCCATTTGCAATTGCGTCAGCAAACACCTTAAAGCCGCAGCCGGCAACCAAATCCGAAACATTCACCAATTCCATCCCAAAACGCAGGTCCGGTTTATCGGAGCCAAATCTGTTCATGGCTTCCTCGTATGACATCCGCAGGAAGGGTGTCTCCAGGTCTACGTCGAGCGCTTCCTTGAAAGCCTTCCTGATAAACCCTTCGTTAACCTGCAGCACGTCATCCACATTCACAAAGGACATCTCAAGGTCAATCTGGGTGAACTCCGGCTGTCTGTCGGCCCTGAGGTCCTCGTCTCTGAAGCACTTTGTAATCTGCATATAGCGATCAAAGCCGGACACCATTAAAAGCTGCTTGAACAACTGAGGCGACTGCGGCAACGCAAAAAACTTACCCGGATGTACCCTGCTCGGCACCAGATAATCCCTGGCTCCTTCAGGCGAGCTCTTTATCAGCATAGGCGTCTCAACCTCAATGAAGCCGTTAGCATCAAAGTAGTCTCTGGCAATCTTTGCAACTCTGTGGCGCAGCACCAGCCCGGCTTGCATATCAGGCCTTCTCAGATCCAGATACCTGTACTTAAGCCTCATAGCTTCATTCACGCCGGAATCTTCTTCTATCTGCATCGGCGGCGTTTCAGACCTGCTGAGAATCCTCAGCTCCGATGCAATGATCTCGATTGCGCCCGTCTTCATTGAAGGATTGTTCGCCTCGGGACCTCTCCTGGCCACTTCTCCCACCACTGCCAGCACATATTCATTGCGAATTGCTTCAGCCTTCTCAAACAGCTCAGCATTGGTCACGCTGTTAAAAACGATCTGCAGCAGACCTGTCCTGTCGCGTAAATCAACAAACAGCAGGCTGCCCAGATTCCTGCGCTTGTGCGCCCAACCCATGACAACCACCTTTTTACCTGTATCCGCTTCGCTGAGCTCCGTACACCTGTGTGTTCTTTTTAAGCCGTAAATAGTCTCACCCATATGGCCAACTCCTATTTCAAATTATTTACTTTGCTCTTTATCCGCACCGTTCTTTAAACCATGCTGCTCTTTATCAGCACACTTCGGCGCTTTGCACTGGTTTTTCAATCTGTCGATGATCGAATCCAGGCTCACGTCCTTCTGATCCCCCGACCGCATATCCTTCAACACGCCCTTGCCGGCCTCGATCTCATCATCGCCCAGCACGATCGTATATGAAAAGCCCTTCTTATCCGCATATTTCATCTGAGACTTCAGGCTTCTGCCCGTCAAATCCGTCTCAGCCCCCACGTTACAGCAGCGCAGCTTATGTATCATCTGCTGTGCAAAAGCCTGCGCCTTCTCACCCAGCGATGCAATGTAAATATCCATCGCAGGCGGCTCGCCTATCAGAATGCCCTGGCTGTCCAGCTCCATCATCAGCCTCTCAACGCCCAACGCAAAACCGACGCCTGGAGTCGGTGCGCCTCCTAAGGCCTCCACCAGCCCGTCATATCTTCCTCCGCCGCAAATGGTCCCCTGAGTGCCGACATTCTCCGAAATAAATTCAAACACCGTCTTCGTGTAGTAATCCAGCCCTCTGACAATCTGAGGATCCACCCGGTACGCTATGCCCAGATTGTCCAATCCGGTTTTCAATCCATCAAAATGACTCCTGCATTCCCCGCACAGGTTATCAAGCAGCACAGGTGCGCCTGTGATATGCTTTCTGCAGCGCTCCTCCTTGCAGTCTATGATTCTGAGCGGATTTTTTTCGAACCGGTTCTTACAGTTATCACAAAGCTCTGACAGGTGCGGTCTGAAAAAGTCCTTCAGTTTTTCGTGATAGGCGGCCCTGCAATGCGGGCATCCGATGCTGTTGATATTCAGCCCTGTTTTTCCCAGTCCAAGCTTTTCAAAGAACATGGAGAGCAGGCTGATGATCTCAACATCAATGGCCGGTCCGTGTGAACCGAACGCCTCAACGCCAAACTGATGGAACTCTCTGTAGCGGCCCTTCTGAACATTCTCATACCTGTAGGCGGTAATATTGTAAAACAGCTTGACCGGCTGCGGCATCGACGCCATCCCATTTTCTATGTAGCTCCTGACCACTCCGGCCGTGCCCTCCGGCCTGAGTGTGATGCTCCTTTGAGCCTTATCATGGAAAGTGTACATTTCCTTCTGAACAATATCGGTGGTATCGCCCACGCCCCTCTGAAAAAGCTCCGTGTGCTCGAAAACCGGTATTCTGATCTCCCTGAAACCAAATTTCTCACAGAGCCCGGCAAAAGCATTCTCCACAAACTGCCACTTATATACTTCCGACGGAAGAATGTCCCTGGTTCCCTTTGGCGCTTGATTGAACATAGCTGCCTCCTCTATTTTCCTATAATCTTTCTTTCATGACCTATGCTGGTCGCAGGTCCGTGCCCCGGATAAACGGTCAGTTCGTCCTGCAGCTCCATCAGTCGGCTCAGTGATTTTGCCAGCTGCCTGCTGTCACCCGCGCCCAGATCGGTTCTGCCAACGCCGCGTCTGAACAGGGTGTCTCCGGTGAAAATGCAGCAATCGCCGGTTCCGGCTTTTGCTCCTGCCGACGCTCCGCCCTCTGTCGATGTTACGGCTGATGCTACAGCTGAAACTACGGCTTCCGCCGTAGCTATTCTGCCGCACTCTGTTCCAGTCAAACATTCCGTTGCCTTAATGCACATACTTCCGGGCGTATGACCCGGCGTATGGATAAACTTCAGCCTGACGCTTCCAATCTCCAGTGTGTCGCCGTCCTTTACAAGAATATCTGCCTCCCTGAACCGCTTGTCACTGCCAAACATCACAGAACCGTTCAGCACCTTATCACCCAGCAGCGGCGCATCCATCTCATGAATCACGACCTTGCCTCCACAGACATCCTTAAGCTCGCCGACCTGAACTATATGGTCAATGTGAGCATGTGTCAGGATAATATATTTTAAAATCAATTGATTCGCCTTCAATATCTGTGAAACCTCACGGGGTTCAACACCCGGATCGATCACAACCGCTTCGCCTGAAGCCTTATGACCGGCAACCGCTTCGCCCATCCCGCCAGCTTTAGCGCCTGCAGCATCTTCGCCTGAAGCATCTTCACCTGCATCCCCGACGATATAGCAATTCGACTGCAGCATCCCCGTATCCAACCGCTTTAAAAACAAAACCGAGCCCTCCCTGCCTCAATCTTCTACTGCTTATTCCTCGTAACCTCAAACACGCCGTCCACTTTTTTCAGTCTCTTGATAATTTTATCCAATTGTTCCGTATCTATAATCTCCAGCGTCAAATTGATAATCGCGATCTGATCCCTGGTCGTTCTGGCATTCATCGCCTTGAGAGGAATCTTCGCCTCCGCAGTGGCGTTCGTTATCTCCATCAGCAGTGCGGTCCTGTCATTTGCCATAACCGTAATATCCGCCTTGTAAGCCACATTGCTGGAAGTATACCACTTCACCTCGATCAGGCGCTCATCCTCCCCGCGGCTGCCGGAAACATTCGTACAGTCACTTCGGTGAACGGAAACGCCCCTGCCTCTGGTAATATAACCGATAATCTGGTCGCCGGGCACAGGATTGCAGCATCGTGACAGTCTGACCAGACAGTTGTCGATTCCTTTAACAATAACACCGTTTTCCGGTATGGCCTTCTTCTTTTTTTCCTTTTCCTTCTCCTGCCTGGCCAGCAGCTCCTTTTCCAGCTCCTCAAGCTCGTCCGGCTTCAGGGTCTTCTTATATTCCTCCTTAAGCCTTGAAACAACTTTACTTGCGCCGATGCCGCCATAGCCAACCGCCGAGAACATATCCTCAACAGAATTGAAATTATACTTTTTGAGCATCACATCTACCCATTCGCTCTTAAAAAGCTGGTTGTAAGTAATGCCCTGCTTTTTCAGCTCCCGTTCTATGCTTTCCTTGCCCCGCAGTATATTCTCTTCCCTGTTTTCCTTCTTGAACCACTGATTGATCTTGTTGCGCGCCTGTGAGCTCTTGACGATCTTGAGCCAGTCCCGGCTGGGACCGTGGACATTTGAGGAGGTCAGAATCTCCACAATATCACCGTTTTTCAGAGTGTAACCCAGTTTTACAATCTCTCCATTCACCCGCGCGCCCATCATCTTATTGCCGATGGCGCTATGTATCGAATATGCGAAGTCAATAGGGTTGGACCCCACCGGCAAATTCACGACATCGCCCTTTGGAGTAAATACAAAAACCTCATCCGCAAACAAATCTATCTTTACCGTCTCGACAAATTCATTTGCATCGTTGGCCTCCTTCTGCCATTCAAGCATCTGACGAAGCCAGGCCATTTTGTTGTCCAGTTCGCTTTTCCCGCTTGCGCCCTCCTTATATTTCCAGTGAGCCGCAATACCAACCTCGGCTACCTTATGCATGTCCCATGTCCTGATCTGCACCTCGAAGGGATGCCCCTCATGGCCGATCAGCGTTGTATGCAGCGACTGGTACATGTTGGGCTTCGGCATTGCGATATAATCCTTGAACCTGCCCGGCATGGGCTTGTAAAGCTCATGCACCAGCCCCAGCACCGCGTAACAGTCCTTGACCGAATTCACAATAACCCTTACTGCAAATAAGTCATAGATCTGATCCAGCGTTTTATTCTGCTCCTGCATTTTGCGGTAAATACTATAGAAATGTTTTGGACGGCCGTCGATCTTTGTCTCAATCCCAAGCTCCGTCGTCCTGAGCCTGATTTCATCCTTTATCTGTGTAATATAAGCTTCGCGTTCCCTGCGCCTGATGGAAATCTTATCGACCAGGTCATAATACTCTTTCGGATGAAGATAACGAAGGCAAACATCCTCGAGTTCCCACTTCACCTTGGAAATACCGAGCCTGTGCGCAAGCGGAGCATAAATCTCCAGCGTCTCCCTTGCCTTTTCCACCTGCTTCTCCGGCGGCATATATTTGAGAGTGTGCATATTGTGCAGTCGGTCCGCAAGCTTGATGAGAATGACCCTGATATCCTTCGCCATTGCCATAAACATTTTACGAAGATTCTCCGCCTGCTGCTCCTCTTTGGTGGTGTACGGTATCTTGTCCAGCTTCGTCACGCCGTCCACAAGCATGGCCGTATCCTCGCCAAACATGCCCTTGATTTCGTCATAGGTGCAGTTGGTGTCCTCAACCGTGTCATGGAGCAATCCTGCAATAATCGTGGTGGAGTCCAGCTCCAGATCTGCCAGAATGTGCGCAACTTCAATAGGATGGCTGATATAAGGATCACCGGACTCCCTCAGCTGCCCCTCATGCGCGCTGGCCGCCATTTTATAAGCTTTCTCCAGCAGCGTGAAATCACCGCTCGGATTATATTCTTTTATCTTCGCGACAAGCTTATTGTACCGATTGTCCATCAATCGCCTCCTGCTGTAAAAGGTTCGTGATCCAATACCGGAATACCGGATCAAAACTCCACAATGGAACTGATTTTATAGCCATGAAGCTTTTTTCTGCCATTCAAAAAAGTGAGTTCAATGAAAAAAACCAGTCCCGCCACTTCGCCGCCAAGCTTCTCCACAAGCTTGATATTTGACTCCATTGTTCCGCCTGTGGCAAGCAGATCATCAACTATCAAAACCCTTTGTCCGGGCCGGATGGCATCCTCATGTATCTCAAGCACGTCCTTGCCGTATTCCAGTTCGTATTCAATGCTAGCCGTCTTGTACGGGAGCTTTCCCCTCTTTCTAATCGGCACAAAACCCTTGTTCAGCGCATAGGCCAGCGGAGCTCCAAAAATAAAGCCTCTGGACTCTGGTCCGATAATGAGATCAAAATCGCCCATCTCCTCAGATAGCTTCTTCATCTCGGTAATGCTTTGCTGCAGCGCTTCATGATCCTGCAGAACTGTAGTGATATCAATAAAATCAATGCCCTCTTTCGGGAAATTTGGTACATGTCTCAGCTTTGCTTTCAGATCCATGGTGATACGTCCTCCTCCAGTCAACAGGACAACTCCCTGCGGGTTAATATAACTATTATAGTCATTTGCCTGATTAAAAACAATGTTTTTGTCGAACACGGGCTTACAAGCCCAGCCTTCTGTCACTTTGCGCAGCGCTTAATGTCGCTCAGGAGCAGTTGGAGGCGTTCGCTGCCATTCCATGTGTTGATGTCCGGTGTAAACGCGGCATCGATCACGTCCCCCGTCTTGAGTTCCTCAGCCAATGCACCCATGCCGAAGCCGACAGCGTCCACATTAAACCCGCCGTCCGCCAGCCTGAGCTTCAGGTGCTTGCCCCCGGTCATTGTTCTTATATCCATAACAATCAGCTCCGTATATGCAAACCTCGGATTCGGATTTGCTTCACCAAAGGGCGCCATCGCGGCCATTTCCCGTACACTTGGCAGCGTTATGTCGCTGCGCTCCAGAAGGGCATCAAGCCTCAGATGCGGCGTCAGATCCTCGTCAGTGAGCACGCTGTCTGCGTAATCATTGATACGGATGCGGAATTCGTCGATCATATCCGCCCTCAGGTTCAGTCCCGCAGCCATCTCATGACCACCAAACCGATCGAGCAGATCCTGGCAATCAGTAAGAGCCAAAAACAGGTTAAAGCCTTTAATGCTTCTGCCTGAGCCTTTCCCGATTCCATCTTCAACGGAAATGACAATACACGGTCTGTAATACCTCTCTAAAACCTTTGATGCGACAATACCGATCACACCATGATGCCAGCCCTCGCCCACAACTACCAGCACCTTCTGCCTGATCGGATCCAGCTTCTCCTCCACATACGCAAACGCCTCTTCAAGTATTTTACTCTCCATCTCTTGCCTGTTGCGGTTTTCAGTATCCAGTTCCTTTGCGATAGCCTCCGCCAATACGAGCTCCTTTGCCGTAAACAGCCTGACGCCCCTGGATGCGTCCCCGAGTCGGCCTGCCGCATTGACTCTCGGCGCCAGCGCGAATGCCGCGCCGTAAGAGGTAATGGGTTTTTCAGACAACCCGGCAATATTGATCATCGCCCGCAAGCCAGGGTTCTGTGTCGATTCCATCGCTTTAAGGCCGAAGCTGGCAATCACCCTGTTCTCCTCCTGCAAGGGAACAACATCTGCGATAGTCGCAAGCGCAGCCAGATCAATATATTTCATATAAGTATCCCCGAGGCCTGAACGGATGCAAAGCCCCTGAACAAGCTTCAGCGCAACTCCGGCGCCGCACAGCTCCTTGAATGGGTATCCGCAGCCCGGCTTGTGCGGATTGAGCACCGCAAAAGCATCCGGAAGGATCTCCTTACATTCATGATGATCCGTTACAATCACCTGCAGCCCTTCCTTCTGAAGCTGATCCACTTCATCAACTGAAGTGATACCGCAGTCCACCGTTATCACCAAAGACACACCGAGTTGTTTTACCTTTTCGACGGTCGCTTTCGTAAGGCCATAGCCATCCTCCATTCGATCCGGCAAGAAATATTGAATTCTTGCTCCTATAGAATTGAGAAACAATACTAAAATGGACGTAGCAGTTACGCCGTCCACATCATAATCTCCATAAACGAGGATCTCCTCATGACCCTTCACTGCCTGAAGAATCCTGTCCACCGCGGCGTCCATGCCATCCATCAGAAACGGATCATGCATCCCCGTCACCTCAGGCTTTAAAAACCTTCTGACCACCTCAGGATTATCAATTCCCCTGCTTACAAACACCTTCGCCAATAGCCCGGATATATGCGCATCCCCGGCCAGCTTAACGACATTGCTTTTATCTGCATCCTTGCAGATCCAGACCTTATTCTTCATTCATTGACCCCCTATGTTATTCTCATGTTAAGTGAACCGCATGATGATATGACGCCATTTCCGCGTTTCATTATTCTTGTTAAGTGAACCGCAGGCTTATATCATTACATTTCCGCGTTTCACCATATATAAAAAAGCCCGATACGCATCGGGCTTTTTTATGAAACCTGTTTATCCTAATAATTTTTTTGCGATCACGTTGATCATTTTGCCGTCAGCCTTGCCCTTTACCTTTGGCATCACTGCCTGCATTACCTTGCCCATGTCTCTTGCCGAAGAAGCGCCGGTCTCCTCAATGGCCTGTTTTATAACAACCTCCAGCTCCGCTTCGGTTAGCTGCCTGGGCAAATACTGCAGTAAAATCTCTGCTTCGGCGTTCAAGCTTTCTATCAGATCCTGTCTGCCGCTCTTCTCATACTCAGGCAGAACATCCCTGCGCTTTTTGAGTTCTTTAGCAATAATCTCTAATATCCCATCATCGTCGAGAGTAATTTTGCTGTCCTTTTCGACCTGAAGAATCGCTGCCCTTACCATCTGGACCGTGTTCTTTTTCAAAACTTCCTTGTCCTTCATGGCATTTTTCAAATCTTCAAGTAATTGATCCTTAAGAGACATCGTCAGCCTCCCTGTGACATATTGAGTCTAACCCGCCACCGCAGCGGCCTTATTTAAACTTTCTTTTCCTTGCGGCTTCTGATTTTTTCTTTCTTTTGACACTCGGCTTCTCATAATGTTCTCTTTTCCTTACTTCAGCCAGAACACCTGCTTTGGCGCATGAACGTTTAAATCTCTTCAGCGCACTGTCGAGAGACTCATTTTCTTTTACCCGAACTTCAGACATGTATATCCCTCCCTCCGATGGTAGCAATTGTGCCTGGAATAAGCCCCTTACATTGCTTCATTTACATGCGGGAATCAAGCTATGTGCAGCACACAGTATATTATATAGCATTCTTCAAAATAAAGTCAATAGAGACGCTGTCAAAATAATTACCGACGTTCAGGCTGTCATCGAGCACCTTCGAACATGGTCAGCCTGCACCCAAGGCCGACTTCATCCTCGGCAAGACGTTTTCATCGGACTAAACTTGTGATATACTATAAGTACATTATATAGAACTCACAAGTGAATTCAACAATTGTGTTCACACATCATAAGCGGCCTGTTTGTTACCTGTTTAATGTAATTTTTTGGTTGCTATTTTTGAGAGTATATTATATAATTTCTATTATTGTTGTTTTAGCATTCAGGGGGAGTCAATGAAAATAAAAAGCAATTTAATTCTGCGCGAAATAGCCGGTTCCTGGATCATTGTACCTGTTGCTGAAATGGTAGTCGAGTTCAATGGTTTGATGAACCTCAACGAAAGCGGAGCTTTTCTATGGAAGAAGCTTGCCGAGGGCGCTGAGATGGAAGAACTTGTATCAGGAATGCTGGCGGAATACGAGATTGACGAGAAGACTGCAAGAGCCGATATTCAGGAATTTGTCAAGCTCCTTGACGAAAAGGGGCTATTGCAATAATGGATACCGCATATAGTCTGTTGATCGAAAAACTATCCAGGCAGGCCAGCAATAATAAGATACCTTTGAACGGAGCTTTTGAACTCACCTCCAGGTGCAACTTTAACTGCAGAATGTGTTATATCCACAATCAAAGCAATGACTGCAGTGCAATTGACAGAGAACTCACTACTGAGCAGTGGATTAAATTGGCATCGGATGCACGGGATGCCGGGATGCTTGATTTAATATTGACAGGCGGAGAAGTTTTTCTTCGGAGAGATTTTGAGAAAATATACGAGAGCCTCGCGCGAATGGGTTTCAGCATCTCTCTGTATACTAATGCTTCTCTGATCGATGAGCAGAAAGCAAAATGGCTGGGAAAGATCCCACCGTCTTCAATGGAGATCACACTCTATGGAGCATCCGCCGAAACCTATGAAAAGGTATGCGGTAATGGCAATGCTTACGCAAACGTGGTACGAGCTATTGATCTGCTGCTTGCGGAAGGCATAAACATTGAATTGAAAACCACTGCAATAGAAGATAACCTTGATGATTATGATGTAATGGCGGAATTCTCATTCAAGCACGGGACTCCACTTAACATTGTGGATTACTTATACCCGGTAAGGTCCTCCTCACAAACGACAAATGCTTACAGACTTACACCCGAAAAACTCGTTGATTTCCAGGAAAAAGTATATCGTACCAACAGAAGGTTGTTTGGAATCTACTCAAAAGAGGCAGCGGCGCCGGAATCCGGCAGTTATGCAAATAAACTTGCCCGGGAGCTGGATGATATCACTCCGAGTCCTCAAAGAGCAGAAAGCGCATTTAGTTGTAATGCGGGCAGCAGTGATTTCTGGATCACCTGGGATGGACGGATGCTTCCCTGCGGCGCTTTGGAAGAGCCTGCCTTCCTCCCGTTGGAAATCGGTTTTAACAACGCCTGGAAAGCGTTGACCGAAGCCTGCGAAAAGATACCGGTCTGTCAGGAGTGCAGGGACTGCGAATTACTAAGCCATTGTGATGTGTGTCCCGCAAAGCTGAAGGGCGAAACCGGCCGTTATAGCCGGCCGGCGCCATACTTATGTGAACTGGCACGTATTTCAAAAGAAAGATTCTCCGATATGGAAGATGAAACAAAGAAATAGACCATATCGTTATTGTTAATTGTTTGTGCTAATGTTAGAGTATTCAATAGGAGGTTGGTATATGAAGACTTATGTAAAACCGATGATCGAGTTTATTGAATTGAAACCCGAAGAAAGGTTAGCCTGCGTATCAGGCGGCAGTAGCGGTTCAGGATGCTGCAGCGGTGGCGGCGGCGGCACAAACACTAATTTCTGGTGGTGGTGCCAGAAGAGCTTTCCCACCGGCAAGCATTGCAATATAAAGAAGCGTAACAACAGGTATTGCCGCTAATACCCTTGGTCTTACGGAGGTACATAAGATAAATGCTGCAGGTTAAAATTGCAGGTCTGACATTTTGTATAGAAGAAGAAAACCGTAACAATTTCAAAAGGTTAAAACCATTTGAATCGGTTTTTACTGAAAAACCGGACATCAAAATAAAATTTCGATTTTCCGGTTCTTTTGCTGCCCAAAACTATGCCTCCCTCGAACATGACGGAATCTCCTGGAATATAGAATACGCTCAGGAAAGGATTCTGGCCTCTGTTTTTTTGAGAAGAACTGCAAGAACAGAATACGTGATCGAAACAGACCGCGATTGGTCAGACATTACAATATTCCATCGCGGGCAAGCCAAAAGAGCCGATCAGGCTTTTTGTTATTTTCTCGGCAACTTCATTATAAGCAATAAAATTATTCACCACAGCGGGTTTGTTCTCCACGCATCCTCCATTTCTCATGAAGGAAAAGGAATCGTATTTACGGCTCCCTCAAGAACAGGCAAATCGACCCATGCCGCCATGTGGAAAAGGTATTATCAGGCAAACATTTTAAACGATGATTGCCCAATCGTAAAAATTGAAAGCGGCAAGGCAATTGTCCATGGAACTCCCTGGAGCGGAGCAAAAAATAAAGCGATGCAGGCCAGTTCGCCGCTATCTGCGATTGTCTTTCTTGAACAGGCCGGTCAGAACACAATTCGGGAACTGACTAACAAAGAAGCCATTCCCCTGTTTCTTCCCAGGGTATTTCTGCCCTATCAAAACCATATGCTCATGGAAACCGCGATGCAGAATATAGAGAAGGCCATCGAGTCTGTGCCCAAATATTTGTTAATGTGCAAAGCTGATCGAGAAGCTACGGAGTTGGTATATCAATGCATAAAGTAAAAAGCGTCAAATCGGCAGAGCTTTTTCCGGCCATCAGCGAGCTTTTACAAAATAATCAGAAGGTCCGGATCACTGTCACCGGTAACAGCATGATGCCATTTCTCAGGGAGAACAGAGACAGTGTTGAATTATCATCCGCCGTCATTGAAGACCTGCGCTTCGGACAAATCGCGCTGATCAGACGAAACGACGGGGTATACGTCCTTCACCGGATCATTCTAAAAGTAAAGAGCAGCTTTTATCTCGCAGGCGACGCCCAGTGCTGGGTAGAAGGGCCTCTTCTGCAGGAGCAGCTGGTCGCTGTGGTAACCAATGTGTGGAGGAAGGATAAGCAGATCTCTACGTCGAATATATTCTGGCAGGTCCTTTCCTTTCTCTGGTGGATCAGGCTTCCTGTCAGGTTTATTTTTACAAAGCCATATAAATTCCTGAGCCGCGTGTTCAAAGCAATACTAAGAGGGTGATACTATTTTCAGGAAAGTTCTAAAATACACCAAATGGATCATCAGCCAGACAAAGTCTTCCTTTCTGTCACTGCTGGTTCTGGTCGTTGTTGGAACCATAGCTTCCCTATCTGCTGTTTTTATAGCCCTTGAGTCCAAAAAGCTTTTTGACTCTGCGCAATACGGGCAAATTGATCCGCTGATCCGCTCAGGGCTAGTCATCATCGGAATCGTGCTAATGCAAACCGTTATTCAGTCCGTTATGACGATATATTCTGCGAAGATCACAACATCCCTTTCAAACAGTCTTCGCCAAAAGCTCTTTGAAAAGCTCTCCCGGACTCAATGGCTCGACTTTGCCAAATTTCACACCGGAGACCTGCTGACCAGAATCACCAGCGACATTGAAGCTGTTGTAAATGGTGTAACCTCTGTTATTCCCGAAATGATCTCCATGGTTTTCTCCATATGTGCATCTATTACCGTTCTGATCGTATTCGATCCTCTTCTTGCCCTGTTTGCCTTCATATTGGGGCCTCTTTCAATTGTTTTTATGCGGCTCTTCAGCAGGAAGCTTTCGGAGTATTACCTGCGCATACAGGAAACAGAAAGCGAATCAAGAAGCTTCATACAGGAACGTCTTAAAAATATGCATATCATCAAAACCTTTGGGCTTGAAGGGCAAAGCAGTACCTTTCTGACAGCCCTTCAAAACAAAAAACTTGGCTGGATAATTAAAAGGAGCCGTATCAGCGCCGTTTCCTCCGCCGCACTATCTCTCAGCTACTGGCTTGGATTCCTGCTGGCAATCCTGTGGGGCTCCGTACAGCTCTCTAAAGGAATGATCACCTTTGGTACCATAACCGTATATCTGCAGCTGGTTGGACAAATACAGGATCCCTTTATAGATCTTGCCCATTCCGTTCCGCAGGTAATTATCATGTATGCCTCGACCGGAAGGCTGATCAGCCTGTATGAACTGGAAGGGGAAAATTTTACTGAAGAGATACTTCAATGGAACAGTGCCGGTATTCGGGCAAATGAGCTGGAATTCAAGTATGACCGGGATATCCCCGTATTGAACAAAGCAAGCTTTGAGATAAAAGCGCGTGAATTCACCGCAGTCGTCGGCGCATCCGGAGAAGGAAAAACCACTTTTATCCGATTGCTCCTGTCCCTGCTGAAGCCTACAGACGGTAGTCTCATCTTCTATAATCCGGACACGGGTGAAAGCAGCCCGGCGGATGTGATCACGCGATCACTGGCCTCCTACGTACCTCAGGGAAACACTTTGTTTTCCGGAACGATCAAAGAAAATGTGCTGCTTGGAAATAAAAAAGCGACAGACGATGAATTGAACGAAGCGCTGAAAAAGGCATGTATTCTTGATTTTATAGAAGGGCTGCCCGATAAGGCGGAAACTGTAATCGGAGAGAATGGCTACGGGCTTTCCGAAGGACAGGCGCAGCGAATCTCGATTGCACGAGCTTTACTGACTAAAAAGCCTGTCCTGATCCTGGACGAAGCCACCTCTGCGCTGGATGCCGTGACTGAGCTTGAAGTACTCAAGTCTATCGCCTCCATTGAACCAACTCCTACCTGCATCATTATCACGCATCGAAAGGCGGCTCTGGATTTCTGCAGCAGAACCCTTATGATCGAAAACGGAAATATACAAACTCAAGACGTTTCATGATCAAAAGGTGTTTCATGAACTGGCTTAGCTTTTTCAATGAGTACTCTTGCGTTATTCCTGAACAGGTCGTCTGCTTTCCGGCTTCCGACCCATTTAACAACCTTTTTATATGCATTGACAAACCATTTTGAATATCCGGCCGGTTCATGAGCGTCAGAGGCTACGAAGGCAGCCTGACCTGAAGTGATGATTCTCCTGGCAAACCTTTTTGCCGCTCCCCCATTTCGTCCGAGAATGCTTGCCGCGTCGACCTGCAGTAAACATCCCATATCAGCGATATCCGCAAAAAGAAGCTTGTCCTTTACTAATTTGCTGCACCTTTCAGGATGGGCGAGTATTGGGATTAATCTTTGAAGCTGTACCTTATACAATAGTTCCAATGTATATGAAGGTACCTTGTCCAGCGGCAATTCCAGAAGGATATATTCTGTTCCGCCCAGCGTGAGACCGGAAAAATCCTCCGGCATTCTGGCAGGATAAGTGTGTATCTTTATTTCATAGCCTTGCAGCAGATTCAACCCGTATCTGGCTGCTTCCTTACTCATAAAATCAAACTTCTGCCTGACCTGCCCATTTTCGTGAAGCTCCTGCGAATAATGAGGGGTGGCAATGATTGTTTTCACACCGGCTTTTGAGGCTTCGGACAGCATCCGGCGCGACTCCTCTGTCGCCTGCGGGCCATCATCAACGCCGGGCATGATATGACAATGAATATCGATCATACTTTGCCCTTTCAAACCACAATATCCTTTTTACCCCTGTTTTTCCTCGAACTCTCCCTATAACGGTAGTTGTAGTCGTAATAATAGTAATTCTTGTATTCCTTTTTGGGGATCTTGTTCAATACAACGCCCAGAATTCTGGCATTTGCCTTTTCCAACTGTTCCTTCACCTTCAGTGCCTTGTTGTAATCGATGGTATTATATTCAATAAGCATAATGGTCCCATCTGTGACCGCTGCAATAATAGCCGCATCGATCATGCTTCCAAGCGGAGGTGTATCAATGATAACATAGTCATATCGATCCTTGAGGCCTTCCATCAGCTCCGTAAACCTTGTCGTACCAAGAAGCTCAGCCGGATTAGGCGGCTTAGGTCCGCAAAGAATAAGCTGTAAATTGTCGATATTAGTCTTAGTAATCGCCTCATCCAGTTCAGCCATTCCGGAAAGGTAATTGGACAGACCGGTGTTAAACTTTACTGCGATCTCCTTGTACAGCCTTGGCTTTCTCATATCCGCGTCAATGTGTATGACCTTCTTTCCGGCGCTCGCCATGGACATGGACAGATTGATGGCTGTCAGTGATTTTCCTTCATTGGGAATGCAACTGGTCAAACAAATCGTTTTTATTATCTTGTCGGTATTACAGAACTGAATATTGGTTCTAAGCGTCCTGAGTGCTTCCTCCACCGGTTCGCTGACGTCGAATGTAAGGTTTAATCTTTCATTCATTTGTTTCTCCCCTTATTCAAAGAATTTACCGGTATACTGCCTATGACGTTCAGCTCAAGGCGCGTCTCCACATCCTCAGATGTCTTTATTCTTGTATTCAGGAATTCTATTAATAATATAATGCCAACTGCAAAAACAAAGGCAGCAAATACCGACAATGCTACATTTTTCGTTTTTTCAGGCGCAATGGGAAATTCAGGAACTTCCGCCTTATCAATTATGTCAACATTTTCAATCTTATAAAGCTCAACGATCTCATCAGAGAATACCTTTGCCACGATATCCGCTATTTTGGCTGCTTCTGAGGGATCCAGATGTACGATGGATATGGCAATAATCCTCGTATCATCAACAGAATTAATTGAAATCATATTTCTGATGTCTTTTTCCGTGATATTCGCATCATTCAACTCCTGGACTACCGCTCCTGTCACCCGCTTGCTGTTGATAATAGCGGAATACTCACTGATCAGGGATTGACCTGCAATGATGTCCTCAAATCTCATATTTGTTGTCGTTTCCGTTTCGGATGTATTGGTTGACAGGCCTGTAATAAGTAAAGTGGTGAACGCCTCATAAGTTGGAACAAGCACAAATACATTAACATATACTGATATCAAGCCTACAACAACTGGAAGGGCAATGATAAACCAAAGCCTTTTCATGAGGATGTCGATGTATTTTTTAATTTCCATATTAATCCCCTCTAAAACAAAATTTTATATAATTTTTGCGCCCAGCTTTATACCGCCGATCAGGTGATAATGCAAATGAAATACCGTTTGTCCGGCATCTGCGCCGCAGTTGTTGATCAGGCGATAGCCCTTGTCTGCGATACCCGCATCTTCTGCGATCCTTTTTGCCGCCAGATGGATTTCGCCCAGAACAGATGCATTTTCTGGCGTCAGCTCATTCACATTTGCGATATGCTGCTTCGGAACGATGACCACATGTACCGGAGCAACTGGATTGATATCCTTGAACGCAAGCACATTATCATCCTCATACACGATTGTGGACGGGATCTTTCTGTCGACTATTTTGCAAAAAATACAATCGTCCATAACAAGACCTTCCTTCTGTGTTCTGCTTACCTTTCTTTTATCCACTTACTTTATTATACTTCGTTTATTTAACCTGTGCCCTGATCGCTTCCAGCGCACACTTAAGCGCTTCGCCGATCTTCTCCGCATCCTTGCCGCCGGCCTGAGCCATGTCGGGGCGTCCGCCTCCTCCGCCGCCTGCGGCCTTTGCGGCTTCACGAATTATATTGCCGCAATGGACTCCGCGCTCAATTACATCTTTAGTTGCCATTGCAACAAAGCTGACTTTGCCTCCAAAATCAGAAGCCAAAACCACGACACCTGAACCAAGCTTGCTGCGAAGAGTCTCGCAGGTATTGCGCAGCGCGTCAATATCCAGTTGGTCAAAGCGTGCAGTAACGACCTTAACGCCATTGACGTCCGCCGCCTTATCAAGCACCTCGTCGAAGGAACCGCTGACCAGCTTGTCCTTCAACTGCTCTATCTCCTTTAACGCCGCCTTTAGCTCCGCACTGATAGTCTCAACCTTTCTGAGGGTGTCCTGTGGAGCGGCCTTCACTGCGCCTGCCACGTCATTGAGCTGTTCTTCCTTCTCATTGAAATATGCTATCGCATTGTAGCCGGTCAGCGCTTCAATCCTTCTGACACCGGCAGCCACGCCGCTCTCACCGAGTATCTTTATCAATCCGGCCTGCGCGGTGCGCTTAAGATGCGTCCCGCCGCAAAGCTCAGTGCTGTAGTTCCCCGCCTTTACAACGCGCACAATGCTGCCGTACTTTTCTCCGAAAAGAGCCATTGCTCCTTCCTTCTTTGCCTCATCCACCGACATTTCGCGTATATTGACGGTCAGATCCTGAAGAATTCTGTCGTTCACTTCCAGCTCCACCCGCTTCAGCTCTTCCTTAGTCATAGCGGAAAAATGATGGAAATCAAAACGCAGCCTTTCCGGATCCACATAGGAGCCTGCCTGTGTAACATGATCTCCAAGGATGTCTCTGAGCGCTTTTTGCAGCAAATGGGTAGTGGTATGGTTTCTGGCAGTAGCCATTCTTCTTTCAGCGTCGATGGAGGCCATCGCAACGGCGCCCTTCTCAATAATTCCCTCCTCCACTGTGCCCAGATGCAGGTACAGCCCTTCCGCAGTCTTTCGGCAGTCATTCACCCTCACCAGACCGATTCCGGTGCGTATGACGCCGATATCCGCCACCTGTCCTCCGCTCTCCGCATAGAAAGGTGTTTTGTCAAGAATAACCGTGACTTCATCACCCTGTTGGGCATTTTCTGCCTGATTACCTTCTGAAATGATATATAAAATATTCGCTTCATTCTCAAAACACTCATAGCCTGTAAACTCCGTCTTCAGGCTCTTATCCAGCCCGGCCGTCATATCCTGGCCCCATGCTGAAGACACCTTGCTCTTGAGCGCCTCACGCGCTTTAGTCTTCTGCTCGTTCATCTCCGCCCTGAATCCGCCCTCATCAATCTCAAGCCCTGCTTCCTGCGCAATTTCCCGTGTAAGATCCAGCGGAAATCCATAGGTGTCGTGCAGCTTGAAGACCATATTTCCCGGCAGCACCTTGCTGTTTGCAGCCTTCACCTCTGCGATAAAGTCATTTAAAATCGTCAGCCCCTGGTCGATCGTGATCGCGAAGCGCTCTTCCTCGATCTTTATCACCTTGCAGATGTAGTCGGCCTTTTCAGCCAGCTCGGGATAAGCCTCTTTGGATTCCCTGATGACTACCTGCGCCACATCATACAGGAAGGCCCCTTCTATGCCGATCAGCCTGCCGTGGCGGGCAGCCCGTCTAAGCAGTCTCCTGAGCACGTAGCCCCTTGCCTCATTGGATGGCAGAATACCATCCGAAACCATCATCGTAGTGCTTCTGATATGGTCTGTGATTACTCTGAGCGAAACATCATATTCACTTCCATACTTAACGCCCGCCTTTTGACAGACATAGTCCAGTATGTTCTTTATTGTGTCAACCTCAAAGAGGTTGTTGACATCCTGCATGACGACTGCCAGACGTTCCAGCCCCATGCCCGTATCAATATTTTTCTTATTCAGCCTGGAATAGCTGCCGTCCTCCTCTTTATTAAACTGGGTAAACACCAGATTCCAGACCTCTATATATCTGTCACATTCGCAGCCAACCTTGCAATCCGGCTTTCCACAGCTTTTATCGGGACCTCTGTCGAAATAGATCTCAGAGCAGGGACCGCAGGGGCCTGTGCCGTGTTCCCAGAAGTTATCCGCCTTGCCCATCCGCACAATCCGGTCAGGGGCAAGTCCCACATCCTTATTCCATATATCATAAGCTTCATCATCTTCTTCATAAACAGAGGCATAAAGCCTGTCCGCCGGTATTTCCAAATCCTTCGTAAAGAACTCCCATGCCCACGGAATGGCTTCCTTCTTAAAATAATCGCCGAATGAAAAGTTCCCAAGCATTTCAAAAAATGTGCCATGTCTTGCGGTCTTACCTACGTTCTCGATGTCAGGCGTCCTGATGCACTTCTGGCAGGTAGCCACTCTGTTACGAGGCGGCACCTCAAGCCCCGTAAAATAAGGCTTCATTGGCGTCATTCCCGCATTAATCAGCAGAATGCTGGGGTCGTTGTGCGGCACCAGCGAAAAGCTGGGCAGCCTCAGATGCTCCTTATTTTCAAAGAATTTCAAAAAGCGCTCTCTTATTTCATTCAATCCAAGTTTATTCATCATTTTGTCCTCAATAGCTAAATTATTATATTTGTTTTATTCAACAAATACAATATTATATAAGATGCCATTGCGTGTCAAGAAATGATTGTCTTGCAAGGGCAGCCTTCTGACTGGCGTGTACGGGCGGTCTACACTTCTACGGCTCCTTCAGCACTCTGTTCTCAAGCCTGGCCACCACAATCAGCCTGTGGGATGCCACATAAATGGGTGTGCAGGTGATCAGCGTAATAATATTATCGTCCTTGCTTCCCCTGAGAACCGAAACATCATCGGGCGTGACTTCATGGATCTTGAATACCTTGTAGGTCAGATCCTCCCTCTTTGTGGTGATCAGTATCTCATCACCGACAACAATCTCATCGAGCCTGTTGAAAAACTTTCCGAAGGTGTAGCTCCTGTGTCCGGCCAATGCGCTGTTTCCCGGCTGGCCGAGAGCGGCTGTTCCCGGAATATGCCCCACAGCTGACTTCAGGTTGGAGGGTCTGACCCCTTCCACCACCGGAGCCTTTACCTTGATCTTTTTGATCTGAATGATCCCAAGCACAGTCTGCTTTGACGACTCGGCCGCTGCTTCCCCTCCGGCTCCATCTTCCTGCGCCCCGGCTTCGTCTGACGTTCCGGCAGCTTCACCGGCTGCAGCTCCGTTCTCGCCTGTCGTTGCAGCTGCTGCGGCTCCCTGCTCCGTATTCTCAGACAAAAAAGCCTCGCGAAGCTGAGAAAGGGCCTCTTCCGGGTCCAGCTCCACGGATTCATCAAGTGGCCCGGCATCCGCGCTGTTCAGCCACTCTTCCATCATTTTGTTTTCCCGGTACTTCGTGTACCATTGTCCAACCACCGGGCTCAATGCAATCAGAGCACCGGTTATCATAAGAATGATCGCTATTTTTTTCATGCTTATTCCCCTATAGGCTATTACAAAAAAAGGACGCCTGAACGAAGTCAGGAATCCTTTTCTCAAAGTTTACAGTCCGTTTTTACTTGGCAGACGCTTTCTTTCTAAAAAGGATCAATGCTGCCACGATGAATAATGCGCCGATAACGTAGAATGCTTCAGCCGGAATACCACCTGTTTCCGGAAGCACATCCGCCTTCGGAGGCTCTTCGTCTCCTATATCGATAGTTTCAAAAGAAGTATCCGGATCACCCGCTGCGATATCCTCATCCTCCAGATCCTCGTATGTATCATCCAATACATTTTCCGCCGGAGCTCCCGGTACCTCGGAATCCGGAATATCCGTATCGCCTTCTGCCGCATATGCTACAGTCCCAATAGTGAACGCAAATATCAGTACCAATATCAAACTCACAAGCTTCTTCATATCAATCACCTCTTACAGTTTTTACCCCGATATTGTCAACTCTAAACGAGCATTTAACCTGTTTAAAATTATATACGAATTGTTATTTTTTTGCAACAGGTATTTTCAAACAATGTGTCTCGCCGGTTGCTTTCAGTTGTTTTATCGTCTACTTTTCCAATAAAGCAGCGGCCTCCTCCAAATATCCAGCCAAAGCTTCACTGTGCTCATACCGGGAAATGATCTCCTGGGAATCATGATCCAGCGGGCTCAGGATTCCAGATCGGCGCAAATAAGGATTATTGTCGATTTCCAGACATTCGGCGAGCAGCTCCTTTGCCTTATCCCCGTCGCCGTTTTTTTCATAATGTCCCGCAGCCGCCAGATAGCTTGCGGCCAGCAATTCATAACATTCCGCGTTGTATTTCTGGCATATAATCAGCCTCTGCGATAGCTCCAGCGCCTCCAACGGCATATCCATGTCCAGATAAATCCGAACCAGCACCCTCATATACGGCGCATAATTCCTATTCCCATCCACGCTCTTTTCACTGGCTGCCCGCGCCTTCTCCAGCCAGGTCTTCCTGTATTCCTCATTATTTGTCACTGCGGCATAATGCCGATAGATTTTAGCAAGATCGTATGCATAATCCGGATTTGCCGAATCGAGTCTGCAGGCTTCCTCATAATAGATTCTGGCCTGCCTGTAATCCTTCTGCTGCAGATAATCAAACGCAATTTGCCTGTTGTAAGCTCCCGCAAAAAACAGTGAATGCGCAGAGAAGAGGACAGCACTAATAATGATCAGAAGCATACCTCCGACACCTCCGGTGATTTCTGTTCGCCATCTTCCGATAAGCGGAAGCGAGCGTCTTCTCTCACCGGTTGTGTTTCCGGCCTCCTCCGGCAAACTGACCGCCGAGGCTGCAAACATGACCCATATCAACATCAGTAGAGAGGTATACGACAGATTGAAATCGATCGCAGAGTGCCCTGCCAGCGCCAAAAAGCCGCAGAGCAGACCTGCCGCATAAGTCTTCAGTTCCCTATCCTTTGCCCTCAGGAGGGAGAATAACGCGCCTGCGGCTGAAATGACCACAAGCGAAACAAAGGACAGAAATGCCAATATTCCGTTATCCACAAATACCTGCAGATAATGATTATGTACAAATACCGCAGTATAAAAATGATCCTGCACCGTCTGGTACATCGCCTTCCAGCCACCGCCTCCCAATCCAAAAAGCCAGTGATCCCTGATCAGCAGCAAAGCGTCCCTGTCAAATTCCAGCCTGTACAAAACATTCATCTCATTGAAGCCATTTGTAAAGAATCTGCCTACTCTTTTAACGATAACCTCCGGAAGAAGCCCTATCAGACGATCCCTGAACAGTATTATGAGGACAAGCGAAACTGCCGCAACAGCGGCAAACACAATTCCGGAGCCCTTCGGAGCAGTCACCTGCCCGTCCTTCGCGATCAGCCTGATCAGCAAATGAAGCAGCAGCCAGGAGACTGCCGCGATCACAAAGGATATCGCCAGCCATTGCGCGGCAAGGAAATTATCATGTGCTGCTGTACTCGCATTGAAGCTGCTCATCAAAATAAAAACCGGAATCAGAGTACAGATGAAGGCCACTGCTCCACGGATCCTGTTACCCTTTGGCTGGATAAGTAGAAACAGCATGAAAACCGGCAGCGCTGCCATATAACCTCCTCTTGACCCAGTCATAAAGAACGCGAAAAACAGAGTATTCCCGACACCGACCATCAAAGCCCTGAGAAAAGGATTCTTTAAGGCATTGGCCATTGTTACGGCAAAAACAACGCAGACAACAAAATATATAGCTGCAGTATTTGTGTATTGGAAGGTTGAACAGACCCTGGAATCAAACGCAAATACCTCCCAAATATTGAACCTTCCTGTCAGTGACATCAATCCAACCACTGCTGCAACAAATCCCACAATGACCGCAGGCAGCATCATCGCTTGAATGAAATGCTGTTTTTTATCATGAAAATAGTCGTAGAGCACAATGAAAATGACCAGCAGCTCTGTATAAAGCAGTACATTCCCCCAATTTTCCCTCGGGTTCACTGCCTTTGTGAAGCTGAGCAATGATGCCGCAATCATCAGGCACCCCAACAGCACATACAGCTTGTTTATCCGAAGCGTCTCACGTCCGCTCACCTTGCCGAAAAAGTATAAAATCAGCAGAAGTGCAATGGCAGCCATAAAACCAACTGTATCATAGGTATAATAAAGCCCTCTGAACAATACTGAAATAGAAATCAAAATAATGATACCAATAACCGCTATTTTTTTCATAAAGTACCTCCTGATTGCTTGTCGCTCAGTCCCAGCTCTTTTAGTAATGCACTGCGTTTGCTATATATCACGGTAGAAGCAGCAGGAGTAAAAACTGCTGTTTTTTCTGTAAAGTCAATATCCCTGCGGAAAAGGTTATAGAAGAACCGATGTATCCATGCCGCCGGTAAAAGAATGGGATATCTTCTGGCATATCCGAATCTTACATCAAGCTTGTCTGCATTTGGAAAGAAAAGTTGTGCAAAAATGCGCAACCTATTGCCTGGAGTTTTTGCTTCACTGCCTCCCGAATAATACAGCATCCTGTTCGCCGTTATTCGATCTTTATCATCCAAGCCGAAAACACCTGCATCAAATATATCCATCATGAGATCATTGGCCACCAGTTCAGAATTGTTTTCTTTCATGTTACATTTTAAGGGCAATGTTAGATCAAACAACTTGTGACACACTTCAAACACCGCATTTGTAAAGTTCTCTAAATGCAAGTTCTGAATTATGGAATAAAATCTGCACCAGTCCACCTTTTCCTTGTATGCTTCAATGAATAGTACAAAATCACAAAGCTGTCGTAATCCAAAACCACTGCTGATTATATGCGACGCCATATGAATAACCAAATAAATCATTTTATCAGTGCGTTCCAATGATAATACCTGCACTCCGCTGACATTAACCGGTATTGCATGCTTCCATGCGTGCTCTTCAAAGCAGTCATAATTTTCGAGCATACCAAGAGGTTCCATCGATCTGTGTAATTCTATTGCAGAAAAAAATTCATGCGTGTATGCAGCATGTTTATCCTGGTCGATGTCTGCCCTATATCCCATCTTTTTCAATACATTTGCGGCCCTGTCCATATCCTCGGGTCTTACCAAAAGGTCAACATCCGTCATGGTGCGTAAACATGGATGCGGGTACAGTTCCCTTAACACCAGTCCCTTCAGAACGATCACAGGTATGTTAGCATTGTATAGGCCGGAGAGGATCATTCTGATATTGAAATATTTACTCTCCTCCTCCTTGCCATCAAACAAGCTGGCGTTTCGCAATTCCTCCAGAGACTCCCCAGAAATGCAACTGCATAAGCCGCAGTCAGACAACACCGGATAAAGCAGCGGCAACACCTGATGCTTCTTTGCCTCTGCAAACACACCCGGCCAATCGATGTCGGCATGGGAAACCGGAGAAAATCTACCCTTCCCTATAGCTGCAGATAACAATTCCACTAATATTCTCTTGTTTTTGCTTAAAAAATTCAGATCCACTCTTACTTGACCCATATATTCTTATTATATTTTCTGAAAACTATTCGTGCAATTCAAAAATACGTTTATTCAGCTATTCCTCTTCAAATCGTACCTCTATCACATGATTTTGCACTCTTTTTTCAATAGGAGGAAGCACCATATAATCGCCAAAAAGGCTAGTCAGGACATAATCATAATCGAATGGAACTTTAAACAATGTTCCTTCATACTCTATCTCCTTCGAAGGCAAATATTTATCTCTAGCTATTATACCGTAATGACTTCCAAAACCAGCCCAATAATCAGTTTGGCAGGAATTATACCATGTCATAATTTTTCGTTGTAATTTAGCAAGTGTTTTTATTTGGAAAGGTTTTATACATAAAAATAAAACTTTTAGTTTGCTGCTCTGCTCATGATCAAATTCTAAACCTCGTTTTTGATAAATAATTGCTGAAATTATATCAATTATTTTTGTTTGTAATAATGATTGCTTACTGTTCGGATTTGATGCATTATCCAGCGGGAATATATCTACATAAATCCCCTTATGGGTCGCAAGCTTTGAAATAGATTTTTCATTAAGATATGTCCCGTTTTTTCGAACTTTCGAGAATGTATTCCAGTAATTGTCATCTGTTTCATGACAATGCAGAAAATATTTCTTACTTAATTCTATTGAGCAATAATGTACAAATTTGTCATAGTCACTTCTTGGCATTGCAATATCCACATCATCATCCCATGGCACAAAACCTTTATGACGAACTGCGCCAAGTAATGTTCCTCCAATTAGGAAATACTGTAATTCGTATTTGTCACATATGCGTTTTACTTCCAATAGAATTTCAAATTGAACCAATTGTAATTTTCTAAGTTTTCCTTCCTCCATATATGCCTCCGCATAAATTCAGATTCACTCTTACTTGCCCCAAATGTTTTTATTGATGATCTTCGTGTAACTTTGTATTATCTTTACCACCTTCGCCGACACATTAACGTCCTGATAATCGGGCGCGAGCATGCCGATTTCCCTGTTATCCCTCATACTTACTGCCAGCTCGACCGCCTGCTCCACGTCGTCGTCTTTGATTCCGCCGATAACGACCGTCCCTTTATCCAGAACCTCCGGGCGCTCAGTGGAGGTCCTCAGCAATACGCCTGTAAAGCCAAGCAAGGCGCTCTCTTCCGATAGTGTGCCGCTGTCGGAAAGAACGCAGAAGCTGTTCTGCTGCAAATAGTTGTAATCCAGAAAACCAAAAGGCTTAAGATTCCGCACCAGCGGATGGAACTGAAAGCCTCTCTGCTCTATGAGCTTCATGCTTCTTGGATGGGTGGAATATATCACCGGCATATTGTATCGTGCTGCAATGCTGTTGATGGCAGTCATCAGCGAAATAAAATTCTGCTCATTGTCAATGTTCTCTTCTCTGTGTGCCGATACCAGAATATACTTTCCTTTTTCCAAACCAAGCTTGCCGAGCGCATCAGAAGCACCTATTTTCTCCTTATAGGCCTGCAGCACCTCTGCCATCGGAGATCCGGTGACAAAGATATACTCTTTCTTTATGCCTTCAGAAAGAAGGTATCTGCGGCTGTGCTCAGTATATGGCAGATTGACGTCCGAGATATGGTCAACGATCCTTCGATTGATCTCCTCAGGCACATTCTGGTCAAAGCAGCGGTTCCCAGCTTCCATATGGAATATGGGTATTTTAAGGCGTTTGGCGGAAATGGCCGTCAATGCGGAATTAGTATCTCCCAGAATCAGAAGTGCGTCCGGGCTTTCCCGCTGCAGCACTTCATAGCTTTTCGCGATGATGTTTCCCATGGTTTCCCCAAGATTCTGACCCACGCTGTCCAGATAGTGGTCGGGGGCCCGCAGCTCAAGATCCTCAAAGAAGATCTGATTCAAGGTGTAATCCCAGTTTTGTCCCGTATGCACCAGGATGTGGTCGAAATATTTGTCACAGGCCTTAATACAGGCCGAAAGCCTGATGATTTCAGGTCGTGTGCCAATAATGGTCATTACCTTCAGCTTATCCATTTACACCTCCAGAAAATATGTATCGGGCTTGTCCTTGTCAAAGGGTTCATTCGCCCACATAATAGTAACCATGTCGATATCTCCGGTATTTGTAATGCTATGCGTATATCCGGCAGGTATGTCAACCACCTCAAGCCTGTCCCCCGAAACAGTATATTCTAAAATATTGCCGCCGTCCATTCTCCGCAGGCGGATCACACCTGTCCCGCTTACAACAAGGAACTTTTCGCACTTTGTATTATGCCAGTGGTTTCCTTTTGTGATACCCGGCTTTGAAACATTCACCGACACCTGCCCCCTGTCTGGGGTTCTGATAAATTCAGTAAAGGAGCCCCTTTGATCCGCGTTCATTTTCAGCGGGTAACTGAAGGATTCTGTTGGCAGATAGCTCAGATAAGTGCTGTACAGCTTTTTTGTAAAGTCATCCGACAGGTCGGGGATGCTTCTGTCGTCCCTGCCCGCCCGGAAAGATTTAATCAACCCGGCCAGCGCCCCCAGCTTGATTGTATGGATCGGCACTACCATGTAAAATCCTTCTTCGCTGTCTGTTTTCCCTTCGAGTGCATTGATGAATTCATTTACCACATCATCAATATATACAAGCCTTAAGACGGTTTCAGCATCATTGATCTGTATAGGCAGGTCATGGGCAATATTGTGGCAAAAGGTGGCGACCACGCTGTTGTAGTTGGGCCTGCACCACTTTCCAAAGACATTTGTCAGCCGGTATACATAGACTGTCGTCCCGGTTTCCCGTGCATATGAAAGCATCAGCTCTTCCCCTGCCTTTTTACTTTTTCCGTATGGGGTGTCCTGTTCCGCCTGTATAGAAGAGGTGATGAGCACCGGAGCCTTGTTATTGTGCTTTTTCAAGCTGTCCAGCAATATGGAGGTAAATCCGAAGTTCCCCTGCATGAATTCCTCAGGATCCTGCGGCCTATTCACACCGGCAAGATGGAACACAAAATCGCAAGCCTTAGTATATATGTCCAGAAGAGCCGGGGCAGAGTCCACATCGTATTCAAAAATGTCCTGATAGCCTCTGTTCTTTAGCTCCGCTATAAGATTTCTGCCTATAAATCCCTTAACTCCGGTAATTAAAAGTTTCATTCTATTTCCAGCCTTTCAGCTCATTTTTCATAAAAATTCGGTGCTATTACAGCCTCCAGTAGCTATATCCCATGGACTCAATTTCTTTTTTATTAAAAATACTCTTTACATCCACAATAATTTTTTCATCGTTTCTGCCATTGCGGAACAATCCATCAATTTGCTCCCATGTGAGCTTCCTAAACCCATCATGCGCTACCGCAAAGACAAGACAGTCAGCTTCGCTGATCGCGTCAAGCTCAATCAAATCAACCCCATACTCGCGCTTTGCTTCTGCAGGATCTGCCTGCGGATCAACCACTAACGGATCAATACCATATTCCTGCAGCCTTCTGATAATATCTTCTACTTTGGAATTGCGCGTATCCGGACAGTTTTCCTTGAAGGTGATGCCAAGAATGACCACATTTGCCTTTCTTACAACTTTATTAGCTAAAATCAGTTTTTTAATTATGGCGTCCGCAACAAAAGCGCCCATCCCATCGTTAATCTTTCTGCCTGACAGGATGATCTGAGAGTGGTAGCCGAGCTTTTCCGCTTCATAAATAAAGTAGTACGGATCAACGCCGATACAATGTCCGCCAACCAGCCCAGGATAAAAGCCAAGTGCATTCCACTTCGTATTCATTGCTTCTACAACCTCTTTTGTGTCAATATCCATTCGGTCAAACACCATAGCAAGTTCATTCATGAAAGCAATGTTGATATCCCTTTGACTGTTCTCCACCACCTTGGCCGCTTCCGCCACTTTAATAGAGCTTGCACGATGCACACCGGCCTCAATTACTAGCTCGTAAACCCTCGCAATCTCCTCCAGCGTCTCATCGTCAATCCCGGATACAATTTTTTTTATATTTTCCAATCTATGCACCTTATCCCCGGGGTTAATCCGTTCCGGTGAATACCCGATCTTGAAGTCTTGCCCGCACCTCAGGCCTGATTTTTCCTCAAGTATTGGGATACATACTTCTTCTGTCACACCGGGATATACAGTGGATTCATACACCACTACAGAGCCTTTGGTCAAGTTCCTTCCCAGAATTGTACTTGCGTCAATGACTGGAGATAAATCCGGCGTCTTGTCCTGTTTTACAGGTGTAGGAACCGCTACGATATGGAATCTAGCCTTTTTCAGCATTCTCTCATCAGAGGTGAATTCAACGGTTGTTTTTCGGATCGCATCGTCTCCGACTTCATGGGTAGGGTCTTTTCCATGCTTGTATTGCTCTATCTTGTTGTCGTTCAGATCAAAGCCAATCACATCCGCCTTTCTTGCGAATGCTACCGCTAAGGGCATTCCGACATAGCCCAAGCCTACCAGTGAAATTTTCTCCTGTCTGCTGACGATTTTTTGATATAGCTCCATATACCCGCATCTCCCACCTTATTTATTCCAGTCCTTCAATTCGCTTTTCACATAATCCAATGTAAGCAGCCTTTCTTTGACCTGTTCTACATTGAGCCGCATCGTATTGTTTGAATTATATTCTTCTTCGGAAGATAGCTTATGGTCGCCCTCTACAAAATACTTATCATAATTGAGATCGCGTTGATCGGCCGGTACTCTGAAGAAGCCTCCCAGATCCTGTGCAACCACATGCTCCTCTCTGGTGAGAAGCGTCTCAAACTTCTTCTCTCCGTGGCGTGTACCGATTACTCTTATCTCATTGTCCGCATGAAACAATTCCTTTACTGCCTGAGCAAGATCTCCAATAGTTGAAGCCGGTGACTTTTGTACCATGATATCACCCGCCTTTGCATTTCGAAATGCAAATACTACAAGTTCGACTGCTTCATCAAGATTCATCAGAAACCTTGTCATATGAGGGTCTGTAACTGTCAGAGGTTGTCCATTCTTTATTTGGTCAATAAACAGCGGAATGACCGAACCTCTTGAAGCCATCACGTTACCGTACCGCGTACCACATATCAAGGTCCTGTCCGGATCTACCGTTTTTGATTTTGCAACAAACACTTTTTCCATCATCGCTTTGGAGATACCCATTGCATTTATAGGATATGCTGCCTTATCCGTTGACAGACAAATGACCTTTCTGACCCCACATTCAATAGCTGCGGTCAAAACATTATCCGTTCCGATAACATTGGTCTTAACCGCCTCCAGCGGGAAAAACTCACAGGAAGGCACTTGCTTGAGCGCCGCCGCCTGGAACACATAATCCACGCCGTACATGGCATTCTTTATGCTGGCAAGATCGCGTACATCTCCAATATAGTACTTGATTTTATCATTCTTATATTGCTTTCGCATGTCATCCTGCTTCTTCTCATCGCGGGAAAATATGCGTATCTCGCCGATATCGGTGTCGAGAAACCGTTTGAGAACAGCATTGCCAAATGAACCGGTGCCACCGGTGATGAGTAAGGTTTTGTTTTTAAACATAATCGAAGCACCCCACAATCTTAAAAAATATATATTATATTAAATATTATATAGAGAATGTATTATGCTGACTATTTTTTCAACTTCTCCATTTACTACATTATATCTTGGCAAATGATACATCCAGTTCCTGGTATAAAAATTAAATGGGAATCCTTTCACAGAAAAAGCTCCCTCATATCCCGCCTTACTAACCATCTCCAAGCATTTATCGTCATATTGGCCATGTGAATATGCAAAGAGCTTTATTTTTTTACCGGCTATCTTTTCAAGCTCCCTTTTTGATGCTTCAATTTCTTCCCATTTCTGTTCAACAGATAACGATGGCAATATTTCGTGGGATATTCCATGCGAGCCAATAGTGACCAATGGATCCTTTGCCATCTCCTTGAGCTGTTCTGTTGTTATGTACCCTTCGGTATCTAGAAAATCACTAACAATAAACACGGTAAATGGTATATTTCTTTGCTTTAAATATGGGTAAGCAATTAAATATATGTCTGCCAATCCATCATCGAATGTAATCGCAACTTTCTTCGCGAATTCATGAGGTTTCGCGCTTAATAAATTCTCACATGATATGAAAGCTTTAACTTGATTCAGAATGCAATAAAAGTTTTCACTTTCCAGAAGGCAACCGCTCCTCTTACATTCAGGTGTATTGGTTACATGATGAAACATAAGTACAACTGAGGAGGGAAGCCTCCACATGTATTTCTTTATTATGCTTTTAGCAGGCTTTAAAATTATACTATTCATAATTCTCCAATATTATTAGTAAACTATTTTATCTGCAGCATTTCTCCCATCGGCATGATTTCTGCGTTTGTTTGTGAAGTATATAAGCACCCTGCCGGGGTAAATGTCATCTCTCCGAATATTGCATTCCTCCTGTACATATAGTAATCAATTCTGACAAAAGGGAATGGCTTACTTAAGCATGAAGCTGACTCCAGCATCATATCCAATCCCTCTGGTTTCGCAGGTATCTGATTGACCTTTCCATACTTTTTAGGTGCGTCAATAAATTCCCATGATGGAGACATAAATACCGCTTTCATGCTATTTTCTCTTTCCATACATACCAAAATTGCCTTAGGCTCGCCATTAAAGCAGTATACTTTATAATCATAAGGCAAAAAGCCCTGTTCTGTATCAAGATACCGCTCGCAGATTAACCTCTTTATAGTGTTTTTATACTGCATTTCAGAATATTGTAGATAATATTTTCTCTTTCCCCATTTCTTTAATTGTCTTTTTGTTTCTTCTATGTTGATTTTTGATTTATCTGTACAAATTATATTAAACCCGCATCCAAAGTTCCACTTTAATGCAAATTTATTAGGTAATTCATTCCATGGAATGTCCTCAACGCAGTTATATACCCCATATAATTCATTTAAAATACTCTCATATCCGCATTCTTTAACATAATCACGTACTGCATACTTGTCTGCACATTTTGTAACCAATTGATTTTTATAATAGGTGTTTAGCTTAAGCCACAAAAGTTTTTCATTAAAATTGTGAGGATTCTTCAAATTCAACTTTCGTTTAAACTCCTTTTTATAATGATATCTACTATTTAACACTGGTGATATTATTGTAAGAGTACATTTAAAAATAATTCTAAATCTTATAACTATCAACACTAATAGCTTTGATTTTTTTAAAATGTCTTTAATACTTTCCATCTTATTACCTTCTTTCATAGTTATTTTATTCCTCTCAACAAAAATGAATCAATGACATATTTTGTATGAATTCTTGTTTCTTTATAAAGCAATGGCGCTATCAGACATGTTACAATCTGTGTTACTAAGGTTGCGATCGCAGATCCTTCAATTCCAATTAGTGGGATCAATGTGAAATTCAATAACAAATTACATACCATACCCCAAAATAAATATTTCTTTACATATTGATTTTTGTTTTCACATAAAATCCAAATCCCTCTTGCACTTCCAACTAAAGAAAAACTTGCAGACCATACAACTATCATGAGAGAGGCTGTTGCTCCCAAATAATCTTTTCCGTATAGAAATAAAATAATATATTTTGATAGAATAGTCACGGTTGTGGAAAATGCTATGCCTATCCAGATAATGGCTGCATATAGCTGCTTAAGACGTCTTATATATTTTTCTTCATTTAATTTCTTAGCCTGCATAATAATTGGCCTTGCCGAATTAATGATAGCCTGTGGTATGAAAGTCCATAACCCACATATGGTTATTGCCACAGAATAAAGGCCAACAGATGTATTATCAATCATTTTACCAATTAGAATTTTATCAAGCTGACCATATACTGTAACCATTAAGCCAGATAGTATAAAATGATAGCTCTGCTTTATAAGTGATCTACCTATACTTACTGATACATGAAAACCAGATCCGCCATTTTTAAAGTAACTGCATACAAGTAGGATTGCAATTATTATCATATCCAAAGTATTGGAAAATGCAAACCATCTTATGTCTTTCTTTAGCACAAGAAGAATAACCTTGTAAACGGAAACCAATATATATGCCGTGGTTTTTATAATAGTAACATACTTGGATTGTAATCTTGATTGATACCAATAATCTATAAGTTCAAATGAACGGAAAAACAAAGCAATAGATTGAATAACCGCCACTACCAGCGTTAAGTAATCTTTAGGGTTTAGAAGCCATACAATGATAGTGATTGACAGCATTGATAGCGTACTGGAAATACATCTCATTACTATTCCTGTCCATAGTGATACCCCCTCTTGCTCAGGATGATCTACAAATTGCTTTATTATTACTCCTTCCAGCCCTAATGTGCAGATAGTGAAAAACATGGAAATAAAAGAAGCTGTATAATTTATAAGTCCATAATTTGCCGGACCTAAGTATCTTGCAGTAATCATTCCTATTACAAGTGAGATAGCCATTTGAAATACTCGTTCGCCAACCATCCACCCGGTATTTGCCAGAAACTTATTCCCCTTTATTTGAATATTCACTGATTCCTCCAAAATTTTGTTTAAACTCCAAATCAAATTATCTGATGGTTAATTCTATATTTCAAGCGCCTTCTTTGCAATTTCCAGATATGAGAATGCGTTAATTGCTTTTTGTTGAGAACATCTTTTCATCTCTTGATACACAATATAATTATTAGCAATTTGATCTATGAGTACCCTAATCTCCTCTTCTGTATCATTATACAGGAACTTGCAGTTTCCGCCGACATCTATATGTTCCATGCCTTCCCAATGCTTAAATACACAAGGGATACCGCAAGCAACAGCTTGCTCCCAAAGTACTGAATGTGTGCCCGGGAACACTGCCAGATCAGATGCTAAGAACCAATCGTAGACTTTATCAGACTCAATCCATCCAATATATCGAATGCTTTCATTTTGACCAAAATGTTCAATAATTGAATGCATTTGAGCATTAGCTTTTCCAAACACTACAAGCTTGACACTTGAATCCTCCAATCTGCTTACTGCTTCCATCAATAAATGAATATTTTTATCTGTGTCAATTTTCCCACCGGTAACAACAAGAAAATCTGTCATATCAATGTTATACCTGGAACGAAGTTCTTTTCTAATCAAATGCTGTTCACCATATCTGATTTTATCTGAATCTCCGCCCATTACAAGCACGTCGCACTTACTTCGGGGCACTCCAAGCATTTTTATTGCATATTCCTTCCGGATAGGAGTGACACCATAGACCTTTGAAAAATAAGGCATGCACATTCTGTTTATCGTCTTGAAAAATAATCGCACCATTTGACCTTTTATAGATTTGAAGCCTGCATTAAAGTAATCCAGATGGTTATCGTCTATCATTATGCAGTCACGATTAGCTCTTTTATACCTAACAACGTCCAGTATTGTCAGACTAGATATGCCATGCAGCATAATAAAATCAGGTCGTAATCTATCCAGTGATGGTCGAATATCATAATAGGGTATTTTTCCTTCAAAGAATGATATTGAAGGTTTCGATTTGCTCAATCTGATTACTCTTACACCATCATTTAGCATGTAATCGTCTTCCGGAATCTCTACGATTTTACTGTCTTCACGCTTAGTATTGGTAGTGATGACCGTAACCGAATGCCCTAATTTCGCATGATAATGCGGAAGCAGATTATCTTGAAATCCCCAGTAATCGTTATAATATGTCTGGACACATATGTGCACAATTTTCATAACATCCCCCAATGAAGAAACTCTAAATAAACCGTTTTTTGATATTATCAGTACCTGACACTAACTGTTTTGTTATATAGTAATTTGCTTATCATACTGTTGATAAAACAAAATAATGAGAAAAAATAGGGAATCCCCTCTAATATTGGTTCAATAAAGAATAGGATAGTACAAGCAACATAAATCGAAAAAGCAATGTACTTTATTTTTAGCCCAATTTGTTTACAAAGAATAAATTGAATAAGTGTTTTTATTGTTAAAATTGAATATAGGACTAAAAAGAAAAATGGAATTATTCCTGTAAGCCTTGCTGCATCTAACCACATATTATGAGCAAAGTGTTTTATTGGATTATTTCCGAAAGGATAGTCAAGTATACTATTCCATACCATGGCTGAATATTTCCATCGCGAATTTCTTAATACTGCATTATTAATGCCATTTTCTGTACGTTGTGCAAGAGATGTTGAATTAAACCAATCTTGAACATTAAAAATATTTGATGAGTATATCAGTAAACAGATAATTATAGTAATTGATATAACCACAGTTAATCTCGTCAGTTTGCTTATTTCTTTCCTATTTATAAAGTAGAAAAACACTGTAACAATACAAGGTACTATTATGGCTAAATACAAAATCGTTCTTGATGCTGTAACAATTGATGCATAAACTGAAAACAAGCAGCATAAGAAAATGGTAATCCTCTCCAAGAATGACTTTGAAATAAATAGGCCAAAAAACAGAAGCGCGATAGTCATAACAAAGTTGGTATTCTGAAGCGTTGCCGAACAATAGCCACCCCAGATATTTTGAATACTTCGGCCATCTAGTGTTAAGATATCAACACCAGTTCTCAAAAACAATATAATATTTAGCACTCCATGTGTAAACAGCCCGGCAGCAATTGTATAAATATATGCAATCAGGTTGTTTTCATTTGTGTTGGAATTGATTAGAAGTTGCCCACATATATACATAGCAATTGGTCCAAATAGATACACAACCAAATTGTATAAAGTGATAGCATTATTTATATGATAAATGCAAAAATAACTAAGAAATGAAAAAAAAAGCATAAAAAACTCTGCTTTCAAGTAAATAATTGTATTTGAATTTGTCACAAGTAAACATAATGCAACAAATAATAGCATTAAATAATTAGATAAATGCATAAAGTCCATGCTCAGAAAGTATAGTATTGTTGGAAGAAGTAATATTCCTTTATGCGATTCAGTAAAGCTCTTTGATTCAATTTCCAATTAACCTATCCCCCGTTTAACTTTTAATAAGAATTCCAATTTCTTATATGCTATATTCCAAGCATTTTAGTATATATGCTCATTAGTTTATTTGTATTATCAAATATACTATGAGTATCTATAGCATGCTTTCTAGCATTGACAGACATTTTTACCGAAAGCTCATTATTATTAAATAATTTACATATATAATATGCTAACATATAGGGAGCGTTGTGCTGGTATATGTAACCATCTACTCCATTAGTAATACGATTCGTAACACCACCAACATAAGAAGCAACAACTGGTACTCCTAAAATTTTAGCTTCGCTAACTGAATTAGATTCATTCTCAATAATTGATGGCGAAACAAATACATGTGATTTTAAAAATCTTTGGCACATCTCATACTCGTTAAGAAATCCTAAAAAATGAACTTTCTCTTCTAGTTTATTTTTCACTATAAGTTCAGCTATATATTTGTGATACGACGAGATCCTAAGCCTTGAAATATCCAAAACATTATTTCCGGTTGTATAAATTTGTGTCTCTGGAAACCTCTTCAAAATTTGTGGCATCGCCTCAAGTAAATAGTGAAACCCTTTTATTGGGTATCCCACTTGGCTTAGGAAGATGGAATATTTATCACATTTATCAATGTCCCAAGTATGCTTGTAAAACTCATCCCGCAATGTTTCATTACAAAAATGATATTGAGCGTTGGGATTTATCTGAGATGTGCATGCCTCGTCCCAATCAGTTCTTCCAATAACATGGTTTACATTATTCAAAGCCTCAATTTCAAAGATACCGCGTTTTGAAAACTTCTTCTTTTGCTGGCGAATATTATCTTGCTTGACAAAATCACGAAAAGTATATCTTGAAACTACATTGCTGGGCACGTTAGCATAATAATATTTTGTAAGCACACTTGCTAAACCTTGAATATTGATGACCATACGATCAGGTTGACCAAATACTTTTGTCATAGCAAGAGAGTGAGGATATTCTGTGCCAAAGATATGAACTATATCCGGGTGAAAATCATCAATCGCCTTTTTCAAATACTGCTCAACACTTCTATCGTATTTGTACGGGACTGATGTATTTTCAGGAAACCCATAATACTTAATGCCCTCAACTTGTCCAAGCAGTAATTTATCACCTTTGGCAATAGGGAAGCAGATTCCTATCGAGACCTCTTCTCTATTAATAAGAGGATTGAGCATCCCGGTTAACCATCCACCTAGCGGTGCTGCCCCTTTGCCTAAATTATCGGCAATTATTGGTAGTATTACATTACATAACCATAAAACTCTCAAAGTTTTTCTCCTCTAATTATCCCGATCCCTGTATCCTGCTTTTATCAGGCCTTCTACCATCTCCATTATTCGCTCGGTCTGTACAAACTTATTCTTTTCCCTCAATACAAATTCCTTACCTCTGCGTCCGATTGCTTCCAATTCCTCATTACTTTTTTCGCATACATCAACTAATTTCAAGCTTAACGCATCAATCGAATTGTCACGAACATACTGTATATAATCGTCATATTCATCCGGAATTCCGTCAAGTTTATAGGCCACAACCGGGCGTCCTGATGAAAGATATTCCATATCTTTCGACGGGAAACTATACTTTGTAAATTCTTCGTTATTCTGTCGGGGATTTACTAAAATAGTTGCCTGTAATTGAAGTTCAAGCACTTCCTTGTGAGGAAGCTGTCCTTTATATTCGATTCGCTTGTCCGCCTTTGCCATATTTTTGACCTTATCGGCAGAATCTCCGATTCCGCAGATAATCAAACGGTAGTTATCCTTATCTATCCTGGAGAATGCCTCCAGAAGGAGAAGAATCCCAAATTTCTCATGAAGAGTACCTGTATATACTATCGTTTTTAAAACTGTTGAATCCACCTTTGTAACTATCCCGGAAAAAGCATCCGTTGATATACCCTCTATAACCACAAAAGGTTTATTAATCATAAGATACTCCTTCATAAGCTTTGTCAGCAATACAAATGAGTCTGTATACTTCACTTTTCGTTTAATACTCTTTGTTACATGTTTTAAGTACCATGACAGCACTCTTCTTTTTCTGATAGATAAATTCATGTAGTCCGGTAAATCAGCGATTACCGTACAGCAATGAATTGACGGATCAATTCTCTTTAAGCGTTTCACACAATATAAAAAATCATTATCCATTGTATATAAAAATATGATTTTTTGCTTACCTGTTTTCCTTGCAGCCCAATCTTTTGCATATGGGAAAATATAGTACTTCAATAGCGGATGTTTAGCATAACATAAATTCAAATAGCCGACATTAATGTCTTCAGCCTTAGGATGATGCTTAAAAAATCTTGTTTTGATATAGCAATCATCATAATATTTCGGATAAGAACCAACAGGAATAATGTTAATGATTTTTACAGGAGTGTTATTAATACGATCCAGGCCTTCAATAAGGTTCCATTGCAGCGCATTTTGCGCATCCTCCATGTTATCATGTGATTTACTGACTATTTCTGTCTCAAGTTCTCTTGGGTAAAGCCTTCCCAAAAAAAGAATGTCAAAATCGCTATTCATCATCCATATGTTCCCTTTGTATTATTATAGTACAAGCATTAAAACTAAACTTAGAATGAATATTAAGCCAACAATTGTAATGCCAATTATTACGTTTGCCTTATTATTTTTATGATCATATCTTAGTATCTGCAAAGCCTTCATTAAGGTAAATATGTAACTGGTAAAAATATTCTTATTTTTGAAGAAGCAATTATCTCCATCACATTCGGATGCCCTTTCACGCATTTCATTATCTAAGGATATTATATCAACAAAACAATACTCACTTGATTTCTTAATATACTCTAACGCCTTCGTAAATTTTCTTAGTTCACTTTGATTTATTGAGACGTTATCCGGGTTCTTCCGCCAGTTCAGAAGAGAAAAGCTATGGTAAAACAAAGATATAACTAAGTTATCCTTTAATTTTTTCATATTATTCATAACGTGCCGATATTCTAAAGAATTCATTGATGCATCAATTTTATCATATCTTTTAAATTTCCCTAAACTAATACTTTCATATACTGTGACAGGGACTTCAATTATATTTTTATATCTGCATGGAGTATTACGGGTCAACGGCGGATTTATTCCGCACCATTTCTGACCGAAAAATTGCGAAAAGTCCAGCCGGTATCCTAATTCCGATAATATGTCCAGTGTTTCAGTATTTGCCCCGTATTTACCGGCACGAAAAGCAACCGGCATTTTCCCTGTAATTTTCTTATATAGTTCAGTGCATTTCAAAATGATTTCATACTGCTCATCATATGAGTATTCCCATAAGAACAGCCTGCTTTTATCCGCCATATGGTCGGGATGTATATGTACGCCCGTATTGTGTCCACTTTTTTCAATAAAATTTATTACATCCGCGATTTCTTGCTCTCCGTAATCCCAAGCCTCAGCGATATCCACAAAAAATAAAGCCTGCACGTCAAAGGAATCGCATATTTCTATCAACTTTTCAATTCCATATGAGCCGCTATCTGTTTTGCCCCATATCAAGCAAGACACCGGGTCCTTACCATCATGACCTTCTGTATCAATAGTAACAATAACTTTTTTCATAATTCAGCAGGTCTTCCCCCAAAAATATTCTAATCCTTCCGGACAAATGCCAGTATATGCCGCATATATATCTCGTCTTCCTCAATGACTTGCTGTAGTAGTTCTTCAGCAGTATTTACATACTTTTCGGCACATAAACAATGATAATAATCATAAAGCTTGTCCTTAAAATCAGTATCCGAAAAATCCAAACTAATTCCGACCTCATTGTCTTTGACCAATCTGCCTGAGTATGTATCGGGATTACATAAAAGAGGCTTCTTGTAAATAAGTCCGTCATAATACTTATTAGCTAAAGCAATATTGTTATTATATGAACACGGATAATTGTAACATAACAGATCAGCCTGCTTTAAAAACATCATTTTCTCAGCTTCATTATAACTGCCGGTACAAATAATATTTGAGCAATTCCGCGAATACTCTGAAATCTCATGGTAATTATCTCCGCCGCCGTTAATATTTAATACAAATCTCTCATCATCTTTGAAAATATCTATTAGCAGTTTTAAGTATGAACTATCCCTAAGAATCCCAATATAACTAACAACAATCTTATCGTTTTTTGATTTTTTTTCAAATGATAAAACTTTTCTATCTAAATCAGAATATTTGAAATTATGTGAAACAATGTATTCATAATCTTTCGGTAGAATCTCCTTAAAGCCTTGCGAGGAGATACAAGTGAAACAGGAATTTTTTATAATTCTTCTTACCATATACTTGAAAATTGTGAAGTATTCATAGCTGGCATCTCTATAATCAAAAATATATTTACCCTTATATTTTTTTATAATTGTTGAATATAGAAAAATGCCTGTTAATGTCGTTAATATTATCAATTTATCATATTTTTTTTCAAAAATAACTCTCTTCACAAAGCTTCCAAATAAAAGAAAGTCTTTAATTTTTAACAGGTAATGGCGTTGTTCTTTTGTTTTATGCCTGAAGCTGATAACATTATCCCCCGGCTTCCTGTCTAATTCCGGAGACTTATCCCAGCATATAATATCAAACGGAACATTCTCCCTATTTAAAACATCAGTATATTTATTAATAAAAGGGCATTTTCCGATTTCACCAATAAAAATAATGCCTGTCATCTTCTGTCTCTCCATTACTATCTTGTTCTCGAAATTTTATTTATCTGCCAATACTTTCATAAATTACATTCAGATCCCTGAATCTGTTTAAATCATAACAGTTTCTTCCATCAAGAATTATTGCTTTTTTCATAAGCAATTCATATTTTGAAACGTTGTAGTTCTTAATCTCATCCCAATCCGTAAAAATAAAACAAATATCCGAGTTTATAATTGTTTCATCAATTGTACTGTAATAAGTCAAACAATCGAGATTACTTATATCATAATGCTGTTTCATAGCTTTTTTGAAATTTTCAACTCCAAATGGATCAAATGCTTTAATGTTTGCACCATAATCAAGCAGAATTGGAATATTCACAAGTGACGGAGCTTCTCTGGCATCATCAGTTCCCGGCTTGAACGAAAGGCCTAATACTGCTACTGTTAATCCATCAAAGTTGCTGTAATATTTTTTTGCCTTTTTAATTAGCCTTATCTTTTGCTGTTCATTTACTTCAATAGCAGCCTTTATTGTCTTTATCTCATAATCATTCATATTGGCAAGCCAATGAAGCGCCTTTGTATCTTTTGGGAAACAACTTCCGCCATATCCAATCCCGGCTTTCAGAAACTTATCACCTATTCTCGGGTCAAAACCCATACCCTTTGCCACATCATCAATATTTGCTCCTATTAGCTCACATAAGTTAGCTATCTCATTAATGAAGGAAATTCTGAGAGCAAGAAAATCATTTGATGCATATTTGATCATCTCTGCGCTTTGCCTGTCAGTAATCAATACTGGAGCGTCAAAATGTTCATATAATTTACGCATTATATTTTCACTCTTTTTATTACTTACCCCAATAATTATACGGTTAGCATGCAGCGTATCGCGTACGGCCGTACCCTGAGCCAGGAATTCCGGGTTTGAAACAACATCTATGCTAACATCTTTTGCTTTGTAATCATTTAATATCTTTTCCACCTTGTCATTTGTTCCGATTGGTACAGTTGACTTAACAACAACAGTGCAGTCCTTCTGTAAAGACTCTGCTATTTGTTTTGTAACACTGTAAACATATGATAAATTAGCTGAACCATCCTTCTTCTCCGGTGTGCCTACAGCAATAAAAATAATATCTGCATCTTTATATGCCGCTTTATAATTGGTCGTATAGGTTAATCGTTCAACATTCTTCTTCATGATATCCTGCAAGCCATTCTCATAAATAGTTGCAATACCATTGTTAAGCATCCTTATTTTATTTTCATCCGTATCGACACAAGTAACCGTATGACCCTTATCCGCCATACATACGGCAGTGACCAAGCCCACATATCCGGTGCCCGCTATAGCTAGTTTCATGAAAACACACCTCCGGCATTACCCTCTTTACCTTTAGAAAAAATGTTTCTTAAAGGCGTTAAAAATATAAAAAATAAAATAATACGTACATCTTGGAATTGATATCTTTTCTATTCGTCGGCAGTTATTCCAATGATTCTTTACTGCCTTAAACTTGTTATTTGAAATGGATCCTTCCACTTTCCTGTAATATGCTAAACTTTCATTAAGACCATAAGCTATATTACCTTCTCTTAACAGTTTTGCCCAAGTCATAGAATCATGATCTTTTTTTACATTTACAAGCCTTACCTCACCAACTAATTCTTTATTAAGCATAACTGTTAAGGTCCCTATTATCGTATTCTTCATGAACTGACCATAATTTAACGTCTTCGGAACCTTAATGATCTTATTTTTATTCTCTCCCAGTATCTCATACCCGGTAAATGAAAATCCAACATTGTTTTTCATCATAAAATCCAACTGCTTTTCCAACTTCTCAGGCTTCCACATATCATCGGCATCAAGAAAAGCTATATATTTCCCCTGGGCTTTCTCTAAGGCTTCATTTCTGGCTATAGCAGCGCCAGAGTTCATCTCCAGCTTAAAGTACTTAACACGCGAATCAGAAAACTGCTTAATGACGTTAGCCGTTTTATCTTTTGAACAATCATCAACTATCAGCATTTCCCAGTTTTTATAAGTCTGTGCTAAAACACTCTTAATTGTGTCCCCTATGAATTTTTCGGAATTATAAACAGGCGTAATGATTGATACTTGAATATCATTTAACAGTGCCATTATATGCTCCTTACACATAAAATGTTTTGCTCTCTTGTATTGCAGATAAGTACGCTTTCTCATCAATCTTATTTTCTCGCAGCAAATAATCACCTAAGTCTTCTGCAGTGTCTGTCCCGACGGCACTAATGCCCTCCCGTTTGAACACCTTTTCAACTGTCATAAACACTATTTTCATGTCTAGTGCGAATGAAATTTTTTCAATATATTCAAGATCCAGAGCTAGTTTTTCTTCCCATGATATGCCATTTCTCCCATTCACTTGTGCCCAGCCTGAAAGCCCTGGCATGACCGTTTGACGCATTTTTTGTTCAGGTGACATAAATACCAGATCCTTGATAAGCTGAGGTCTGGGTCCAACTATACTCATATCTCCCTTTATGATGTTCCATAGCTCCGGAAGCTCATCCAGGCTTGTAGATCGAAGTAACCGGCCAAACCTTGTCAGCCTTATTGAATCCGGCAAGAGCTCGCCATTTTCATCTCTCTCGTCGGTCATGGTCCTAAACTTGTATAGCGTAAATATTTTTTTGTCCTTACCCGGACGCTTCTGCTTAAACAAAACCGGCTTTCCCAGTTTTATGCTTACCAGCATTGCAATGATAAGCAAAACCGGTGAAAAAACAATAAGTGCACATAAAGATAGTATAAAGTCCATTATCCTCTTAAAATACTTTCTATACACTTTGATCCCTCGTTTAACTCAAATCTCTTTTTTATTACCAATTTGACTTTATTATACTTATAACCCTATCTAACTCTTCTTCCGACATAGCCGTACCCGATGGCAGACATACGCCTCTCTTGAATAAATCATCGCCTATACTTATAATATCATTGTGTTTGAAATAATGGTATCCCTTAAATATCGGCTGTGAATTCATAGGCTTCCATAGCGGCCTGGATTCAATGTTTTCCTTTTCAAGTGAAGTTATGATGTCATTTGGCTTGACGGAGCTATCCGGGTTAATTGTCAGAACGGATAGCCAGTAATTTGGTGCGCATTTTTCAGTAATGGGCATCATCGTAATTGGTAAGGCTTTTAGTTCTTTTTTATACCTGTTATAAACCTTCTTCTTCGCCGCTACTCTCTCTTCAAGTGTTTTAAGCTGACCGCGCCCTATGGCAGCGCACACTCCAGACATACGGTAGTTATAACCAATTTCCTTATGTTCATAATGTCTGGCAGGCTCTCTGGACTGTGTTGCCCAGAACCGCAGTTTTTTAATTGCACCATCATTATTGGAAACAACCATACCTCCGCCTGAAGTTGTGATGATTTTATTCCCGTTAAATGAGAATATGCCAAGGTCTCCGAAGCTGCCAGTAGGCTTGTCCATATAAAAAGATCCCAGCGACTCTGCTGCATCTTCAATAATTGGAACGCAATATTTTTCACACAATGGTAGTATTCTATCCCAATCAGCGCTTTGGCCATATAAATTGACTACAATAACCGCTTTAGGCTTAATACCATTCTTCTGAGACCAGACAAAAGCTTTTTCCAACGCGATCGGCGACATATTCCAGCTTTCCGGCTCTGAATCAACAAATACCGGTATGGCTTTTTCATATAATATCGGATTACATGATCCGGAAAATGTCAGTGATGAACAGAAGACGTAGTCACTCTCTGCAACCCCTAAATATTTTAATGCAAGATGAATACCGGCAGTACCAGATGACAATGCAACAGCACTTTTTACGCCAATTTTCTCTGCAATTTCATTTTCAAAACCATCTACATGTGGTCCCAAAGGAGCGATCCAGTTAGTGTCGAATACATTCTTTACGTATTCCAGTTCAATTCCGTTCATATGCGGAGGCGAAAGATAGATCCTCTTTTGTGTCAATTCAACATCCCCTCATAACATAATATAGTTAGTTCTTTATCTTGTTTTCCCATTAAGCTGTCCTGTTCCGCCCTCAACCACACCGTCTCTCCTGAGCACATTCAATATCGTCCCAAAAAAGCATTTCACATCAAATCCGAAGCTGATTCTTTCCGCATACTCCCCGTCCAGCCTCGCTTTGATTTCTATGGGCAGCTCATCCCGGCCGTTGATCTGTGCCCATCCGGTAAGGCCTGGTTTAAGTTCATTTGCGCCGTATTTATCGCGTTCCTCAATCAAGTCATATTGGTTCCAGAGGGCGGGTCTTGGACCGATGATACTCATTTGACCGAGGAAAATGTTCCAGATCTGCGGCAGCTCATCAAGGCTGGTTTTACGCAGGAATTTCCCCACTCTGGTGATCCATTGCTCAGGATTTTCCAGCAAGTGTGTCGGGGTGTCTTTGGGCGTATCAATCCGCATGGTACGGAATTTCAGTATGTTGAAATGCGTTTTGCGGATCCCGACACGCTTTTGCTTAAAAAGTATCGGACCTCGGGAATCAACCTTTACTGCAATGACAAGAATCAGTACTACAGGTAAAAGAAATATCAGTCCAAATGCAGGCAAAATCAAATCCATAGCTCTTTTAATAAACGAATACATCATGTTCGTCCCCCGATATGAATTATTCGTTTCCATAAAGGAAACTACTACAATGTCTATTCATAATCGGTAAAGCTGATGTATCAATTCGATATATTTCTATATATTCTGTGCAGCTTCCTTCAGGTCACCTGTCTCGTCAACTATGGTCAAAACCGGTTTGCTGTATTCGCTGCGGTGATATGTCGGCACCAGCTTGACCATGCACTCCCTCAGGGCTTCATCACTTTCCATGGAGTTCTCCAGCGCCTTGATGCTCATTATAACTTCCTGAAAGCTCATATCAGATTGCTTCCCGATGAAGATCTTTTTATGGGCTGTACGCACCAGGCCTTCCTCCGCCATCAGCAGCTCCTCAAAGAGCTTTTCGCCGGGTCGTAAACCGGTGTACTCGATTTTGATATCCACATCCGGTTCAAAACCCGACAGCCGGATCAGATCACGGGCAAGGTCGTCAATCTTAACCGGTTCGCCCATATCCAGCACGAACACCTCTCCGCCTTCTGCAAGCGCTCCTGCTTGGATGACAAGCTGAGCCGCTTCAGGAATCGTCATAAAGTACCGGATGATTTCAGGATCGGTTACCGTAACCGGACCACCCTGCTGGATTTGCTTCTGAAAAAGCGGTATCACGCTTCCGTTGCTGCCCAGAACATTGCCGAAACGAACTGCTGCAAACTTGGTATTGCTCATTCGGTTCATGGACTGCACAATGATTTCGGCCAATCGTTTGGAGGCGCCCATGATATTAGTCGGATTGACTGCCTTATCCGTTGAGACAAGTATGAATTTCTTTGCGCCGTAGTCATCTGCGCGTCTGCAGGTATTCAATGTGCCGAACACATTATTCTTAATGGCCTCGCTGGGATTCCCCTCCATCAGCGGCACATGCTTGTGTGCAGCCGCATGGAAGACCACGCCCGGCGTATATTTTTCAAATACCTCCTTCAGCCTGATCCTGTCTCTGCAGGATCCGATCACAGCCTCAAGGTCAAGGCTCTTATATGTAAATAAAAGCTCATTCTGCAAATCGTATGCATTGTTTTCATAGCTATCAAAAATAATCAGCTTCTTCGGCCCGAATCTGGCGATCTGACGGCACAGCTCGGAGCCAATGGAGCCTCCGCCGCCTGTTACCATTACGATTTCGTCCTTCAGGTAGCTTGAGATCTCTTCCATGTTGAGATTTATCGGGTCACGGCCGAGAAGATCCTCAATATTTACATCTCTCAGTTGCTTGACACTGGCTAGCCCATCCTTGATCCCCATCAGGTCGGGAAGAGTTCTCAGCTTGCATCCGGTTTCCTTGCAAAGCTTCAGGATCTCCGTCATATCCTTTTTTGAGGCGGACGGTATTGCAACAATGATCTCGTCAATATCGTATCTCTTTGTCAGCTCTCTGATATTGTCCCTTCCTATTTTTACCGGCACTCCGTTGATCCTGGTGTTCCTCTTGCATTTGTCGTCATCCACAACAACCACTGGGATCGAATGCATGTCGGTGTGATTTTTCAACTCCTTGATGATCATGGAGCCTGCACTTCCGGCGCCTATGATCATGACCCTGATGACCTTGCTGCAGTTCCTGCACCTGATCATTTTCATCCAGCGCAGATATCTGTAGCTGACCCTGGTGCCGCCTACAAGCAGAAACATAAACACCCATCCGCTGAAATAAACAGTGACTGCGAATCTGTCTCCGGTCGCAAGTCCCACCAGCAGGTTCACGCCCGCAGCCAGCAGTGTGGCAATGAATATTTGCAGCAGCTCCTCGATGCTTGCATACTCCCAGAGGCTTCGATAGAGTCCGAATATGTAGAAAATAACTAATTGAATGACTGTGGCGATGAGTGCGTTTCGTAAGAATGCTTCATTGTATTGCTCCGGCACAACCGTATCGAACCTGGTAAGGAGCGCAAGGTAAAGAGAGGCATTGACAAGTATCATATCCGAAATTATAAGTATAAGCTTTCTGATCCTTAACGTCATTTTTCTCCCCTCTGGTATCTCAAAACACCCAATACAAAATATCATTTTTTCTATCTTTCGTAAAACCATAAAAAAGGACAAGGCTATTCACATGGATATATAAGGCTCTATCATCCATTTCACTCACAAGCCCTGTTAATGACCTCCTGATCTGATGACGGGCCGAAACACCGGCAACAGATTTCGGATAAATAATGACCTGGGATGTTGCCATACTGCCGATACCAGCTTTCTAACCAGCCGATACCGGCTTTAGGAGCGAAATGCCCAGATCCACCGTTCGTTCCTCCCCGAGGAAGGTAAGTCTTACTTTGGCTCTCTGTTTTCTATGGTCAACGCTTAATATGAGTCCTTCCAACGAAAAAAGAGGACCGTCTACCACCTGTACCCTGCCATTTTCCATGAGTACATTTGAAAATCCGATCTCTTCATTATTGCTGATAAGCCTGGACAGCACGGTCATTTCGCTTCGATCAATTGAGGCGACGGCGTTCCCCGTCTTGAGAAGCCGGAGGACGTTTGGTATGTTTTTTAGTCTATAATATATATCAGTAGTGATGCTGCCATTTACCAAAACATAGCCGGGGAAAAGCACCCTGGATTCAACGCGCCATATGCCGCCTTTTCTGACCTTCAGCTTCCGTTTGGGGACAACCACCGTGTAATCGTCTTGTAAACGGTATTTGACGCGCTCCTTTACTTTTTCTTCTTCACCGGTTACAACAAAAAGTCCATGCCATTCATCTATACGAGAATCCAGTAACATTAACCTTTACCACCAATCATAAACCGATCAGGATTAATAGCCATTTTATAACAAAAAAGCTTGAAAGTCAATAGCCGCCGACAGATTGTGACTTGTTATGTTTTGGTTATATTGGCATTATGATTCAGGCTTTGTCGAGAGAAGAAGACGTTTTAGCTAATTGGGTTTTTCTATTGATATAATATACTTAGATTAGCTAGTTGGGAGTGATAAGAATGAGGGTTCCGTCAACCAAGGTCCAGAACAATTTTGGAAAGTATCTGAAATATGTTGAAGCGAACGAAGAAATCATCGTTACCAAAAAAGGCAGGGATGCGGCTCGTATCCTGCCATGCGAAAATGCCGGAAGCAGTGTTATGGAGGAGGCTGCCGAATACAAGTCAACCGGCTGGGTGACCTATGAGGAATTCCTTGAGCTGACAGAGGCATCGGAGCAGCGGTTTGAGCTGATTGACGGAGTTATATATTATATGGCTTCACCCTCATACAGTCATCAACATATTATTCATGAGGTTCATGGCACTTTTTATATTTGGTTTAAAGGGAAAAAATGCATTCCTCTGACATCGCCGTTTGACGTCACTTTAATTAAATCCGAGGACAATATTTGCGTTGTACAGCCGGATATTATTGTGATATGCGATAAGGAAAACATGGATAAGAAGGACAGATACAAGGGCGTGCCGACTCTGGTGGTAGAAGTGCTTTCCCCGTCAACCAGAGGTAAGGATATGATAAAGAAATTGGATTTATACATGCAATGCGGCGTGAAGGAGTATTGGATCATTGATCCAAAAAATGAGCAGGTACATGTATATTCACTTGAGAGTAAAGATATTGCTGACAGCAAGTCCTATTCCAAGGGCACCGCTTCTCATGTAAAATCCGATTATTTTAGCGGCCTTCAGGTTTCACTGGAGGATATGTTCGCTGGCTGATATCATACGATGGATACAGGCAGACCTTATGACAGGACTGCTGGCCTCCCCTATGCTATTGATCTGACAACCTTATTAAACAGTACTCGCAGGATGGCAACTGCAGGAACGGCGAGCAGCATACCCAGGATACCGAAGAACTCGCCGCCCGCCAGCACGGCAAAGATTGTGGCAACCGGATGCAGCCCAAGCCTTCCTTCGATCATTTTAGGGGAAATGAAATTATTATCAAGCTGCTGGACAAGTATAAACACGACTAAAACCCACACCGCCTTCAGCGGCGATATTGTCAGTGCGATGGCTGCCGCAGGGAGCACGCCAATGTATGGCCCGAAATAGGGGATGATATTCGCCAGACCACCGATCATCCCAAGAACCAGCGGGTATTTCATATTCACCAGCATGAGCCCCATAGTTTCAAGCACACCAACAATCAAAGCTGTCATGAGCTGCCCCTGTATAAAGCCCGTTAGGATCCTGCTGATCTCCTTTCCCATGCCGATCAATCCCGTCCGCATGCGGCGTGGCAGCAAAAGCAGGGTAAAGTCTCTGAATTTTTCGCCGTCCTTGATGACATAATAGGTAATGACCATCGCCACTGTAAGATCGACAAGTATCCTTGCCATGTCAACAATAATACTCAGGCCGTTTTCCAGAAATCTGACCAGCAGCTTCCGGATCATTTCCGTGCCGCTCTCGATCTCCTTGAAAATAGCCTCTTTCACCTGCTCTGACCAGTTACTGGCTTTAATATTTTTCAAAAGACTGTTAAAAATTTGCTCATACCTTTCCATGAGCTCCGGAAGCGTCTCCATCAGATCCCGAATATTGGCAGCCAGTTGCGGGATAAAAAAGATTGCGACGGAAACCGCCGCTGCGATAAAAAAGAAATAAACCAGTAGAACGGCCGCGCCTATTGGGATTTTTTTCGCCGTCAGCCTGGCGGATACAGGCTTGACAATATAGACAAGCGGAACTGTCATCAGAAACGGAGACAGTATCCTTGATATTTTCACCTTATATGTAATCAAAAACACAGCTGCGCCAATGAGCATCAGCGCTGCCGCAATATAAACCAGAATCTTTTTGGAGGGGACGGTTCTTTCCATCAAGGTTTCCTTTCTTGGGGACGTTTCTCAATTATGCAGAAAACCGGGTAGGTGCTTCTACCCGGTCTTCATGAGGATTTGAGAGAATGTGTGTATGTCATCTGAACAGATCAGCAACATCGCCAATGATATTGCTGGTTTTTCTGATCAGTGATTTGCTCCTGCGCATCATTTTCCTTCTCGATCTTGAGGACATCATATCCGAGTTCATCATCATACTGGCTGTCGCACCAACCAGCCCGCCAATTACCATCCCTTTTACAAAGCCCTTATGCATCCCATCCTTCTCCTTTCGGCTAAATTCAGCCACGTATTTTGCATGTAAATATGTTGAAATCATCTCAGCAGCTTGTTTTTTATGCCGCCGCCGCTTTCCTTCATTTCATCCACCGCTTCTTTTTCAACGATCGCAACCTCTTCTCCCAGCTCCACCCTGCCGAACAACGGCAGAAGCCTTCGTCCCTGTATGATATCCTGCAGTATGCCGTCCGATATTTCAAAGGCCTCTATTTTGCCTGACAGGATATCAAAAATCACATCCCTTACGATTCCAAGCTCCCCTCCGGTCTTTGAATATACCCTGCGTCCGAGCAGACTGCCCTTTTCGCCGCCAAACAGGTCTCCCCTGTCACCAAAGGCGGCTTTGAAACCCTTCCGGCTCATATTCGCTACACGGCCTGCATCGCTGATAATAGCGGCGTCATCGCCCAGGCTCAGCAGCTCCTTCACCAATACAAGTCTTTTACCGGGCATAAGGCCTGCATTCTCCAGCAAGAGCGCTTTCACTTCCCTGTTTTCAAGATCAAACAGTATATCCTTCACGACTCCGGCCTTTTTGCCGCTATCCGCACAAATCACCGGGAGGTTCAACACCTCGCTGTACCTGTGCAGCATAAGCCCGCCTCCGTCCCAAGTAATCAAAACCGTTGTCTATCGTTCATATTATTTCAATCTTCCCCGCAAAAAATGCATGAGTAAAAAAGGCAAAAAAAAGAGGGGGACGTTTCTCAACGTCCTCCTTCTTCTTTTCCGTTCTATGCGCCTGTTATATATTCATTGCTTCATTGCCTTTACTTCTTGTTTCGTTAATTTTTACTTCATTTTTGATTACTTCATTCCGATTTTTGCCTTGTTTTCCTCGACTTTCTGTCTTTGATACGCCAGAGCCTTCTCATAGCCGATGGATACCTTGTAATCTTCGTAATCCTTCCAAATCTTGTCGAATTCAGCATCTGTCTTGGCTGTGAACAGCTTCGGCAAAATTTCACCCCATTTGTTTTCGGCCTTAGTCAGGATGTCGCCTTCATCACTGTCGGCAACCGGTCTGATATTATCATACACACCATAGTGGCCGGACTTGCCTTTTCCCCATTCGCGGTACTGGTTGAACGGCATTCCCGGATCGGGCTCCCAGAGATTGAGCATGGAGGAGTTAAACATCCAGATTTCTCCGTAGGTGTTGTATTTCTGCTTGAAAGTAGCCATGTCGGTATTCTTCAAGGTGTTGACTTCAGGCTTGATTACGGGCTTGCCATCTACCATATCATATGTCTCGCCTTCTTTACCCAGATACAATGTCTTTAATCCGTCTTCACTGTGGCCCCAGCTCAGGAATGCAATTGCTCTTGCGGGAGATTTGCAGTTCTTGGTGATCATAGTGACTTCCCATCCGGAAAAGCCAGGAACACTGAGCATCGGAGGATCCTGATTGGCGTTTGCAGGACCGTCAACAGAGATGTAGATCTGCTCGGGTTTGTTGGCATAAAGCTGTCCAAGCGGATTCATAGCATCTTTCCACTGATACAGGAGCGCAAAATATCTGCCCTGTTGAATTTTTTCTTCGATCTTTGTTCTGTCATCAACATATGCGTCCGTGGTGATAAAGCCCATTTCGTTTGCCTTTCTGAAAGTCTTGAGCCAGTTGATGTAGTCCTTGTTTGGATTTCCGCATTTCACATCAAAGAACTGTCCGTCCTGTTCCCTCGGAACAGCCAGGAACTCAAGCAGCACATCTTCAAAGCCGTTGTTGCCGGTGCTGTTGAATGGGGTTGATGCAAACGGGATCAATGGCTGGCCGTTGTCAACCTTGGGATATTTGTCCTTTGCAGCCTTGAGCGCATTCAGGAATCCTTCGGGAGTCCTCATGTCAGGGCTTCCTATTGCCTCATAAATGTCCTTTCTTACAAGGAAGGATCTGTTTGAAACGACATTATATTTATCAGTGTCCGCTTTCGTGTTACCATTGCATGGGTAGGAGTAAAGCTTACCGTCAGCCTGCTTGTACCAGTTCACGATGTCGGGAGAGGTCACTTCCCAGAAGTAAGGGTCATACTCGTCGGCAAGATCACTTAATGCGTATACATAATCATCTGTCGACAGCTGCGGTACCTGCTGCTCATACCAGCCCAGTGTGACGATATCGGGCAGCGAGTTAGATGCGATCATAGTATTCAGCTTCTGCTTTGCATCGCCTACGGGAACGATAAAGTTGATATTGACGCCTGTCTGTTCCTTGATAAGCTCATGAGCAAGGTTTCCTTCCGGATTGCTGAACCACGTCTCATTGACGTACCAGTCCAGCGTTATCGGAGAAGTATCTTTCTTCCATGCCGGACCTCCGGCGTCTTCTGCCGATTCTTCAGCAGTCGTCTCCGCAGGAGCTGCTGTGTCTTTCGTTGCAGTCTTAGGGTCATCGGCTGGTGTACCTTCTTCTTCTGTTTTGCCGCACCCTACCATCATGGTTAATGCAAATACTACTACCATGATCAGGCAGATTACTTTTTTGAAACTACACATTTTTATTCCCTCCCAGTTTTTATTATAAAACCGGCCAATCTGGTACGGCCGATCTTTATACTACCCCTTAACGGCTCCAAGCAGCATGCCCTTCACAAAATGCTTCTGCAGGAAAGGATATACGCATACAATCGGTACGGTCGTCACGATCATTGTCGCCATTTGCAGCGATGTTGACGTGAATTTGCTCGCACTGAAGCTTCCTGACATCAGCGATGTCTTACTTGACTCCGATGTAATAATCATTTTATACAGATAAGTCTGGATTGGATGCAAATCACTGTTGTTGATATAAATAATGCCCATAAAATAGTCGTTCCAGTTGAATACGCCATTAAACAGCAGTATGGTGGCCAGGACCGCCTTGGATACGGGCAGGATAACCTTGAGAAATACAGTAAAATGGTTTGCCCCGTCCATTTTTGCTGATTCCTCAAGCGCTTCGGGGATAGTCCTAAAAAATGCCTGGAAGATCAGGAGATCAAAGAAGCTGAACATGGCCGGGAAAATATAAACCAGAAAGTTGTCGTACATTCCAAGCGTCTTTATGATGATAAAGGTCGGGATCAGTCCTCCTGAGAAGAACATTGTAATGATGCCCATCGTCATGTAAATCTTTCTCCCCATCAACTCTCGTCTGAGAAACGCATAGGCAACCATAGCCGTGAAGAATACGTGGAAGGCCGTTGCAATGATGGTTCTGAAAACACTGACGACAAAAGCCTTGATGATATCGTTGTTTCTGAAAACTTCTTTGTAGTTGGCCATTGTAAACTTGCGCGGAATCCAGTAAATCCCGCCCTGTGCGGCATCAAAGCCGTCATTGAGGGATTGTACCAGCACAAACCATACCGGATACAGGGTGATGAAGCATATGGCCAGCATAAAAACTACATTTAGTGTATCGAAAATCTTATCGCCCGGATTCTTTCTGATATTTCCCATACCTTTCCACCTCCTCTCTCAGATCAGTGATGTCTCCGTCAATTTCTTTGAAGCCCTGTTTGCCGTAAATAGCAGAATCAGTGCAAATATGGACCTGCATAGCCCGATAGCGGTCGCGTAGGAAAGACGCCCATTTTCAATGCCCATCCGGTAGGCGTAGATGTCGATGACATCGATGACGTCATATAAGATCGGTTTGTAGAATACAAATAACTGATCGAAATTGGAACCGAGCAGATTGCCGATATTGAGCACAAGAAGCACAGCGATGGTCCCTTTGATGGACGGCAGGGAAACATGCCATATTCTTCTGAATCTTCCTGCTCCGTCAATGGTAGCGGCCTCAAATAGGTTTGGATCAATGCTCGAAATGGCCGCAATGTAGATGATTGAATTCCATCCAAGCTCCTTCCAGACCTCCGAGGTAATCAGAATCCCCCAGAAATACTTCGGAGTGCCAATCAGGTGAATCGGCGCATCCAGCACTCCTATGCTTACAAGAAGTTCTGTCATGAACCCTGCATCGGACAACCAGTTGTACATGATCCCGCCGACGATGATCCAGGACAGGAAATGCGGCAGGTAGGTCACCGTCTGGACGACCTTTTTATATTTAAGTGAAACCAGTTCATTCATCAAAATAGCAAATAAAATGGGAAGCGGAAAGCCAACCAACAGCCTTAAAAAATTCAATCCGAAAGTGTTCCATATCACAAGCCAGAATCGGTCGTCTGAAAAGAACTCCTGGAAGTTGTCCAATCCGATCCATTTTGACCTCAAAACGCCTTTGGCCACATTGTATCTCATAAAGGAGATAATGATAAAATACATTGGGATAAAATTAAACAGAATCATCCAGATGGCGCCGGGTATGGCCATCGCCTGCAAATCCTTCTGCGCGAAGAACCTTTTAAAGAAACCCTTTTTTGCCGGATTCGGTTTTTTTGTTTCAGTAACCATTGAAGTCCCGATGTCTGACAACGCTAACACACCTTCCTCAAAAGCTTCTTGCATATTCATTATAACGGTGTGTATTACTACATAACAGGGTTCATATTTCAGATTAGGTTCGGATTTTTTGTATTTCCGGCAACGGCTTCAGCTGCTCTATTTGCGGCTTCGGATGTGGTTGCGGCCTTTAACTCTGCTGCGACGCAGGCAACCTTATGGTAACTCTGGTATACTCATCCTTGACGCTATCGATCTGGATCCCGTATCTTTCACCATAGACAAGCCGGATACGCTCATTAACATTCTTCAGGCCAATACCAGTGCCACCTTTGCTCTGAGTTCTACCTTTTTCCAGTTCTTCTGTCTTTTCCTGTGCCCCGTTTACATTCTGTGCCCCGTTTATATCCTTCGTCTCACTCACACCCTGCGTCTCGATCAATGTATCAGGTAACAGGCTCATTCTGACGTTTTCCAATCGCTCCTCGTCCATACCCGCCCCATCATCGGTAATCTCAATAACAGTGTACTCCGGAATCTCAAATGCCCGGATCGTCAGCAGGCCATCCCGGCCAAGCGAAACAATGCCCCGGTGTATGGAATTCTCCACAATCGGCTGAAGCGATATCTTGAGCACCCTGTATGTCATCAGAGCAGCAGGAATATCGGTTTCAAGCCTGATGACAAAGTCATACCTGATGTTGATCAGGTTGATGTAATTGACGATGTATTCTATTTCCTCCCTCAGCATAGAATACTCCGAGGTCCATTTTAGCCCGTACCTCAAAAGCTTTCCAAGGGACGTTATGGCATCGGCAATCTCAAACCGGCTGTCAACCTCCGCCATCATCCGGATATTTTCCAGGGTATTGATGATGAAGTGCGAATTGATCTGGGAAAACAACGCGTGGATCTCGGCGTTCTTCTTCGCCTCCTGCTTTTTAATAACTTCGGACACCAGATTTCCCAGCTGGTTTGACATCTTATTGAAATGATAAGCCATTTCACTCATTTCATCCTGACCTGCTGTATCGACGCTGATACCAAATTTCCCCTCTCCGACCTTCCTCATTGAAACGATGATCTGCTTCATTTTCTTGAAAACAATCCTTGTCAGGAAATAGGTCAGCACAGAAAGAACAAGCAGGGACACCAGACTCTCCGCGATAATCAGAAAAGTTGTGTCCATTAGGCCTTTTGTAAAATCCTCGTTGGAAACGATATAATACACGGAGCAGCCCAACCTATCCACATAATCATATACCATTCTCATAGGGATTTTGCCCACGCGGATCAGAACGCTTCTGCTTTTACCGCTTAAGTCATAGTTCTTTAAAAGCTGATCCAGACCGGCTTCATCCAGCCCATAATCAGTAAGGAACTCGCTGTGGCCGTTATATATTACTCTCCCGCCGCTGTCCCTGACAAATGCAAAAAGGTTCTTGTTCCCTGCCTGGGAAAAAACATGCCGGAAGAATGATTCAACCGGCATGGAAACCTCTACGATACCGGGATTTTTCGCATTCGAATACCGAAGCGGCATATACAATGAAACCACATTTCTACGGACCCTTGTAGAAGTGTTGTAATTGTTCTCCGGGTGATTAACGAGCCAGTATCCCGTCGTACTCCCGACAAGGATATCATTGAGAGAATCCTTGATCGGCAGTCTTCCTGCATTGTAAACAATAGATCCTATCTCCGGGAAGTCTTCGTTATTGATGTATATCCTGTACTGATACACATCCGTACTTAAGAAGACGATCTGCTCCACTTTTTTATTCAACTCCATGCTGAAATCAAAAATGTCCGTACTGTCCTCACTGTTCCAGTCATTGATGTAGGAAATAATATCGTAATCGCTGGTAAGCGAGCTAACGGCTCTATAACACACATCCACATTGTTTTCGACGTCATAGACCGATTCTTGCAGAAGGTTCTTTGTGTCATTGAGAAAGGATTGCTCGGTGGATTCCACCACTTCGCGGATGAGCTGGGAAGCAAAGGTGATAATAGAGATGCCAAGCGCAATGCTATAGATCAGCATGAGCTTCTGAGCCAGATGAAGCCGGGAAAATAAGCGGGGAGACAACCGGCCAAGCAGCTTCGCTGCCTTCATCGGAAATTTTTCAGGCACCCTGACTGCAAGTTTCATACATAGATCCTCTCTCTATATTCCTTTGGAGAGATTCCGGAATATTCGCGAAAGCTTGTGGCAAAATGCTTTGTGTTGTTGTAACCGACCATGGCAGCGATTTCATAAATTTTGTAATCTGTTTTTTCAATTAGCTCCATAGCCTTTTCAATGCGTACCTTCTTCAGGTATTCCACAAAATTGATTCCTGTCCTGCCCTTGAACAAAAGAGAAAAATAGGAGTAGTTCAGGCTGATCCTGTTGGCGACCTCAGCCATGGTCAGATCTTTTGCATAATGTTCATTGATATATTTCAATGCCAACTCAATTTCATTCTTGGCGCTGAAGGTGCTTTTTATCGTTAGCAGTTCCTCATTGATATGCATTACATAGTTTACAACGTATATAATATACTCCTGGATATCCCTGAATTCATAGCTTTCCTTAAATTCAGTCTCCTGCCTTCTTATATAATCTGTTTTATGTGGAATGTGCTCAGAAAGGTAATGGATAATTTCATCCCTGAAAGCTGTGGTGACTTTATCCAGATAATCAAGATGATTGGCCTTTAACGTACCTTCATCAAAGATTTTATGCACAAGCCTGGACAGGTCTTCTTTTCGCTCTGTATCCAGCATCCCCGCAAGATTCTTAAGAAGTCGGACCGGCAAGACAGGCTCGCTGCCCTCAAACGAAATGTCTGAATAATGGATGATTTTTTTATCCGGATCCAGTATTCTATAACGCAATGCATATTCTGCCTTTAGATAAGCTGATTGGATCTCTGAGGGATCCTTGCTGAGAACGCCTGCCGTTCCGGCAGTGCATCTCTTGCCATACATTTTTTCAATGGTATCCGATAAATCCTGCAGCCTCGCATCCCTGTGCAGGATCACAACAATATTGCCCTTCGTATCAAGAAAACTGTACCCCTTTACATGCAGGTCTGACAGGAGACCTTTTATATAGACATTCATCGTGAAATTTTCATCGCGTTTGCACGCGTTGTCATAGGACTCGCTGAAATTCACTACGGCCATGACATACTCTTCATTTCTGATGTCAAGCCCGCATACATTCAGGATCTTGTCTATTTCCTCGATTGTAAGATTTTCGTTGAAAAGGATCAGACTCAGCTGGTTTTCCAAAAACTCCGTGACGGGATTTGGGGCTATGGCATCGGATCCTGTCTGCTTTTCAGCCAGCTCGGCCTGCGCTTTGAGCAGTATATTCTTCAGTTCATTTCTGTCGATAGGTTTGAGCAGATAGGCTTTGACGCCGTATTTTATAGCGTTTTGAGCGTATTTAAAATCATCGTGCGCACTCAGGATCACTGTATAGGGCATCGCATTTGATCCGTTAATACGGGACAGCAGCTCAATGCCATCCATTTGCGGCATGAGCAGGTCAGTGATCAGCAGATCGTATTGCTTTTGTGAGAGCATTTCGAGCGCCCTGCACCCGTTTGCACATTCATCAATGTCTGTAAATGTCGTCCCGGATCTTGAAATGATAGCATGAAGACCGTTCCTGATGTTTTTTTCATCATCGACCAGCAACACGCTTGCCAATAAAACCACCTCCGGATAAATACACCATATATTGCTATTATATATCACTGCCCGGCAGCTCTCAAGCTGCTATAGCATCAGCCTGCGATAAATGCCGGTTATACGTCATAACCTCAATGCACCTGTGCTGCAATGCCGGTCATACACCGGAATGCCTCTGTGTACCTGTGACCGTCATACACTTCTTTGCTCCGGTGACAGATGCACCTCTATCCTTGCGATTCTGCCATCTCTGACCATCTGCGCATAAGGCGCCCGGATCGAACTGCCCCCGATTTCCACACTTCCGTTTTCAAATGTCATAAGCACGTATCTATGGGGTCTTACTGCCTGCTCGCCATATGTTGCAGCTCTTAACGGATTATGATAAGTAACAAGTACCTTTCCAAGAAATTTGAAGCTTACCTTCCCCTCCCTGTCGAACATCTCACCTGAAAGGATCGGCGCAAGGCTCAGCGTCAACTCACCGTCCTTTGCCTCAAACACCTTTGTCCCCGCCATCATCATAAACCATATGGTCAGCATTTCAGCCGTCGTTCCGCTCATTCTGGCGACAAACCCCCTGCCATGCTGCGACTCATCCGGGTTCACCGAGCTGGCAATGAAGGAGGAATTCTCAAGGATGCTTCTGCCATAAATCTCGGGCCTCATATATGGGACAAGCATCGTCCCGATATCTTTGTAAAATTCCTCATAAAGACCGGCCTTCAGCATAGCATACAGATATTTATACTCCATATGCATGAAAATAGCTTCTCTTTCCAGCCATCCGGGTGTAAAGGCCATCAGCCTGCCTGCTTCAAAGCTGGTATTCCCCAAAGGCACGGAGGTCTTGTACATTTTCAGCTTCCTGTCATATATTGCGCTGGCTTTGACAGCAGCATACAGCTCTATGGCTGTATCCGGCTCTGTTGCTTTATCCTGCTCTGTCGCTGTATCCGGCTCTGTTGATATACCCGCCGTTGCTGCTGTGCCCGGATGCCACATCGACTTCAGCATCCTGGCAGGAGCCTCCAGAAATAGCGGAAGCGGCTTGCACCCGAACCCTGTGATAACCACATTCGGGTACCCGTTTACCGGGCTTGTCTTGCCCTCAATGACTTTATACTCCAATGCTTCATAGGTAAAATAGGTGGGATAAATCCCATTTCCAAGCGACAAAGCTTTCTCCAGGCCTATTTGCAGCTTTATCGCAAACTTTTTCAATGTCCGCAGCACTTCTTTTGTGCTAAGCTGTACTTCTTTACCGTCGATTCCCGTTATGATCGCACTGCGGTATTTCTCCTTTAACGCCGAAACTCTATCCCAGTAAACAAAATCTCCCGTTTCTTCTGTAAGATTTTTGTTAAGTATCTGCTCCACTTCTCTCATCAGGTCGACAGCCTCAACATAGACGGCTATTTCTGTATCATATTGCATACAGCATTCGATCAGGAAGTCAACAACCCTTTTCAGCTCGACAGTCTCACTCAGGCCTGATCCAAACAGCCCAGGCAAACCGTTCATCGCATCGTTCCACCCCGGTCTGTCGGCCTCCATTTCAATTCCCATTCCATAGGGATCCAGGGCGATAAACTTGTTCAGCGCCAGTGAAATAAGCTTGGCAAACAAATTCGTCTCATAGATGCTCCCGCTGCCATGACCGGTTTTCAGCCAGCTGCTCTTCTCGCCTTGTGCGCTTTGTATATGCAGGACTGCTCCATACTGCCTCACTTTGCCGTTTACAAGCACATATTTGTCCGCTCTGGGCAAAACAAACACCGGGCTGTAGAAAAAGCGATAAGTATTGTCTCCAAAAAGGAACTCCTGTTTTTTGTCAGGATATATGGCAAGGTAGGTCTCTATGAGATCCAGATTATATGTCCAATGATCACTCCAGTAGCCCTCCCCAAACTCCGCTTCAAACTCCTGATGTGAAGAAGCAAGCACCTTGCCGAGAAAGTCCTTCTCATCTGTGACAAGCCCGGCTTTCTGCTCCCTTATGAATGTAATGAGTGCACCGGGTGTGAATTTGGCACTGAGCAGGCTTCCAACCTCCTCTTTTTTTGTGAGCACCAGCTTCATAAGCTCATCCCTGTCATCTTGATCCAGCGTGAAGGTACAGCCCTTTACCACCAACGGATTGTATCCGTCCACCTGAATTAGGCTCATCAGGTGCTTAACATTGAAATCTGTCACTTCCGGCTTGATCAGGACATCATTTCTCCGATTCTGGTTCACATCCCGGAAATTTCCGTTGCCCTGCGAATAACAGGACGGCTCCAGGGAGAAGAAATTATACTCTCTCTCGATATCACCGTGTTTTCTGGAGAACACATGATATACGACATTCTTGCCATCGTTGCCGCTGCTTCTGGCGCTTTCTTGGCCGTCCGGCTTGAAAATCAGCGGATATCCGCCACGTAGGAAATTGTCGAGATAACACTGCTCTATATACTGATCAAATACGGGGTTGGCGGTTTTTGTGAAAACATCCTCCACCAGGTTTTCTACAAGTTTTCTCGCTTCCTCCTGCTTTTTATCAATGTATTCTAAAGTGAAGTCATCCTTTCTGCTGTTGATCAACTCGGGATCAGCTACATATCCAATCATGGTACACAGGGTAAACCGGCTGTCAATTTGTCCATCTCCGGGAATAACTATCCTGACGCCGGTAAAGCCTCCCGAAACTTTGTTCTCAGGGACCTGCCTCTTTTTATGCAGCTGCTCAGCACCGGTATCCCACCCATCAGGTTTTGTCAGTGCCGTATTTTCTCCGAAAATGACATTCATGTCAAATATGGGTGAGATTAGTCCCTTGCCTGCTGATGAGAAAGAAAGATAGAAGTTGCCTGCATGGGTTTCTCTGACTTCAGTAGTGTCCGCAAAGGTTCCTCTCACTTTATAATAAGCAATTTTATTTTCCAGGTTATAGACGCCGAACCAGGACCTGGCCAGGTTTGACATGGCCTGATAATCTGTGTTGCCGATGCCGTAAGGCAGGATCTGAGGCAGTCCGTCCAGCAGTTCGATTTCTAAGTAGTCGGTGTTGCTGCCGTCGTTGCAATTATCGACACTGTTGACACTATCGCTGTTGCCCTTTCCACAGATGCCGTCAATTGCACCACCGCCGTTTACACCGTTAGCGTCCCTATTGTCTTTCAGCCGTTCGATTGTAACCTTGCGCACCAGCGCAGCAAAGGTTTCACCCGGCAATGTGAAATAAGTTACTGTTACCCTCAGACCGAGAGTGCGATTCTCCTCCTCAATGCTGATGAGGTTTTTCTCAATAAAAAGTCTGCGCACAGTATCGTCCGCCGAAATTGAGGAGAATATCTCGTGGATCGCTCCATTCTTCCTGATGAAGGTCCTGAAGCCGTGATGCTCAATATTCATATACATAACGTTGGCAGGAAAGAATTCCATTATCGCACCGTTTTTATCACGAATGCCAAAGCTTCCCATTGCCTGACCTCTATTGACATAGAATGACCACATGGGAGTACCGTCAACGCCGGCTATCCCAGGCAGAAAGCTGGAGAAGGTACTGGCCTTGTCATAGTTCTCGATCACAAAGCTGTTTCTCTCAGACCTATTACTGCTGGTTAAGCACTCATCGTTGCTGAAGCTGTATCGTACCGCCATAAATTTCATCTCCCACTTCACGTTGATGTTAGCGTTGTCATTTTTCTTCAAAAATTTTCTGCTTCAGATTGGTCCGACTGAATCTCTGATGATCAATTCAGTGTCAATACTTGTCTTTTCCAGCGGAATCTGGGGGTTTTTCAACCTTTCCAGCATTCTTCCAGCCAGCGCTTTCCCTGCTTCATAAACCGGCTGCTTTACGGTTGTCAGCGGCACCTTGGGAATCAGATCAAATGTAAGCCCGTCAAAGCCTGCAACAGAAACGTCCTCGGGGATCCTGAGGCCAAGCTCTTCTGCAGCCCGGAAAGCGCCGATCGCCAAAAGGTCATTGCAGCAGAACAGCGCCGTTACCTTCTCCCCATAGAACAACTCATAAGCTTTCTGATAGGCATCCTGTTCCGAATTGACTACATATCTGATATTATTACTAAATGGGATATTTGCGTTTTCCAGTGCGGATTTATAGCCGTCAAACCGTTCAAATGCATACCTTTGATTGATATTCAGCATTAAAAAACCAATCTTTTTGTGACCTTTTGAAATAATATAATCCGTCATCATTGCTGCACCTTTCTGATTGTCAATATCAATGCAGTCATAGTCCATTTCTGTTTTCCCAAAAAGTACAAAAGGAGCAGCAAGTTTATCTGCGAAAACATTCTCTTCATTTCGCGCGAGCCCCATGACGATGACACCATCACAACGCTGAAAAAATTCAAGATCTCTTCGGATCAGAAACAGATAATACGCCTTACTGAGTTCTTCACTCACACCGGCGATCAGATTCATCATGAAGGGCTCTGATATCCCCATAAATCTCGGGACATACAGGTGCACTGTGCGGGTTTTGTTCTGCGCCAAGGCGCTGGCGGCATGATTGGGCACAAAGCCAAGCTCATTCATTGCTGCCTCTACCTTGTTACGGGTTTTTTCCGCGACGAGCTCAGGGAAGTTGATCACACGCGATACGGTAATGAGAGAAACCCCGGTTGCTGATGCGACATCCTTCATTGTAGCCATAATTTTCCCCTTATTGATGTGCAAATTTTCTTAGAACGATATTCAACTGAGTAATGTTAGCGTTATCATTATAATATTAATTCCGATACAAGTCAATGAAAAGAGCCAAGTCCGTCGGTTTTCCTATGAACCTCCAGTGTCACTTCGGCAGAAATTAAGAGAAACGTCCCCCTTTCAGAAAAATGCTTGTTTATCTGAATATGAATATGGGGTAATGATATCAGTAATAACATCATTGGAGGAACTAGATTATGCTTAATATCCTTAAAAGAAAGCCATGTGAAGAAGCACACTGCATATTAAACTATGCGAAAGAAAAATTAAGCGGGAAGGATATTCCGGAGCCAAAGGTAGAATATTCGATCCACATATCGGTTTTGGAGTACTTTAAAAAATTGTTTTCAAATGAAAAACAAATGGCCAAATCGACAAAAAAGCTGCTGGGTATTACCTCATCACTTAGCGATTTCGATGTGAAGATGGCTGACATGTCTTACAAGCTGATTGATTTCGCAAAAGAAATGGCTGTTCTCAGTGAGTCAAACCTGGCAGTGGTTGAGCAAACAACGGCCAGTATGAGCGAAGTAAATAATGCCGTCATTAATACTTCAACCACGTTAGCTCAGTTGTCGGAAACCTCGGCTCAGCTCATGGAGAAAAATCAGGAAAGTCTGGTTCAGCTTCAGGAAATCGGCGACTTAAAAGAAAATGTTTTGAGTGACGCAGATGTTATGAACCGTCAGATTGGTAAGCTGGTTGAAATGGCAAGTAAGGTCAATGATATTGTAAATGGGGTAGCGTCTATTGCGGAACAAACAAATCTTCTTGCTTTGAATGCTTCAATTGAGGCCGCCAGAGCCGGTGAAAACGGGAGAGGCTTTGCTGTAGTGGCAGAAGAAATTCGTAAGCTTGCGGACGGTACGAAAAAGAATCTTGAGGGAATGAAGGTTTTCGTCAACAGCATCCAGGATGCCGCAAAGGATGGTCAGCAAAGTATGATAAGTACAATTGCATCCACACAGAAAATGAGCGAGAAAATTGATAACATCAGCAGCACGATGGAAAAAAATGTAGATATGCTTAAAAATACAATAGATGGCGTAAAAAACATTAATCGTTCTGCAGAAGGAATTAAAAGCGCCACCGACGAAATCAATCAGGCCATGGACGCTTCAAGTCACGATGCGGAGAAACTCAGTAGCTTAACCAGACTCATCCATGATGACGCGGTAAAAAGCGCTGACCAGGCAAAGCAAATAGGCATTGTGGACGACTTGCTTTCGGATATTGTAAAAGAAATGATGCATGCGTTACGCGGAAGCACCAACGCAATCAGCAACAAAGAATTTTTAGAAACCATATCCAAAGCAAAAGAGGCTCATGGAAAATGGATGGAGAATCTGAAAAGGATTGTTGGTGAAATGAAGATTTATCCGTTGCAGATCAATGGGACAAAATGTGCATTTGGACACTTTTATCAAGCTATAGAGGTGACCCACCCCGAAATTAATAGCGACTGGGAAACGCTGGGGAAAGTGCATCTTGAATTCCACGGCATAGGCGCTAAGGTGCTCAGTGCTGTTAAGGATAACGATAAAGCAAAAGCGGAAGAGAATTACCTGTCTGCGCAAAAGCTCTCCGATACTATATTTACATATCTGGATCAAATCACGGATAAGGTTAATGTACAAACCAGTAAGGGTGTAAATATATTTCAGGTCTAGATGCACGCTTGAATCCACGGATGGCAATTAAGCACAAACTGCCTGCATTTTTTGGTCACTATAGACAACATTAAGCTATTTGTATAGAATATTCTGTGGTAAACATAAACACGGAGGTCAAAAGACTAATGAATAAAATATATGAAAAGCTTGGGGTCAGGGTGCCGGAGATCCTGTTGCCTGCAGAAGGCACAGACCTGACAAAATGGGCTGTCATCGCATGTGACCAGTATACCTCACAGCCGGATTACTGGCAGAGTGTCCGGGAAGCTGCGGCTCAGAGCCCTTCCACATTAAATCTTATATTCCCCGAGATCTATCTGAAGGAAGAGGACAGCGACGTCAGAATCAAAAACATTAACAAAACGATGGAAATGTATTTGGAGCAAGGCGTGCTTCAGCCGCAAAAGCCAGGTTTTATACTCGTGGAACGCGGCACACCCCACACGCCCTCCAGAAAAGGCCTGATCCTGGCTGTTGACCTGGAATGCTATGATTACAGCGTTGGCTCACAGTCTTTGATTCGTGCAACCGAGGGGACGGTTCTTGACCGAATCCCGCCAAGAGTGAAAATACGTGAAAACGCACCAATTGAAGTGCCACATATTATGGTATTGATCGATGATCCGGAAAAGACATTAATAGAAAGCCTTTATGCGAGGAAAGATCAATACGGGAAGCTTTATGACTTTGACCTGATGCAGGGCGGCGGGCACATCACCGGCTGGAAGGTCGAGGACGAAGAAAGCCTTGCCTCAGCAGCAAACGCTCTGGAAAAACTCGCCCTGAATGCGGGGGACGTTTCTCAAATCGGGGACGTTTCTCCCAAACCATTGCTTTTTGCCGTGGGTGACGGGAATCATTCCCTTGCGTCCGCAAAAGCGCATTGGGAAAATGTCAAGGCTTCCGACACAGTCCCCGGGCATCCGGCCAGATACGCTCTTGTCGAGGTGGTGAACGTCCACGATGACGGGCTGGTTTTTGAACCGATCCACAGAGTTGTATTCGGCATAGACCGCACGAAAATTCAGGACCAATTGATCGAAGCCGCGCGCAGGATTCAACTGGATGCCGGAATTCAGCTGTTTGATTCAAAGGAAGCTGTTGACGCAGCTATGGAAATAGCTAAAGACGGTACCACCACAGCAAATGGGAGAAACGTCCCCCATCATATTCCCTTTATCCTGGAAGGCGTATATGGTCTGCTCACAGTGAAAAACCAGGCCTCCAGTCTTGAGGTGGGTTCACTTCAGAGTATTCTCGATGAGTTAGCAAAAAGCAAAAACGATGATATTGAAATTGACTATATCCATGGCGGTCAGGTAGTAACTGAGCTTGGTTCAAAGACGGGCAGCATGGGCTTCTTCTTGCCCGTCATGAACAAGCGCGACCTTTTTAGAACCGTCAAAGCGGACGGCGTCCTGCCAAGAAAGACCTTTTCAATGGGCGAGGCCGAAGAAAAGAGATATTATCTGGAGTGCAGGCGCATCAGGTAGTTGCTTCACTTAATCCAATAAATGGAGCAAGTGGACGTATGCCTTCCTTGAAATTGTTATAGTACTCATTTCTGAAGGGTGGTTCTGTGGCATTGTTTTGTGTAACATTATACTGCATTTTCGTAAGAGTGCTTTTCAGATGTGACTTCGCCGCTTTAGTGAACTTTTCCCTGCCGATGTGGCAGTACCCATTTGGGTTCTTATCCAGGTATTTCTGATGATACTCTTCGGCAGGGAAATAATTCAGCAGCGGCGTCACTTCAATCGCGATCGGCTTGTCATAGCTCTTTTGAAGTTCATCCACGGACTCTAATATTGTTTCTCTATCCTGATCTTCTTTATAATAGATGCCGGTACGATACTGTGTCCCAATGTCATTTCCCTGGCGGTTTTTTGCCACTGGATCAATGACCTCATAAAAGAGCTTCAGGATGAAACTCAGGCTTATTATATCCGGATCATATAACACTTTCACTGTCTCAGCATGTCCGGTGTTTCTATAACACACATCTTCATAACTGGGGTTTTCTGTGTTTCCGTTAGCATAACCCACCTCTGTACCGACGATCCCCTTTGCCAAAGACAGGTATTTCTCGGTTCCCCAGAAGCAGCCTCCGGCCAGATAGATCTCTTTTATGCTACTATTGTTTTTATCATTATTCTCCATAGCCTTCTCCTTCATGTGTATTATTCTCCAGTCAACTATTTTTTATCATAGCCGGATAAGCTGCTCTTCTTCCTTTCTCTTACCCTACATTATTTATCTGATATTCGGATATTCGCTATTCAGATAGCTTCTGTGCGCTTTGGCACCTTTTAGGACTACGCCGGAAGAACCCGCATAAACAACGATGGATACTTTGTCATTTTCATCAAGCTGTTCGACCAAAAGCTGAAATGATGATTTCAGCAAAGGCAGCTTCATCGGCTCATCCATTGACCCCGAGACATCCAGCAGAAACACCAGGTTTGACAGCGGCAAATCCTCATGGGCGACTTCTTTTCCCTGCAATGCAATCATTGCAAGGTAGTTGTCCCCATTCCAGGGGCATTGTGATAATTCGGTCGTGACTGAGAAAGGGACTTCATTGTTTCCTCCTTATCTATCTCTATATATAGATCAGATGAGGATTATTGGGCAAAAGTTCCATGCTTTGAACACAGCCAAACGGTTCTGTTGTGTTTCCCTTGTCTAATACCCCAATTCTTCTCCTACAAGAATAACCTTGATCCGGTGCTTTCTCCGCTGGTAAGCTGACACAACATAATTGCAGCAGATCCGTGACGGGCTGTTGCAGCCGCGGGTTATATCAGTGTCGTCAGATAGAAACGACATACATTCTCCCTTTTCTTTGCAATACGTTGCACAGTCCAGACGGACACAATTAGCCGGCGCCGCCGTTGTCTTAACTCTTCTCACCGCGTCTTTGATGTCCTTGACGATTTTATTGTATCCTGCCACAATAATCACCGATTCCGGACCATAGCAAATGGCTGCAACCCTGTTGGAATTACCGTCCACATTGTAAAGCTCGCCATTTTCAGTAATCGCGTTTGAACTGCAAATATATGCATCTGCAAAGAAGGAATCCTTGAATATCTTCTCCATGTCCTCCCTTAACAGACCTTTCGCATACCGGTCCAACAAGCGATATTTACCGGAGCGGAGCAAATCGATCACCCCGCATTCAAACAGGCTCATAGAGCCTCCTAACGCCACTTTATCGCCTTCTGTCAGCAGTTCCTTTATCTTTGGAACAACATCGGCCTTAGATTCTACATAAATGCCCTGCATATTATTCTTTTCAAGATTTTCAAGCGTCTTTGTGATTCTCTTTTCGATAATAACCTTCAATTTTGTATCCATTGCTCCTCCTACATATACACTGATTTTATAGCTTAGCTTTGTGATTAATAGCTTAGTTCTATTTTACCAGACTGTCTGAGGTATTTGAAGCGTGAAAAGAGAACGTGCCTGTCTGTCGCCGTATTTAAAGTATTACTTTACCGTCCATGTATTCATTCCATACATTCTCGAACCAATTGTCCTCCTGAGGTATCGGTCTCACAGCCTTCCATTCAGTTCTGCAGCCGGGCTTGCCCTCGTCGCGGAGTAGCTCGATTTCGCAAACCATCCCTGATAATTCGCCACTGTCCAGTGAGTATCTGAATTCTTCAGGCAGGCTGTTTATCGGCAATTCGCCATTTCTATCCTGTACGAGATAGGATCCTCTGCTTCCGCCTCCCTTTTCCATGAACTCTTTAATCGCATTGAGATACACATACTGCGTAATCAGTATATCTCTGTTCAAAAATGCTCCGGACAATTCTCTTGCTGATGCAGGTTTGGTGCGCTCAAGAAAATGCTCAAGATCAGCTTCGCATTCCTTGATGCTCTCTGCAACTCCTTCCATTGTACGTATATGAGCTCCGGTTTTTGTCATTCTTGTCTGGAAGGCTTCTCTCATCGAGAGTATATTCGATTTTCCTGAGCTGCCTGATAGAAGCTTTTCTGCTATATTAAGCTTGTCCGCCACCTGAGCGCTCACTTTAATACAAAATGCATCGGTATCCATCGGATCCTCTTTATAGTTTTGAGCAATATACTGTGCCGCCCTAAGGCCTCCGACCTGGGTCGAATTCAGAGCGCTGCCGCCGGGTCTGTATATTCCGAATACTCCGTTAACCTCGCCAACGGGGAAAAAGTGCTTTACGTTACTTTCCCACCATATGTTACCGGCAAGGCCTCCATTGTTGTGCTGTGCGCAGACGGCAATTTCAAGATACTCCTTTGTAATATCGATTCCGTTATTCATATAAAGGTCGATGGCGGGCCGGTTCATTTTAGCCAGTCTTTCAATCGGTGTGCCAAACAATGCCCCCGAATTTTCAAGGTATTTCCTTGCTTCTATCCCAAGAAGTGAGAAGTCAAGCTCGCCGTCTTTGCTTCCCCACTGCGGATTCCTCATAAAATCAAGGAATACCTTTCTTCCCTTTATCTGCGTCTCATTGTAGACGAGAATGTCTATGACCGATGAACCGAAATCCTTGATCTTTCTCGGGTCAAAAGGCCACTGGTAGCCCTTGAGGAATATTGCATCCAGCATTTTTCCGGGCTCGTCAAAGTATTCATTCAGGAATTCCTTCTCATCACTTCCGTCCCGGTTGGCAGAGACATATCTTGGTATTACCTGCTGGTAAGTTCCAGACAAATTCCACCTGAACTTTGTAGAAGCGATCCCGTACTGTGATTCCGTCAGATTTACTCCTCTAACACCTGCTTCGAAGGCAATTCCGGACGCCCCGTTTTGACTTTCAGGGTATACAGAGGTTCTATATATTCCCGCCGGTCCTCCCGTTGCAAATATTACATTTGTACAGTTGAACAGCGTGAAGCCCATGTTTTTATTTTCCGGGTCATTCAGATTCAGAGCTATCAGCCCGATGCACCTTGTCTCTCCCGAATTGCTTTTATCCGTAAGAATTCCAATTACCTGAAATCCATCAAATATCCTTATATTCTTCTGTTTTACCTGTTCCTCAAGCTTCTCGGTCATAAACCGTGATGTAAGAGGCCCGGCTGAAGTTGCGCGCTGCCTTGGGTCATGATCAGTTTTATATCCTACGTACTCGCCATACCTGTTATGCGGGAACGGCACGCCTATATCAACCAGCTTGAAGAATGATCTGGCAGACATGGCCGCTTCAATAAGAGCAATATCTCCGTGCATGCAGCCGCCTTCAAAATAGGTTTTTGCCATTTCCATCACTGAATCCTGTGTATCACCGGACAGTGTCAGCTTATAGTAGGTTTGTTTGTCTGAACCGGTGTTCCTGGAGGTGCCCATGCAGACACCTTCCGTGACTATGGCAATATCCGTCTGCCCAAGGTTGTATAGCGTATCGGCCGCATTGTATCCTGCCGCACCCGTTCCGACTATTACTGTATTTATGCTGTAAACATTTATGCTCATATCATTAAAATATAGCACATCATTTTTCATAATAATCCCAATCGCTCCTTTATCCTTTTTGCCCCTGTGTGATTCTATAATCTGCGAATGTGGAAACCTCCGTCAACATTAATGACTTCACCGGTTGAATAGCTAAGCATATCAGAACAAAGCACCGATACTGCTTTCGCAATATCCTCCGGATAACCCCATCTCTTGATAGGAGTAATCCCGCCGGCGATAAGGTTATCATATTTCTCCTTCACAGTTGCTGTCATATCTGTACTAATGATTCCAGGCCTGATTTCATTTACCGCAATGCCGTATTCGGCAAGCCTGTCTGCGAAAAGCATTGTTATCATGCTGATTCCGGCTTTGGAAATACAATATTCCCCTCGCTGCACCGAAGAGGTATAGGAGGACATGGATGCAATATTTACAATCCTGGGGGAAATATCCTTATTATTTTTTATCTGATCGATCATGACGTTTGATACCATTTGCGTCATAAAGAAGGTTCCCTTCAGGTTGATCCCAGTAACAAAATCGAAGCTTTCCTCAGTGGTGGTCAAAATGTCCATTCTCTGCCTAGGGGCTACCCCGGCATTATTTACAAGCACATCCAAACGCCCGAATGTGTTCATAACGCTGTCCACAGTATTCTTTCTGCCGGCAGCGGAGGTAATATCCGCCTTAATATATAAAAATGGAGCTCCCGTTGCCCTAACCTTTGCATTGTTATTGGCTACTTTATCTTCATCCTGGACATCCATGACAGCTACCGCATACCCTTCGCCTGCCAGCTGTAACGCGATGCCATGGCCTATTCCCCTGGCTGCTCCTGTTATTAAGGCTACTTTTTTATCTATCATTTTCTCATTTCCCTTCCATTTACTTATTCAAACCCGGTTCACTTACTTCATGCAGTATTCCTTATAGATGGGGCCATATACCCCTGTATCCTTTATGACACAGCCGGTAGTTCCGCCGGCTCTCATTATTTCAGTACACTTGCCGCAAGTGATGCAGCACTTTTCCTTCTTCATTTCACTACTCGCAAAGATGTCTCTGGCGAAATCGGGATATGCAAAAGACTCTCGCCCGAAGCCTATCAATGTGGCCCAATTGTTTTCAAGTGTTCCTGCGGCAAGATAAGGCGAAAATTGCCTTAACCAGCTGTACCCGGTTCCGACTACGGCAATATCCGCAAAAGCTTTCTGTATCTCAGCGGCTCCGTTTATCATTCTTGCCACTCCAGCCATCGGATGCTCCTGCGGCACATATCCGCCAATATCGTACGGCCTGTTCACGTGCGGATTGAAGTATGGCGTCCCCATTGTAATATTTATCAGCCTCACGCCTTTTTCGCGGAGAATTTTAATCAATTCCGCGGGCTCTGCAAGGTCATATTTTCTGAAATCATTTTTATCTGTACCCCAGCCATATGGATGTTCGATCCCGTCGTAAATATTTATACGGGTAGTTATGATAAATCCATCACCCAGCCGCGACCTTATGCGATCTGTCACGTTGCGCATAAAGCGTGTCCGGCCTTCGAAGGTCTCACCATATCGGCCTTTTCTGGTATATGCCGAGAGCAGCTCCGAATTCAGATATCTGTGGCATGCTTTTATGTCTACTCCCTGAAATCCGGCCTTCTTTGCAAGAACTGCCGCATTTTCAAATTGCTCTTCAAGCCGCTCCAGCTCATCGTCTGTGATTACGGTCAGAGACTCGTCGTTAACGCCCTTGCTGCTCATAATTGGGTTATGACAAGCTATAACAGGCTTTGGCACGCCATCAGGTCTGCTGAATCTGCCCGAGTGGGTAAGCTGCATGATACATACCGGTTTAAAACTGTAACCGTATTCTGCAGCGGCGTTGCTCATTATGCTTTCATAAATTCTTTGAAAATCTGAAACATTATTTTCTGTGATAAAAAGCTGTCTGGGATTTGCTCTTCCCTCATGCACTACCGCTACCGCCTCGAACCATATAAGTCCGGCGCCACCCTTCGCGAACCTTTCATACCTTCTTTTCGTCAGCTCTCCGGGACTTCCGTCCAATTCTCCGTCACAGCCTTCCATGGGATTAACGGCCAGTGAGTTAGGTATCGTCAGATTATTAATTCTGACCGGCTTGCGTAAAACTCCCAGGTCCTTTGAAAAGTGAATTTTTAAGTTGTTGCTTTCAGCATCTTTGATGACATCTTCCAATTTAGTGTAATTAAACCTGTGAAAATCCATGGTACCACCATCCCTTCATTTGTTCGGATTACCCCTGAACTCTTCCCGATGCATACTCGCCCACAATTTTTTACCATGCGCTTGCCAGGCTGTTGACCTCTCTTACAAGGCGTTCCGTATCAATTGTCCTGATCTCTCCATCCGCAACAATTGCTCTTCCCGACACATAAACATGACTTATCGAAGAATCAGACATTGAATAAACGAGGTGTGACTTGAGCTTATTTTCAGGATTCAAGGACAGATTGTTCAAATCAAGAACCAGGAAATCAGCTTCGAGCCCTATCTTTATTTCGCCTGTGGGAAAGCCCGAAATAACCGCGCCATCCTTTGTTCCCATTTTCCATGCAATATCTGCTGTAATAATCTGGGGATCAAGATAGCGACTCTTTTGATCTAATGCAGCCATTTTCATTTCACTAAAAATCGACATGCGATTGTTGCTTGCCGCTCCGTCTGTTCCCAGCCCTACAGTAATACCGCGTTTCAACATATCTACCACTCTCGCAGTGGGATCGCCTAAAAATTTATTGCTGGACGGATTGTGTGAAATCTTTGCGCCGGCTTCAGCCAGCATATCCAGTTCCTCATCACTGCACCAGGTACAGTGGATGGCGACAAATTTTGAATTCAGTGCGCCAATGTCTTTTAAATACCTTACATAGCTTCTCCCTGTTTTTTCAACAGCGACCTCACAGGCAGACTTTGAATCCGAAACATGCATATGACATGCTATGTCCAGCTTATGAGAGATATCAAGAGCTTTCTGTATCATTTCCTCTGACGCACCGTAAACACTATGGGGCGCCGGACACACCTTAACATTTCTGTCATTTTTAAAGTCGTTGTAGAGCTCCATAAAGCGATTACCTGCCATTTCCGGATCTTCGCGGACAATCGCAGCGCCTTTGTCCCAATCCATCATGGTACGTGCCAATACAAGGCGTATTCCAAGATCATTGGCAGCTTTTATAACTGCTCTGGCATATATATCATCGGGACCGTTCAGATAAAAAAAGTCTACAACCGTAGTTACACCGCTTTTTATCATTTCTGCGAAAGTCAGCAGCGCTCCCCAATATGCATGTCTTTCATCCATCAGGTCACAATATTTATATACTACGTTCTGCAGCCAGGAAAACAGGCCTAAATCATCTCCAAAGCCTCTGAAAAGCGACTGCATGGAATGCGTATGAGTATTTACGGTACCGGGCACAATAACACTATTGCCAAAATCCGTCACATTTCCTTCCGGCTTGTCCTCAGATATCTCTGTAATCAATCCATCACAGACCTTTATATAAATATTCTGCTTCAATTCGTTACCTATTAAAACACGCTTAGCTGTAAAAATCTCCATTCATTTGCCTCCTATCGTTTTAGCCCAAGCATATCGTAAAAATCTACAACATAGTTACCAAAGGCTTCTGCAGCACGAGTTGCAACGGTCCTTGGCCTATCGAGTTCAATCTGCACATCCTTATATACACGACCCGGACGTGCGGTCATAACAAGTATTCTGTCAGCCATTAGAACAGCTTCATTGATACCGTGAGTAATAAAAAGGATTGTTTGCTTTTTCTCTTCCCATATCCTTAACAATTCATAGTTCATTTCATCTCTGGTGATGGCGTCCAATGCGCCAAATGGCTCGTCCATCAGCAGAAAATCCGGGTCAAGTATTAATGAGCGGGCGATGGATACCCTCTGCTGCATACCACCTGACAATTCTCTGGGAAACTTTTTCTTGAAGTCCTGAAGCCCTACAAGCTGCAAAAGCTCATCCGCCTTGTCCAAATAATCCTTCACCGGCAATCCAAGAGCAGTAACAGGCAATAGAACATTGTCCAATACACTGCTCCATTTAAGGAGTGTAGGAGTTTGAAACACAATTCCTACCTTATCCAGGGGATGGGTAACCTTTTTTCCGTTAACCACAATATCTCCCTCTGTAGGCATTAACAATCCCGATAACACCTTTAGCAAAGTACTTTTACCACAACCGCTTGGGCCCAGAATGACAAAGAACTCTCCTTTTTTCACCTCAAAGGAAACATCTTCAAGTGCCTTAACAGAGCCTGTACGAGTGTTGTAAATATGATTCAGATTATTCACCTTTATATAAGCATCGTTGTTCGCCACTATATTGTTCACCTCCAGATTTATCTATCTCTTATACCTTGCATATGGAATTGGAATCGCTCGCGGAGCCAGCACCCTCCCATGGAGTAAATATCCGTTCCAGCATCACCGTAAGCCAATACAGCAACAAGCCGAATATTGATATGATTAGTATGGAGCCCATTGCAAGCGGAGTGTTCATATTATTGTTTGCAATAATGACCAGATAGCCGAGCCCCGTGTTAGAACCTACAAATTCACCTGTGATTGCTCCGATAACGGCCAGAGTAGAGGCTACCTTTACACTGCTGAAAAAATAAGGTATCGAATTGGGAAACCGTATCCTCATAAGCACTTTAAATTTGCTCATATGGTAGCAGCGTGTCAAATCTATCAATTCAGGTTCAATTTGTGTTAACCCAAGCTGCATGTTTACAACAATGGGAAAGAACGCAACCAAAAATGTGACAAGCACAATAGATAACTTACCCGTTCCAAACCATATAAGAAGCAAAGGTGCAAATGCGATCTTAGGAACAACCTGGAGGACAACCAGCAAAGGTGTTATTGCAGCATCCAGAAATTTAGACGAAACAACTGCTATTGCAGCAAGCACACCAAAGACAGTAGCCGCTAAAAAACCAAGCAAAGTTGAACTAAGGGTAAATGCTGTATGTTTCACCCATTCGCCGCCGAATTTAAAAACAGAATTAAATATATCCACCGGGCCCGGAAGTATAAATTTTGGAGGTTTAGCTACGGATACGAACAATTGCCAAATGATAATCAATGTAATAAATGTAGCCACCGGTATTAAGGTTTTCTTCGTCTTGGACAAAGTCTCACTCTCCTTATATCACAGGTATTAAGTATCGATTCATTTTAATTATGGCATCCCGAAAACTCAGGATGCCATAATTATCACAGAGTCTACTTCATGTTCTGATGAGCCCAGTTTACAAAATCATTTGTATATACTTCGTCGGACTTCACTTCTCTTGCAAGCGTCCAATATTTCTGTGCAACGTCAATGGTCTTGAGTATTTTATCTTCAGAGAAGACTCCTATGCCCTTTTCACGGGTCGTATCATCCCATACCAGATCTTCTAATGCTTTTGCTGATGCAAAAATATAATCCGGATCAAATTCTGGATGTGCCTTCATGATAAAGTCAGCACCATAATTCGGATCTTCGAGAGCATCCTTATAGCCTCTTATAAGTGCACGTGTGAACTTCTGAAGCATCTCCGGGCGGTTTTTTATTGTTTCATCACTTGCAATAACAGAACAGGAATATTTATCGATGTACTCGTCAAATCTCCATGTAACCAGAGTTTTACCTGCCTCCTTGAGAGCCTTTTCAAAGAGCACCTCTTTTTCGTAGAAGCTTGCAGCAGAGTCAATCTTTCCGGAAGCAAGCATAGGAATTCTTGTCGCGGCATCCATATTAATTATATTGACCTTGCTGAAGTCTGCTCCGGCTTCTTTCATTACAGCCTCAAGCAGTACAATTGAAACGTCAGCCGGAGGACCGCCGATAGTTTTCCCTTCCATCTCCTTCGGTGAAGTGATGTTTGCATCCTCAGCAGCCGAATACAAAGCAGAAGGCTCACGCATATTTCCGCCCATGATCGCCTTAACTTCAGCTCCTTCAGCAATAGCCTGTATCACCGGAACAATATCTGCGTATCCGATGTCAGCGCCTCCTGTAATGACTTTTTGTACAGTATCGCCTGAGCCATACCCGCGCTGGATATCGACTTCAAGTCCCTCTTCTTCAAAATAGCCCTTTTCCCTTGCCAAAAAGTATGGTGAATGGTCGCCCTCAACAGTAAAATTCAGTACAACTGTAATCTTTTCCAATTCAGCCGGTTTTGTAGGTTCGGGTTTAGGTTCGGTCTTAGTCTCCGCATCCTTGTTCTCCGTCTGGGTAGTTGCCGGTGAGGAGGTATCTGGTTCTTTCGATTCATTTGAAGTTTGGCAGCCACTTAGCAACACTAAAGCAAATACACATAATAATATTATTGTACAAATGCGTTTTTTCATTTAATTTTCACTCCTTAGTTAATAGTTGAAAAATCGAAATAATGCATATCTGACCTGTAATCACAAAATAGGTGATTTAGTACAGGTTGACACGAACAGAGTATTAGAGTACCATTATTGTATGTGTATTTAATGACTGGTACTCTGAGCCGGGCATGCTTGTACTTTAAATTGCCGTTTGTCTTACAGCTTATACTCCTCCTTTCTGCTCATCGACCTAAATGATTTGATACCAGATATTATCATATATCGCCTCCTTAACATGTATTATGTTTTCTGCAATAAAGCAGTTCAATATATATACATTTTGTCATGACCAGATTATTACTTATGTTGTTCCCCTAACTATGATTTCATGCGGCATGACCATCTTTTTTTTCTTGAATTCCGGTTCTTTTTTACCCTCTATTATCATGCTCATTGCGCTGTACCCCATTTGATGCATCGGCAGGCGGACAGTAGTCAGCGGCGGACAGGTAAGGCTGGCAATTGGAATATCATCAAACCCGACAATAGCTATATCCCTTGGGATCTGCAAACCGATCCTCCATGCTGCAGACATAGCGCCGACTGCCATCTGGTCGTTTAGCGCAATGACAGCCGTAGGCCTTAGCTCTTCCGGAAGACGCAGTAGCTTGTCGGCTGCTCTCTGACCGGCTGTCTCTTTAAAATTTTCCTCAATTACAAGTGTGGGGTCATATGGAATTCCCCTATTAACCAATGCCCGCTGATATCCCTTAAGTCTGTCCGTAGATATTATATATGCCAGCGGGCCTGAAATAAGGCCGATTCTTCTGTGGTTCCGTTCAATAAGAAAGGTAGTTATATCATCAGCTGCCTGTACATTATCAACCTGACATGTATTAAAAGAAGAATTATGTCCGCCTATTACAACGACGCTTGACATATCCTCTTCTTCAATAGTATATATGTCATCCTCTCTGCCGCTGCCGGCAAAAATGATACCGTCCACACGTCTTTCATTAAGATTTTTAAAATAGAACTTCTCTTTATCGATATCACGGTCAGTGTTACAAAGGATTACAGAATAATCGTTTTCACGGACGCATTCGTCGACTCCTCTTACGATTTCCGTAAAATATGGATCGGAAAGGTCGGGAATCAAGACTCCAACTGTCTTGGATGCACCTGTCACGAGTCCGCGTGCAAGCGCGTTTGGTTTGTATTTGAGCTTCTTCGCGGCCAGAAGAACCTTCTTCCGGGTATCATCACTGGCATAACCCTTGTTGTTTAGGATATTAGATGCCGTTGACGTACTTACACAAGCGAGTCTGGCAACATCTTTAATACTGGCAGCCATCAGTGACCTCCATATATTCCGCAATAGATTAAAACGTTTCGATAAAATCTCATATAAAAAGTAATAACGAGAAAATAAGCATGTACATAACCCTATGATTCTAGTATATACACTACATTGATTTTTGTCAATAGATATATTGAAACGTTTCGATAAATCATTCGAGACTTTTTTAAAATAAAAAAACTGCCGATAGTCGACAGTTTTTATTGTAATACACAATATATCATGGTTTCGAGAAGAACCAGGGTCCCGTTCGCCGGTCAATACTCATACACTTTTGTGAAGTTCTTTGCAATTTTTTCCATCGTGTATTTTTTCTTAGCTGATTTCATCTGTGAATCATGTGTTGTATCAATAATGATCCATTTCCCCGTATCACTCATGTAGACTTCATTCCATGCGTGATACACGCTTCCTGTGGAGGTGCTGTAGCCTTTTACCAGTTTGGCAGGTATTTCGAGGCTCCTGAGCATCGCAGCAAAGGTCGAGGAGTAGTCATAACAAATCCCCTTCCCTTTCTCAAGCGTCTTGTCTATGTCCGGCAGGTAAGTACTGTCGAGTGCCGCGAGTTTATCGTAATCGTATGAAATATTACTGATTAAGTACTGATAAATGGCTTTTATCTTTTCTCTATCCGTTTTCAAACCCTTTGTAAGCTCTTCCGCCTTTTTGATGGCCTTCATATCTCTGTTCCAGTTGACGTTCTGCACGGAAGCCAGATAGACCTTGTTTACATCATCCAGTTCCAGGTTGATCGTCTGTGATTGCACACGTTTGTATTTAGTCCCGCTTATATTCTCAAGAACGCTTACCTTATAGCTGCCTTCCCCGAGCTGTAGAGGATAGTACTCTGTTTTCCCGTCATTTCTCAGATCGTATGTGACCCTTTTCCCGCTTTTTTCAACTGTGACCTTAAGCCTGACATCAGAGCTGTAGCTTATGGCAACGATACCCGTATCTGATTTCGCTGCATCGACAACAGGAGTCACGGTTGCGTTGATAGGTAATATATTTAATGAAAGTATGATTCCAATTAGTAATGCAATTAAAAGCTTCTTCACCAATAACTCTCCCTTCGGTAGCTGGCTGCCATACATCAGATTTGATAGTCAAATCTGGTGCAGATTCAGAAATCTGCGTTCAGGCCCTCTAGCTTTGCGTCCCGGGCTTTCGTCCGGTTTGCCGTTTATCGTGATTGAGTTGTCAGAGCTTTTCTGCGGCTCGTCCTGCTTTTCCCAAATAAAAAACTTTCCTTTCGGTAACTGGCTGCCGTTTACCCGGTTCTCAGAAGAACCAGGTAATTAGGCCCTGTAGCTTTGCGCCCCGATCTTTCGGCCGGTTTGCCGTTTGTCGTTGAAAAGCTCAACTAAATCTTTATTTCATATATACCAATATATTACCAGAATACACAAAATAAATCAAGTTTTTATGAAAGTTATGTCAAAACTTCAAAAGTGAAACCTTCAACACACCATCAATTTTACGTATTTCTTCCAATTCAGCGTTTCCGACCTCCTGGTCTACGCTAACAAAGGATACAGCCTTTTCGCCCTTTCTGTTCCTGCTCCACTGCATTGCGGCAATGTTTATACCCGCGCCTCCGAGGGTGGAACCGATACGGCCAATGATACCGGGCTTGTCGATATTTTGTATTGCAACGATATACGGGCTCGGTTCAAAGTCCAGCTTGTATCCGAAGAAATCAACAATTCTCATTTCCTCTTTGGCAAAAATGGTGCCCGAAACACTCTGTGTGCCTTTCTTTGTAGTAAATGCCACTGTGATCAGGTTAGTGTATTTATCAAGATGGGATCTCTTACTTTCAATCAATTCGATACCCATATTCTTAAGCATAAGCTCTGCGTTGACATAATTGACCTTTTCCTTTATGACAGGATCCAGGAAGCCCTTGAGTACGGACAGTGAAAACATTTTTGTCTCCTTGTCCGCCAGATCCCCGCTGTAGATGACCTCTATCTTCTGCACCGTTTCCTTTTCAGTTTGATAATAGATCTTGCCAAGCATTTCAGCCAGAGTTATATAAGGCCGAAGTCCGTTGAGATCCGACTGCATATGGGGCATGTTGACCGCAGCGACCATTTCGCCCGATAACGCAGCTCCAACTAACTGCGCAACTGCCGTGCCAACATTGTAATTTGCTTCCTTTGTTGATGCGCCAAGATGAGGGGTAATGATGACATTGTCAAATTCCAGCAGAGAATTGGTATAATTCTGCTCCTCAGGCTTCTTGTCATAATTCGGTTCGGGGTCAAGAACGTCGATTCCCGCGCCCGCCACTATTCCGCTCCGAAGCGCCTCTACCAGAGCTTTTTCATTGACCAGTCCGCCTCTTGCAGCATTTACAATCCTGACACCCTTGCGACATAGCTTCAATTCCTTTTCGCCAATCATACCGTAGGTTTCTGCGGTCTTCGGCGTATGAAGCGTTATCAGGTCGGCCTGCTTGAGCAGGTCTTCAAGCGTTTCGCACTTTTCGACGCCGAATTTTTTGAATTTCTCATCTGTGATGTAGGGGTCATATGCGATTGCTCTCATGTTGGCTCCCTTCAGCTTGGTGGCAACAATGGAGCCGATCCTGCCAAGGCCGATGATACCAACTGTCTTTCCGTCCAGTTCATTACCGATGAAATTGTTTCTTCTGAAATCGCCTTTTCTGGCTGCTGCATTAGCCTGAGGTATATTTCTGAAAATGCTGTAAGCCAGGCCGATGGCAAGCTCTGCGGCAGCCATGATGTTACTCTCGGGAGTATTTACAACGATGATTCCCTTCTGAGTGCAAGCCGGTACATCTATATTATCAATACCGTTACCTGCTCTGCCGGCCACCTTGAGGTTAACCGCCTTTTCGAGCAGCTCGGCATTGACCTTGGTCACGCTCCTGACAATAATTGCGTCATATTCAGCAATAATGTCCAGCAGCTCTTCATGAGAGATGCCAAATTTCGTATCTACCTCAAATCCTTTGTCTTTAAGATGTTGTATGCCTTCGTCTGCAATTCTTTCAGTTACAATAATTTTCATTGTACTCCTCCTATACTATCATCATCATATCAATTCTTACGTGCATTCTTATGCTGTAAGCCTGTCGATCAGCGCCAGCAGCGTGTTGATTTCATCCGATGTCGCATCCGCCATGTGCGCGATCCGGAACGTCTTTTCCTTCAGATCCCCATAGCCGTTTGAAATCATATAGCCGTGCTCGCCAAGCTTTTTGTTAAGATCCCCAACACTGATCCCTCTGGTATTCTTTACCGTGGTCAGCGTATTTGATGCGTATTTTTCCTCCGGAAACAGTTCGAAATTCTCCTTTGCCCATGCCCTTACTATCTTCGCCATTTGAAGGTGCCTTGCGAACCTGTTCTCCAGGCCCTCCTCCATAATCCTGTCCAACTGGAAATCCAGTGCAAACATGTGGGAAAGCGAAGGGGTGGAAGGATACTGGTAATCCTTCTTAAGTATGTAGCTGTATAATTCGAGCAGATCCAGGTATGTCCCCCTGAACTGTACCTTTTGTGCCGCAGCGACCGCTTTTTCGGAGAAGGAGCATATGGCCATTCCGGGAGGCAGACCCAGGCACTTCTGAGTGGATGTTATACAAATATCCACACCCAGCGCATCCACGTCTATTTTTGTCCCGCCCATTGAGCTGACGGCGTCCATGCACCAAACAACCTCAGGATACCTGCGCATCACCTGTGCGATCTCCTCTGCCGGGTTCATCACACCGGTGGAGGTTTCATTATGTGTAATGGTTATCAGATCATACTTACCTGTAGCAAGCGCCTGATCAACCATTTCAGGAGTCGTAGGCTTTCCGGGCTCGGAGGTGAAAAGATCGGCCGGTACGTTGTTGGAGGTAGCCATCTTGTACCATCTGTCGCCAAAGGCTCCGACAGAAAACATTGCTGCCCTCTTTGTTGTACACGAGCGCACCGCTCCTTCCATCAGACCGCTGCCGGAGGAAGTCGAAAGCAGTATTGTACTCTTTGTGTACATCAACTTTTGCAGCTTCTCTGAGATCCCCCGTTGAAGAGCGGATGCATCCTTCGTCCTGTGCCCGATCATTGGAGCTGCCATCCTTTGAAGCACATCTTCTCTAACCTCTACCGGTCCCGGTATAAATAGCTTTTTATGCATGTACATACCTCCTTGCAGCAGTACTTTCACCTGCTGAGCAAAAATATAAAATAAAAGATCAAATCCTGTATAAGACCTGACCTCAAAACATGCGCAATAAAATGCTGCATTCGCTCTGTCCTTTTGCCTGAGAGATTAAGCTTTATCAGCCTTGCCCCTTCGGCGCCGTCATGGTCTCTCCAGAGATTCGTCCCGACAAGGTCGCCTGAACTCCCTCATCGATCATCCGACAATATTCATTTTTCATCAACTTTTGTAAAAGTTTAGATTTATTATAATGAATGGGTATAGTGTTGTCAAGCGGTAAATAATTTTTTCACAAAGTTCCGTTATCAGGAGATTTTATGCCTTTCCTGCATGTTTTCGTACGATATCACATGATTATCGTACGCTCTCACCCTAAAAATTCTTTCAGGCGCTGGACATTATTTTCCTCAAACCTGAGCAATCGCTCCATTAAGCTTTTAATGTCCTGTTCCGCATCCTCGTATTTTTTTATATTCTTAACTGCATTGATGATACCCATATTGCTTCCGACCATCAGCATTTCAGCGATATGGGAAGAGGATTTGTTTGTCAGCGTCTGCATATTTATCATCAAATAGGTTCTGAGCTTTTCCAACGCCCCAATGCCTTTCTCATCATATCCGCTGTTATTGAGCATTTTACCTGCTTCGCTGTGCATCGCTTCGTATTCCTTCTGCTGTGATTCCAGATGCTTTTTAAATTCTTCGTCTTCGACTATTCCAATCAATTGTCTGATTGTATCAACACCCATCTGTGAATTCTGATAGACAAAGTTCAGTAGTTCTGCATTTCCATTCATTCTCTTTACGCTCCTTTGTATTATAGTCGTGGCTCAGCTTGGCTGGACACACCGCACAAAAAATAGTATACCCGCAATGAGAGCGGGTATACTTAGTGAAAAACATGATATTTATTTTTAGCGGAGAAGACAATTCAAATTCGATTCAGATTCAAATTCTATTCATAATCAAATCTCAAATCCGCGCATCAGGTCTTCTATGCTGTCCCGTCTGCGGATCAGCCGCGGTTTGCCATCCAGGCCGATCATCACCTCGGCGGGTCTCACCCGGCTGTTGTAATTGGAGGCCATCGAGTAGCCATAAGCGCCGGCGTCCATGATGCCTATCAGGTCGCCCTCCGTGATATACGGCAGTTCTCTGTCCCTCGCCAATATATCACCGGTCTCACAGATATTGCCAACAACAGTTGCCGGGGTAGTCTTATCAGACTTAATAATCTGATCGTTTCTATAGAATTCCATATCGTGATGGGAATCGTACATCACCGGCCTTGCAAGCACATTAAAGCCGATATCGGTTCCGATATAATTTTTTGAGCCGTTTTGCTTGATACTGTGGACCGTACCGAGCAGCACGCTGCTTTCTGCGACCACATAGCGGCCAGGCTCCATTTTGATACGAATCTTCCTGCCCTTTTTCTTCATCCACTCGTCAATAACCTGAGTAAGCATTTGTCCGGTTTCCTTCAGATCAAGTCTTTCCTGTCCATCCTGCTTATGATACGGGATACCGAAGCCGCCTCCCATATCCACAAATTCCAGCTCCGCAAACTGATCTGCAATACCAAGCAGGTGCCTTACGCTTTCCAGATAGGGAGTTGCCTCCATGAAAAGGGATCCTATGTGCTGATTGATTCCTACCAATCTCAGTTTAAATTCCTTCAGGATCTCTTTTACCTCATCGATCAGTTCCATATTGACGCCAAACTTAGTGTTTTTACCTGCGGTGACTACTTTTTCATGATGTCCGGCGCCCACCCCGGGATTAAATCGGACTGCAACCCTTCCGCCCGGATTCAGTCTGCCGAACTGGCGAAGCTGAGACAGAGAGTCGCAGCTGACCAGTACATCCTTTTCGATAGCGTATTTCATTTCCTCCGCCGATACATTGTTTGTTACGAAAAGGAGCTCCTCGGGCTTGAAGCCTGCGGTCAGCAACAGATGGATCTCTCCCGGCGACATAGCGTCGGCATGCAGACCTTCTTCTCTTACTATTCTCAGGATCTCCAGATTTGAATTGGCCTTCACGGAATAGTTCGACTTGAAATGAGGACTGGATACCAGCGTTGCCATGTCGCGGCATCTTTGCCTCAGTATTGCCTCATTATAGACATATAAAGGACTTCCGTACTCCTTCAGAAGCTCGGAGGGCTTACTGTGCCCAAAAAATTGTGTTTGCTCTGTAAAGTAATTTTTCATATTGACTCCTCCGTTTGCCGTTGCTTTATCTTAATTAATGTGATTTCGTTCTTTAATGAATCCCTGATCAGGTCGATCAGGTTCCTGTTCCGCGAATAAAGTGCGGCGGACTCCCCCGACTCATTTATTTCACCTGTCAGAACATGGGCCGTGTCTGCAATCAGCCTGATTTGTCCGGGCTGTTTTTCATTCCGATATATAATGGCCTCCTTCATACAGAAGTCCTCCGAGGTAATAATCACGACCTTCAGCTTTCTGGCGCAGGCGGCGGTCAATTCCTTCCTCACATATTCCAGCTCCGCAGCAGAGGTGGAAATGTATACTCTTTCTCTCGCGTGGTCAATGATATAACACATTTTTCCTATAATATTTTCCGCACCGGTAATGGTATAGTAGGGCTCCGGCTTCTCTTCCCGCAGAGGAATATTTTTTTCAATAAAGTCGAAGACCTCTTTCTGTCTCCTTTGCAGACAGGATATCATTTCGGGTGCAGGTACGGCGGCATATCTTGAGGTTTCTGCTTCGATACGGAAAGCCCCGCCCTTGTCGGCAAGACCGGCCAGGGCCAGGTAGGCGTTTGAACGGGGAATACCCGAAAGCTTAGATGCTTCATACCCCGTAAGCGCGCCTTCCTTACAAAGCGTAACATACAGTAATGCCTCATGTCTTGTAAAGCCTGCCTTTACCAGGCACTCGAGAATGTCCATAAAAAAGCCTTCCTGTATAGTGGTATTATTTAGTACCACTATACAGGAAGGCAATATTTTTTGTCAATCCTTTTTGCAATTTTTTATTGTCTTTTTATTTATTAAATTATACCTGATTTCTCCAGCAACCGTCTTACTGCCACAGCTGTCTCTGCCCTTGTCATATACTCCTTAGGAGCTATAAGATTATTCATTCTGCCTGTTATAATCCCTGTTTCTATACAAGCAGCTGCACCATTCTTTGCGAAATCTGTTATTGAGCCTGAATCCTTAAATGCGTCAAGCAGCTCTTTTACTTCATTTTCACTTAATTCAACCTTCAATCCGATTATCTTCATTGTCCGCGACACCATAGCCATAGCCTGCTCGCGGGTGATTTTATCAAGAGGATTAAATTTACCGCTGCCGCTGCCGGATACAATTCCATATTCGTATGCAATGGATACTGCATCGTAATACCATGCTCCTTTTTCTACATCATTGAAAACATTTTTCCCCGTTCCGGGCCGCATAAGTCCCAGTGCCCGCACGATAACAGCGGTAAATTCCGCTCTGGTTATATGTCTGTCCGGTTCGTAATTGTCGTTACCGTTTCCACCGACAATCATTCTGGAACCCATATCATTAATTGCTTCTTTAGCCCAATGGTTTTCTGTGTCCCTGAAATTCTTAGGATTCCATATAACCGAATAGATACTGTTTGTCAGGCTATTGATCTTTGCATAATATTTTCCGTCAATTATAATTATGGCGGTCGGTACATGGGAGAAAGTTCCGTCAGGATTCAATACTATTCCTGTGGTTACTCTGTCTGGATCAATTCCTTCGGGTATAGCCACCAGCCTTTCAACATATGAATTGAATCTTGTCACTTCTACTGTTTTGCCGCCGCTTGTACAGGTGATTGTGAATTCAACCGGTGGTACAATTATATTGTAATTACCTTTATTCGCCGTATCTTCAAGTATTCTTATATTTTCCTGTGACGGTACGGATATTTTAACATTTACAGTAATATCCTTCAGTTCCACCTGTTCACCTATTTGTTCGGAGACCTTGTCAATGTTTATCTGTGATGCAGGAATTATATATGTTACGTTTTCTGTCCTTATCTCAAGAACCGCATCTTTTGTTTCCATATTTTTTACTGTCTGCCCGTTTAACTGGCCTGCTACAATGTCGGAGTCGTTTTTAACTCCTATGGTTATTACTGTGTTTGAGCCTTCCTTTTCAAGCTTCTCATCAACTTTTTCATCGTCCAGGGTTACTGTTAAAACAGTTTTATCCCCTTCCCGGGTGGTAGTTGCTGTTGCAACAGTATCTTTTTCGCCGTTTACAAGTGTTTCAATTAAAGCCGATGGGGTGCTGCTTCCCGAACTGCCGCCGCCCGAACCGCCGCCACCCGAACCGCCCGGCGCAGGAAGTGTTACCACGGTGCTTGTTACTTCAGCCAGACCTGTTGAGTTGAATGCAAGCTTCGCACCTGTTATCTGAGATGTATTTGTTGCGCCAAGATTTGTAAATACAGCGACACCGTTACCTACTGTTAACGTCGTTGTTCCGGTAAGCGTCCAGCCTCCAGCATCTTTCTTCGATACTGTTACCTGTGCAGTACTGTTACTTGTGCAGGGGTTGCCGTATTGATCTTTTAGTGTAACTTCCGGCTGCCGGGCAAATTGTCCTCCGTTCAGAGTAGGGGCAGTAATGTCGGTGGTCACTGCCATCGATACCGCATCTCCATGTTTTATTGTCTGTGACACGCTTGAATCATTGTAGCCTGCGGCTGTTATGACCACGTTTCCCGTTGCAGGAGTCCTCAGGTATGTATTGTCTGAGCTTCCCGGGTGCAGGGTAATCTTGTTTTTGTTCACTGTATCGACGGTATATTGATTTGATGTAAGAGCATTTCCGTTAAAACTTACTCCTGTGATGGCAGATGCAAAATCTGTGTCTGCTCCGAAGGTTATTTCCATATCATGATCCGCATCGTTGTCCGTTGTGTCCGCCGTCAATGCCTTGGCCGGACTTTTAGGTATATTGAAGGTATTACTGTCAACCGTTATGAGACCGCTTGTAAAGGTTATCGCGCCATTTCCCGGCGTGGTCAGCGTACAGGTCAGATCGGTAAAGGCAGCAACTCCTGCTGATGCAGCTTT
>JAEZMD010000014.1 GCA_023435745.1 Bacillota bacterium | reverse complement strand
AACCGGACGAATTTAGAAAGTTTCAGTCGCTATGCTCCTTCAACTTTCTAAATTCGATAACCACCATGAAGTGAGCGTAAATATTTGAAAGGAGTGTATGATTTAGTTGTCTACTATATCATACAAGAAGTAAGTATGACTAAGCTGCCGTTCCAAATCTCCTGCGGGCTGTTGAAATGAAATGCAGTCGCTAATAAGAGCCCTGCAAAACATAAAAGAAAGATATATTTAGTCCTTTCAGAAGTCTCCGTGATAATATTTGTTTCAATGAGTTCATCTGTCGACCGTATCTTTTTTATCAAAGGCGTCACCGTGTCCGTACTGGAATAAGCAGGATTTGTTTCGTATCCGGATTTCACCGAGAACTAAGCTTCTGGATAATATTAATGATAGCATATGTTCTTCGGTTTGTATATGAATATATGTAAAATTGTCTATAAGGAGTGATTGCGAGGAAGGGAGATCTAAAACTTGCTGCAACCACTTATTGGACAAAACAATTACGCGACCAGGTATAAGCGGCTACTCGTTTATGCAACTTTAGAACATGATTATGTTTAAAAAGACCTATATTATAGACTAGCGGCCATAAAAAAAGGAATATTCACAGCAAATATAGTCCTAAAACTGCAAAAATGAGTAACGCGGTCACTCTTAACCATCTATAATAGAAAATCGTGCTTATTGGGATTTCTGTTTTTGTTTTTTGAAAAGGGATTTTGAAAGTGTCTAATTATGCTGAAAACCCGCTAAAATAGCGGGTTTTCAGTCAATATTTGGTGCGGGAAACAGGACTTGAACCTGCACACCCTTGCGAGCTCTAGCACCTGAAGCTAGCGCGTCTGCCAATTCCGCCATTCCCGCATTTCACAAATTTCAAAAGGCAATACTCATTCTACTAGAAATGTTGTATAATTGCAAGAGGAAAATAATAAAATGTTGATACCCTTATTTTGTTTTTGGAGGACAAATAGCTTGAACGCTAAACTGGAACTGTTTAAAAAGGAAATCAGAACAAAAAAGGTTGCAGTCCTTGGGATCGGGATCAGTAATACACCGCTGATCAGATACCTTGGAGATCTGGGGGTCCGGATCACCGCCTTTGACTGTGCGCAGGAAAGCGCGCTGAAGCCGGCGATGGATGCATTGAAAGGGCTTGATATACAATATAGTCTCGGGTCGGATTATCTGGAGGCATTGAGCGGTTTTGACGTGATTTTCAAGACGCCGAAGGTGCGCTTTGATATTCCCGAGCTGTTAAGAGAAGTGGAAGCTGGCGCGGAAATTACTTCAGAAATGGAAGTGTTCTGCAAGCTGTGTCCGGCAAGAATCATAGCGGTGACAGGCAGCGACGGAAAAACGACGACAACAACGCTGATTTATAAGATCCTCAGCCGACACGGTTATAAATGCTGGCTGGGCGGGAATATCGGCACTCCGCTGCTGGATAAGATCGATGAAATCGATGAAAAGGACATGGTTATTCTGGAACTGAGCAGTTTTCAGCTTCACACCATGCGCAACCGGATCCATACTGCCGTAGTTACCAATCTGTCGCCGAATCATCTGGATGTCCATAAATCTATGCAGGAGTACGCAGACGCGAAACGAAACATTTTCCTTTATCAGAACGGAAACGACACGCTTGTAGTAAATTATGACAATGCTGTTACCTGTGAATTTGCGAAAGAGGCTCTCGGCAGGATTGTCCTGTTCAGCAGGCAGCAGGAACTGGATGAAGGTGTGTTTCTAGACGGAGAGGACATCATATACAGGAACGGTAAAAAGGATCTGAAGGTACTGAAGCTTGAGGATATTGTTCTTCCCGGTGTACACAATATTGAAAATTATATGGCTGCCATCGCTGCAACGATTGATTTTGCTGCTTCCGAGGACATTAAAGCCGTAGCTGCGACCTTCCGGGGAGTCGAACACAGGAGCGAGCATGTAAGGGATCTGAATGGCGTCAGCTTCTATAACGATTCTATCGGTTCAAGTCCCACGCGGACTATTGCCACGATCAATTCCTTCAAGGATAAGGTCATTTTGATTGCAGGAGGATACGACAAGCATATCCCTTACGACGAAATGGGCAAGCCGTTGGTCGATAAGGTTAAATGCCTTGTTTTGCTCGGCCAGACAGCGGGGAAGATCGAAAAAGCGCTGAAGGATGAAATCGAAAGAACCGGAAAGGGATCGGATATCCCGGTTATCCGTTGTTCCACATTGGAGGAGGCTGTAAAAAAAGCATACGAGAGCGCAGCACAGGGTGATACGATCGTTTTATCACCGGCAAGCGCCAGCTTTGATATGTTTAAAAACTTTGAAGAGAGAGGCCTTGCCTTTAAAAGCATTGTAGCAAAATTATAATAGAGAGGAATACGATAAATGAATGCATTGGAAATTATAAATCTAAGTAAGACTTACACGGATTTTTCGCTTGACAGTGTCAGTCTTACTCTCCCGACGGGTAGAATTATGGGACTTGTCGGCGAAAATGGCGCGGGTAAAAGCACAACGATAAGGCTTATTATGAATACCATCAGCCGAAGCGGAGGAGAGATTTCTGTTCTTGGAACCGACAATCGATCTGCACAGTTCAATAAGGTTAAGGAAGACATCGGTATAGTGCTGGATGAAGCATATTTCCCAGAGGTGTTAACTGCAAGGAACATAAATTTGATCATGAAGAATACATATAGAAACTGGGACGAGGCTTGCTTCTTTGATTATTTAAAGAAATTCTCCCTGCCTGACAGAAAAGCAATTAATGATTTCTCGCGGGGAATGAAAATGAAGCTTGCAATAGCTGTTGCGCTCTCTCACAATCCAAAGCTGCTCATTCTCGATGAAGCTACAAGCGGGCTTGATCCGATCATACGGGATGAAATTCTGGATATTTTCAATGATTTTACAAGAGATGAATCTCATTCTATCCTTTTGTCCTCACATATTGTCAGTGATCTTGAAAAAATATGCGATTATATTGCTTTCCTGCACAAAGGCAAATTAATATTTTGCGAAGAGAAAGACAGATTGCTTAAGGAATACTCAATAGCTCGTTTAACAAAAACAGAATTCGAAGCAATTCCGTCCGGTGCGGTTAAGGGCAAAAAAGTAACCGATTACGGTATTGAGGCATTGATTCGGCTTAATCCGGCGTTGAAACAGTTTAAAACCGAAAGAGCCAGCATTGAAGATATTATATTATTTCTTGCGAAAGGGGAGAAAATTCAATGAAAGGATTGCTGATAAAGGACTTTTATACATTGACAAAGCAGCTTAAAATATTTCTTGTGATTATTGTTCTTTTTACGTTTATGCAGGGATCTTCAGCATATTCATTTGCTATATTGTATTCAGCGATGCTTCCAATTACAGCCCTTGCATATGACGAAAGGTCAAAGTGGGATAAGCTTGCTGCAATGATGCCATATTCAACAAGTACCCTGGTTCTTGGTAAATACTTACTTGGGTACATATGCGTCGCAGCAGCTGCCATACTCTCTATTATAATAAAGGTCGTGCTTTCCTTGTATACAAAAAAGCCTTTCCCCATAGAGATTTTTGTTGAGATGCTGCCGGTTGTTTGCTTTGCATCGATGCTTCAGGCATTTAATTTGCCCTTTATGTTTAAAATGGGAGTTGAGAAGGGGCGACTCATATTTCTTGCTTTTATTGCAATAATCGTCTTTGGAGGGACAGCTTTTAAAGACGAAGCTGCACAATGGCTTGTTTCACAACAAGCGGACTTTATGTCGCTTGCTGTTGTAGTTTTGCTGCTTACTATGATAATAAACGTAATATCTATAGCTTTGTCAATCAGGATTTACAAGCATAAGGAAAACTGAGCAATAGGTTCGAAAAGAGTGAAAATACAATATAATGAATTGGGAACTTAAGCCAGGCAAGCTTTTATGAAGGAGATTAAGCTCAATTTGTCGAATATTGAAACCATTCAAACATTTGGAGAGGTGCTACAATGAAAATTTCATTTCTGGGTGCTGCAAAGACTGTAACAGGTTCGTGCTTTTATATTGAAACCGATAGCTGCAAATTCGTTGTGGATTGCGGTATGTACCAGGGCAGCAATGAAGAGGAAGCCCTGAATCATGAGTCTTTCCCGTTTCATCCGGGGGAATTGGATTTTGCATTGCTGACTCATGCTCATATCGACCACAGCGGGCGTATCCCGAAGCTTTATGTGGATGGCTTCAGCGCTCCGATATACGCAACAAAGGCAACAGCTGAGCTGGCTGCCATCATGCTGCCGGACAGCGGGCATATACAGGAATTTGAAAATGAATGGGTCAACCGTAAACGCGCAAGAGCAGGCCTTCCTCCGGTCAAGCCATTATATACGTCTCAGGATGCCTTAGACTGCATCAAGCTTTTTAAAAGCGTGCATTATTTTGAAGAAGTAAGGATCAATGACCAGATAAGAGTTCGCTTCAGCGATGCGGGGCATATCCTTGGCTCATCAATCGTCGAGCTCTGGGTGAAGGAAGCCGGAAAGGAAGTAAAGATCGTATTCTCAGGTGATCTTGGAAATAACAACATGCCGATCTTAAGGGATCCTTCCATTATTGACAGTGCAGATTGCCTGATTATTGAATCGACATACGGTAACAGGAACCACATGAATGTGGAGAATAAAATTGACCGCTTTGTTGAGATCATCACATCAACTGTTGAAAAAGGCGGAAATATTGTTATACCCTCCTTTGCAGTCGGCAGAACTCAGGAAATACTTTATGAATTATTCAAGCAGCGTGAAAAATACGGCGATAAGCTGACGCATTTGCTGGAGATCCCTGTTTATGTCGACAGTCCGCTGGCTGTCTCCGCCACAAAGGTTTTCAGAAACAATCTGGATTGCTACGACGAAGAAGCTAGAGCTTATATAGAAAACGGAGATAATCCGCTGGATTTCCCCGGCCTGCGCTTCACGCAAAGCGCGGAGGAATCCAAAGCGCTCAATGACAGCAAGGAAAGCCTGATCATTATATCCGCCAGCGGAATGTGTGATGCCGGCAGGATCAAACACCATCTCAAGCATAATCTGTGGAGAAAGGAGTCCGCGGTAGTGTTTGTCGGGTATCAGGCCGTGGGAAGTCTCGGAAGAAGGCTGGTGGATGGCGCAAAGAAGGTCAGGATTTTCGGGGAGGAAATAACAGTTAATGCCAGAATCGAAATGATTGAAGGCTTTTCAGGCCATGCCGACCAGGACGGATTAATCAACTGGATGAAGAAATTCAGAAGCAAGCCGCAGAATGTTTTCCTGGTCCACGGAGAAGAGGAATCCATGAATGCATTTGCCGGATTGATCCAGGACGACCTGAGGATCGATCCATATATTCCTGAACGCGGTGATTCCTTTGTCATTACCGCCGGTGGCGTATTCGAAGCTGAGGCTGGAACGGCTGCCGTCAGACAGACAACCACCGGAAGTGCCGTATACAGTTCGGGTTACAAGACGCTTGAGATCGTTTCCATGCTCGACAAGATCAGGGATGAACTGGAAGAGGCCTCTGCCATCGTCAGGGACGATCTGAAGAAGGAAAAGAAGGACATCGAGCTTGAGGCGCTGATGGATAAGCTGCGTAAGTTTGAAACGTATCTTGTGGATATCATAAAATAGTATTATAATATATTTGATTTACAAACTGTTTTTGCAGAATGGCCAGAACGGTAGGTTGGATTTAAAAAAATGGAAGGATGGTAGGGGTATGCTTAAGTATGTCTTTTTAGGTCTGTTTGTTGTTATCATGGTCGTTGTTGGTATCATCAGCAAAAGAAAAGTCAATAGCGTTCAGGATTTCTTTTTAGGCGGCAGGAAAATGGGGCCGTGGCTGTCTGCGTTTGCCTATGGCACTACTTATTTTTCAGCGGTCATTTTCATTGGATATGCGGGTAAAATCGGCTGGGGCTTTGGTATTTCCTCCACCTTTATCGGTATCGGAAATGCTTTGATAGGCAGCCTTCTGGCGTGGATCGTGCTTGCAAAGAGAACGAGAAAAATGACACATGAGCTCAATGTATCGACGATGCCTGATTTTTTTGAAAAACGATATAACAGCAAGACAATGAAAATTGTTACGGCACTGATCATTTTTATTTTCCTTGTACCGTATTCAGCATCTGTTTATCAGGGACTTGGCTATCTGTTTGAGAGAACCTTTGGAGTTCCGTTTGTTTACTGCATGGCGGCCATGGCGCTTCTGACCGGCGTGTATCTGCTGCTGGGAGGTTATGTGGCAACGGCGGTAAATGATCTGATACAGGGAATTATCATGCTGATCGGTGTTGCATTTATGATTTTCTTTATTCTTTCGAATCCAGCGGTTGGCGGTCTGCGCGGCGGACTGCAGAAGTTATCGGAGATACCCGACGTCGGACCCGGCCTGGTAAGCGCTTTCAGCGCCAATCCGCTGAATCTGATCGGATTGATCATACTGACAAGTCTCGGAACATGGGGGCTGCCTCAGATGGTACACAAGTTTTACGCTATCAAGGATGACCGGGCTGTAAAAAGCGGAACGGTTATTTCAACGGTTTTTGCTTTGATCATAGCCGGAGGAGCATACTTTGTCGGCGGCTTCGGCAGACTGTTTCTAAATAATACAATGCCAATCGGGGCGAACGGGTCGCCTAACCCTGACATGGTCATGCCAATGGTACTTGAACAGGCTCTGCCGGATGCATTGATCGGAATCATCGTTATCCTGGTGCTTTCCGCATCCATGTCCACATTGTCTTCGCTTGTGCTGGTATCCAGCTCAGCCATTTCAATGGACCTGGTTAAAGGAGTTCTGTTCCCGAAAATGAAGAATGAAAAAACCATGCTTCTAATGAGAATTTTGTGCGGACTTTTTATAGTATTCTCATTCATGGTTGCGGTTACACCTAATTCGATCCTTTCACTGATGTCATTCTCATGGGGCACGATCGCCGGTGCGTTTCTCGCTCCGTTCCTTTACGGACTGTATTGGAAGAAGACGACAAAGGCAGGCGCATGGTCGGGCTTTATTGCAGGGTTTGCCATCTCTGTGACAGGTGCGGTCATAACCGGAATGAATGCCGGAATGGCTCCGAATATAGGCGCGGTCGCAATGCTGGTTTCACTGGTGACCGTTCCGGTAGTAAGCCTCCTGAGTGCAAAGCTTCCCGAAAAGCATGTGGAGAAGATATTTGATAATGATGTTATAGGGGCGGAATTGGAGACAGAAGCTTAGTTCCGGGGACAGCGGTGGGACACGGGTGGCGTGGGACACGGGCGGGACACGGGGACAGGTACCTCGTCCCATTTCAGGCGAAGAAGTGGGACGAGGTACCTGTCCCCGTGTCCCACGGCAAGAATAAACATCAAGAAGCAGCCGGTTATTTATTTACAAAACGCGCCGTAACGTTTACAATATAGTAAATTAGTAATATCAATAATATACAATACGATAGAGTTGAGGGATATCCAATGAAAAAATTGATGCTTGGCAATGAAGCAGTTGCCAGGGGCGCGTTTGAGGCTGGTGTGAAGGTTGCGGCAGCATATCCGGGTACTCCTAGTACCGAGATAACGGAAAACATGGTTAAATACAAGGAAATATACAGTGAGTGGTCTCCCAACGAAAAGGTTGCTCTTGAGGTAGCAATCGGGGCTAGCGTTGCAGGAGCAAGATCCATTTGCTCAATGAAGCACGTGGGACTCAATGTCGCAGCAGACCCGCTGTTTACCGTTTCCTATACAGGGGTGAACGCCGGTTTGGTCATCATGGTTGCCGATGACCCCGGAATGCACAGCTCCCAGAATGAACAGGATTCCAGGTTTTATGCGCGCGCCTCGAAGGTACCGATGCTTGAGCCTTCGGACAGTCAGGAATGCAAGGATTATGTGAAGGCCGCTTTTGATATTAGTGAAAAATATGATTGCCCTGTCATTGTCAGACTTTCAACACGTATAGCACATTCGCAGAGCATAGTAGAGACGACGGACAGACAAAATGACGAATTGAAGCCCTATGAGAAAAACCCCGGTAAATACGTGATGATGCCCGCGATGGCCAGAAAACGGCATGTTGAGGTTGAAAAAAGAATGTCCGCCCTGAAGGAGTATGCTCATGAGACTTCGTTGAACAGGATTGAGTGGGGGAGCAAGGATATTGGTGTGATTACCTCCGGAGCTTCTTATCAGTATGCCCGGGAGGCCTTCGGAGATGTTTCCTTTCTGAAGCTCGGGATGGTTTATCCGCTTCCGGATAGGCTGATCGAGGAGTTTGCGGGTAAGGTAGACAAGCTCTATGTCATTGAGGAGCTGGAACCATTTTTTGAAAATCAGATCAAAAAGCTTGGTATTAAAGTGACCGGTAAAGAACTGCTGCCGGTCATAGGCGAGTATTCAGCATCCCTGCTCAAAGAGAAAATATTTGGGATCATGCCGGAGAAATCGATTGAGATTGATAACGCTTCACCGGTCAGGCCTCCGGTCATGTGCCCCGGATGCCCTCATAGAGGGATGTTTTATGTTTTGAAGAAACTGAAGCTCAATGTTACCGGAGATATCGGCTGTTATACGCTTGGGGCACTGTCGCCGACAGAAACCATGGATACCTGTGTGTGCATGGGCGCAAGCATCGGCATGGCTCATGGTATGGAAAAGGCCAGAGGACGAGACTTCGGTAAAAAGACAGTAGCCATTCTTGGCGATTCTACATTTATTCATTCAGGAATAACAGGATTAATCGATATCGTATACAACAAGGGTTGTTCCACCGTCATCATTCTGGACAATTCGATCACAGGCATGACAGGACACCAGCACAATCCTACAACCGGCTTCACTATCAGCGGTGAGCCTACCAGACAGGTGGATCTTGAAATGCTTGCAAAGGCTGTTGGCGTTGAGAGAGTCGTTGTTGCCGATCCGTTTGACCTGAAGGAATTTGAAGAGGTTGTTGCGAAGGAAGTAAAAGCTGATGAACCGTCGGTCATTATCTCCCAAAGGCCCTGCGCTCTGCTCAAGTGTGTTCGTTATGAAGGCCGGCGCAGGATCAATGATAAATGTAAAAAGTGCGGGAATTGTCTGAAAATTGGTTGCCCTGCCATTGTCGACAGGGGTGACAAAATCGAGATCAACGGTGCGCTCTGTGTTGGCTGCAAGCTATGCACGAAGGTTTGTAAATTTAAAGCCATTGAAAAAGCAGGTGACGACAATGAATAATCTGAATATAATGATAGTGGGCGTTGGCGGACAGGGTACGCTTCTGGCCAGCAGGCTGCTTGGAAATGTGGCGCTGAAGCAGGGGTATGATGTTAAGGTTTCAGAGGTTCACGGAATGTCACAAAGAGGCGGCAGCGTTGTCACCTATGTAAAAATGGGTGAGAAGATTTATTCTCCTGTCATAGAAAAGGGAGAGGCTGATATCATTCTGGCCTTTGAGAAGCTGGAAGCCCTTCGCTGGACAGATTATCTGAAAAAGGGCGGTACGCTGATCCTAAATGATCAGCAAATCGATCCAATGCCTGTCATCATGGGTAAGGCAAAATATCCGGATGGTATCATAGAAAGACTGCAAGAAGCCGGTATCAGCCTGCTTGCGACGGATGGCCTCAGGATAGCAAAAGAATGCGGAAGCCTCAAAGCTGTAAATGTCGTACTGATCGGACTTCTTGCCAGAACCACGAATATTCCCGGAAAGGTCTGGGAGAATGCGTTGGAGGAAGTTCTTCCGGCTAAATTGCTGGATGTGAATAAAAAGGCGTTTGCCGCCGGATATAATTGAATAAAAGCCTGTTTGCTTTTGCGTGGGGCGGGTGTGACCCGTATTCCCTGAAAGTGATTCTCGCGGGAGAATGTATGGGCATATAAATAAATCAAGGAGGGGTTCTGAAATGCAATATTGGAACCAGTCACGAGAGTGCATGCCCAGAGAGGAAATGCAAAAACTGCAGGGCGCACGGTTGGTCAAAACTGTAAAGAAGGTTTATCATAATGTACCTTATTACAGAGAAAAGATGCAGAAGTCTGGGATAGAGCCCGGAGATATCAAGGGGATTGAGGATCTCTCGATGCTGCCGTTTACCTATAAGCAGGATTTAAGGGATACCTATCCCTATGGCCTGTTTGCTGTACCGCTCAGCGAGATCATAAGGATTCACGCATCCTCAGGAACAACCGGAAGACAGACGGTTGTGGGTTATACCAGAAAGGACATCGACACATGGGCTGAGGTCATGGCCAGAACCCTTACCAGCGCCGGAGCGAGTAAAGAATCCGTCATTCAGATCGCATATGGATATGGACTATTTACAGGCGGTCTTGGCGCACATTATGGCGCGGAACGTGTCGGTGCATCTGTCATTCCGATTTCAGGGGGCAACACAAAAAGACAATTACAGATTATGAAGGATTTTGGAACGACGTTACTAGCCTGTACACCATCCTATGCACTCTTTATGGCTGAAGAGATGGAGGAGGCAGGGATCAGGAAGAGCGATCTGAAGTTAAAGTCGGGCGTTTTCGGTGCGGAGCCATGGTCACAAAGCATGCGCTGCGAGATCGAAAGAAGATTAGGGATACTTGCCATCGATATATATGGACTCAGTGAGGTCATAGGCCCCGGTGTTGCGACGGAATGTCCCTGCAAGTCCGGTTTGCATATACAGGAGGATCATTTTGTTCCTGAAATCATTGACCCGGAAACAGAACAGGTATTACCGGCCGGAACCAAGGGTGAGCTTGTGTTTACCACGATCACCAAGGAGGGCTTGCCTCTGTTGCGTTACAGGACTAGAGACATTTCGTCCCTTAATTATGAAACTTGTGATTGCGGCAGGACAAATGTGAGAATGAGCAAGGTGACAGGACGTACTGATGACATGTTAATAATACGTGGTGTAAATGTATTCCCCACACAGATAGAAAGTGTCTTACTGGAGCTGGGAGAAACAGCGCCTCATTATCAAATCATTGTAGATCGGGCAGGCAGCTTGGATGTCATGGAGATCCAGGTCGAGATGACACAGGCTTTGTTTTCAGATGAGGTCAGGCATATAGAGGATCTGGAAAAGAAGATCAGGAAGGAAATAGAGCATACACTGGGATTGTCCGCTGCAATAAAGCTTGTTGAGCCAAAAACGATCGAAAGAAGCGAAGGAAAGGCTAAGCGAGTCATAGACAAACGCAAGTTCATTTGATTCGTAACGAAAACCATTGCTATATCGGCGGGAAATAGCTAAAACGAAGGAGGGTTTTGCCATGTTTGTAGAGCAGATATCGATTTTTTTGGAAAACAAATCAGGACGGCTTGCAGAGGTAGCCAGGATCCTTGGAGACAGCGATATCGACATTAGTGCATTATCCATAGCGGACACTACAGATTTTGGAATATTAAGGCTTATTGTCAATAATCCTGAAAAGGCATTGCTAATTTTGAAGGAGCAAGGGTTTACAGTCAGCTCGACAAGTGTCATTGCTATTGGCGTACAGGATAAGCCCGGCGGATTGTCGAAAGCCCTCGAGATACTGGACAAGAACAAAATAGGGATCGAATATATGTATGCATTTGTTAGCAAGGCGGAAGATGAAGCACTGGTTCTTCTTAGGGTAGAGGAACCCGCAAGAGCTGTGGAAGTCCTCCAAAAAAACGGCATCAGCGTTCTTTCCGCCAAGCAGGTATATAAGCTGTAATCATAATTTATTTAGCAAGTACTTATAAACAAAGTATTTGAGCTTTCCCATACTTCTTTTGATTTCCTTGAGGAAGCCTGGCTGAAAATCAGATATCAACTGCTTTTCTTTTTCAGATGCTTCCTCGAGGCTGTATCTTGATCGAACAAATATATCCGTGATTACTTTAAATCTCACTTGAGAGAAAAACATCTGCGAATCGATCCTGGCGCAGTACTGAAACGGAGTTTCGGAAGGCTGCAGGCCCAAACCCTGTAAACTCAGTACTCTTTCATAATAGTCATAAAACTGCAGTATGCAATCCTTTGCCGGAAGGGAAGAGAGCTTGTACAGCCGGAACCTGCTTTTTGTAATATTGAACAGAAGGACAAGACCAAACAGGAGCACGACAACCGCGAAGCTCAGAAGGATAACCACAATGGCAGAAGGCCCTTTTTGAACCGTGAATTCATCATAACCTGACATATCCGTATTGTGATTTGAATAGCGCTCCATCATCTCCATGTAGTCATCATAAGAGGAGTTATATTCTGTCGAGAGGATAGGTTCAGGTATGTCATTGGCGTAAAAATTTGATCTGAAGGGCGAGGTTGGTTCGAAGGGAAGCCAGCCATAGCCCTCGAAGTATATTTCGACCCACGCGTGTGCCTGCATATTTGTTACTACAAAAGTATTGTTTTTATCCTTAATCGGCTCGGGTGGGAGCATATAGCCCTCAACATATCTTGATGGCAAACCCGCACATCTTGCGAGTATAGCCATGGCAGACGCAAAATAGGAGCAATAGCCTTCCTTCTGATCAAAGAGGAAATAGTCGATAAAATCCCTGTTCCTTGGGGTAGAGCGCACATCCAGATTGTATGGGAAATTGGAGGCAAGATATTGCTCGATTGCCCTTGCCTTATCGTAATTATTATCTGAGGATGCGACCAGAGATGCGGACAGATCCTTAACCCTTTGAGGTAGATTCTCGGGAAGCTGCAGATAGGCAGCATAAATTTTTTCGCTGTTATCCTTAAGTATTGTCAGCATCTGGTAGGTCTCGTCATTTGGTTCATCCATGGCCATGAGTATATAATCGTTGTAAAGGCCTTTTTTACTTTTACGCATTACCTCTGCAAACTCTTCGGCGCCAATCTTAGGGCTATACATGCTCACTGAGTAGCTGAAGCCTTTGGAAAGCCTTTTGCTGGAGGAGAACTCGCCGGTATTACTAAGGAATCCGGAAAGAGCTTCGCCGGATGGCTTAAATTTATCTGCTTTCTGAGGCAGAAACAAGGATTTTGTCCGGATATTCAAATATGATACCGTGACAGGATTGACTTCAAAATACTCCTCTATGAACTGATCACTTTCAGATAATAGCTCCATACCATTGACCATCTCTTCATAGTCCTTATACATGGAGGAGTAATCCGAACCGGTCGGCGCTAACTCTTCAACACTGTTTATCCACCTGTTTCCGGTGTATATATCCTTGGACGCACCCTTAAGATAGATCCTGTTACTTGTGGTGACATAGAGTACATTGGTCTTGTCGAGCTTGACCCTGCCTCCGAGCAGATTATTCCTGTCACCGAAACCTGAGGATGCGGACAGCGAGAAGTAATCAAAGGTCTCATAATCCAGGGTTTTTTTGAAATAGTTATAAACTGAAACCACCTTTTTATCCAGCCATTCCCATTGAATCGGTTTATCGCTGGCCTTTATTGAAAAAGCCAGAAGGAGGACCAGAATACATACCGGAACACTCCAGAGCGCCAGCAATGCAGGCTTGGCATATTCGTTGGGTCCTGCGTTTGATTTGGCCCGGTAGATATACTTAATGTATCCAATAAGTGAGCCGGCTAAAAATAAATAGAAGGGCGTCATTGCTGAGATGATTTGATACGACCACTGTATGGAGAACATGATCATTCCAAAAGCAAGAACAATCAGGAATTTGAATCTTTTAATAATAAACATTTCTGAAAAAACCGCAAAAAGTGAACACAGTACCAAAACCGTTATGAACTGGTACAGCGGTACTGATCCGTCAGGATACTGAATATACTCCTCAAGCCAGTAAAAGTAATCACTTATAAACGAACCGGTTTTTATAACCCCGACAAAGAATACGACATATACAACCGAGGCCAGCGCGGCCGAACCGATTATGAAATATGAGGCAATTGAAGTCTTCTTATTTAAAAATAAAATAAACATTACAAAAACGCATAGCAGTGACAGCAGTAATGTTTTGAAAATCGGATAAGTCAGACACAGGGAAGAGGAAAGTGCATAGATCAGGCTGAACGAAAGCAGCTGTGCCAGCAGAAAATCAGGGATTTTGTCCGTTATGTTTTTAATATTCATGGGCACCTTCCTCCATGGCATTCAAGGATTTCCTTTATATCGTCGTCCATATTGATTCTATAGCTATTCACACCAATTTCCGGCAGCGAGCGGAGAATGTTTTCCACATCCGGATTTTTTGAACCTGTAAATTTTTCCGGCGAGGTGTAGATCAAACTTACATCATAGCCGGCATTGCTTGCTTTATAGATCTGATTGTAAAGCTCATAATCTAAATTGGATGTAAAGATCAGGATGTTGGTTTGCTTCAGAACATTTGTGGTGAAGATATCAAGCAAATCCTTTACAGGAACGGTTTCGTTAAACCTTATCTTCGCCAGCAATTCAAATATTTCATTGAACATCAGGTGGTTTTTGGCCTGAATATTCACCAATTTTCCGCTGTAAAACACCAGATTGACAGGAATCCATTTGTACAGGCAGTAATAAAGCACGGCAACGATGGATTCGATTAATTTGTCCTCAAGTACGATGTTTTCACCTAAGGAAAAAGGATTCTTTTGCAGATCCAAAAGCATAATGGTGTTGGTCTGAGAAGTACTTTCAAACTTTTTAACCATGATATCCATGGTTTTTGCGGTCAGTTTCCAATGGATCCGTTTGAGACTGTCGCCGTATTGATACTTCCGAACGTCGCTGACTGTCGTCATGTCTTCGTCTCTTGTATTAAGTATGGAATGGGATTCGGACATGAAATCTGTCTTCAGCATGAATTTTTCAAGATAAACAATCCTGGGATATACAGTGACATATTTAGGTTCAAAGACATTATACCTAAATCTGAACAGGCCGAAGAAATCTTCAAGTTCAACAGAATTGATGCCTATTTCATAACTGCCCCGATAGTTGCATTGAAGCTCGAAGAAATAATTTTTTCCTGAGAACGGGTTTAAAGAAAAGCTTTTCTCCTGGAACTGGTTTTCGAAAATAGTTTTTGACCCATAAAACGCAACCCGCACATAAGGGTAGATAAAAAAGTCCTCATTATTAATACTAAAAATGAAATTTACCTTATCGCCTTTGGTTACAAATTTCTTATCCAGCTCCTGTCCGTATTTGAAGCGCAGATAGATCACCAGCGTATATGCAAGTGATACCACCGGCAGCATCAATACGGTATAAAGCAGCATATATGGCATCTTACCACCGTTGAAGTATGTGAATATCAGAGCGGCGATAAAAAGGCAGATGTAGAGGATTCTACTTCGCTTCATGTTGGCTCACCACCGGAATATTAATTCTAGCTATGATCGTATTCAATATTTCTTCGGGGTTGATCTTCTTGAGCTTTGCTTCCTGTTTAAGCATCAGTCTGTGAGAGAGAACCGGGATGACCATTTTCTTGATATCGTCCGGTAATACATAATTTCTTCCGCTATAAAAAGCCCAAGCCTGTGATGCGCGGAACAAAGATAATGAACCTCTTGGACTTGAACCGAGAGCGACGTCGGGATGCTTTCTTGTCTGACTGACGATGTCTACTATATAATTACTGAGGGTTTTATCGACATGCACGGTTTTGATCTCTTCCTGCAGGGCGATGATATCGCTGCTCTCCGCAACGGGAAGAAGCTTCTCAAGCGGATTGGAAAGCTGGAATTTGGAGAGGATGTAGCTCTCTTCAGTATTTGTAGGGTACCCGATCGAAATTTTCATGAAGAATCGATCAATCTGTGCTTCGGGCAGCGGGTAGGTGCCGAGATATTCGACCGGGTTCTGAGTAGCAAGCACCATGAAAGGCCTTGGTACCTTGTAGGTGATGCCGTCTACAGTTACCTGGTATTCCTCCATGACCTCCAGAAGACTGGCCTGGGTTTTTGGAGAGGTACGGTTGATCTCATCCGCCAGGATTATCTGGCTCATAATAGCACCCGGGCGATATTCAAAATCAGAGGTTTTTTGATTATAAATCGAATAACCTGTAATGTCGGAGGGCAATACATCAGGTGTAAACTGAATCCTACGAAACGAAGCGTTCAGTGATTTCGACAGGGCAGATACGAGGCTGGTCTTGCCGACGCCCGGCACATCCTCGATCAGCACATGGCCGTTGCAGATAAGTGAAATCACTGCCAATTCGACTGCATAACGTTTCCCCACGATGACATTCTCTACATTGTCGATGATGTTCTTGAGAATTCTAACGGAATCATTCATATCTGCATCCCTCTTCGCTTTAATTTGATCTGTGCTTTACACTACTTTAATCTAATCTAATCTTATCTTATCTTATCTTAACAATGTTGAAGAATGAAGTAGACTTTTTTCGGTCGTTTTCGTCTTTTTTTATTGTAGCTGCATATCGCTATTTTAATGTTGATTCCACTAATGTATAATGATATGGGACGCTCATGTTAATACCATAACCGGAGAGTGTCGCCGGGAGAGGAAGAAGTCAATGAAAGCAGAAATTCTTGCGGTCGGTACAGAACTACTGATGGGGCAGATTGCCAACACAAATGCGCAATATATTTCCTCAAGATTGCCCAATGTGGGGATAGGTGTATATTATCACGATGTTGTGGGCGATAACCCTGACAGACTGAAGCAATGTCTTGACCTGGCTCTATCACGTTCAGATGTGGTTATTCTGACAGGCGGACTTGGACCGACACAGGATGATCTGACAAAGGAGACTGTGGCCGCGGCTGTGAACAGAAAGCTTGTGATCGACCGGGAGTCACTAAACAGGATGAAGGAATTTTTTGAAAAAAGAAACAGGGCGATGACCCATAATAATATGAAGCAGGCCTATTTGCCGGAAGGAAGTATAATCATAAGGAATAAAAACGGCACGGCGCCCGGCTGCATTATTGAACAGGATGGTAAGGTCGTTATTATGCTGCCAGGTCCTCCTTCTGAAATGAAGCCAATGTTTGATGATTCCGTCATGCCGTATTTTGCGGCAAAATCGGAATTCAGGCTGGAGTCCAGATACATCAGAATCTTCGGAATCGGGGAGTCTGAAGTTGAAGATCGATTACTTGACCTGATTGATGTGCAGACCAATCCAACCATTGCGCCTTATGCCAGGGACGGGGAAGTGACGCTGAGAATAACTGCAAGATATAAGAAGGACAGCAGTGAGGAAGATATCATAACTCCGGTTGAGGACGAAATAAAACGAAGGATGGGCGATTCGGTCTACACTAATGACAACAGAGAGCTCGAAGAGGTTGCGGCTGACATGCTTATCGAAAGCGGCTTGACCTTGTCGCTTGCTGAATCCTGCACAGGCGGCCTTCTGGCATCGAAGCTGACGGATAAACCGGGAATTTCAGCGTCTTTCGACAGGGCTATAGTCACATATAGTAATCGTTCCAAGGTAGAAGAGCTGGGTGTAAACCAGGAAACACTGAATCAGTTCGGCGCGGTAAGCGAGCAGACTGCCGCAGAGATGGCTGAAGGAATCCGGAGGGTATCCGGTACTGACCTGGGCATCTCGGTAACCGGTATTGCCGGGCCGGACGGCGGTACACCGGAAAAACAGGTGGGTTTGGTTTATATCGCATTATCCCATCCAGACGGTGTGATCGGAAAGCGGCTTGATCTATGGGGAAGCAGGACCAGGATCAGAAACGTCACTTGTCTATATGCGTTTGATATGTTGCGAAGGTATCTGAATACAGCGGGTCAAAAGGCTGATAACCCGGGAGGATTTTGAATTGGAGCGTTTAAAAGATAACAGGGTATCCTCTGCGGCGATGATTGTCATGTCATCCGTGGTACTGAGCAGACTTACCGGGTTTATCAGGGAAACGATGCTGTCATGGAAGGTTGGACTCAGCTGGGTGCAGGATGCATATGTTGCCGCGTTTACAGTTCCGGACCTGATGTATATCTTGCTGGTTGGCGGTACCATATCTGCCGCCGTTGTTCCTTTTTTATCGGGCAGGCTGGAGAGAAAAGAGGAGCTTGAGGGCTGGAGAGCAGTCAGCACCTTTATAAATATTGCATTTATTATTATGGCGATTCTGTGCGGCTTCGGTATGATTTATGCTCAGCAGATCATTCCGGCCGTTGCGCCGGGCTTTGCAGGGAAAAGTCCGCAAACGCAGGAATTGTCTATCAGACTGACAAGAATCCTTTTTCCGTCTGTTTCCTTTATTATGCTTGCAGGTATGTGCAACGGCGTATTGAACTCTTATAAAAAATTTGCCGCGGCGGCATACGGTCCTTCCATTTATAATGTCGGATGCGCCTTAAGCATTCTGCTTTTTGCCGACACGAATCCCGGCAGCATGGTAAAGGTCGCATATGGTGTTGCAGCCAGCGCTGCGCTCTATTTTTTAGTACAGCTTTTGTTTGTATTGCCGGAAATGAAGTTTTACAGGCCAGTGATCGACCTTGCTGACAAAGGCTTCAAAACGCTACTGGGGCAGGCGGTGCCGTCTCTTTTATCCTCCTCCGCTACGCAGGTCAATGTAATTATTGCGACGGCCTTTGTTTCTCTATCGGCTTTTGAGGGAGGTCTCGCCGCATTCAGAAATGCTAACACACTGTGGCAGCTCCCGCATGGGATTTTTGCGTTGGGGCTTGGTACTGCGATTCTGCCTGCCTTGTCCGGGAAATACGCATCAGGAGACTACTCTAAATACAAACACCTGCTGATGAGATCCCTTACCTCGGTACTTTTTGCGGCAGTGCCCTCAACAGTTGGTTTCATCGTGCTAAGGGAACCTTTGGTTAGAGCGGTGTACAAATGGGGAGTTAAATTTACTGAGGCGGATGTTACGCTGGTTGCGTCTATTATGGCGGTATTCGCAGTATCCATCATCACTTCGTCGGTTGTTACAATTATGAACAGGGCTTTTTATGCGCTGCAGGATACAATAACTCCATTGCTGGCAGGGATTTCTTCTGTTATTATGAATTTGGGATTTGGTCTGATTTTTTATCTGTTCACAGATCTTGGCCCCGCAGGTATGGCTTTGACCTATTCCATCACAAGTACGATTAACGCTGTTTTGCTGTTTGTCCTGATGAGTAGAAAAGTGAAGGGTATTTCCCTGGACAGGCTGTGGAGCTTTTTTGTCAGAGCGGTACCGTCTGCATTGACGATGGGTGTTGTTCTGGCAGTATTTGAGGGTATTCCTGCCCGGCTTGATACAAAGGCGATGCAGTTAGCATACCTTATAGGCGAAATAATCGTTGGAGCGGCAGTATATGCGGTCATGATGCTTTTACTAAAGGCAGAGGATGCGAAATATTTGTTAAAAAAGTTGAAAGTGCACAGAGATATGTAATAAAATGTAAATAAGTCATTGACTCTTCCGGAGAAATGACATATAATTAATCCAGAACAAACGTTCGCATTTATTCATATAAGGAGGTCTGCTTGCAATGATGGAGAAAAAGAAGGCATTGGAGATGGCGCTCGGCCAGATCGAAAAACAATTTGGAAAGGGCGCCATAATGAGGCTGGGTGAGGATTCGCATATGAATGTTGAAGTCATTCCAACCGGCTCGATCGGGCTTGACATTGCGCTTGGCGTAGGCGGAGTGCCAAGAGGAAGGATTGTTGAGATATTCGGACCGGAATCCTCAGGTAAGACCACAGTTGCGCTGCATATTGTCGCGGAAGCACAAAGGGCTGGAGGAGATGCGGCATTTATCGATGCGGAGCATGCGCTTGACCCGGTTTATGCAAAAAAACTCGGTGTAGATATAGAAAATCTGATTGTTTCCCAGCCGGATACGGGGGAGCAGGCCTTGGAAATCGCAGAAGCACTGGTACGCAGCGGAGCTATCGATGTCATTGTTGTTGACTCTGTGGCGGCTCTTGTGCCAAAAGCTGAAATTGACGGCGAAATGGGAGACTCACATGTGGGGCTGCAGGCGAGACTGATGTCACAGGCGCTCAGAAAGCTGGCGGGCGTGATCAGTAAGTCAAAGACCACCGCTATTTTCATCAATCAGTTGAGAGAAAAGGTTGGGATTATGTTCGGCAATCCTGAGGTAACGCCGGGCGGCAGGGCATTGAAATTTTATTCATCCGTCAGGCTTGACGTACGCAGGATAGAGTCATTGAAGCAGGGCACGGAGGTCTACGGAAACAGAACACGCGTCAAGGTTGTGAAAAATAAAGTTGCTCCGCCGTTCAAAGAAGCAGAATTCGATATCATTTATGGTCAGGGCATCTCCAAAGAAGGAAGTATCCTGGATGTAGGCGTAAATCTGGATATTGTAAACAAGAGCGGCTCATGGTTCTCTTACAATGGCCAGAGGATCGGACAGGGAAGAGAAAATGTGAAGCAGTTCCTTATTGAAAATCCCGAAATATGCAAGGATATCGAAAAGAAAATACGTGAAAATTACAATCAGGCTTTCGTAAAGAGTATGTCGTCCAATTCTCATGCTGATGACGAGGATGAAATGGAACTGGACATGGACTAGCGAAAAAGGGTAAAATAAAAACAGGCATGGATGAAACATTAGGTCAATCTGACAGGAGATGGTGAATCGTTGGAGATCACTTCGGTAGAAAAAAGCAAAAAAAACCTCGGCAGATTATCTGTCTATATCGATGGGAGATTTTCATTCACCATCTCTGAGGAAGATTACATATCTATGCATTTATATGAAAATACAGATATTACAGAGGAAACAATCGATTATGTTAAAAATACACTAAATTTCCGTGAAGCAAAATCAAAAGCTGTCCGCTACCTTTCACTGAAGCTCAGGACAGAGCAGGAGGTGTGGAAAAAGCTTCATGAAGACGGCTACGACCATGAATGTATTGAAAAGGCAGTCAACGAACTGAAGGCCATTGGATATATCAATAACAAGCTCTACGCACAGAAGTATGTATTTGACAGGAGTAAGCTGAAACCAATATCTAAAAAAATGATGAAAAGAGAGCTTATTGCCAGAGGAATTGCGGAAGAAACGGCAGATGAGGTGCTGGAGGATTGGAAGGTTGAGGATTCTGTTGTTGCAGAAAGTTTGTTAAAGCGTAAATTTGGTAAATATGATTTAAAAGATAAAAAAATATTGAGAAAAGCATATATGTTTTTAATGCACAGAGGCTTCTCCATGAGCACAATTCGCGAAGCGCTGCACGGCCTTGCGGATGATATCATTGAGGAAGATGCTCTGGACTAAACAAAGGCACGTAAGTTGTTAACGATGCCTGATGTAAAAAATACAGGGAGTTGTATCAGTTGAATAAAAAGATAGGGTTGGTATCGCTTGGGTGCCCCAAAAATCTTGTTGACAGTGAGCTTATGCTTGGAATACTGAAAGATGAAGGGTATGAGCTTGTCAGTGACAGTTGCGAGGCGGATGTGATTATTGTCAATACATGCGGCTTTATTGAAAGCGCTAAGCAGGAATCCATCAATACAATACTTGAAATGGCTGCCTTGAAGGAAAAAAACTGTGAGCTGCTGATTGTAACCGGATGTCTGGCACAAAGATACAGGAAACTGATTCTTGAAGAGGTGCCTGAGGTGGACGCGGTACTTGGAACAGGAAGTTATGAAGCGATCGCATCAGTCATAAGAGACGCCTATAAAGGAGAGCGTGTCCAGTTATATGGGGATCTTGCGGGAACCGCCTATTTAGACAAGAAACGCGTGGTGTCCACAGGGAAAGGCTATGCTTATGTCAAAATAGCCGAAGGCTGCGACAATTGCTGTACCTACTGTGTTATTCCTTCCCTGAGGGGCGTCTTCAGAAGCAGAAAGCTTGAATCGATCCTCCGAGAAGCAGAAAAATTAGCGGAATCGGGGATAAAGGAGCTCATTCTTGTGGCACAGGACACCACAAGATACGGGATTGATCTTTATGGGAAAAGAATGCTAATCGAGCTGCTTCAACAGTTAAGTAAGCTTGACGGAATTGAATGGATCCGCTTACTATATTGTTATCCTGAAGAAATAGATGACGATCTGATTTCGGAAATAGCGCAAAACAACAAGGTGTGCAAATATCTTGATATCCCCATCCAGCACGCAAGCGATGCAGTTCTCAAAGCGATGGGACGCAGAGGAAGAAGCGCCGATATACGGGCATTATTGGACAAATTACGCCGGACGATACCCGGTATAATTATAAGAACCACGCTCATTGTTGGATTTCCCGGTGAAACGGAAGAAGACTTCAATATACTGTCCGGGTTTGTTCAAAAATACGAGTTTGACAGACTTGGGATATTTATGTATTCTAAAGAAGAGAATACCCCTGCGTCAAAGATGCGGCAACAGATACCGGCTAGAACCAAAAGGTCGCGATATCAGAGGCTTATGAAAATACAGCGTCAAATATCTGCTAAGTTGAATGCGGACCAATTGGGCAAGGTCTACAGGGTCATGGTGGAGGGTGTTGCAGAGGACGGTATTTTTTATTTTGGGCGAAGCTATGCACAGGCGCCTGAAATAGACGGACTGATTTACTTTATCAGCAGTGACGCGCTTGAGAATTACCAGATGGTGAATGTCGAAATACTTGACAGTGGAGAATATGATCTGACAGGAGAAGTAAAATATGAATCTGCCCAATAAAATAACGCTTTCAAGAATATTTGTGGTGCCGATACTGATGATTTTTATTATTCCCATACCGGATTCGATCATCAACACAGGCCTTGTGAACTCCATTCGCCCGCAGTTGCTGGCGATCAACCAGTTTCTTGCTTCCTATGGAGGCTATATTGCCGCGGCAATTTTCATCATTGCTTCAAGCACTGATGCGGTTGATGGTTATATTGCAAGAAAGAGGAAACAGGTAACACGCTTTGGTAAGTTTCTGGATCCGATAGCAGACAAGCTTCTTGTTACAGCGGCATTGCTGGCATTGGTACAGAGCGGGCAGGTCAATGGCTGGGCGGCAATGCTGATCATTTCAAGAGAATTTATTGTAACAGGCTTAAGATTGGTGGCTGCCGGGGAAGGAATTGTCATTGCAGCGAGCAAGCTTGGTAAACTTAAAACCGTATTGCAGGATATCGCGATTGTTGCAGCTCTGCTGAACAATTTCCCGATCAGCCTGTTCTCTGATTTTCAGTTTGACGATTATGCCATGTTACTGGCTGTAATCATTACTATTTACTCTTTGTACGACTACATCAAGAAAAACCTGAGTGTTATAGATACGAATTCATAATAAGGAGTAACAATGCTCTTATTGGGATAACTAAACGTACGGAATCACCGTACGTTTTTTATAGTAAAAATACAAAATAAAATTTTCGGAAATAGTTGCAACCTGAGATAATTTATACTATACTCATAGTATTAGGAAATAGTATCAGGTAATAATTATGATCGAAAAAGTTTAGGTGGTGTTAACAGCATGAGCCGATCATCTCTTTTTAAAAAGGAGAGGCAGCAAATATTATCTGATAAGCTGAAACAAGATCCGTTTTTAACAGATGATGAGTTATCGGAATTGTTTTCAGTCAGCGTTCCTACAATACGTCTTGACAGACTTGAAATGGGCATACCGGAGCTCAGGGAGAGAATCAAGAATGTTGCGGAAACAAGCTATGGCAAAGTCAAGTCGCTTCAGAGCAAGGAAATCGTAGGCGAATTGATTGATATTCACTTGGGGAAATATGGAGTGTCCATACTTGAAACAGATGAGACCATGGTATTTGAGAAATCGAAGATAGTCAGGGGACATTTTATTTATTCACTCGCAGAATCTCTGGCAATCGCCGTAATCGATGCCCAGGTCGCGCTGGTAGGCGTTGCGAACATCAAGTATAAGACACCGGCGTATTCAGGAAGCAAGTTGGTTGCAAAGGCAGATGTCAAAAAGGTCAGGGGAACAAATTATATCGTGTGGGTGAAAATATACGAAAAGCAGGTGGAGATGTTCAGAGGCAAATTCATTCTCGTATCTCTTGAAAAACAGCAGGGAAAATAGTATTTTATAGATAGTACGACTACGACTAAAATATGTTCTGATACGGGAGTGAATAATTTGAAAATACTTATAGATGCCATGGGCGGCGACAATGCCCCGGATGCAATTGTCAACGGAAGTATTGAAGCCTTGAAAAGCCAGGAGGGTTTTGATCTTTCCCTGATTGGTGACGGTGAACAGATACATAAAATATTGAAGTCCAGAAACTTTATGAGCCCGAGGCTTGAAGTGATTCATGCGAAGGAAGTAATAACCAATGAGGATACTCCAACAAGAGCGATAAAAAGCAAGAAAAATTCATCAATGGTTGTTGGCTTCAATATGCTTAAGGAAAAAAAAGGAGATGTGTTTCTGTCAGCAGGGAATACCGGTGCACTTCTCACAGGTGCTCTACTGATACTTGGCAGACTGAAAGGCGTCGACCGGCCGGCTTTAGGCGCAGTGGTACCCACAAGAGCAGGGAAATGTCTTCTCATAGACGCAGGGCTGAATACAACCTGCAAACCGGTTAACTATGCGCAATTTGCAATCTTTGGCTCTCTGTATATGAAAAACCTGTATAACAGAGATAACCCAAAGGTGGGACTTGTAAACATGGGTACAGAGGCAAAAAAAGGTACTGAGATCCTCAAGCAGGCGTATACTTTATTAAAGACGTTGGATTTGAATTTTGTCGGCAACATCGAGGGTAAGGATATTCCGATGGGAAATGTAGATGTTGCAGTATGTGACGGTTATGTCGGAAATGTAATGTTAAAATTCCTGGAGGGTACCGGGTCCTTTTTTGCAGGATTTTTAAAAGGAATGTTTACAAAAAATATTTTCTCTAAGATATCGACTATTTTTCTAATGAAGGATATGAAGGCGTTTAAAAAAATGATGGATCCTTCTGAGGACGGCGGCGCACCGATACTTGGCGTTAATGGCATTGTTGTGAAAAGCCACGGGAATTCTAATGAAAAAACAATTAAAAACGTCATACTTAAAGCCCATAGTCTGGCAACGAGCTCAGCCTTTGATCAGATTAAGGAAAGCGTTGAAAAAATGGAGGTTGGCGATGGCGAAAGGAAAGAGCGAAAGCGTTGGCATTTTAGGAATAGGAAGCTACGTCCCAGAAAAGATTTTGACCAACTCAGACCTTGAGAAAATGGTCGATACCTCGGATGAATGGATATTAAAAAGGACTGGAATTTCTGAAAGACGGATTTTACCGGAAGGCGCTCCGGTTTACTCAATGGCTGTGGAAGCAGCCAAACAGGCTATGAAGGACTCGGGGATCTCACCTGAAGAAATCGATCTTATTCTTGTTTCTACCGCAACTCCAGATTATCTGACACCATCAACTTCATGTATTATACAAAAGGAAATATCCGCTAAAAATGCGGCTTCCTTTGACATTTCCGCAGCTTGTTCAGGATTTATTTACGGAATGACTATCGCTCAGCAATTTATTAAAACCGGCTATGCCAGACATGTCTTGTTGGTCAGCAGTGAAGGAATGACCAAAGCAGTGGACTGGGAGGACAGGAAAAATTGCGTCCTGTTCGGAGACGGCGCAGGCGCAGTGGTTCTTGGCAAGGTTGAAGAGGGCTATGGGATATTGTCCACATACCTCGGCTCGGACGGAGCTCAGGGCGGCTCTATTACAATACCATGCCTGTATATGCCTGAGGAAGATGTAGCCAGGCGTGAAGAATTAAAAAACAAAATATCAATTTGGCAGGATGGACAGGAGGTATTTAAATTCGCTGTAAAGATTATGCCAATGGCTACTGAAAAAGTAATTGAGAATACTGATATTAAGATCGAAAACATAAAATATATCATTCCTCACCAGGCAAACATGCGGATCATCGAAGGTGCTGCAAAAAGGCTTGGTGTAGCGCTTGAAAAGATTTACACCACGATAAGGAAATTTGGAAACATGTCTTCTGCCTCCATTCCCGTTGCCATGGCGGACGCATATAGTAAAAAATGCCTGAAGAAAGGCGACAATCTTGTGCTGGTTGGATTTGGAGGAGGCTTGACCTGGGGCTCTGCACTGGTCAGGTGGAGTAAATAACGCGTATCAGGAGGAGTTTTATGGGGAAGCTCGCATTTATATTCCCGGGACAGGGAGCTCAATATGTCGGTATGGGCAAGCAAATTGCATCCGAATTCGGATCGTCATCCGCCATATTTGATGAAGCTTCTGAAGCATTAGGAATTGATATGAAGAAAATGATTTTTGATGGTGATGAGGAAACACTCAAAATCACTGAAAATACACAACCGGCTATTGTTACCGCCAGCGTGGCCTGTCTTGCGCCGCTGCTGGAAAACGGCGTCAAGCCTGATTTCACTGCAGGTCTGAGCCTCGGAGAATATTCCGCCCATGTGGCATCCGGTACAATGAGCTTTTCAACCGCGGTATCGCTGGTCAGAAAAAGGGGAAGATATATGCAGGACGCAGTGCCTCTTGGAGTTGGAAGTATGGCTGCAATACTTGGGCTGTCGGCTGAAGATGTCAGGCAATGCTGCTGTCAGGCTTCGCAATTCGGTATTGTTGAACCGGCCAACTATAATTGTCCCGGACAAATTGCAATTGCCGGAGAAGTCAAGGCGGTTGAAAAAGCAATGGAATACTGTACAGAAAAAGGCGCAAAACGAGCAATATTGCTCGCTGTCAGTGCGCCGTTCCACTGCAGCCTGCTCAAACCTGCAGGAACGCTGCTGGATGCAGAGCTTGAGAGTATTACGTTTGATGATTTTAAAACGCCGCTGATCGCAAACACAACCGCTCAGGTGGTAAAATCACCCTCCGAGATACGGGAAACTCTTGTGAAGCAGGTCAGCAGCCCGGTGTTATGGGAGGATTCCATACGCCTGATGTTGGAGCGCGGGGTTGATACCTTTGTTGAAATAGGCCCGGGAAAAGTTCTTAGCGGATTTGTGAAGAAAATAAACAAAGAAGTCAGGAGCTTTAATATAGAGGATATGGAATCGCTCAAAAAAACTCTTGGGGAAATAGGGCAATAAATTCATGGATAGGAGGTGACTTAATGCCGCTTGAAGGAAAAACTGCTGTGATAACAGGCTCAGCAAGGGGACTGGGCAAGGCTATTGCATTGAAGCTTGCGTCAATGGGTGCAAATATTGTACTAAATGACATCGCAGCATCGGAATCGTTGGATGAAACAGCAGAAGAATTCAGAAGGGCAAACTATAAAGTCACTGTGACAAGAGGCGACGTCAGGAATGCCGATGATGTAAAAGCAATGATAGCAGCTGCTGTTGAAGCTTTTGGCAGTGTGGACATCCTGGTGAATAACGCCGGCATTACAAAGGATAAGCCTATGGCTATGATGTCCGAAGAGGATTGGGACTCCGTTTTGGACATTAACCTGAAGGGAGCTTTCCTTTGCACAAAGTTTGCAGCGAAACAGATGATCAGGCAGAAATATGGCCGAATTGTCAATATGGCTTCAGTAGCGGGAAGGTATGGCAATCAGGGACAGGCCAACTATTCCGCGTCCAAAGCCGGTTTGATCGGTTTGACCAAAACGACGGCCAAGGAATTCGCATCCAGGGGAGTGACCTGTAATGCAGTCGCACCGGGAATCATTAAAAGTAAAATGACAGATGTGCTTCCTGAAGAAGTAAGGAGTAAGTATTTGGAGAACATACCGCTCGGCAGGTTCGGGACACCTGAAGACGTGGCAGCTGTTGTCGCATTTCTTGCTTCCGACGATGCGTCCTATGTAACCGGACAGGTAATAGATATTGACGGCGGACTGGTAATGTAATAATATCTTTATGAGAAAGATGTACCTGCTAAAATTTTCATAACAGACAGGTATAAATTTTTCAAGGCATTATTATATATTAATACCCCCTGTGGGAGGAGGTGAATGTATGGCTTTCGAAAAGGTAAAGAAAATCATAGTAGAGCAGTTGGGTGTTGAAGAGGAAGAAGTGAATATGGAATCTTCCTTCATAGATGATCTTGGTGCGGATTCTCTCGATATAGTTGAACTTATTATGGCTCTCGAAGAGGAATTCGATATTGAAATTCCTGATAGCGAAGCTGAGAAGATAGCTACTGTGGGAGACGCCGTAGATTACATTAAAAATAACACATAAAAAAAGTCCCGTTAATGGGACTTTTTTTATGTTAGAAATCAAATTTGTGACCAACCAATCTTTCTTTTGGAATCATTAAAATCTCGATAAAAATATTAATTCCTCAAAATCATAAAAAGAGAAGTATGCGGGAGGATAAAATGAAAAAACGTGTAGTCATTACCGGAATGGGTGTAGTGCACTCATTGGGCTTTGGTGTAGACAGCTTTTGGAATTCAATAAAAGAAGGAAAATCAGGTATCAGCCTTTTAACGAAATTTGACACAACAAATTATGAGGCAAAGGTTGCCGCTGCAATAAACGGTTTTGAGCCGACAGATTATATTGACAAAAAAGAAGCAAAGAGAATGGACATTTTCACACAGTATGCTATGGCGGCAGCCAGGATGGCGATGGAGACATCCGGATTGGATATGGAGAAGGAAGACAGCTTTAGAGCAGGCGTTATTATCGGATCAGGTGTCGGAGGCATACAAACGCTTGAGGACCAGCATCAAATCCTTTCAACAAAGGGGCCTGGCAGGGTCAGCCCGTTTTTTATCACCTCCATGATTGCAAATATGGCAGCCGGAAGAATTGCGATCGAATACAACCTGCAGGGCTTTAATGAGTGTGTTGTTACCGCTTGTGCATCCGGAAACAACGCGATAGGAGACGCCTTCAAGGTGATACAGCGCGGGGATGCTGATATTATGTTTACCGGAGGCGCAGAATCGGCGATCACACCCCTGTCGTTTGCTGGCTTCTGTTCTAATAAGGCTCTTTCCACAAATCCAGACCCTGCTACTGCTTGCAGGCCTTTTGACAGGGACCGTGACGGGTTTGTCATGGGAGAAGGCGCCGGAGTATTGATCCTTGAGGAATTGGAGCATGCAAAGCAGCGCGGCGCGTTAATACTGGGCGAGGTGGTCGGTTACGGCTGCACCTGCGATGGCTATCATATCACTGCACCGCACCCTGAAGGCATTGGCGGCATCAAATCAATGCAGTTTGCAATTGCAGACGCCGGTATACAGCCGCAGGATATTGGATACATCAATGCTCACGGAACCTCAACTCCGCTCAACGATGTGGGAGAGACCAACGTAATCAAGCAGGTGTTCGGAGAGCACGCTTACAAGCTGGCTGTCAGCTCCACAAAATCCATGACGGGTCATCTTCTCGGTGCGGCGGGCGCAATAGAGGCAATTATTACGGCAATGGCGCTGAAGGATGGACTCCTTCCGCCCACAATAAATCTTGTTAATCCGGATCCTGAATGCGACCTGGATTATGTCGCAAATAGAGGCAGACCGGCTCAGATTGAATATGCCCTCTCAAACGCGCTTGGATTCGGCGGACACAATGCTGCTATTATATTGAAAAAATATAGTGGATAAATTTTAATCAATAAACTATAATTTATTAGAAGGCGGGGTTAGTACGCACCCGCCTTTCAATATTTTATTATAGTCATTCCGCGTTATAAAGCGCGGTACACAGCCGGAATCGGGAGGATACGATGGATAAGGGAGCTGTTTTGGAAAACATGGAAAAATTAAAGGAACTGGAGGCCGTGATCCATTATTATTTCATCGACAAAAACAAGCTGATCCTTGCGCTTACACACAGCTCGTTCGCAAACGAAAAGAGAAATCAGGGGAGGGCGAGCAATGAAAGACTTGAATTTCTAGGCGATTCGGTGTTAAATATTGTGACCAGCGAATACATCTACAAAAATTTCCCGAACCTGCCGGAGGGCGAAATGACAAAAACACGGGCAGCGATCGTCTGCGAAGCTTCGTTGATGAAATGTGCCGGACAAATTTCACTTGGAAATTATCTATTTCTTGGCAAAGGTGAGGAGAACACCGGCGGAAGAACACGCATCTCCATTTTGTCCGATGCCTTCGAAGCATTGATCGGAGCTATTTATCTGGATGGAGGCATGACTGAAGCGAAAAGCTTTATATTCAGAGCTATGAAGGAATATTTGCAGGATGTTCACAGCAGCGAGCTGTTTATAGATTACAAGACTCAGTTTCAGGAGATGATCCAGAAAAACGGTGAACAGCGAATCAGTTATCAGATTGTTGAAGAAAAAGGCCCTGACCACAACAAGGTATTTGTCGCGCAGGTCAGCGTAAACGGGGAAATTCTTGGTACCGGGGAGGGCAAAAACAAGAAGGAAGCCGAGCAAAATGCCGCAAAAGCGGCTTTGGACAGGCGTCAGGTGCACAAATGACCGGGAGACATGGGAGTATCCCCACCAGCAGGCATAAGATCATCCCGATTTTTGTGCCGCATAAGGGCTGTCCTAACGACTGCATCTTTTGCAATCAGAAGAAGATCAGCGGACAGATCGAGGATATGAGCCCGCAGAAAATACCTCAGATCATTGAAACACATCTTGCTACCATGGAGCCGGAGGATAATACCGAAATCGCTTTTTATGGGGGCAGCTTCACGGCAATTGACCCATCTATGCAGGAGAGCTTTCTGTCACTGGCTTCACAGTACCTGTCCAATGCCGGAATCACACAAATACGCATTTCTACCAGACCTGACTGCATCGACGAAGAAAATTTGAGGATGCTGTGGCATTATGGTGTCAGAACAATAGAGCTTGGTGTGCAGAGTCTTGAGGATGAGGTTCTTCGCGCAAGCTGCCGTGGCCACAATGCTGCCTGTGTTTATGAAGCCGCTGCCCTGATCAGGCGCATGGGATTTATGTTGGGCATTCAGACCATGACCGGCCTTCCGGGGGATACCGATGAAACATGTCTGAGAACAGCCAGGAAGGTGATACGTATTGCTCCGAGTATTGTTCGAATCTATCCTTTGCTGGTAATTAGGGGAACGGAGCTGGAAAGCCAATACCTAAGAGGAGCATACAAGCCGCAAAGCCTTGAAAAGGCGGTGGCGCTTTGCGCACAGCTGCTGGAGCTTTATGAGGACAATCAGATCAAGGTGATCAGGATAGGCCTTCAGCCCACGGATACGATACGGGAGGGTTCCGAGACGGATGTGGTGACAGGGCCAATGCATCCGGCATTCAGGCAGTTGGTGGAGTCCAGACTGATGCGTGGGCGGTTGGAAGCTGCTATTGAAAAGCTGGGACTTGCCGGAACCGAGAATCTCACCATCCACACCGGCATTTCCAATATTTCTAACGTAATCGGACAGAATCGTTCCAACATTCAATATATTAAGGAGCGTTATGCCATCGGCCAAATCAAAGTATTGCCACAGGATACTTTATCAAGAGAACTGATCATCCGGCAGAAATAACCATGCAGTGAGAAATATATTACTGTTCAGAGGTCTTGTTTCTGCTATTGCACAATATCAATAAAGGACTGAACAATAACAGAAATACTGCAGCAAGAAATAATATTGAATCTGTCTCCAGTTATGTTAAAATGAAGTTGCACTTGGAAGTATTTTTTACGATGCTTTATTATTACAAACGGGGGTTTTTAATTGTATTTAAAACGTTTGGATATGCAAGGATTCAAGTCCTTTGCCGAGAAAATCAGTCTTGATTTCAACGGCGGCATCACAGCCGTTGTCGGACCGAACGGAAGCGGGAAAAGCAACATTGCCGACGCCATTCGCTGGGTACTTGGAGAACAGAGCGTAAAAACGCTGCGCGGATCAAAAATGGAAGATATCATATTCGCAGGCACAGAACACAGGAAACCGCTGGGATTTGCCGAGGTCTCCATCACGCTGGATAATTCCGATTCATCATTGCCCCTGGCATTTGGAGAGGTCACAATTACCCGCAGGGTATTCCGTTCGGGTGAAAGTGAATACCTGATCAATAAGACTGCGTGCAGATTGAAGGACATTACAGAGCTGCTGCTGGACACGGGTATCGGCAGGGACGGCTATTCCGTCATAGGGCAGGGAAGGGTTGATGAGATCCTCAGCTCCCGTTCCGAGGACAGGAGGCATATTTTCGAGGAAGCCTCCGGAATCATGAAGTATAAGGTCAGAAAGCAGGAAGCAGAAAAGAAGCTGGAGCTGACCAGGCAGAACGTCGAGAGGATCAATGATATCATCATAGAGCTGGAAACGCAGCTGGGACCGCTGAAGGAGCAGTCTGAAAACGCCCGGAGATACCTGGACCTCAGAGAGAGCCTGAAAGAGCTCGAGGTCAACGTATATCTTGACAGCATGGACAAGTTCAATGCAAGGCTGAAGGAATTCGAAGAGCAGTATAAAACCGTCAAGGATAATATAGATGAGCAAACCATCAAGCTTAACGAGATCACCGGCTCCAACAGGGAAAAGACAGATCTGCTCAAGGCCTTCGACGAGAAGCTTGAGGCTGCAAGGGAGAAGTACCACGAACTGGATACGATCCTTGAGCGCTGCACCTCTGATATCAAGCTCAATGACGAGAAGATAGCAAATCTTCAGCAGAATGTAGAGAGGCTCGATACGGAAAATGCTGAATTGAAGGCGAAAATTGAAGGGCTGGACAAGGAAGAGGCCGGTAAGCAGGACAAGCTGAAGTATCTGGAGAAGCAGTTAACGACCTACAGCGAGAAGCTTTCCGAATATGAAAAGCAGATGGAGGAGCTCCTGAAAACGCTGGACGAAAACGAACGGCATATTGAACTGCTGAAATCCGGTATCATGGATAAAATGGACATTCAGTCCGATAAGAAAATGCAGATCGGGAATGTCAGGACTCATATTGAAAATATGCAAAAGCGGCAAAGAAGCATCGACAGCGAAGTATATCAGCATGTCGTTGAGAATGACCGCGAAAGAATGAAGAAGGAAGATTTGGCAGAAAGTATACGGCATGCTTCAGAGGAAATCCGGAAGCAAAAAGAGAAATTGGACGGGCTGTTGGGAGAACGCAACGAATCCGACAAGCTGCTTGATGAGCTGAGGACAAGAGAGAATAAGCTTAAATCCGATGTTCAATATAAAATATCCAGAGTCAGAACTCTCAAGGAAATGGAACAGAATCTGGAGGGGTATAACAGAAGCGTCCGTGAAGTGCTTCAGGCATGCCGCGGATCAGCGGATTTCGGCAGGGGGATTCATGGAGCGCTGGCACAGCTGATCAATACGGACAAAAAATATGAGGTTGCTATTGAAATCACACTGGGCGGCGCACTTCAAAACATTGTCACTCAGACAGAGGAGGACGCAAAACGAGCGATTGAATACCTGAAAAGCAATAAGCTGGGGCGTGCGACATTTTTGCCCATCAGCGCTGTAAACGGAAAAAGCTTCGAATGCAATACCATGCAGCGCATCAAAAACAGCGCAGGCTTCTGCGGTATAGCAAGCGACCTTGTCACGGTCGATCCGCAGTATAACGGTATTATTGCAAGCCTTTTGGGTAAGGTTGTCGTAGTGGATTCCCTGGATAATGCGATAAAAATGGCCAGAACCTTTGGGTATTCATTTAGGATTGTGACGCTCGAAGGCGATTTACTCAGTACTGGAGGATCCATGTCCGGCGGCAGCGTTGAGAATAGAGGTACAGGTATTTTAAGCCGAAGCAGAGAAATAAGCGAACTGGATGCGGAGCTCAAAGCACTAAGGGGCACGGAGAAGCAGCTCGAAAATGATATCAAACTGCTGACGGAGGATATCGTGCAGCTTAATAAAGATATTTCAACCACCGAAGGCGATATGAAGAACAATGAGTTGGTTAAAATAAGGGATGAAAGCCATCTTGCGCAGGTGGATGAAAACATGAAGAAGATCTCAGCCAGGATCGAAATGCTCAAGCAGGAAAAGGAGCAGCTGGAAAGGCAGATCAGCGAGATTGAGCGCGAGATGAACAAATACCAACAGGAGCTGGAAGCCGTAGAACAGGAGATCAATGAAGCTAAAAAAACCGTAGCTGAGCATCAGGAAAAGCACAAGGAGGATCAGACGGTCAGGGATGCGCTGCATGCGGACATTACAGATTTCAAAATCTCAGTCAATTCCATCAGAGAGAGTATTGACAGTGTTAAGGAAAATTCAGACAGGCTTGCTGCTGAGAAGGACGCGATTATAAAGAGTATCAGCAGGAGAGAAAGCGAAAAGAACAAGGCTCTAGGCGAGATCGGTCACCTGCAGGAGCTGAACAAAGGCCTGAACGAGCAGATTCGAAGGCATAATGAGGAAAAGTCAGGCAAAACCTTTGAACTGGACAGGCTGGCGGAGGAGCGAAGGATCATGGAGGAGGATCTTTATGATATTGTCAACAAGATCAATGAAGCAAATAAAACCATTCTGCTCCTTCAGGAGGAGTACTCCAGGGTTGAGGTTAAGAAGGCAAAGATAGAGACTGAGATGGAGGCTCAGCAGGATCGGATGTGGAATGAATATGAGCTTACATATTCCGCTGCGTCACAGCTCAGGAAAGACATCGGCAGCCTGACCCAGGCTCAGAAGAAGATCAATGAACTGCGAAATTCCATCAAAGAGCTGGGGCCCGTCAATGTCGCGTCCATCGAGGAGTATGTCAAGACGAAGGAACGCTTTGAATTTATGAGCAGTCAGAGAAATGACATGGAGCAGGCCAGGGAAAAGCTGCTGAGGGTTATTTATGAGATGACCTCTATTATGAAAAAGCAGTTTCTTGAGCAGTTCAAGCTGATCAATGAAAATTTCAATGTTGTGTTCAAGGAACTTTTTAACGGCGGCAGGGCCGGATTGATACTCGTGGATCAGGACAATATACTCGAGAGCGGCATAGAGATCGAAGCGCAGCCTCCGGGAAAGAAGCTGCAGAATATGATGCTGCTTTCCGGCGGTGAACGGGCGTTTACAGCGATAGCACTGCTGTTTTCCATATTGCGGCTGAAACCGACGCCATTCTGTATTCTGGACGAAATAGAGGCGGCGCTGGACGAGGCGAATGTGTACAGGTTTATAGAGTATCTCAGGAGTTATTCGGCTCAGACGCAGTTTGTCATGGTCACTCACAGAAAGGGTACCATGGAGGGCTCCGACATGCTGTATGGCGTCACGATGCAGGAGCACGGAATATCGAAGATCGTATCAATGAAGATGGGAGAAAAGGTGAGCTAATATGGGCTTTTTTGATAAACTAAAAGAAGGACTTTCAAAAACACGAAAAGGAATTACAGAAAAAATTGATCAGGTGCTGGTCTCGTTTGGCAAGGTGGACGACGACCTTTTTGACGAGCTTGAGGAGGTGCTGATCACAGCAGATCTTGGGATTGAAACCTCACTTAGGATCATGGATAGCACCAGGAAAAAAGTGAAGGAAGGAAAAATCACCGATCCGCTGAAAATAAAGGATCTTATTAAGGATGCGTTGGTCGAGATTCTGGGAGAAGAAACGCAGAAGCTGGATATAGAGCCTGCGCCTGCCGTGATCGTCGTCATAGGCGTCAACGGGGTGGGTAAGACCACCTCCATAGGCAAGATTGCCAATCAACTGAAAAAGAGCGGGAAAAAGGTCATTATGGCCGCAGCTGACACTTTCAGGGCTGCAGCTATAGATCAGCTGCAAATTTGGGCCGACAGGGTCGGCGTTGAACTGATCAAACAGGATGAGGGATCGGATCCCGCCGCTGTTATTTATGACGCCATTGCGGCGGCAAGAGCCAGGAAAGCCGACGTATTGATATGCGACACAGCCGGCCGTCTTCATACAAAGAAGAACCTAATGGAGGAACTGAGGAAGGTTTCCCGCATAATTGACCGCGAGATGCCGAATGCCAAACGCGAAAATCTGCTTGTACTGGATGCAACTACCGGACAAAATGCGGTTTCGCAGGCAAAGACCTTCAGTGAGGTTACTGATATTTCTGGGATCGTACTGACGAAGCTGGACGGTACAGCAAAGGGCGGCATAATCATTGCAATCAAGTCGGAACTGGACGTGCCTGTAAAGCTGATCGGCGTCGGAGAACAGCTCGAGGATCTGCAGCCGTTCAACGCCAGAGAGTTTGTAGAGGCGTTGTTTTCGTGAAAATGATGTTGAGTCACTGATCAGACCATGATGAATATTGTGCAATTGCGGAAACTAGAGCTTCATTTGCATGAGCTGTATTCCGCAAATGTTTCCTTTTATTACACAGTATCCATATTGTACTGCCTTTGAACAGTTAGTTGGTGACATTCCTTGAACCTATTGTGAAAGGCAAGCACATGAATAAATAAAGGATAAAAGATTGTCTAGTGAATGAGGCAATCTTTTTATATTAAGATGAAAAAAGCCATGAAACCTTGTGGTATAGAGCGGTGTTAGTGTCTGTTGCCATTTCAAGATTAATTTCTAAATGAAATGCAAAATTGTGTGACTAATTCCGATGCAGTTTGACCTTGGCATCCGACTTAAAATGATTTAGTCCGGTGACAACCTATCTGGCTACCGTGCTTGCCAAGAATGTAAGTAAAAATGTGCAAAAAATGCGAAGGTGTTCAAATTTCTTAAGTCATACAGTGAAAAATGAGTAAAAATTGCGATTGTGTTTAACATTATAACATAATTATACAGAATTTCTGAACACAGACGAAAATTTTGCTCAGCTAATAGCTTAAATTTGAACACAGACGAAAATTTTGCTCAGCCAATACACTAAACTTTAACACAACCGAAAATTTTGCTCGGCCCACAGCTCACTTGCTCAAATTAAAAATGTTAAATTGTTTTTATAGGAAAGCATAGTCTTTAGATATGCCCTGAAAAACGTCATACACCTATCATATTATAAATAAAGCTCTCTTGACATGCGAACACATGTTTGATAACATGTATACAGTTTATGGATTTGATGGGGATGGCGGATGGATAGTTTTGATTGCCTAAAGAGTTTTAGTCCTATTGTCAGGGACTGGTTCACCGAAAACATTGGGATACCCAGCGAGCCCCAGAAAAGGGGATGGCCGGAGATTGCATCCGGCAGAAATGTGCTCATCTGTGCACCCACAGGTTCAGGAAAGACTTTTGCTGCTTTTTTGAAATGTCTGGACAAGATCTATACCGAAAAAACACCCGGCAGCAGAAATGACGGTATCAGGATCGTTTACATCTCACCGCTGAAAGCGCTAAACAATGATATTTACAGGAATCTTGAGCTGCCTATCAAAGGGATCATGCAGCGAGCAAAGTCTTCAGGAATCGAGCTTCCAGAGGTTGAGATCGGTATACGCACCGGCGATACTCCTCAGAAGGAACGGACAAGAATGCAGAAATATCCGCCTGATATTCTGATTACAACGCCGGAATCCCTTTTTATAATGCTCACGTCAGAATCCTATCGAAAGCTGTTTGCCACTGTCGAATATCTTATCGTGGATGAGATACATTCCGTCTGCGCCAATAAACGCGGAGTTCACCTTGCCGTTACGATGGAGCGGCTTGAACGTCTGGCTGAAAAGCCTTTGAAACGCATCGGCCTCACGGCGACCATCCACCCGCTTGAGGAGGCGGCACATTTCCTTGCAGGAAATCAAACTGCTGCAGAAATGTTGTCAGCAGGGAATCGGACTTCGTCAGAATTGTCGTCTAAAGTGGATCAGGTCGAAGCAACGATGTCGTTTGCGGTGGATCAAGCAACGGCAGTAATATCGTCCGGAGTGGAGAGAAGCAGACAAGTCACCAATATAAATTGCGATCAGAAAAAATTCATCGACTTATCTGTCAGTTTGCCGGTCAAGGATTTTAAAGTGCTGTCCGAAAACACTGTGTGGCCTGCAATTTATGCGGAATTGCTGGCATTAATCAAAGCGCACAGGTCAACTTTGATTTTTGTCAATAACAGAAAGGTTGCCGAAATGGTGGCATCCGGGCTGAATGTACTTGCCGGGGAATCCTTTGTCAAAACACATCACGGCTCTGTCTCAAAAGAGCTGCGCCAGGAACTGGAACGACAATTGAAGGAGGGCGAGATCACCTGTCTGGTGGCCACTTCATCCCTTGAGCTCGGCATTGATATCGGGAGCATCGATCTGGTTGTCCAGGTCAGTTCACCCGGAACTTCTTCACAGGTGCTGCAAAGAATCGGACGTTCGGGGCACAAGCTCAATGCGGTAAGCAAGGGGGTCATTATACCAAAGACAAGAGGAGATCTGCTGGATTCTGCTTTTGTCTCCTATCAGGCTAAAAAATATGATATTGAAGATATCTCTGTCCCACGCAATTGTCTTGATATTCTGGCGCAGCAGATCGTTTCAATATCCTGCGAAGGTGAGCAGGATGCTACGGAAATCTATTCGATGATACGAAATGCATATCCCTACAAAGACCTTCCGTTCAAGCAATTCGAGGATGTGCTTCTGATGATGGCTGATCCCTCTCCCGACAGTTCACCGGGTTCTGCAAAGCCGAGAATCTATTATGACCGATCCGCCGGTAAGGTCAGGGGCAGTCCGCTGGGAAGACGAATGTGCCTTATGAATGGCGGCACAATTCCAAACAAGGGCAATTACGCGGTATATCTGCGGGATACGGGAATGAAGCTTGGAGAGCTTCAGGAAGAGTTTATATTCGAAAGTAAATTAGGTGACAGATTTTATCTGGGAAGCTCTGTCTGGCGGTTGGAAAAGATCGAGAAGGATAGGGTAATCGTCACCCCTTCTAATGCATCAGGGGCAAAAATACCCTTCTGGATCGGTGATCAGGTCCTAAGGAGTGTACAAACCGGCAGGAAACTAGGCCAATTTATTGAGCTTCTTGAGAAGAAATACAATCAGGAGGATTTCTTTGAATTTGTACTCAGAGAATGCGGAATGGACAGAACCGCGGCGGAGAACCTGAGAACCTATATCGCGGACCAATTGGCGGCGACCGGATGCCTGCCTGGAGCAAACAGGATTGTCTGCGAGCATTTCAGCGATGAAGTCGGTGATAGGCGAATCATTATACATTCTCCCTTCGGCGGCCGGATTAATGCGCCTCTGGCGGTAATTCTGCAGGCAAAGCTGTCCAAGCTTCTGAACTGCAGGATGGAGTATGTATACAACAACGACGGTGTTTTGCTGCATATTCTCGGATATACGGGCAAGCTGTCCAATCTGTTTTCACTCATTGATCTGGAGAGCTTAAAGGATGAAATATTTGAATTGCTGCCGGAGGCATATCTGTTCAATGTCAATTTCAGATACAATCTCACACGCTCTCTTCTGGTGGACATGAACGGCTTTGGAAAACGGACGCCGTTATGGGTACAGCGGCTAAGATGCGCGGAAACGGCAGGAGCTGTTCTGAAGGAGCCCGATCACCCTGCCGTGGTGGAAACATACCGGGAATGTATGAATGATATCTTTGATATCAGAAGCCTTTATGAGGTCTTAGAACAAATCGCCGCCGGAAAGATCCGGGTAAAGGATGTCTATACGGAAAAGCCTTCTCCTTTTTCGACTGAACTGATATTCAACTTCTGGCAAATATACCAGTATATCTACGATCTTCCGGTTGCAGAGCGCAGGAACCAGCTTCTGGTCAATGACAGGGACTTTATTCGGCTGGCCGCCGGGGTGAACGGAGAATATGACCTGCTGGATCCCAGAGCAATTGCTGCGGTTGAGGAGGAGCTCAAAGAGTACAGGTTTAACAGAACCTTTAAGAATGCAGATGAATTATACTATTATCTCTACTCCTTCGGTGAATTGAAGGCGGAGCCATATTCGACCCAACGGTTTATCGGGACGGATGCGCAGACTGTTGGTGAGATGCTGGCGTTGCTTGAAGGGCAGAGAAGAATCGTACGCACCTTGATGAACAAGGAGGATGAGCAGGCCGTAATGGGCGGGCAGGACAGACACGGTAAGAAGGACGGGCAGGACGTGCTGGGGGGACTCTACTGGGTTGCCTCGGAGGATTATCCTTTATACCGTATCGTTGCAGGAGAAGATCCGGAAAACACCACCTTAAGGGTCGGAAAGCTTGGAGAAGAGAAGGAGGCCCGGGCTGCTGATCTGTTGAGCAGTTATATTTTCGATCTGTCACCAGGCGTCATCGAAGCTGCCGTAAGACTGATAAGAAGAGCGGTTATGCTGCGCGGACCATTTACTATAAAAGAGCTGTCAGTACAATACACTATGAAAAAAGGACTGCTGCAGCAGGCTGTTGACAAGCTTGTTGCCTCAGGAGAGGTCTACAGGATAAAGGAAGCTGCTTTGCAGGAGGACACGATCTACTGCCATAGCAAGATCTATGAGCGGATCAAGCAGAAAACGGTCGTAATGGCCAGAAGCGACATAAAGCCTAAGGAGCCTGAGGTTTATTGCAGATATCTTTTTGAAAAGAATTTGTTTCATGAACATATTCTTCCGCAGGATGAGAAACTGACAGAAGTGGTCAGGCTTCTTCAAGGCCAATATATGCCCGTGTCCTGGTGGGAGGACTTCATATTTCCTTCCAGAATAGATAAGTATGAACCCAAAATGCTGGATTACCTCTGCGCCACAGGAATCCTGCAATGGCGCGGCAGAACCAATAAGAACACCCGGGAGGCTGCGTTTTTTCTGATCACGGATGAAGAGGACAGTCGGGAGCAGGAACTTGCGTTGAGGAGTCACTTTCGGCAGGAACTCGCAGATGAGAGGCTTAAACTGCAAGACGAGGGCTATGTGTCTGAAAACAGGCAAATGATACAAGAATTTACCGCAGATGAAATTGAAAAGAAGATACTTGATATATTGAATGACAGTGGCGCCATGTTTTTAACTGATCTGTCAAAGCGTGTGAGACTATCTCCGCCAGAACTGCTTGCAAAACTTGAGGGGCTTGTGTGGCGCGGTGTTGCTGCAAATGATTCTTTCTCCGTCGCGCGGTATTATATGGACACCGAAAGAAAGAATTCACCATGGCTGAAATACAACACCACCCCTAATATGGGAAGATGGTACAGGACATCATTGATAAGTTCAACGGACACTTTCAATATGACCAACTGTTCCAGTGCTGCCAACAGCGACGGTGCATTTCAGCAAATTTATACAGAGAGTGTTGTATCCGATACATCAGCCAGCACACCGGAGAGAGTTGAAGAAGCTTTACATGATCATATCTGGAGTCTTCTAGACAAGTACGGGCTCATTTCCAGGGAAATCGCAAATGCGGAAAAGGGAGCTTTCAAGTGGGCTGATATCTACACCTGGCTTAAAAACAATGAATTTACAAGCGGTATCAAAAGGGGATTCTATGTTTCGGGACTTTCGGGCATACAATTTTCCAGTGACATGCATATCAACAGGATCAGGATGCTTGACAACTCTTCCGACGAGGAACAGTATATCACACTATGCAACTGCGATCCGGCAAATCCCTATAAAGATATACTCTCTTCCGTATCTCCGGTCAGACTGGGCAAGCAGCAGGGAACAGCCGTTGTGTTTAGAGACGGAAAACCTGTCCTTGTGGTCAGAGAATATGGCAGCACGTTCCAGCCTCTGACAGACGATCCGGACATATTAGAGAAAGCCGTCTCAAGCTTTGTGGATAGCTTTCAAAACCGTCGTATCTGGACCGGCAGAAAGAATCTAATCACAGAATACTGGCTTGAATCCGGTCAAAATGAGGAGCGCTGCAAGATCGAAGATTCACCGATTTACGATAAATTGCTGGAGCTTGGCTATGACAGGGGCTACAGTGGGGTCACCCTCTGGCGTAAGAGCCTGTGAGGTGTGTTGATTAGGACACTAGGAGATAAAAAAGATATCAACTAAATAATATGACCTTAGCTAAATATATTATTTTATTCAAGTTTATGGAGGATAATGTAATAGTTTATCGAATAATATATTTGTAAAGTAAAACGAGACTTAAAAACAAATGGAAACGGATACTTTTAATTAAAATATAACTGTGGCTCGGCAAGGTGACCGGATTGTTAATGCAGCCATAAAACAACTTGAAGAAATAATAGAAAAAGTTGCAACAAGCAAGAATGCAAAGAAGATGAAGGAGATCAAGGGGTAGTATAAATCGTAGCGTTATGATACCAAATTTGTCTAAAACTGGAGGTTGCTGTTGGCATAAGACGTATGACAACATTTAGGAGGAATTTACTATGGCAAACGATAAAGCATTATATTTGAACAAGGTTTTTCCTGATTCTAGTTTTTTACAGATAGATTATAAGCCCTACAAAAAGATTAAGGATACATGTATTTTTGTCTTAGATACGAATGCTCTGTTATCTCCATATAGGGCAAGTTCTAAGAGCTTTGATGATATAAAATCAATATACACGAAACTCAAAACTGCAGAACGTTTGCGTATACCCTTTCGGGCATTGCAAGAATATGCAAAAAATAGAGGGAATAGTTTGCAAGAACAATACACACATTTTGATAAAATGAATAGTTCCGATGCCAAAATAGAAACGGAATTCCAAGTGATTCCACTCTTGCAAACAAACCAGAACTTTATAAAACTACATGAAATTACGACTAAGATAAATGAATTGATTCAAGCACGGGCAGAATCAATTCTAGCTATTTTATCCAATATTAAAGAACTTTATTGGAATGATCCCATCTTTGAATTCTACAAAACTTTTATTACAGATGAATTAGTAGCCAAGCTCCCTGAAGAAGATTTAACCGCTATCACATGCGAAATGAAGTCACGGTATGATTGTGACATACCTCCTGGATTTGCAGACCAAAATAAAGTAGACGGTGGCATTGGCGACTTGATTATTTGGAAAACGATTTTATCACTTGGTGCAACGAATAATATAGTTTTTGTAAGTAATGATCAAAACAAGAAAGATTGGTACTATGTTTCTGAAATTAATAAAAAGAAAACACCCGTAGCTCCAAGATTTGAACTCTTGGTTGAATTTTCTCGACAAAATCCTGGGCATAGTATTGACTTTATGGATTTTCCAACTTTCCTTGAGTCTCAAAAGGCTAAAAGTGAAACCGTGAATGAAGTATCTGTTAATTTATCAACACCATATAATATCATCTCTGAGGGTATTTTTATGCAGGAATTAATCGAAGCATTTAATCGATTTAATTCTACAGGTGGATTTCTGGGTTCAAGGTATTTTATTGAAACTTATCTAGCAACGCAAGGATATGATATTCGTGCAAGTTGGAACACTTACTATCGTCTTAAAGAAAGAGGATTTTTTCGAGAGTATCAATATCAAGATGTAAGCAAGCAATATCCACCACAAAACGCCATAAGTCTATTATAGTATGAGCTTTCAATGAACTTCGCCGAAGGATAATAATAAACACTTCACTAGGCTGGCTTGCTTATTAATTGAAAATAAAATTAGGTGATTGTATGAATAAAGGAGATTTTTGGATAGGTGCATATTATCCCGATTCAGTTCTTTCACAACCAAGAGCACGAACTATATTATGCTTATTGTTTGATAAAATAATTTGCAACTTTCCGATCACGAGTATGGATTGTGAGGGTGGTTCTGGAGTAACAGAATTTTTTAATGACAGCCCTTTAGTCGAAGTATCCAAAATTCAAGGAACTATAATCAGACAATCTATGATGGATTATTAGGAGAAAGCCATGAAATGTATCCACTTAATAAACGAATTAAACATTAATTTAAAGCAACTGGATGAAAAGAAGCAGCAAACAGATTATAAGATCAAATACATTGTAGAATATTTAAAACGCTGGCTTCTTGTAAATGTCCATCGTACAAATATTACTGATCTAAATTTTGTAGATTGCATGTGTAATGCTGGTATATATCAAGATGGTGATCTTTGCACATCAATGGAAGTACTTGTGTTGTTTATGAATGCCGCTAATCTTCATCCTGATAAACGATTCAACTTATTTATTAATGACAAAGATAAAGCCAGGATAGATATATGTAGTAAAATAGTTGAAAAGCTGAAACCTGCGAGAAACATCTCGAACTTAAACATTATTAAAAGCACACTTGATATTAACGACTACTTGCAAAACTTTAGTTTGTTTGATAGATATTTCGGATATGGTGGCGCTACTGTCGTGTTTGTTGATCCATATGATTTTGGAACTGTAATCATGGAAAGGCTTACTAGTTTTATAGATAGATATTACTGTGAGGTTATATTTAACTTTTTTATAAGTGACTATGTTCGAAATGGTATAGATGCAAGAATTCGTGGTTGTATTGGTGATGCGGCAATTACAAATAAAGAGGAATTGATCTTATTCATCGTTAGTAGTCTTAAAACAGGTAAAATGGAGTATGTTTTTTCCTACCATTTTAGAACCTCTACAAATACGGAACTTTACCAAATTATTTTTGCTACCCCTCATATTAGAGGGTTAGAAGTTCTTAAGGATGCCCTATGGGAAACATTCAATGGGAGATTCTTTCATAGAAATAATGAAACAAATCCCCAGCAACTATCCCTATTCACCGATAGTGATGATCGGCAAATACTTCTTAACATCCATGCCAGTGCGGCAAAAGACTTGTTGAAAAAGCGTTTTGCCGGTCAGACTGTAGCTTATGAAAAAATTGAACAGTTGCTAATAGAAAACACAATGATGCGGACTACAGATTTCCTAAGAAGTATACTTAAGCCCCTTATTGAGAGTAGGCAGATAATCAAAAAAGGGATACCAAAAAGTAAATCGAATTATAAAGGTGATAAATATACCTTTATCTGAGGAAAACATATATGGAAAAAATAACGCGAAAATCAATGTTATATAGAACAGGTGTCGAATATGGGGATTATACAATGAACCATGTGTTAGGGTGTTCTCATGGATGTTGTTACCCTTGCTACGCGTTTTTGATGGCAAAGAGGTTTGGCAAGGCCACTAACTACGAGTCGTGGTGTTCGCCTAAGTTAGTGAGTAACACGCTGGAAATACTCGACCATGAAATTCCACGGTTGAAATCGAAAATAGAGTCTGTCCAGCTTTGCTTCACTACCGACCCGTTTATGTTCGGATATGAGGAAGTCGCTGAAATGAGCATGATGGCAATAAAGAAACTCAATTCAGACGGCATTAGGTGTACAGTCCTAACAAAAGGGCTATTACCCATAGAATTAGCAAAGCAATCTCCAACAAATGAATATGGTATAACTCTCATTTCTCTTGACGAGAGTTTCCGCCAAAGAATCGAACCCGGAGCATCCTCCTATGTAGACAGGATTACCGCGTTAAGAGCTCTGCATGACAATGGGTGCCAGACATGGGTGAGTATAGAGCCGTACCCAACACCGAACCTCATAAAACAGAATTTAGTTGAAATATTAAACGCTGTTTCATTTGCCAACAAAATTATCTTTGGTCGAACAAACTATAATAAAGAAGTTACTTCATTCGTAACCCATAGAGCATTCTATAATCAGCAGGTCGATATAGTAGTCGATTTTTGCAAAAAAAACGATATCAATTATCATATAAAAAATGGTACAATCACTTAGGGAAATTGCATATCAATAGGCTGAGTAAATAAATAAAAAATTATTCTGGTACTCTCTATTAAAGCTGAGTATCAGTGAATAAATTTAAATAATTCATAAATTTACCATTATCCATATAACAGTCTTCAAACAATTGAATTATAAAACATGCGAGAAGAAATATCCTATTTGACAGTATACACTGATTGGAGAAAACAAATGATTCATCTAACAAATCGACAGGCAAGGCAATTTATGCTTTTAAAGCAAGGACTACTTGGCGAATATAAATTTATAGGCAAGCAGGGTGCACTCGATTACGTTCGTCAGGCAGGTTGCATTCAGTTTGATCCTGTGGATGCCTGCGGAAAGAATGCAGAGCTTACTTTGCAGTCGCGTGTTAAAGGCTTTACAAAGCAAACGCTTTACGAATTGCTGTATAGTGACCGTAAGCTGGTGGATTATCCTGATAAAAATTTATCCATTATTCCGACGGAGGATTGGCCTTATTTTGATCGTTATCGAAAAGCCTCGCGAGCAGGTGGATTGCGTTTTGAGGAAATTGCTAAGTTAGAAGATCAAACCAAATCCTATATAAATACTCATGGCCCGGTTAACTCTGATGAACTGCCTATATCCGGGAGTATACAATGGCATTCATCTATCCATTGGAGCGGTAATTGGGACGGCAGCACCAAAGCGTCACGCTCAGTTCTGGAGCATTTGTACTCCACAGGAAAGCTGATTATTCATCACAAGAGAGGCACACGAAAGTATTATGATCTAGCTGACAGATATTTACCTATCGGATTGCTTAACGCTCCTGACCCGTTACCGGATGAGTTTGAGCATCAAAAGTGGCGGATTCTGCGGCGTATCGGTGCGGTCGGGCTTCTGTGGAATCGCCCGTCTGACGCTTGGCTGAATATATGGGGCTTAAAATCCGAGCAGAGAAATCAAGCGTTTAAAGAATTGCTTGATGAAGGGAAAATCCTCGAGATTAAAGTGGAGGATCTGAAGGATATTCTGTTCTGCCGTGCGGAGGATTTATCGCTTGTCGAGACCGTTCTGCAAAAGGATGATTTCAAACCGCGCTGTGAGTTTATAGCACCGCTTGACTGCATGATGTGGGACAGGAGGCTTATCCGCGCCATATTCGGCTTTGATTACTCATGGGAAATCTATACTCCCGCCAATAAACGGAAATATGGGTTCTACGTTCTGCCATTGCTTTATGGCGACAGCTTTATCGGCCGGGTGGAAGCAGTTGCTGACAGGAAGTCATGTACCATGACGGTAAAAAATATATGGTATGAGGACGGAGTAAAACAGACTAAAAAGCTGCAAAAAGTTATAGAAGGCTGTATAGAACGATTTGCGAAATTTAACGAGTGTAAAACGAAAAGAGGCTGCGTATGAAGAAATTGCATGCCCTTTTAATTATTTTAATAATAACGATGCTTTCGTATTCCCAGGTATCAGCTTGTACAAGTTTTGCAGTCTATTCTCAAAACACTGTATATGGAATGAATTTTGATTATCCCGACACAAAAATCAGATATGCGATATCAAATATCGACGGTGTAAAAGTGTTTCATATGGACTTTGACATATACGGAAATCTTGCGTCAACGGTCGCAATGAATGAAAATGGCTTTTTTGTGGCAATGGAGCAGTTATATCCTGATGCGCCGATTGTGGAAGAGTTGTCTGAAAATCAAATTGATATGCATGATTTTGCCGCGAGGTCTCCATTTTATAACAATAGTGTTGATGATATTCTTGAATATATTAGTAATAAGCAGGTTGTAAACCATTACCTTACAACACATGATCTATTTGCTGATCGGACAGGGAATGCCATGGTTCTTGAAGCCGGTGATAACGAGAATGTGATTAGCATGATAAACGGTAAGTTTATTGTAATGACTAATTTTGCATATTCAGAGCTGAAAAATAAAAATTACAGGGATGTATACGGCGTCGGCAGTGACAGGTACGGGGCAGCGTACGAGTATATTTCTGAACACATTGATACTTTTGATATAGATAAAGGTTTTGATGTTCTGCAAAACACTATACAAGAATTCAGTGCGTATCCTACACAGAGTTCTATGGTATTCGATCCTGAAAAAGGCGAAGTTTTTATTGCTGTAAAGCAGGATTTCGCCAGGATCTGGAGGGTTAATATTGAAAAAGGAACAATTGAAGGCTTCAAAGGTTTCGAGAATCCGGTTGAAATGCAAATTGGGAAATCGGCATTTTTGCAGATGAGCTAATAAGTATGCCAAACCCCAAAAATGATAAAGAAAAAAATGACGGCTTTAATCCCATTTATAGTATCTGTTTTGTGCTTATTGCAATTATTAATATAATAATTATTATTAGATTTAGACGGCGGAAGGTAAGTTAACCATTTGTTTCGCCCTGATGTAACATAGAATAAGACTAGGGGGTACTAATTTGGGATTATCAGATGAAATAAGAAACGAATTGTTTTCATTAGGAGCTTCCATAGTTGGTTTTGCAGATTTAACCGATCTTCCCAAGAATATAAGAGAAAATTTTGACTATGGGATTGTCATTGGGTTAGCTTATTCAAGGAAAGCGATGCAGGACAACATGAATGGTGATGCGCGGCAATATTGGAGTGAATTTGCTCCGATTAATAAACGACTTCCTCAGTTGGCTATACATACTGCTAATAAATTGATTGAAAAAGAGTACAAGGCTTTAGCTAAGGCACAGACAATGATTGTCCAAGATACCGATTACAGGACAGTACTACCTCATAAAACAGTTGCAACACTAGCAGGGGTAGGATTTATCGGTAAATGTGCTACCCTTGTTACAAAGGAATTTGGCTCTGCATTAAGAATAATAGTTGTTCTTACAAATGCTCATCTTGAATGCGGCGTTCCAATAAGTAAGTCTTTATGCGACCCGGAATGTAATATATGTGTAAATGTATGTCCCGGAAAAGCCGTTAAAGGTGAGCTTTGGGAGGCAGGAGTTGATAGAAGTGTTTTCTTTGATGCACATGCTTGTAGACCTGCTGCTCGAAGCCATGCAAAAGAAAATTTGGGAATTGAAGAAACTTTATGCGCTCTTTGTATATCAAATTGTCCTTGGACGAGAAGTGCGTTGAATTATTAATAAGAACATATGCAGGCAATACGTATAATATCAAATTCAATTGACAGTAATCGGCGGGGGGCAAATTTACATGGACACGATATTGACCGAAGCAATTCGGATAGCAAAACTTGCTGGAACAAAAATTAAAGAACTGAGAGATACAAAGCAATATAGCGAGTCTGTAAAAGATGGCTATGAGCTTGTTACGACAGCAGATTTAGCATCAAACGATATAATTCAAGCAGAGATTAACAAGTTATTTTGTAACCATAGAATACTTTCTGAAGAAGATAAAGAGCACGAAAGTCAATCTTTGAAGGAACCAACGTGGATTATTGACCCAATTGACGGCACTGTTGGGTATGCTAACAACCAATATCAGGTTGCAGTTTCAATTGCTTATGCAGTAAATTATAAAGTTAAATGTGGCGTTGTTTACAATCCATTCCTTGATGAAATGTTCTATGCTTCCGAAAACTCGGGTGCATTTTTGAATGGTAACAAGATAATAGTTAAAGATGTATCAGAATTAAGAACCTGTGTAATTGGAACTGGTTTTCCTCATAAGAAAGACGATATTCAAGAAATAATAAGCCGGTTAGGGAGGGTTCTCCTGCATATAAGAGATTTACGAAGGTTAGGCTCTCCCGCTCTGGACATATGTTGGGTAGCGTGTGGAAGAATGCAAGGATTTTATGAAGGTAAATTATCTCCTTGGGATGTGGCTGCTGCCAGATTAATTGCTACAGAAGCAGGCGCAGAGGTAGGGCATTATAAGCACGACAATAATTCATCTGTTCTTGAATGCATAAATGGTAATAATATAATTGTATCAAGTCCAAAAGTGTTTGATGAATTGAAACAAATTCTTGAATAGGCGTAAAGCAGACAAAAAAGCTTCAAAAAGCTATAGCTTTCCGTAACAACTTCGAGGCAAATCATTCTTTTATGCTGTTAATCAGTAAGATAGACCTGCTGGAGAACGCCTAAAATATCCTCAAACCGGACTCCTGAAATTTTTAGGGATTTGGGATCAACTGGGTCTTGACGCAGCTGTTCTACGAATGCCGACATATCTTGTTTGACTGTTTCTGAAAGCTCGCATTTTTCCGATCCGTTCAAAAGTGAAGCAAGCCGTATTACGTCATTTTTGTGTTTGCGGATATCTTTCTCGTCAACATGCTGCCCCTGAAATTTTCTCTCGCTCAAATCCAGCCATGCCTTTGCTTTAAATGGAATCAGATATGTAGGGGACAGCACGACAAACTCAGAGACCAATGTTCTTCCGCTCAGAATCAAAGCATAGTAGTCCTTATTCAGTAAAATTGCGGAAAGACTGGATAGTTCATTACTCATAGGCAAAGGGACACAAGGGCCGACAGCATTACTCTGAAATGTCTCAGTCGCCTGGGAAAACAGCTCGATCATATACGGAAAGGCTGTGTTCTTAGGTTTGTCAAATCGATAGAATTGCGGGGCGCCGCTACTTTTCGCCCTGTTTTCATAGCTGCCGTCACGAATGAACTGCCAGAATTTTTGACCGAACTCAGGCGTCAGAGCTTCGACAATCAGAACCAGATCCAAATCCTTGGTGGCCCGGAACGCAACGTCCTGCTCCTCAAAAATAATGTCGCAGGCAGTGCCTCCAATGATCACATATTGCTCAGAATACGCCTGAAAATAGTCCCTGAATATGTCAAGCCCTTTCATCATAAATAAACTCCTCCATAATTTTTTGTACGGCCTCCTCTATACGCGGGTCGTTCAGTTCTTCTTCATTAAGAGTAAGCACGGCGGAAAGTGGATCGATCACCGACTCGCCGGTATCCCCAAACAGATAGATATACCCAACAATTTGTATGACAGAGGCCGGAATTTCGTCATGAGGTACTTGCGGCAAGTTTTCAGGATGTAATTCCCTTGCCTTTTGCTTGTGCATCGCATAGGTGGTGTAAGAATTATCGGCCAGCATGGTAAAATGACTGATCGCCGTAAGACTGCTTACAGGCAGCGGCCAGGGGGGAATACAGTCCAGAAAATACTGCTTTTCCACAGGATTGCGCAGGATCGGTCTGATCGCTTCCCAAAATGCCCTCCGGTTCTTTTTCAAAATCAAATGACGCCCGGCTGTTCCATTGTTTTGAATCAGCCCCAGTTCAAAAGCTTCCAACTCGTCAAAGCATCTTGTCACAGACATTTTACTGACACCCAATATTCTTGCCATGTCTGTTACAGAAGCATTCGTGATCTTCTGGTACACGATGGTCAAAAGCATTTTTTGTGTCAGATAAGCAATTCTGAGAGGACGTTTCTTGTCCTTTTTCGCTGTACTATTCAGAATAATTCCAAGGAAAGGCAGATAGACTTCTTTCTCACCTAAAATGAAAGAAATCCCTTCTTCAAGCATTTTTCCTTTCGTATAAGCAGATAAGGAATCCACACAGAAAACGAACTCCTTCCCAGTCAGTTCTTTCATCTTATTTCTGTGTTTACGCATGGTGGCAAAGTTGACTTTTTCTTTTGGAGTTGCGCATATAAAGCTGACCTCTTCCAACTGCAAAGTCTTCAATTCATAAGCTCCTCGTAAAAACAAGGGCAGAGTATTTTTCTGCGTGTATCCTTGTTCCTTAAATGGGATATGCAGCAGCTTTTCTATTGCCTTCATGGGTAATCGTCTCCTTGTAACATAAATTTTTATCATTGTAACATATTGTGTGTTACAGTTCAATAAAAAATACATTATTCACAAAATACAAAAAAAAATATTAAAAGTGTTTTTGTTAGCCTGGTTGATGCATGGGTTACTGTTCAGAACTCTTGTACTTTGATATTGTGCAATAAAAGGAAACTTTAGCGGAATGTAGCTTAGAGATGTATAGTCAGAGCGAGGAGTAGCAAGCCGACTGTTTGAGCGAAAATGCTACAAGTAATATTTTTATATGCATTTTTGCGAGTTTCGGCTTGCCTGAGCTGAACTATACAGCTCTTGCAAATGAAGCTCTTGTTTCCGCTATTGCACAATATCTATGATGGCCTGAACAGTAACATGCATCGAGCCTTTTGAGTTAATAATATTTTCAACACCCTTGACATATTATCATTGATACTCTAAAATGAGGTGTAAAGTATAAATGCTTTACACCTTTATTTATGGAAAAAATGATGGATGAATTTTATACCATAAGCCTGTTACTCGATTTTTACGGGCAGTTGGTTACGAAAAGACAATTTGATATCATGGACCTGTATTACAACAGTGATTACTCTCTGGGTGAAATTGCCGAGGAGCTGAACATCAGCAGGCAAGGCGTCCATGATAATATTAAGAGGGGAAAGGCTGCCCTTTACGACATGGAACAGAAGCTGGGCCTGGTGGCCAGGTTTGGCAGGCAGAAGGAAAAGGCGGCTGAAATACTCAAATTAATTGAGAGCATTGACGCCTCGGGCTTGACCGGGCAGGAGCATGAGAGTTTAAGCAAGGCAAAGCAGGAGATACGAAGCTTGATGGAGGATTAACATATATGGCTCTTTTTGAAGGGTTATCGGGGAAGCTGCAGGATACGATCAATAAATTACGCGGCAAGGGCAGAGTGACGGATAAAGACGTCAAGGACATGATGCGCGAGATTAAGCTTGCGCTGCTTGAAGCCGATGTGAATTTCAAAGTGGTAAAGGACTTTATTAACAAGGTCTCTGAACGCGCTGTCGGGCAGGATGTGCTTGAAAGCCTCACGCCGGGGCAGCAGGTCATCAAGATCGTCCATGAGGAATTGATCGACCTGATGGGAAAGGTTCCCGCAAAGGTCACATTCGCAAATAAACCGCCAACGATTTATATGATGGTTGGCCTACAGGGTTCGGGCAAAACCACCACATCGGGTAAGCTGGCAAGTTTGCTTAGAAAACAGGGAAAGAACCCGCTTTTGGTCGCTTGTGATGTTTACCGGCCCGCAGCCGTCAAACAGCTCCAGGTCGTTGGAAATCAGCTCAGCGTACCGGTTTTTGCCATTGAGGGAAATACCGACCCTGTGAATATCGCAAAAAAGGCCATCGAGCATGCAGCAAAGATGCTATATGATCTGGTGATCATCGACACGGCAGGCCGTCTTCATATCAATGAAGAACTGATGGATGAGCTGGACAGGATTAAAAAAACGGTACATCCGCATGAGATTCTGCTGGTAGTTGACTCAATGACCGGGCAGGATGCTGTTAATGTGGCGGAAAGCTTCAATGAGAAGCTTGGAGTGGACGGACTTGTTCTGACGAAGCTTGACGGCGATACCAGAGGGGGCGCGGCGCTTTCGGTCAAGGCTGTTACCGGAAAACCGATCAAATTTGCTGCAACCGGTGAAAAGCTCAGTGATATTGAGCCCTTTTATCCGGAAAGAATGGCTTCAAGGATTCTTGGAATGGGAGATGTGCTCAGCCTGATTGAAAAGGCTCAGGAGGCTTTTGACGAAAAGAAGGCCATTGAGATGGAACGTAAGCTGCGCACACAGCAGTTTACACTGGAGGATTTCCTGGATCAGATGCAGCAGGTGAAAAAGATGGGTCCGCTCAATCAGGTGCTCGGTATGCTGCCCGGTATGAATACAAAGGCTATGCAGAATATCGAAGTGGATGAGAAAAAAATGGGCCGCACTGAAGCCATAATCAAGTCCATGACAGCGAAGGAACGGAATGAACCGTCCATCATAAACGGCAGCAGAAGGAAGAGGATTGCCGCAGGCAGCGGAACAACGATCCAGGAAGTGAACAGCCTTCTGAAGCAGTTTGAAGAAGTGAAAAAGATGATGAAGATGATGACAGACGCAGGAAGAAAAGGTGGTAAGGGTTTGGGTAAATTCAGAATGCCGTTTTAGTATTCAGTATACTCAATAACCATTATATACACATTTTTGCGGGAGGAGGTGACATGTATGGCAGTTAAGATCAGACTGAAGAGGATCGGAGCAAAAAAGAATCCCTTTTACAGAGTAGTTGTAGCAGATTCGAGATATCCGCGTGACGGAAGATTTATCGAAGAAATCGGTACTTACAATCCGCTGGTTAACCCGGTTGAAGTCAAGATAGACGGTGAGAAAGCAGCACAGTGGATCAAGAATGGCGCACAGCCTACTGATACAGTGAAATCTTTGCTGAAGAAGACCGGCGTTATTCAGTAATCTGTGAATGATGGTGTTTTCTACGGCTTTTAGCGGGAGGTAAGCTAAAATGAAGGAACTTCTCGAGACCATCGCCAGAGCGCTTGTTGACTACCCTGATGATGTCAGCGTAAACGAAGTGGAAGGCGAAAATGCCATAATTCTCGAGCTCAGAGTGGCTAAGGAGGATATGGGGAAGGTAATAGGAAAACAGGGACGTATAGCAAAGGCTATCAGATCTGTTATAAAGGCTGCAGCCATTAAGGAAAACGTAAGGGTTGTAGTGGAGATTCTTCAATAAAAAGGTGTTTACGCAACACCTTTTTTATTAATTGTCATTCCGTTATAGCGGAATCTGACAAAAATCGAGTGGGGCTCGATGCCCCCGAGATTTTATTTAATGCAAACGTATATAAAGGTGAGTTGGCATGGTTGAATATCTGCAGATAGGAAAAATTGTAAATACACACGGCGTCAGGGGCGAGGTGAAGCTAATCCCGCTGACGGACGATCCTCATCGATTTAACGAACTGGAATGGGTGTATATCGAAAAAGATGGCGGGATGAACAAGCATACTATCCAACAGGTCAAGTACACTAAGGGTTTTGTCATGATTAAATTCTCCGGCGTTGACTCCCCGGATGATGCAAATCAATACAGGGACTGTTTTGTGCTGGTTGACCGCAAAAATGCCGTGAAGCTGCCTGCGGATTCATTTTTTATATGCGACCTTCTCAGTTGCAGTGTGTTTGACGAAAAGGGTGCGCTGCTCGGAGAGCTTGCAGATGTTCTGCAAACCGGCAGCAATGACGTGTATATTGTAAGGAATTCATCTGGGAAAGAAATATTGCTGCCGGCGCTCAAGAGCGTCGTTCGAAGTATTTCGCCCGAACAAAAGAGAATCGATGTGGTTATCCCGAAAGGATTGCTGGATGATGAAGTTTGACATTTTAACAATTTTCCCGGAGATTTTTGATACCGTCCTTGGAAGCAGTATAACAGGACGCGCGCAGGAGAGCGGATTAATTACGGTAACCGCACATAATATCCGTGACTTTTCAAAAGACAAGCATAAAAAGACTGACGATTATCCGTATGGAGGCGGAAACGGTCTTGTAATGCTTGCTCAGCCGATATACGATGCATATCAGGCTATTGTCCGCGATTTGGATTATAAGCCCCATTGCATTTATATGAGCCCGCAGGGAAAGCGTCTGGATCAGAAGCTTGTTGAGGAGCTGTCGGTTCACAAGCATATGATCCTGTTATGCGGACATTATGAGGGAGTGGACGAACGTATCCTGACGGAATTGGTGGACGAAGAGGTGTCCATAGGTGATTATGTCCTGACAGGAGGAGAGCTTCCGGCCATGGTCCTTGTGGATGCGATCAGCAGAACGATTCCAGGCGTCCTGTCTAATGAAGCTTCCTACGGGGAAGAGTCGCACAAAGACGGAGTCCTGGAATACCCCCAATACACCAGACCTTACGACTTTATGGGAAAGCAGGTTCCTGAAGTGCTGTTGTCAGGACATCATGCCAATATTAACAAATGGCGAAGGCTGCAGGCTTTGAAAAGAACGCGCGAAAGAAGACCTGACCTTTATCAGAAACTGGAGCTCACGAAGGAGGATAAAAAGCTCCTGGAGCAAGACGTTGAGAATGAATAGACCAAATTCACTATTGGAAAATGAATCTTTAAACCTATTGAAATAGGGAGCATTATACTACATATCTCTTAGCCGGCAAATGCTAAAATATATATGTATATTTATCAAAATACGTATATAAGGGGTGAAAAATTCTTGCCGGTTTCTGAATTCAATCTGAATTCCCTGCCCGAATGGTACCGCAGTGAGAGGGAAACAGAAAGAATAATTGAAAAGCTTCACAGTGCCAAGGAACTGGATTATTATTTGAGGAATCCTGATGAATATATTCGCAGGCTTGCTATCCTGCGCCTGCAGAAGCTGAATGACCAAAATTGTATATATGTTCTTAAGGAAGTAATTGATGATCCCGTTGAAAGTGAAGAAAATAAATATCTGGCCGCATGGGTTCTTAAATCAATTACAAAGAAGCGGATAGGCGATAATTTTATAAGTAACAAATATTTAAATGCCTTCAACGGCAGCGAAAGCTTTAAGGAACTATACTCAATAAAGCAGGAAGATTTGTGCCCTTCCGTCGAGTTTGACTTTACATCCAGTCAATCATATTCAGATATTCAGCTTGATTCTGACGAAACCATATTGGAAAGAGACGCTTTTTTTGAATCTGATTTTGATCTGAAAAAATGGTTTTCAGCGTTTGGCTCAAGGCTTATCAAGAATTTGTTAGCTGCATTATGTGCAGTGCCGGTATTTATTATCAAGCTCCCTGTGCTAATTGGCAGAAAAATTTACGCCTTTTTGAAAAAGCAATCTGATAAAAAACGCGCAAAGTCGAAAAGTATGGTAATTACAGATTCCGCAATTAAAGATGAGGAAATAAATAATTTAAGAATAAAATACTCGAAAATAAAGCATCCAAAAATCCACGGAAGAAAAGAAGAAAGGAAAAAAATAAGAATGAATACGTTTTTTGATTCTACTAAAAGATTTTTCTTTTATATTTTTTACATTTTATTTTTTCCTTTTAGATTTGCTCGTAAACACAAGCTGGCGATTATTTGCATACTTTTGGCGGCATATTCGCTCCTCGCTTTCACAGACTACGGAAGGGCATTTACAAACAAATATTGGTCGGTTGATTTAATAGAAGTTCAAAATAATACAATACAAAAGGTCAAGGATTATTATGCTTATGCATTAAGTGAGTTCAACAGGCTCTCCGGCATAAACGAATGGAAGCAGGCAGAAAGCGGCGGAGGGTTGAAATTAGCGGATGTGCAAAATAAAGCTGATCCTTCCGACCCGGCTGCAGAAAAGAGGATGAAGTACTCTGTTACAGCTAAAAAGGGGTTGAATATAAGGGAATTACCTGATCCCAATTCTAAAAAGGTGGGCAATAATTCATTAGCCTTTGGAAGTATTGTTATATACCTATCGAAGCAAGAAACCGATGCATCCGGCGGGACATGGTACTATATAGAATCGAATGACGGCCGAACCGGTTGGGTAGCGGCAAGGTACCTTAGTGAGAAAAAGGAAGGCTAAAATGTAATGCTGAAAAGGAAGGCTAAGACATGGATAAAGTAAAAGTATTACGACGAAAAGAGCTGGCAGTAATACTGCTTTCTGCACTTAAAGATTTATATGAACAGCTTGCTGTTGCTGCAGCTGATGCTGAAAAAACGTCCGGTGCTTTTTTTGAGCAAGCCTTTAAAGAGGAGCAGGACAAGTTGCTATCTGTAATGGATAGTTATCACAGGAACGTTGACAAAATCCGGGCGATATACAATGAGATCACGGAATCTATCAATTCATGGTATGAATTCATCAAAGATGAAAAACAAACCGGAAAATTAACCTTTCCGATTGTATTTTTTCATAAAAAACGTTCTCTGAATAAAAAAATAATCATGTTAAATGAAGAAATATCGGGTATAACAATCAATAACCGCTTTATAAAGGAAAACCTGACTATACTTGAGCATCAGCTAAAATTAAAGGCGGTTAGTCTTGCTAAAGCAGGCGATAATTATCTTGAGTATGAACGGGTATTATTAAGTCAAAAATCAATTGCAGCTGAGCTGGAATACCTTCTGCCAACAATCCCCGGCATTTGTCCCACAGATATAAGCTCCGCAGGGATTGATAATCTGCTGGCAGAGCTGGCGGCAGGAAGCTGAAAAATTTTTTTGTGCTTTACAAATAAACCTTCTATATGGTATAATTTTTGACGTGTGTAATACGGACGGTCCGCTGGTGCTTATAAAGCATTGATGAACGTCCTGGCAAGAGAGGAGGAAACATCAATGGATATAATCAAAGCATTGGAACAGGAACAAATTAGAACGGATTTGCCGGTTCTCGGCATAGGCGACTATGTGAAGGTGCACCTGAAGGTTAAAGAAGGAACCAGAGAAAGAATTCAGATATTTGAAGGTACCGTTATCTCAAAGAAGGGTGCAGGGATCAAGGAAACTTTTACAGTCAGAAGAGTATCTTATGGCGTAGGGGTGGAAAGAATCCTTCCGGTTCATTCTCCCAAGATCGCTACCATTGAGGTAGTGAGAAAAGGTAAGATCAGGAGAGCTAAACTGTACTTCCTGCGCGACAGGGTTGGTAAGGCTGCGAAGATCAAAGAAAAGCTTCAAGTTAGAGAATCTAAAGAATCATAAGTATGGAGGGGACCGGAAGGTTCCCTTTTGCTTTAATTCTGATTTTTTTGGAAGGATAAATGATGAATATTCAATGGTTTCCGGGTCATATGGCAAAAACCAGGCGTTTGCTTGCAGAAAATCTTAAGCTGGTGGATGTAGTAGTGGAGCTGCTCGATGCAAGGATTCCTGACAGCAGTAAAAATCCCGAAATAGACTCCATTATTCAGAACAAACCACGCCTGCTTGTTCTAAACAAGGCTGATACCGCAGATGCCGAACGCTCGGAGGAATGGGCCGTTTGGTACAAAAGCCGCGGTGTGCAGGCCATATTTGTGGATTCAATCAAAGGCGCCGGCCTAAACAAGCTGAAGGCCCAGCTAAAGGCTATGATGAAGGACCGCTTCGAACGGGACAGGGAAAAGGGCAGGCTTTTCAGACCGATCAGAACAATGATCGTCGGAATACCCAATGTGGGTAAATCAACTTTTATTAATAAGATTGCAGGTAAGGCTGTAGCTGTGACCGGCGACAAACCGGGTGTGACAAAAGGTAAGCAGTGGATCCGGCTGAATCCCGAGATTGATCTTCTTGACACTCCGGGGATCCTGTGGCCTAAATTCGACGATCAGAATATTGCGCTGAATCTTGCGTTTACCGGAGCCATCAAGGATGATATCATGGATGTGACGGAAGTGGCAGCCGCATTAGCGCAAAAGCTTTCTGCCGAATATCCCGCAATTTTTGCCAGGCGATACAAGCTGCAAAGCATAGAAGGACTGACCGGACATGAGTTACTTGAGGCAGCCGGGAAAAATAGGGGATGTATGCTGCCGGGAGGAGAAATTGATTTGAGAAGGATCGCTATTATTCTTCTGGATGAATTCCGGGGAGGGAAGATCGGAAAAATCACTTTGGAGCAGCCTGTATCAGGTGGGGGGAAATAAATGATGAAGCCGGCAGATCGTGAAAAAGAACTGGAACGACTGAAAAGAATGAGCAGATATGAGGCGGAGGCTATCTCACAGGGATATTACAATGTGGCAGGCATCGACGAAGCAGGCAGAGGGCCTCTTGCGGGGCCTGTTGTTGCTGCTTGTGTCATGCTGCCGGAGAATTGTCTGATCGAAGGTGTTAATGATTCAAAAAAGCTGAGTCCTGCCAAAAGGGACAAGCTTTATGACATTATCCTTGATCGGGCTGTTTCTTACGGCATCGGCATTGTGGATGAAAAACTCATTGATGAAATCAACATATTGAATGCCACGAAGCTTGCCATGAAGATGGCTGTAGAGCAGATGGACTTAAAGCCTGATATTTTGCTGATTGATGCCATCAAGCTTGACGATCTTGACATACCTCAGACCCCGATTATAAAAGGTGATGAACTAAGCATCTCCATCGCTGCGGCGTCCATTATTGCCAAGGTGTACCGGGATCGTATGATAACCGAGGCAGATAGTCAATATCCCGAATACGGTTTTAAAAAACACAAAGGCTATGGAACTGCCGAACACATTAATGCTATAAAAAAGTATGGAATTTGTCCGATACATAGAATAAGCTTCACAAAAAATTTTACCGGATGAAACTTGGGTTTTGATATGTAAAGGAGTTTCAAATGCGCATAGACGGTTATGCCAATATTCTCGCTTCGGCTAAAACTAATGTCGGCGATCTTATGAGCCGCCTGAATCCCGGCGATGTAATCAGGGCAAAGGTCCTTGAAATCACCTCAGACGAAGTTGTCCTTAAGCTTTTTGACGGAACAGTCATGCGGGCCGCAATGCTGGAGGCTATGAATGCAAAAGCCGGTGATACGGTTATGCTTGCCGTTTCATCCAAGCTTGAAGGCACATTATATCTTGAATCTGTCAAGAAACTGTCACAAATGATCGAGTCAAATCCGGAAACATTGAAGCAATTGCTGGAAACGATTCAAATAAAGCCTGATACGCAAAATCTGGGGCTTGCTGCCGAATTCCTGAAAGCCGGCGCTCCCGTTACTGCCGAGCATCTGAAGCAAGCTGCTGAGTTGTTAAGCAGCGAACCTGCTTTAAATAGCGAGAAGGCTGTGTTCATGACATTGAAAGGGCTTAACGCAGACAGGGCTGACGTCGAACTGCTTTCAAGGCTGCTCGAAGGCGATGTGAAGCTGGGGCAACAGCTTAAGGAAGTACAGACCATACTGGATCGTGCTAACCCAGCCGGGGCGGATAAGACTTACACGGTACTGGCGAACCCGGCTTTGGCTGATCAGGCAAACGCGGCCGGAACGAATCAGGTAAACACTATCGCTGCAAATCAGTCAAACGTTTTCGATGCGAATCAGGCAAATCCGAATCAGGCAAACGCGGCTCAGCCTAACGTGGCTCAGCTAAACGCGTCTCAGTTAAACGCAACCGGTACGGAAAAGAATTCTGCTGAACCATCCGCACAGATTCAAAGTGCCGAAATTAAGAACGATACGGCTGCCATTCCGGCTTCCAACCATTCCGGTGCTCCGAATACAGACCGGAGGTCTGTTTCGTTATCCGATTTGTCAGTTATTGCGCAAAGCGTGTCAGGAGAGGATTCTCAACCGTCAGCTGACGTTTTCGCAGCATCTCGGGAAAATGCGGTCTTAGGCATGTCTCCAGAGAATTCTGTGAACTCCGCCTCGACTGGCAAAGCCATTTTCGGGCCCGAATCCTCCGTATCAGCCCGATCTGGCTTATTTACTGCATTACAAGCGGAAACCGGTCATGAAATCAATAAGACTAAACAATCGGAAAGCGAAACCGCAGAGCGTTTTTCAAAGCTTATTGAAGCTGTCAGGGACATATTTGTAAAAACGGATTCAGAAAAGCTATCGTCCGAGCTGGATGCAAATAAGATTAATAATGAATTAAACGAAAAGCTGGAACTGATGAAAGCAACCGTTCAGTCCTCTGAAGATCTGGGCTTCGTGGCAAGGGAAGGTCTTTCCGCAGCCGCCACACAGATAGAGGACACGCAAAGACTGCTCCATCAGATGAACGCCAGCAATATCCTGTACTATCAGATGCCTGTCAATCTGGCAGGCCATGACACTACGGCAGAGCTTTATGTTATGAATCGTCGGCGGAACAAAAAGAAAATCGATCCGAATGATACAGTCATGTTCATTTCATTGGATACTGTCAATATGGGCAGGGTGGAGACGCTTTTGGATATAAAGAACAGCAACATCACAGTCAACCTCAGAACAGAGAGCAAACAAATAAATGACTTTATAAAGACGCAGATTAAAGACCTTTACACAGGGCTTGCCGCCTGCGGTTACAAGCTGGCCGGCGTCAGATATGCGATCATTGACGCCGCAACAACGCCCATTCAACAGGAAAGACTCCTGAACGGAATCGCTAGCGAAAACTACGGTAAGGTGGATTACCGAATATAGGAGGCTGCTCTTATGGAAAAGAAAAAAATTAAAGAGGCGGCGGCATTAAAATACTCGCCCCAAAAGGGAGGCGCACCTGAGATCGTAGCTTTAGGGAAGGGCGAGATAGCTGAAAAAATCATTGAGAAGGCTATTGAAAGCGACGTTCCTTTATATGAAGACGCTACGCTTGCGCATACTCTGAATTATCTGAAAATTGGCGATGAGATCCCGCAAGAACTGTACGAGGTCGTTGCGCAGATTATGGTTTTTGTCAGTCAGCTGGATAGCTCGTATAAAGAAAAATGGGACAGCACAGGAGAATATAATGAATAACAGGCGTTTTGGAAGTGTCGGCGAGCAACTTGCGGTTGATTATCTTGAGAAAAACGGATTTATCATATTGGACAGAAATTTCAGAGCTGGTCGTTTTGGCGAAATTGATATTGTTGCTGCTGAAAATGAATATATTTGCTTTATAGAAGTTAAAACACGAACCGGAAGCCTTTTCGGCACACCTTCGGAGGCTGTGGGATATACTAAAAGAGAAAAGCTGAGAAAGCTGGCATGGATTTACCTGAAGCAGAAGAATTCGGGAGAAAAAAATATGAGGTTTGATATTGTTGAGGTCACCGGGCAGAGATTCAATGAAGAATTCAGGGTGAAAGATATTGTACTGATAAGGAGTGCTTTCTGATGCTGATCATAGATGCCCATTGTGATACCGCCCTGTCCGTATATGAGCAGGGAGCGGAGCTTTACCGCAACTCTTTTCACCTCGACATAGAACGGCTGCTTCAGTCCGGTGAGCGTGTTCAATTCTTTGCAGCTTTTTCTGACCCGGTTAAATTCAGGGACAATGCACTCGCACGAGTTCTTTCAATTATTGATGAGGTTTACCGGGCTCAGGAGCAGCATGAAAAACAATTTGCCGTTTGTACAAATGCACAGGAGATCGGAAGGGCAATCAGGGAGGGAAAAGTCGCGGCGTTACTCTCTGTTGAGGGTGGAGAATGCCTGAATGGAGAATTGTCCATTTTGAGACAGCTTTACAGGCTGGGTGTCAGAAGCATACTCCTGACATGGAATTACCGTAATTTGCTTGCGGATGGGGCAGAGGTGGAACATGGCGGGGGACTGACAGGCTTCGGAAAACAGGTTGTGGCTGAAATGAACAGGTTAGGTATGATCATTGACGTTTCACATCTATGTGAAGCAAGCTTTCATGATGTAATTTCCCTGGCCTCAAAGCCTGTGATCGCTTCTCATTCCAATGCCAGAGCAATATGCGATAATGTCAGGAACCTGAATGATTCTCAGCTGAAAGCTATTGCAGCCAATGGAGGTGTTGTCGGGATAAATTTCTATCCCCGGTTTTTGAACAATACTGATCAAGCAGGCCTGGACGATGTTGTCAAACATATTGAGCATATCTGTTCCATAACAGGAGAAAACCATATCGGAATCGGAGCCGATTTTGACGGAATTGAGTGCACACCTGAAGGCCTGGAAGGTACTCAATGCATACCGGCGCTTTTTGAAAGGCTTGAGCAGCTCAACTACAGCACCGGTCTTCTTGAAAAAATCGCCGGATTGAATTTTATGAGAGTGATCAAACAAATCCTGCTTTAATATCATTAAAATAAAACTGTACTTCCTTGAAATTTGAATGATGAGCATACGCATCCTGCAATATTTTCGTTTAAACTATTTAGCGTGAAATTATTTTGAATTTTTCGCAAACATGACTTGCATATCTGATGTAAATATAATAAAATATCAGAAATGCATAAATCGTGGGGGTGCTTCGATGTTGGATTTAGCAGGACTCAGTAAGGCCGAGCTTCAGGAATTGCTGACTACATTGAATAAAAAATATGAAGAATTTGAATCCAAAAATCTTAAGCTTGACATGTCAAGAGGAAGACCGGGCGCTGATCAACTGGATTTGTCCATGGAGATGCTTGAGTTTCATGCGGCTTCAGATAATTTTAGGACTCCATCAGGCGCCGACACACGCAATTACGGCCTGATTGACGGGATTCCGGAGGCTAAGGAGCTTTTTGCACAAATGCTTGAGGTAAGCCCGAAGGAGATTATCCTCGGAGGAAATTCCAGTCTGAGTATTATGTATGATACTATTGCACGAGCCATGATGTTTGGTGTTTGTGGCGGCAAGCCTTGGGGGAAGCTGCCGGTGGTCAGGTTCATATGCCCGAGTCCGGGGTACGACAGACATTTTGCCATTACGGAGCTTTTTCAGATAGAGATGATTACGGTTAACATGAAACAGGATGGTCCGGATATGGAAGCAGTCGAACGGCTTGTGGCGCAAGACGATTCTATTAAAGGGATCTGGTGTACGCCTAAATACAGCAATCCCGACGGCATAACCTATTCTGATGAAGTAGTAGACAGGCTGGCTAATATGAAGACCGCTGCGTCTGATTTCAGAATATTCTGGGATAATGCTTACATTGTGCATCATCTGACCGATCAGCCGGATCATTTAAAGAATATGATGGAAGCCTGCAAAGCTGCCGGTAATCCGGACAGAGTATTTATATTTGCATCCACCTCCAAGATCACTTTTCCCGGTGCGGGTATCGCAATGATGGCCGCAAGTGAAAATAATATTGCATGGACAAAAAAGCTTCTGGGAATCAAGACCATCGGACCGGATAAAATGAATCAGCTCAGGCATGTCCGCTTCCTGAAGAATATGGATGGAATTCTCAATCACATGAAAAAACATGCAGCCATATTAAAACCGAAGTTTGATATGGTGCTTGATATTCTGGAATCCGAGCTTGGAGGCAAAAACATTGCCAGTTGGAATAAGCCCAACGGAGGTTATTTTATCAGCTTTAACACGATGCCGGGATGTGCGGCGGCTACACTAAAACTGGCAGCAGACGCAGGGGTCATCATGACGCCTGCAGGCGCAACCTTCCCTTATTCGAAGGATCCTCAGGACAGGAACATAAGAATCGCTCCAACGTTGCCGCCTGTGTCTGAATTAAAGACAGCGATGGAACTGCTCTGTATTTGTGTACAGATCGTCTCGATCAAAAAACTGCTGGAAACTGCAAAATAGTTTGATAAAAATTTGCATTACAGCGAAAACAATATTATAATTTTTATGGGTGAAGCATCCTCCAGGATGATAAATCTCATATTTATAAGTATCTGGCGGGATGAAAGCTATCCCGCAATTTTTTTGATATCCCATAGGTTAAATCTGACCCGGAGGTGGTTCATTTGAGAAACACATACGAAAGTCCATTCAATGCAAGATATGCCAGTAATGAAATGCAGGAGCTGTTCTCACCGGACAAGAAGTTCAGAACATGGAGAAGGCTGTGGATTGCCCTTGCCGAGGCGGAGAAGGAGCTTGGGCTCGGCATTACCGATGAACAGATCAACGAATTGAAAAAATATAAGGACGACATCAACTATGAAACTGCAGAAAGAATAGAAAAGGAAGTACGCCATGACGTCATGGCACATGTGCATGCATACGGGGAGCAGTGTCCCAATGCCAGGGCAATCATCCATCTCGGTGCGACCTCATGCTACGTCGGCGATAATACAGATATCATTATCATGCGTGACGCCCTTGAGCTGATTCGAAAAAAGCTCGGCGCGGTCATGTCGAAGCTTGCGGATTTTGCAATGGAATACAGAAGTCTTCCCACATTGGGCTTTACCCATTATCAGCCCGCTCAGATGGTGACGGTGGGGAAGAGGGCCAGTTTGTGGCTTCAGGACCTGCTGATCGACCTGAAGGATCTGGAATATGTTCTGTTTTCCATGAAACTGTTGGGCAATAAAGGCACTACCGGTACACAGGCCAGCTTTATGAGCTTGTTTGACAATGATGGCGAAAAGGTAGCGAGGCTAGAAAGCCTGATCGCACAAAAGATGGGCTTTGAAAGCGTCTACGCCGTTTCCGGTCAGACATATACCCGAAAGCAGGACAGCAGAGTGTTGAACGTTCTTTCCGGAATAGCGCAGAGCGCCAGTAAATTCAGTTACGATATGCGGCTGCTTCAAAGCATGAAGGAGATGGAGGAACCCTTTGAAGACAAACAGATCGGTTCCTCCGCCATGGCCTATAAACGAAACCCAATGCGTGCAGAGCGGATTAGCTCACTTGCCAGGTATGTCATGGTTGATACATTGAACCCTGCTATTACTGCAGCAACGCAGTGGTTTGAAAGAACGCTGGACGATTCCGCAAATAAGCGGATCAGTATACCGGAAGCATTTCTTGCGGTAGACGCAATATTAAACATTTATCTGAATATAGCAAGCGGGCTGGTTGTTTATCCAAAAGTCATCGAGAAGCATATTCTTGATGAGCTGCCGTTCATGGCTACAGAGAATATCATGATGGAAGCAGTCAAAAAAGGCGGGGACAGGCAGGAGCTCCATGAGAGGATCCGAATCCATTCTATGGAGGCGGGAAAACAAGTCAAGCTCTATGGGCTGAAAAACGATCTGGCAGAACGGATTGCTTCGGACCCTATCTTTGGTTTAACCCTTGAAGAGATTATGGAGGTAATGAAACCATCCGACTATATTGGCCGATGTGTTCAGCAGGTCGAAGAATTTATTGAATCGGTTGTCCGTCCAAGTATTTTAAGCATAGAAACAAAAAACATCCACTCTGATTTGAAGGTATGATAGCCTGATATTATTTTGTATGAAATGTTGAAAAATAATATTCAATATTGGGTAGATTTATGTTGAATTGCATATATAAATCAGATAGAATTAGTAAGGATGTAATTATGTGCTGCTATGCTTACTAAACACTTGGAGGGATCACGGTGATCAATAAATACAGTAATGTGCCTTTATATTCTCAGTTGAAAAATCTTATCATCAGTAAAATTGAAACGGGAGAATATCGGGAGGAATCAAAAATCCCCTCAGAACAGGAGCTTTGCGAGCAGTACGATATCAGCAGGCCGACCGTACGTCAGGCCATCAGTGAATTGACCAACAACGGCTATTTGTATAAGGAAAAGGGGAAAGGTACCTTCGTTGCAAAGTCAAAGTCCATGGTGGATATTAAGAACTTCACCGGGTTTACAGATTCTATTCTGGACAATCAGGATCCAGGTCAACACAACATAATGTCAATACGGGCTGTCAAGATGAATGAAGTTCCTTGTCTTGAGAGCATATTCTCAAGTCATAACTACTCTAAAAACAGTGAAGTGGCAGAGATTCGATTTCTCACAGCAGATAAAAACAGTGTGTTATCATACAATGTCTCATACATTCCTCTGTTGCTCTTTCCTGAGATCATAGAGGATATCGAAGCGAAGAAACCTTCCTATGAAATTTTAAGGGGCAAATATCCTCTCTTACCTGTCAGGACGAAAAGCACCCTGGAGATCGTATACACCGATCAGACTGAGGCGCAGCATCTCCAGGTTCAAAGAGGACTTCCGCTGATTAAGATTGAAAACCTTCTTTATTCTAAAAGCGGACAGCTTGTTGAGTTTGTAATTGCAAAATACCGTGCGGATAAATGTCTGCTTGTATTTGAAAACAGCAAGTAATTTTATTAGGGAAATTAATAAAACAAAACTCATTTCTACTCGTATATTACATCAGTAATAAACAAGCCCAATTATATTAGTAGGGAGTTGCATTTATGAAAAACCTGAAAAATGATTTTTTTAATGAGAAGGATATTCTGTTCATGGGGTATTCGAGCCGCACGCCGCAGTTCAGTAACATGATCTATAAGGCATTCACTGATGCGGGAATGAAAGTGTACCCGGTTAATCCCAAGTCTTCAGTAAAATATGATGTCAAGGTTTATCACGATATCCGTGAGCTTCCCAAAATCCCAACAACAGCATACGTTCTTCTGAATAATGACAATGCAAAAACAGCGGTCAAACAGATGAAAGACAGCGGTGTCAAAAAGATATTGTTCCATAGGGGAAAGACTGCTGATCAGTCGCTTTTGGACGAGTGCAAACAAGCCGGTATCGAGACTGCTGTTGCATGTCCAATGATGCTGTTCGGTTCCGGGATCCATAAGCTGCATGGATTTTTGGCAGGAGTGAAATAATGAAAGCTTACCCGCTTATCAGATACCGATGGTCAAATGAACATATTATGTCTGTGCTCTTTATTACCATACTCCTGTATCTGTATCCGTTGTGGTTCAAGAATCCTTCCGATATTCCGCCTTTTGTGGCTTTACTTTCGGTCTCTCTGATCCTGGACGCCACAGCTGGCTATATCAGACACAAAAGGTTTGTTTGTTCAGTATCTGCAGCCGTTACAGCAGCGATATTACATATCATTACGCCGGGCATTCCTCTGTGGTGCAGACTCATCGGAGTATTCGCCGCTATTATCGCTGCTAAGCAGCTTTGGGGCGGGACAGGTAAAAATTCCATGAATCCGGCTATTGTTGGGTACCTGGTTACATGCCTCTTCTTTGCTGGAAAACATATGCCGATCGAACCGTCTGTGTTTCTGATACCCGGACTGATACTGTCACTTCCGTTTATTCTTTTCAGGCCCTTTATGACATTGGGGTATTTCATCGGGATGCTTCTCGCTTATTTCACAGGTGATATTTCATCCTGGCAGATACTTCTGGTAAATAGCATATTTTTTGGCTCTATTGTTATCACGGATCCTGTAACAGTTACACCACAAAAATCTGTGGGCTTGATCGGAGGGTTCCTGATTGGATTTCTCCCCATACTGACAGAAGATCCGGCCACGACTTTTCCTCTGATGCTTTTGATTTTTAATCTGATATCCTACCTGATCGATGATTATTTAAGCATAGCCAGAAGAACTCTGTTTTACTATCCTGTACCTGTAAGAAATCCCTTTACAGCTTTTAATCTGAACCAGCCTGCTGTGAATCTTACGGGAGATAGAATCATTGAGGAGCAGGGGGGAGAAGAGCTTGAATTGCTGGATAAACTATCACCGGAAATGGTTTTGGAACGAATTGAAGCAAATTCTGTATATGGATTGGGAGGAGGAGGCTTTCCGACAGCTGAGAAGATTAAAACCGTACTGTCCTCCAATGTAAAAAAGAAGTTTCTTATTGTCAATGCGGTAGAGTGCGATCCGGGGTTGGTGCATGACAAATGGCTGCTTCGCGGAAGGTCGGAGGATATTTATAAGGGGATTCGCGCAATTTCTCATTGTATGAACTTCTCAGATATCTTTCTTGCTGTCAAAAATACAGAGGGATTTTCATTTCCCGATGATGTAAGGATCCATAAGGTAAGGAATTATTACCCGGTTGGATTTGAAAAAACATTGATAGAAAATGTTATCGGTAGAAAAATCCCGGCTGATTTCATTCCCGCAAAGCTTGGAATTCTGGTGCTTAATGTGCAGACCGTGTTGGCAGTATACGAAGCTGTGTTTCTTAACAGGAAAGCGGATGCAAAATATATCACAGTTGCCAGCCTGAAAGCCGGCACAGCCGCAGTTGTCAGAGTAAAATCAGGACAGCGCATCATGGATATATTGGAAGCAGTTTATCCGGATGGGTATCCTGTATTTACCGGCGGGGGGATCATGCAGGCTCATATGGCTGAAGAAGATGAGGTTGTAAGGAAAGATACCAACTTTATAGCCGTGTCTGACATACCCAGATACAAAGAATCCCCGCTGTGTTCAAACTGCAATGCCTGTACAACCAGCTGTCCGCAAGGCCTGATTGTTCAAAGAATCGCAGAGCTGGTTGATAAGAAGAAATATGAAAATGTAAAGAAGTACAGGCCGGAAAAATGCATCAATTGTGGGTTGTGCAGCTATGTCAGCCTCTGCGGCAAAAATCTTTCAGCAAGGGTAGGGGAGGCTAAGGAAAAAGTATTAAAGCGCAACATTTCCGGCTGAACATTATTATCGAATAAACCGGCTTTGTATTATTTAATCTGGAATTTGGAAACCCGTTGCAACAGTGTACTTACAGTTTCTTTTGTCTTTTTAAGACTCATAGCGACATCACCGGAGTCATGTATGATTGCAGAAGTTCGCTCTGCAATATTGGATGTACCTGAAGCACCTTCATTTGCTGCCTGAGTGACTTCATTTATAGCCTTGAGCATATTCTGGATGGAAGCCATCAGCTCTTCGGAGGTTGAACTTAAGTCTGTAACCAGTTCGTTGATTCTGTCTGCGTCTTTATTATATTGCACTGTTGCACTGAGCATCGTTTCATAATCCGCGTTAACGTCATTGGATACAAAGGTAAGAAGCTCATTTGAATTTTCAGCAAGATTTTCAACAGAGCTTGTTACTATCCTGGTTACAGTCTGAATCTCAGAAACGGTGTTCTTGGAGTCTTCAGCAAGCTTTCTGATCTCATCGGCAACAACGGCAAAGCCTTTTCCTGCTTCACCTGCTCTGGCAGCTTCAATTGCTGCATTTAAAGCAAGAAGGTTGGTCTGCGTAGCAATTTGCAGGATGGCGTCAGCCAGCGTACTGATCTGCGCAACTGCTTTTGAATCCTCCAATGCCTGTCCAAGCTTTGCATTGACCTCATCAAATATTTTCTTTGCCTTTTCATAGGAAGATTGAAAGCTTTCGTTCAGCGAATCTGCTCTTTCATTGATTTCATTCGCTGTAAGTGAGCCATTCAGCGCTTTTTCTGCAATGCTTATGATAGCGCTTTCTATTTCGGCAGAGGTTGCATTCATCTCCTCGGTTGAAGCAGCTGTTTCTTCCATGCCGGCTGATAATTGCTCAGTAGTTGATGATATATCTTCGATACTGTTTTCTAGATTAGTCATTCTTTTATCGGTAATATCAACAGCTTCATTGAGCAATTCCATTTCCTCAATAACACCGCGGACCAAATGTCTGAATTCTTTCCTTATATTACCGCCTGAGGCGATGATCGTACCGAATTCATCCTTATCTTTATAGTGCTTTTCATGATTTGCGTCGTATTTCAAGTCAAAGGCAGCTGTGGTTTCCAATAAGTTCACCGCAATTTTTGTTCTCTTATTAATATTTAGTATAACGACCATGCTTAACAATAAAGAGAGAAGCACAGCAAAAACAGAAATAATTACTATATTGATTTTCATGTTACGTACGGCGTAAGTACCCTTCTGGACTATTTCCAAACTGTGCTTATCCAATATATTTTGAAGCTGGTCGAGGTTATTTCTGGCAGTATCAAACATTACAATGGAGGCTGCATCTTTTTGTGGACTATGATCTGACTCATTGTTGTAAGCTTTCCAAGCCTCATAGTTTATGTAGAAGTCATCGAACAGTTGACCTAAGTTATATGTAGTATATATCTGTTGATCTTTAATCAAAATATCCTGGGCTTGCTTAACACGGTCATATGTCTGAGCCATGTTTTCTTCATAGGACTTGATAATTTCATCTATTTTATCTGTTTCACCAGCGACATTATCCAGCTTCATGTAGTCTACCATGGACTGGTAAAAGTCACGGTCTGCGTTCAGGAGCCAGTATTGTGATTTATGCATCTCATCGTATAGTTCATTTATCAAAGTGTACGATAATGACTGAACAAAAGAGACGGATAGTACACATACAGAAACTAAAACAATCAAAAGACTTATAACGGGGAAGAGGAACTTTGATCGAAGTTTAATATTGTTCAGCTTTAGCATATATTGTTATTACTCCTTTGAAATAGAATAAATATACATAACCTAAACTAATATTACTTTATCACTCAAAATCTATTCTGTAAAGCAATTAGTACTGTTGTGCCTGTAAAGCACGAAAGCTAAGAGAAAAATTATATGTAATTACGCGAAATAATAATTTCGCGTAATATGGGGGAGCAAAAACAGGCAAATTCACAACCTTTGCTAAAATGAGTAAAAAAGGTATAATGTAAATAATAAAATAAATATATCATAAATTGATACATATTGAGGTTACATATGAAAAATTTCAGCGAATATGAAATGCCTCCATTGCTCAGAGATTTTTTAAGCTATATGCAAACCATCAGAGGAAAATCTGTTAATACGGTTCAGGTTTATTTCTATGACATTAGAGTCTTTCTTCGGTTTATGAAGCTTCACCGCAATCTGGTCGATAAAAAGACGGAATTCGATGATATACAGATTACTGATATTGACGTCCCTTTTATTCAGTCCATTTCATTAAGCGATTTATACGCATTTATGGCATATGTCAGCAATGACCGCGACAACTCCTCTTATGCGCGTGCCAGAAAGGTCGCCAGTTTGAAATCCTTTTTTAAATATCTGACATACAAGGCAAAGCTTCTTGATACGAATCCTGCCACCGAGCTGGAATCTCCAAAGATACTCAAGCGGCTGCCAAGGTATCTGAATATTGAGGAAAGCAAGCAATTGCTGAACTCCGTTGAGGGTCAGTTTTCAGAGCGTGATTATGCGATTATTACAATTTTTCTCAATTGCGGACTGCGTCTGTCCGAATTGGTCGGAATCAACCTGAGTAATATCAAAGGAACTGTACTGTCCGTCATCGGCAAGGGCGACAAAGAGCGCAGCGTTCCTCTGAACAACGCTTGTATCAAGGCTTTGGAGGATTATATGAGGGTGCGTCCAAATAACGGTGTAAAGGATCGTAATGCTTTGTTTCTAAGTGAGCGCAGACAGCGAATCAGCAAGGAATCTGTTCAAAAGATCGTGAAAAAGTATATCAAATCCGCCGGACTGGATCCTGAGCGCTACTCCACCCACAAGCTTCGTCATACGGCAGCAACGCTGATGTACAAATACGGCAATGTAGATATCAGAGCGCTGCAGGAACTGCTCGGTCATGAAAGCATTGCTACTACGCAGATCTACACCCATCTAGACAGCAATCAGTTGAAAAATGCAGTGGACAGCAATCCCCTTGCTGATTTTAATAAGGATGATAATTCAAAATAACCGATTCTGCCTCCTATTTGGAGTAGTTGCAGCATCAAAAACATTTCCCTATCATATGAGCAAAGTTAAATAGAATGTACAATGAAAATTACGCTGGAATAAAGCACCACACTGCAAAAGAATAATACCGAGCATTTAACATAATACTAGATTTACTAAGCCCATTGTCTTTGGAGATGACATTATGTGTACTAGAACGAATCTTTTCAGTGTAGTGCTCATTTGTATTGTTTCTGTATCGCTGATTTTGGCATGCGGATCTGATTCCGCAAGCGCCACGGCAAAAAAGAACCAGAAGATAGCCTATTTGACCTTTGATGACGGCCCGTCAAAAAACATTACAGTTTCGATTTTAAATACGTTAAAAAGCAACGGAATTAAAGCAACCTTCTTTGTGCTGCCTCAGAACAATTTAGACAGCATCTACAAGCGAATACTTGATGAGGGTCATGTTATTGGAAATCATTCGTACACGCACAATTATACTTATTTATACAACTCTCCAACTAATTTTATAAATGATTTGTTGAAAGCAGAGCGTTTTATTAATAACAGATTTCATTACAAAACCACAATATACAGATTTCCCGGAGGTAGCTTAAGTCGTAAAAAGACAATGATCCGGACAAGAGCCGGGATACTGAAAAAACGAGGCTACAAATATTTTGATTGGAATGTATCGGTTGGAGATGCAGACTCAAATGTATATAAATCCGGTACAGAAGAACAGATTGTATCCCGTATGGTAAATAATGTCGTCAAGAATACCGGAAACAAGCAGCGCTTGATTGTACTTATGCATGACGCCGCCTCGAAAATATATACCGCCAAAGCTTTGCCGAAAATTATCAAGGAGTTGAAAAATCAAGGCTACACCTTTGATGTTCTAACATCATATATCGAATAGTATATCAAAGTTGCGATGTACACAGATGTACACAGATTCGGTAACTACTCCTATTTACATATTAAAAAATGTTAATTATAATGATACCGTTGTCTTTTTTAGTTCGCCATGAATCAAGATAACTGGAACAACATAGCACAGCGGATAGTCCAATTAATTAGTCCGCTGATGGAATAGATATATATATTAGCGAAATGAAAAATAATAATGAGGTTTTAATAAATGGATCTGCGTAAGTTTTACTTTATTTTAACATTGATTGTGTCCATTGTGCTTTTTATTTCCGGCGCAGGTGTGATATACTATGCGAATGCTCATATGGTTCTTCAGGAAAAAGTCGTCAATAATTCTGAGGATGATTCAATTTCAGATATATTCCGGCCTCTTGTCCAGAACAAGGAGCCTTTCAATGTTCTTCTAATCGGTGGCGACAGAGTTAATATGAACGCAGATACAATTATGCTGGCTAATTTTGATCCAGAAACAATGAAGATCAGTATTATGTCAATCCCTCGTGATACAAAGGTCACTATCAAAAAAAAGGATCGAAAAATAAACTATGCATTCCCAAGCGGCGGCATTGAATTAAGTGTAAAAACGGTTTCTGAATTGTTGGACGTTAATATCAAATATTATATATTTGTAGATACTGAAGCGTTCAGGGATATCATCGACCTGCTTGGCGGTGTGAATTACTATGTTCCTGCTGATCTGGACTATGATGATCCAACACAGAATCTACACATTCATCTGAAAAAAGGCCAGCAAATACTGAATGGAAGCAGCGCCGAGCAATTTGTACGCTTCCGCAAGCCAAACAGGTGGACGAAGGAAGTAAGAAAGTATTATGACGGCAGTGATATAAAAAGAACAGAAGCACAGCAAAGCTTTATAAAAGAGCTTATGAAGCAGAAGCTAAACATTCAATATCTTCCAAAGCTGACAAGCGTTATAAATACAGTATTTGCGAACGTGGAAACGAATTTTACTCTTAATGAGGTCATAAAAATGACCAGCTTTATAAGTAAATTCAAGGTCGACAATGTAAATTTTATACCCATGCCCGGAACAACCTATGACGCATCGCCCTGGTATTATTTATGCGATGTAGCACAGGCCAGAAAAATAATGAAGGAAAGCTTCCCCTGCAACGACGCATTTGTGACGGTTGATGCCGGTGCAAAGGAAGCTTATAAAAACTATAAAATGACCCAGGCTCCGAAAGTGAATAGATCAGCCGAGGTTAACGAAAAAGACGTTACCGTGAACAATCCCTCTAATGCAGATACTTCTATCACGGGCTCGGACCAAGATCCATAGTTAATCTGCCAGTTACGGCATTTCTCTGTTTAATAATTGTACCAGAATCATTAATTATTACTTACGGCTGATTAATTACTTCAGGCCGCAGAACACCTTATATGCATTGTATGTGGTATATATGTCCACCTTGCTTGTAATTTCAAAAGGAGAATGCATTGATAATACTGCAATTCCGCAGTCGAGTACGTCGATGCCTAGATTGGCAGCATACTGCGCTATTGTCCCTCCCCCGCCTTCATCAACCTTACCCAGCTCGCCTGTCTGCCAGATGATGTTGTTGTCGTTGAAAAGCTTTCTGACTTCCCCTACGAATTCTGCACTGGCGTCGCTGGCATCGTACTTGCCCCTGGAGCCGGTATACTTTTGCAGCACGATTCCACGACCAAGATATGTTGCGTTTGTTTTCTCGTAAACATTGTCATAGTTGGGATCCACTGCGGCATTTACATCGGCTGAAAGCATTTTAGACTTCGAAAGGCACGCGCGGACCTTCAAATCTGAATAATTGCCGGAGGTCAGCGCGACCAGATTAGCCAGGAAATCCTGAAGAAGGTTTGATTGCGCTCCGGTATTCCCCATGCTTCCGATCTCTTCCTTGTCTGTCAGCAGGCATACCGCTGTACGCTCCGGAACAGAAATATCCAAAACTGCTTTCAATGCCGGATATGCGCAGACCCTGTCGTCCTGGCCGTATCCGCCCACCATGCTCTTGTCGAGCCCGACATCTCTCGCTTTCTGCGCCGGTACGATCTCAAGCTCCGCAGATTGAAAATCCTCCTCAACAATTCCGTATCTCTTGTTCAGGATGTCCAGAATGTTCAGCTTGACCTTATCCTTCACCTTTTCATCCTTATATGGAATGGAGCCAAGCAGAAGATTCAGGCCTTCTCCGGTAACGGCTTCACTCATTTTCTTCTGCATTTGTTCCCTTGCAAGATGGGGCAGCAAATCAGTGATATTGAAAACAGGGTCGTCGTCCTGTTCTCCAATGACTATTTCGACAGGTGTACCATCACCCTTGATTACGATACCATGAATGGCAAGGGGTATCGTAAGCCATTGGTATTTCTTCAAACCGCCATAATAGTGGGTTTTAAAGTAGGCCAGCTCAGTATCCTCGTAAAGAGGGTTCTGCTTGAGGTCGATACGCGGTGAATCGATATGGGAGCCAAGTATATTGACGCCTTCTTCCATAGGCCTGTTTCCGATGACCGCAAAAACAGCGGATTTTTTTCGATTGACATGGTAAACCTTTGTGCCGGGTTTCACTCCGGTATTGTTTTTAAGTAGTTCTTCAAGTTTGACAAAACCTGCGGCCACAGCCATTTTTTCAGCATTTGCCGTAAACTCTCTCTCTGTCTTGGAAATGTCCAGGAAACGTTTATAATCTTCACAGAAATCAAAGCTTTTTTTGATTTCATCATCAGATGCATGCTCCCAGATTCTTTTCTGCTTGAAGGACAGCTTTTCCTGCAGCTTCTGGCCTTCCGTCTTTTCTTCGCTCATGGTGCTCCTCCTATATAAAATGTACTCTTGCTATTTACAGATGGTAAGTCTTTAAAACGCCTCGTTATATTATATACCAAATAGTTCTTTTTATAAACTCAAAATCGTTGATATGTTGCTTTTGGCCGCCATCAATGCTAATATAAGTTTTGTTGAGGAGGGTTCATATGTTTGATTGTCATATGCACACAAACTTTTCCACTGACAGTAATATGGACGCGCTTATCGCCTGCGAAACAGCGATTGGTCTCGGTCTTGAAGGAATTGCGTTTACAGATCACGTTGATTTTGATTTCCCCGGAGAAGACAGCATGATCGATTTCGACCAATATTTTGCTGAAATGACTTCTGTCAGGGAAAAATACAAAGACAGAATAAAGCTGCTCCATTCCGTTGAGGTTGGAATCCAGCCGCATGTTCTCACCGAGTCCATGTCGTTGATCACCGCATATCCGTTTGATTATGTGCTTGCCTCTGTTCATGTTATGGATGGTATTGATCCGTACATGAGAGAATATTATAAGAATAAATCTAAGCTTGAGGCGTATGAACGTTATCTTCATGAGATATATTTCATGATTAAAAATTTTGTGTCCTTTGATATGGTCGGACATTTTGAGTATATTATTCGATATTCCAGTTATGCTGACAGGACATTAAGATATAATGACCACAAAGAAATATTAGATGCAATAATGACAGAGCTGATTCAACAAGGTCGCGGATTTGAATTGAATACCGGTACATACAGAAATCAACCCGCTGACGCTCAATACGACTTTGAGGTGCTCAAACGCTATCGCGAACTGGGCGGAGAGCTGATCTGCCTTGGCTCGGACGCACACACACCTGAGCATATCGGTATAAGGTTTGATTATTTTGCCCAAATGCTTCGGGATGCGGGGTTTAAATATACCGTACACTTTGAAAAAAGAAAGCCTGTGTTCAACAGGCTTTAATGTAATACTATTTCCGCTTTATCTTTATGAAAAAGTCTTTTATTCCGAACAAACCCAATAAACCTGAAATGATAAGTACATAGCTTAAAATATGCGGGATCAACAACAAATGATTTTGAATAGTATCCAGATTGTTGTACATGCTAATACTTGATATACAGGTGCCAATAATACAGACAGAAAGTAAAGCCAACCCGCTTAAAAATAAATAAATAAACTTTTTTTCATTAACCACCATATATTCCCTCCATACAAGTACCATATTCGGATATGGATACACATTTATGTCAATGTGTGCTCGAAAAAAATTAATAAAAATAACCCGAAGTACTTTACCCTCGGGCTATTTTTTTAATTTAACTAAATATTTCTATCTACAGAATAAGACAAATAGTATGCAGGTTCTTTAAATGTACCAGAAAGAGTTATTGGTATTCCTTCAATCGTATTGAACTGTACCCAATTGCCTCTGTTTTCATAAAATTTGCATCTAAACTCACGGCAATTATATGAAGATCCTTCGTCTGGACCCTTTAAAGTTGTTCCTACCGAAATAGTATAACTAATAGTCGCATTTAAACTTACTCCACCTATAGCAGTACCCGTGTAGCTAGGAGACAATCTTGTCGATATTTCTTCAGTAATAGTTTTTATTTCTCCTCTTGCACAGGAAGCCATAAATCGATCAGACTCAAGTACATTAGTTTCAGTATACCCTTTAACTACAGGGCCGATTATAGTTTGCCCAGCAGGAACCAATGTAGTTTGCTCTTTAGCATTCACTTGAGCAGTTGACCTTGCATATTCCTTTCCGTAAATTGTGAACTCAGTAGCACCAGGATTCGAGTCCGCGATATCCTTTAAATCTGCACTACTGATGTTATTCTTTACTGTGTTCTTGATGGTAAATACAACAATTCTACCATCAGATGATACTACTCTGCTGCTACGATCACCCGTAGAAGCATATGTAGACATACCTAAACTTGATAAAAAAAGAACGATGCATAAAACTACACTCAAGATTTTCTTCATGAAGACACCTCCAAATTTATTTATCATATATACTTTTTATACTATATCATATTAATCTTAAAAAATTTGTCACTTTTTGTTTAGGAAAAAACTTTTTAAATATTGAATAAATCAGTCTTTGTAAGGTTTATAGTTCGTTTCTATCTATGACTCCCCCACCCACTACCGAGTCCCCGTCATAAAAGACCACGGACTGCCCCGGGGTGATTGCACGCTGCGGCTCGTCAAACAAAACGTGTACCCGACCATCCTTCAACGGGCTTATTACTGCGGGTGCTTCCTTTGCGGAATAGCGTATCTTTGCGGTGACCTTCATCTCGCCGCTCAATTCAGGTATGGAGATGAAATTTAGATCTGAGGCAGTCAACTCAGTGGAAAACACTTCATTTTCATCTCCCAGGACGACAGTATTATCCTGCGGGTTTATAGCAACGACAAACATCGGCTTTCCGAAGGATATTCCAAGCCCCTTCCTCTGTCCTACCGTGTAATGAATGATTCCTTTGTGCATCCCGAGCTTGTTGCCTGAACTATCAATAAAAAAACCAGGCTGGATGTCAGCGTCAGTATTCTCACTTATATAGCGTCCGTAATCATTGTCCTCCACAAAACAAATCTCCTGGCTGTCAGGCTTGTGAGCCACCGGAAGCAGAAGATCACGGGCCATTTCACGGACTTTATCCTTGGTAAACTCACCTATTGGAAAAAGTGTTCGGGAGAGCTGCTCCTGCGTCATTGTGTAAAGAGCATAGGTCTGATCCTTTGCGGCAGTGACTGATTTTTTCAGCAGATATCGTCCTGTTTCCTCATCTAAGGCGGTTCTGGCGTAGTGTCCGGTCGCAATAAAATCCATACCCATTGAAACGGCCTTTTGCAGCATAGATTCAAATTTGACATGTCTGTTGCACGCAATACATGGATTGGGCGTTCTGCCCTTCAGATACTCCGTGTTGAAGTAGTCGATGACCTTTTGTTGAAAAACATCTTTAAAATTGAGAACGTAATAGGGTATCCCTATGCTGTCTGCGACCCTGCGCGCATCGTCGACGGCAGAAAGAGAACAACAGCCTCCCTCGACCTGTTTGCGGTCTTCATCCATGTCCGGCCAGATTTGCATTGTAACCCCTACCACATTATAACCCTGCTTTAATAAAACAGCGGCCGCGACCGAACTGTCTACGCCGCCGCTCATTCCAAGCATTACGCTGCTTTTTGTCATGCCTCACCTATTCCTCAACGTCTATCTCGTGATGTACGTCATCACACCTTCTGCAGCAGCCTATGCAGCCACTATCCTCTGCAAGGCCATTTCTTACCTTATAATCTGCAATTGCTGCCTGGATAGCTTCCTCAGCCAGATTGGAGCAGTGCATTTTAACCGGCGGCAAGCCGTCCAATGCTTCTGCGACAGCTTTGTTGGTAATTTTCAGGGCTTCATCAACCGTCTTGCCCCTCACCAGTTCGGTAGCCATACTGCTAGTTGCAACAGCGGCGCCGCAGCCAAAGGTCTTAAATTTCGCATCGACGATAACATTATCTTCGATTTTTAAATACATTTTCATTATATCGCCGCACTTAGGATTGCCTACCTGACCAACACCGTCAGCGTCAACGATTTCTCCCACGTTTCTTGGGTTTGAAAAATGATCCATCACTTTTTCGCTATACATCATCATTCCCTCTTTCTATGGCTTCCTGCGCCTGTGATTTTAGTCTGTATGTTATCAATGCTATTATTATTGTTTACATTACTTGTTTTGCTCCTGCTGTCTGCAGTGCGCCTCATAAAGCGGCGACATCTCCCGAAGTCTTTGAACGATCATTGGAAGTGCTTCCATCAAAGCATCCACATCCGCATCTGTATTTTCGTCTCCGAATGTTATCCTCAATGACCCATGAGCTATCTCATGCGGAAGACCGATAGCCAGCAGCACATGTGACGGATCCAGTGAACCGGAGGTGCAGGCAGATCCGCTGGAAGCCGCTATTCCTTTCATATCCAGCATTAATAGCAGCGATTCACCTTCAATAAATTCGAATGAAAAGTTCACATTTCCGGGCAGCCTTTTTTCTCTGTGTCCGTTAAGCCTTATAAACGGAATCCTCCGTTCGATTTCTTTTATCGTTCTGTCACGTAATTCAATGAGCTTTCTATTATACGTTTCCATGTTTTCTGCTGAAATTTCAAGCGCTTTGGCCATCCCCACAATAGCCGCCACATTTTCCGTACTGGCTCTTCTGCCTCTCTCCTGTGCTCCTCCGTGGAGGAAGGAGGTAATTTTAACACCCTTTCTGATATAAAGAGCGCCGATTCCTTTAGGGCCATAAAACTTATGAGAGGACATGGAAAGCAGGTCTATATTCATTTCATCAACATTGATAGGTATATTCCCCATGGCTTGTACAGCATCTGTGTGGAATGTGATACCCTTTTCCTTTGCGATTTTGCCGATTTCTGCGATCGGCTGGATTGTACCGATCTCATTATTAGCAAACATGATGGTAATCAATATTGTATCGGGTCTGATCGCAGCACTTACCTGTTCCGCAGTGATAAGACCATCGGAGTCCACGGGAAGATATGTGACCTCAAATCCGTCGCTTTCAAGGTATTGGCAGGTGTGCAGAACAGCAGGGTGTTCAATGGCCGTTGTGATGATATGCTTCCCCTTTTGCCTGTTGGCATATGCAACACCCTTGATTGCCCAGTTGTCCGCTTCGGTTCCGGAACCTGTGAAAAAAATTTCCTTTGGCTGTGCGCCAATAGCTTTTGCAACAGTTTCTCTGGCCTCCTCTATCGCCTTTTTGCTGTCTCTGCCCAGAGAATATATTGAGGAAGGATTGCCGAATTTCGCTGTGAAATAGGGCAGCATCGCTTCTACAACTTCAGGTCTCGTCGGCGTTGTCGCCGCATGGTCAAAATAAACGGTTCTGTCACTCATACTCTGCAACTCCTTTATGAAAAATCAAATATACACTTTCATTGATACCATGTTTCGCTATTATTCATTACCATTTTCAAGGTTTTCTAAACTCCGGATCCGGATTCATCTAAAAACTCATACTTGCCATTCATGGCTTCCTTGCTTTTGTGGTAATCCTCCACCAGTTCCTGCAGGGTAATGTTATCTATTACACTATTGATCCCGTCACGGATCTTTTCCCATACGCCTCTTGTTACACAAAAATCAGAATTACCGCAGTGCTGTACTTCACAGTTTCCTGAAACACAGTCTGTCGGCGCCATTGAGCCTTCCAATGCTCTGAGAATATCTCCTACGGTAATCTTCTCAGGCCGGTCACCCAACGAATATCCGCCTTGCGATCCTCTTATGCTTTTTACAAGCTTTGCTTTCTTCAAAGCTGCAAAAAGCTGCTCTAAATAGTTCTCGGATAATTGCTGCCTTTCTGCAATGCTTTTTAAAACAACCTGACCTTCATTGTTGTGAACAGCCAGATCCAGAATTGCCTTCAGGCCATATCTGCCTTTAGTTGAAAGCTTCATGTTCTCTCGCCTCCACGTTATCCGGAAATCGAAAATCCTTTTTCTTTCTTTAATCCCTAGTATTTTACTTGGTTATTGAAATAAGAATAGCACTATACTTTACCAATGTCAACAAAAATATTTATTCACTAATGTGCGAATCATTGTTACTATTCAGCTCTTGCAAATGAAGCTCTTGTTTCCGCTATTGCACAGTACCCAGGTTGGTGCGAACAGTAACAAATCATTCTTGGCGAACGACAGGAAGGGTTGAACCGCCATGAGGCATGAGAAGCACACTAGCGTCGTTTCCGAGAGCGGAAAACGCGCTGGATAACGCTGCATCCATACTGTCGAAGGGCTCCATATACAGCCTTTTTGACATTTCATGAGGCATATCGGAGACAATGAAGACCCGGGCTTTCTTTTCGACCAGAGCAATCGCTGCGGCCTTGTGTCCTCCCAGTTCAAAATTTTCTCTGATCTTCGTGACCAGATCGTCAGGCGAGGCGGAAGTATTGATCCATCGTTCAAAAACAGATTCCCCATAGCCTTCCGTACAGGCAGCAAGCAGGATGATAATACCGCCGTCGTGAACAGCGTGTTTGGCATTGTCCAGGGCCTTTTGCGCCTGGTAAAGGTTGATATCCTTCGGGAAGCCTCCCGGCGTTGTAATGACGATATCAGCTTTGGCAGGTATCGTGACCTTGTAGAGGCTGTCCAGGAACCTGCAGCCCTCCCGGTGAGCGTCTGTATGGTGCCCGGCCACTGCTTTGATAATAGTTTTATTCTCATCCAGAACAACATTCAGTATAAAATCGATTGGCAAAAACCTCACAACCTCTTCGATGTCCTGCCTGACCGGATTGTCGTTGATTGCGCCTGCTCTGGCCTCGTCCTTTACCATTGCGCTGTGATTTGCCTGAATGGCAGCGCGCGTTGAAACGCCCGGCATGATTGCCTTCGCGCCGCCGCTGTAACCGGCGAAATAGTGATATTCAATATTTCCCAGACAAATGACTCTGTCTGCCTGCGCCACTACGTCAAATATTTCTACAGGAGTACCGCTGCCGGTAGTACCGAGCATTATGCATCTGCCAGGGTCGCTGTCTACGCAGCGAATCCTGCTGTATGCCTCTTCTCCGACCAGATATCTTTTCTCGTCGTCCGTATGCTTTCTATGGCTGCCAAGCGCAAAGACAACGACAACATCTTCATCCTTCACACCGGCAAGTGCCAATTCGTCCAATAAAGGCGGCAGCACGATTTTACTCGGCATGGGACGAGTAATGTCACTGGTGATGATGGCTACCTTCTCCCCCGGTTTCACGATTGCGGAAAGTCTTCTCGTACCTATGGGGTTCTCAAGCGCGCGGACAACCTCGTCACGGCCTGTCAGCTCTGTTTCGACGCTGTTCTGGCTGAGCTCTGCCATGATATTTCCGTCATTTATATCAAATTCTTTGTACTCCTTGCCAAAGCCGTATTTAAAATGCATACAATAATCTCCTCACTCACTCTTGTCACTTGCTCTATCAACATTATTATCATCAGATGTCGAATTTTCTGCTGCTGCGCTGTTTACTTTTGCGTTCTCATTCCCGTCTTTCGCCGCATCCGGTTCGCTGTGTTCTGAAGTCTCTTCCTGCTCGAACAGCTTACCTTTTGAGAAAATGAAAGCAAAGAGGATAATAATATATACCACCATGAAAAATTCCCAATAAACCCTGAAGATTAAAATATTCAATAAAAGCAGTACAAAGGCGATCAGTAGTATCCACGCAAATACTCTCTTATTCATGCAGTTCCTCCCGTCAGCTGATAAAATTGCTTTATCAGCTGTTTCTGAATCTTTCCAGCCATTCCTTAATCTTGTTCTCGTACCCGTTTGTCGTTGGTTCGTAGTATATTGTGCCTTTCATTTCATCGGGAAAGAACTCCTGCTTCACGATATTCCCCGGGTAATCATGCGCATATTTGTAGCCAATACCATAACCCTGGTCCGACATACCCTTTACTGGAGCATTTCTCAGATGCATCGGCACCTCTCCCGTCCGCTTCGTTTCAACATCGTGCATAGCCTTGCCAAGGGCTTTATAGCAGGAATTGGATTTGGGGCTTGTCGCAACCATGACTGCCGCATGAGCCAGCAAAAGCCTGGCCTCGGGCATTCCGATCCTGTGAATTCCCTCCGCTGCTGCGACTGCGAGCTGCAACGCCGCGGGGTTTGCCATTCCAACGTCCTCTGAGGCACAAATTATTATACGCCTGATGAGAAATTCAGGATCCTCGCCCGCGTATAGTGCACGGGCTAAATAAAACAGCGCGGCGTCGGGATTACTGCCTCTCATTGATTTGATAAAGGCGCTGATGTTATCGTAATGCGCTTCACCGGATTTGTCAAAAGTTATTGCCTTACGCTGGACACATTCCTCAATTGTCTTTACGGTAATGTGGATATGTCCGTCGCTTTCAAGATCCGATGTAACCGCGGCAAGCTCGATGGCATTGAGCGCAATACGTGCATCGCCGTTTGAAACCTCCGCAAGGTATTTGATAGCGTCATCATCAGTCACCAGATCATAGGCTCCCAAACCGCGTTCCTTATCTTCAAGAGCGGCTCTGAGGATAGTCTCAATATCATCATTGTCCAAAGGCTTAAGCATAAATACGGAGGAACGGGAAATCAACGCCTTATTAACTTCAAAATAAGGATTTTCAGTCGTAGCTCCAATCAATACGATCGTTCCGTTCTCCACAAAAGGCAGAAGAGCATCCTGCTGCGCCTTATTAAAGCGATGAATCTCATCGATAAAAAGCACTGTTCTTCCACTGGGATTCAGCATCGGATTATGCGTATCGGCCACAATTCTCTTAATATCAGCAACACCGGCTGTCACAGCATTCAATTTTTCAAAGCTGGACTTTGTCGTCGCCGCGATGATCCTTGCAAGAGAAGTCTTTCCCGTACCGGGAGGGCCATAGAGAATGATGGACGATATCTGATCCGCCTTGATCATCCGATACAGCATTTTGCCTTTAGCTGTTATATGCTCCTGGCCAACAAATTCTTCAATTGTTCTGGGACTCATCCGATATGCCAGCGGCTCTTTTTTTTCAGGCATAATTCCTCCAACAGCGTTTACGCATTACATCCATTTACGGTAAAATATCATGCATACAGCCTATGGTAATACATCAAACATACAGCGGATGCTTTTCGCAAAGCTGTGCAACACGCCTCCTGACTTCATCCTTGGAATTTTCAAAGTCTGTGATCGTCAGTTTAATAAGTCTGGCGATTTCCTTCATATCCTCCTGCTTCATGCCTCTAGTGGTGACAGCAGGGGTACCGATCCTGATCCCGCTGGTGGTAAAGGGCCCGAGCTTGTCAAACGGTACTGTATTCTTGTTTACCGTAATGCATACATCGTCGAGCATCTGTTGAGCGTTTTTGCCGTTAACACCGAAGTTGGTCAGATCAACGAGCATCAAATGGTTGTCCGTTCCGCCGGATACCAACTTGAAGCCTTCATCGATCAACCCTTGAGCAAGGGCCTTTGCGTTAGTTAGTATCTGCTGCTGATAAAGCTTGAAATCGTCCGTCATGACCTGCTTGAAGCTGACGGCTTTCGCCGCTATCACATGCATCAGCGGGCCGCCCTGAGTGCCCGGGAATATGGCGGAGTCAATGGCTTTGGCATGTTCTGCCTTGCAAAGGATCATACCGCCTCTCGGTCCTCTCAATGTCTTGTGGGTTGTAGTTGTCACAAAATCAGCATATGGTACAGGACTTGGATGAAGTCCGGCGGCAACCAAACCCGCAATATGAGCCATGTCAACCATTAAATACGCTCCAACTTCCTTCGCGATCTCGCTGAAGGCTTTAAAATCAATGATCCTTGGATATGCACTGGCGCCGCTGACGATGATCTTTGGCTTCACTTCACGCGCTTTGCGAAGCAGGGCTTCGTAATCAATAGTTCCTGTGTCTTCTCTGACTTCATAAAATTCTGATTTATAATATTTGCCTGATATATTCTTTTTCATTCCATGACTAAGGTGTCCGCCATGGGACAGGTCCATTCCAAGAATGGTATCTCCGGGATCAAGCACTGCAAAATAGACGCCGGAATTGGCCTGTGCGCCTGAATGAGGCTGGACATTGGCGTGATCTGCTCCGAATATCTCCTTTGCCCGGTCTATTGCGAGCTGTTCTACTACATCAACGTATTCACATCCGCCGTAATAGCGTTTTCCCGGATATCCCTCGGCATATTTATTGGTAAGCGGCGTTCCAAGCGCTTGCAGGACTGCCTCATCCACAAAATTTTCCGAAGCGATCAGTTCTATTTTGTTCCTTTGCCTGTTGACTTCATTCTCTATAGCTTCTGCTACAACAGGGTCAACCTTCAATATCTTATCAAGCTGATACATTTTTCTACCTCCACAGTTTTATCTTTTTTATGTAATGTTATTGCAAAACCTTATATAATTCGTCAGTACCCGGCGGCAAAATCGGCACGATCCCCTGTGCTGTCACCATGACTCTACTGTCTGATCCATTCAATCTGCCAATAACAGCGGCATCAATTCCCTCTTCGTTAAGGTGTCTGACAAGCCCCTCTCCATCTTCAGCGGCAATCAGCATGCATCCGCTGGAAATCAATCTCAGCGGATCAATATTATAATATTCGCATATTCTTCCGGTGGTCATTTGAACTGGAATCTGCTCAGCAAATAATTCTGCGCCATTCCCCGATGCTTCGCAAATCTCCCAGACAGCTCCCAGGATTCCGCCTTCTGTGACATCGTGCATTGCATTCACTCCGAAACGGGCTGCCGAAAGACCTTCCCTGACAACGCTCAGATGATTCATAAATGACTTGGCTTCCTCTACCGCATCCTTCCCAATGATGTGGGCAAGCTCGTTTTCCTTTTCATGGGCAATGATTGCAGCTCCCTCTAAACCGGCATGCTTAGTCATAACAAGGGCGTCTCCCGCTTTGGCCTGTGAAGCGATGATCAGCTTATCCACGAGGCAGCGGCCTATCGCGGTGCAGGAAATGACAAAACGGGTTACAGCGGCGGTGATTTCCGTATGTCCTCCCAGCAGGTCCACATTAATTGCCGCGGCGGCGCCTGCCAGCTGATCCATTATCAAAGCCAGTTCGTCCTCCGTGGTCCCCGGCGGGCAAAGGATCGTGGTCATGAGGCCGAGTGGCTCAACTCCGCAGGAGGCGATATCGTTGCAGTTGATATGTACGGCCAGCCGTCCGATCTCCCTGGCAGTGCCGGTGATAGGATCACTGGAGAGTACGCAGGCGTAATTGTCAAAGCTGACTGCGGCGCAATCCATACCGATCCCCGGGCGAATTATCACTTCGCTGCGATTTTTTTGAATTTTATTGAAAACCAATTTTTCTAATAAGCTGTTTGGCAGCTTCCCTGTTTCCATTGATGCCTCCGCTATTTGAGCTTCTCTTTTACCAGTTGGAACTGATCCCTTGCAGCTTCAATCAAAGCAGGATTTTTTCTGGCTTCCTGAGAACCGATAAGCCGGCTGAACCATTTTACCGAGTCTTCGTAGTTTTCAGCTCTGAAATTGAGTTCCGCTATCATATATATACAAGTGTTCTCATCCAGCTTGTCCGCCGGGAATCTCTCTTTCTCATATGTTTCAGTATAATATTTCAATGCAAATTTAACAAATTCATTTTCCCGATCATCCTCTTTGAAACGATACAGCCAGGCGATGCGCATACATACCTTTGCAAATTCACTCGCTTTCACTCCACGTACCTGGTGGTTGAGGAGCACGAGCTTGAAGGCCTCGATAGCGGTATCAACGGAACGTTCCCCTTCAAAGCTTCTCTGTTTCCACTTCGGAGCTATGGTTTTCTTAACGAGATCAACCTCTCTAGTAGTTATATCGAGAAATTTGTCTGCCTGAGAAGCATAACCGCAGTGTTCACATACCCATGCATCATAATAAAGCGGATTAATCCCCACATAATGTACGCAAAAATCCGAATCTCTCTTATCAACCTTGCAACCACGCGCTTTCACCTTAGTCGCATTGAATTTGCGCTTACAGACCGGACATTCGGTTTCCTTTAAATATAAATTTTCGTCCATTTTGCCCCTCTTGTAAAGCATTCTCTATCTATATAAGATACATTAGCATATAAAATACTATGGAACATCTTCGGAAAAACAACTAAATATTAACTGCATTTATGCCGAAGCATGGTACAACTGGTATAAATCGCTGCTTACCCTGATCTTGCCCTGTATCGGCCTGTAGTAATCCTCTGTCAGCTTTTTTCTCCATTGCAGCGTTCCGTCCTTGTAAGCCTCTCTGTAAAGAATCACTCGCAAGCCCTTTTTTGCTTTTCGTTCAACTTCCCTCTGACCAACCTGTAATGAAGCATCCAAAACAATCATATCAGGTTTTGGGTGATACACTCCAATGGTTTCTGTTCTCAGCTTGAACGTAAGTCCATCGTCTCTCTGTTTGCCAAGGATACTGATACTCAATTTGTTGCCTGTAACTACAGCATGAAGACAGATCGGATAATCAAGGTTGTTCACAAACCTGAAATCGATGGAGTCCTCCGTAATAGTGGCATCCCTGCCGGGACTGATGTAGGTAAGCGGCATTGAATGGTGTTCGCGCTCTATTACATCCAATCCTGCCAACAGAACCGTATTGTACAGAGTGGAGGAAACCTGACAGACTCCTCCCCCGGTTCCGGGAACCAGTTCGTTCTTAAAAATGATCGGGGCTTCTTTGTACCCGTTTTCATGAGTTCTTGGTCCCACTGCCTTATTCATCGAAAATGCTTCACCTGGCAGAAGAATTTTGTTATTAATCCTGCTGCATGCCAGTTTTATATTATCGGTTCGGTTGGTATCACTTTTATTGAACCGGGTACTGTATTCAGAGACAATTCGGTCAATCACCTTTATCTCGTCATACACTATTTTTGGTCTTTTTTCCTCCACCAACAGCGTAATATTGCTAAAATCTCTCTTCAATAATTGATTTTCTACTAATTCAACGTTTCTGTCAACATCAAGATTTCTATATAAGCTTTCTTTCTTAAATGAAATCTTCCCATTTGAATAAGAGATTTCTGCATTTTTAGGAGTAGAATCGCATTCCTTCTTTATATTTTCAAGAATTGCTCTCAATTTTTTCCCGTCAAAGCTCTCTTCCACGTCAAGCTGCTGACCTTTCAAGTACAACTGGACGGAGTTTTTGACCTTTCCGAATATATTGCCGGACCTTCCTATGGAATAAGCCTGCGCAACTGCATTGTCCACAAGGAATTTATAATCTATATCCTTCAGCTTCGCATTCCATGTTCGGTTTCCGTAGGAAAAGGTGATGCTTTCTGCAGAATAAACGCGAGAAATATCCTCAGCAACCTTACTTTGCGCATCCTGTACTGATAACCAGGATACATCTGTTTGCTCGATGAATATTCCTTTACGGATAGTATCCCCTGTGAATATCTGAGAAAGTATCAGCAAGGCTGCGGCGGCAACGACAAGCACAATGATGATCGCTGATACTATTCTTGTAGCAGTCTTCCTATAAGCTTCCGACATTGAACAACAAACCTTTCCAGTTGTCAAGACATTGATCTTGCGTCACTCTACATATTATGATGTCAGATTTTCTTATAGTACATGTGTGGTAATTACTCGGTAACAATCATAGTTTCGGTATCATTGATAGCTTTTTCAATCATTTCCTCAATTTGGAGCGCCTCCTCGCTTTTTTCCACCTCCGCAAGACTTGGTCGCGTTTTAGGATGTTTTGCCACAAATACAGTACAGCAATCCTCGTATGGTAGTATGGATGTCTCAAAAGTCTCAATTTTTCTGGCGATTTCGATTACTTCATTCTTATCCATTCCAATTAACGGTCTGAATACCGGCAGCTTTACGACCGAGTTTGTAACGGCCAGCGCATGCAGTGTCTGGGAAGCGACCTGGCCAAGGCTTTCCCCTGTGATGAGTGCAAGTGCTCCATTCCGGACAGCAATCCTCTCGGCAATCTTCATCATCACTCTGCGCATAATGACGGTAAGCAGCTCTTCCGGGCATTTATCATTGATTTCAAGCTGTATTTCTGTAAAGGGGACGATGTGAAGCTTTATCCTAAAGCAATATCGCGTCAGGATTTTTGCAAGCTCAATCACCTTATCCTTTGCACGTTCACTGGTGTATGGATAACTGTAAAAATGAACAGCTTCAAGCTCCATTCCCCGTTTGGCCATCATCCAGCCGGCCACAGGGCTGTCGATGCCGCCTGAAAGGAGTAATGCGGCTTTCCCGTTGGTGCCGATGGGCAAGCCTCCATTGGAGGGAATAATGTCACAATAGACATAAGTGCTCTCTCTCACCTCAACATAAAAAATGAAATCCGGGTGATGCACGTCAACCTGCAGTTGAGGAATATTATCGAGCAGGTATCCGCCAAGCTCCGCGCAGATTTCCGGGGATTGCATGGGGAAATGCTTGTCTCCCCTTTTGGCCTCGACCTTGAAGCTGATCGAACCGCCGGTCCTGTGCTGCATACCTGCAACTCGCTTTTCAACCATTTCGAGAGCTGTACTTTTTATTTCTTCAAAATCCGAATTTATTTTCAGAACGATACTGACGGAGACAATTCCAAACACCTTCACCAGTCTTTGAACAGCTTCGTCAAAGTCAAAGCTCTCCTCATACGGTTCTATGTAAATTCTGGCCTGAGAGCGTTTTATATCGATTCTTCCAAAACCGTGCAAGGATTTTTTAATGTTTGCCATCAGCTTATCTTCAAAGACAGGCCGGTTCAGTCCCTTCAAAATGATTTCGCCATACCTGACAAGAATGACTTTTTTCATATGTTCCTCCTAAATTTATGTCTTCTGGTGATATCGATCACCGGAATGATTTCTTTTATTGCTTCAACAGTATGTTTGACCTCTTCCTGTGTGTTAAAGCCGGAAAAGCTGAAGCGGATTGCACCGTCGATCAGTTGCACCGGAACCTTCATAGCTGTGAGCACATGGCTTCTGGTATTTTTATGCGAGGCGCATGCGGAACCGGTGGAAACGTATATACCCTTTTGCTCCAAGTGATGCAGCAGAACTTCCGCACGGACATTTTCAAAAGCAATGTTCAGAATATAGGGAGAACCATCCTTCGGGGACAGAACACTGTGGTCAATTTCTGTTGCTGCAAGCAATTCAATAAAACTTGCTTTTAATATGGCGGCTTTTTCATTGTTCTCTCTCAATTTTCCGGATGTGAGTGCGGAAGCAAGGCCAAAGCCCGCGATTCCCGGTACATTTTCCGTTCCGGATCTCAACAGCGTTTCCTGTCCTCCGCCATAAAACAATGGATTTATTTTTACCTTTTTTGACACATACAATGCGCCAACCCCTTTTGGCCCGTGTATTTTATGAGAGCTGACAGACAGGAGTCCGATTCCCAGTTTTTCCGGAAGTATTGCTATTTTCCCATAGGCCTGTACTGCATCCGCATGAATAACGGTGTTAGGATTCATCGTATCCCGGATCGCGGCAATCTGTTCCATTCTCTGAATAGTGCCTGCTTCGTTATTTACATATACCACACTGATCAGAGCAGTTTCCGGCGTAATCTTTTTATGCAGATGCTCAATGTCCACCATACCGTTTTCGTCAACGCCAATGTAATCGACCAGGTATCCCTTTTTTTCAAGATGATGATAGACCTCAAGTACGGAAGGGTGCTCTATCTGCGTTGTAATAATGTGCTTTCCCTTTCTCGGGTTTGCATCGAGGTAGCCTCTGATTGCCAGATTATTAGATTCCGTCCCTCCTGAAGTAAAATAGATCTCTTTACTCAGAACACCTAAGAATTCTGCGATCGCTTCCCTGGCTGAACGAACAGCTTTTTCTGCTTCAATTCCCTTTGTATGGAGCGAAGAGGGATTGCCGTATATGTTTTTTGCAGTATCTGCCACAAGCTCCGTCACCTCGTCATACTGCCTGGTGGTTGCGCTGTTGTCAAAATAAATTTCTGATTCCATTGCCGAACCTCATTCATTGTAAAAATTTGAACCCTAAGGTTTATTATGTTGAGGTTATTATAACACAATATGACTGCAATATTGCATGGATTCCTTTCAATATGGTAAACTTGTGGTAACCTTTGTTGAATTATGAGAACTAAAGTAATATATTCTGTTAGAAAGGATCAATGGCTACAAAGATGTTGATATTAAAGAAAAACCTTAATCTGATTATCTGCTTTATACTGATATTCATAGTAGTTTCAATATCTGCTCTGTCATATGCGGCCTATACCTCAGGAACCAATGTTCCGGAAGATTCGAGGATGCCTTTTTCAGATGTTCCGGAAAGCAGTTACGCCTATGACGCGATTCATGAGCTTCGGGAATTGGGGATCACAAACGGTATCGGCGGCAACCGGTATGGCTATGGACAGACACTGACCAGAGGTGAGTTTGTTACTTTTCTTGTGAAGCTGATGGGCTGGGAGCAGGTCATGCCTGCATCAGGGTCCTTTGAAGATAATATGAATACGAAAAAATTTTATTATTCCCCGATCGAAACAGCGCTGCTCCAGGGAATCATTTCTGCAGACGATGCGACATTCAGACCTAATGACGATATTACAAGAGAGGAAGCTGCTGTAATGATTGTATCTTCTCTTGGATATGGAGAGCTTGCGGCAAAGCTTAGTTATCTTGACAAGCCGTTTCAGGATGTTACAGATCATGTCGGAGCAATCTCTATTGCAAGAGATTTTGGTATTGTCAGTGTTGACACCAATTTCAATCCGTTCGGAAATATGCTCAGAGAGCAGGCTGCCGCCATGCTCATTCGTATGCGCAGCGCAATGGAGAGACCCCTGAAGGAGCTCAACGCTTTTTATGCCGTAAGCTCAGCCTCTCAGATGGATAAGATAACCGATCTCACTTCTGTTTGCTTCGGTTGGAGCAGAGTGAGCTTTGATCAGGATAAAGGTGAGCTGATAGTCAATACAACAAAAAATACATATGGCTATAATGAATTCAACATTCCCACCGGCTTTGCCTCTCCCCTTTCCACTGCAAGAGAAGCCGGCGTACCGGCAATGCTGATGGTCTATTCTTCTCAGGATGACAAAATGCAGGAGCCTGTATCCGGGCAGAAAATCGGAATTCCTGAATATCTGCTGACAAAGCCGGAAGTATACCAAAAGCTGATCAGCGACATAATAGCTTGTGTGAAGGGCATCACGAAAGAAGCCAAAACCGGAGTATTCGACGGAGTCGTCATTGATTTCGAAAATCTTAGAGGCGAGACGCTAAAACAAGGATTTAATGATTTCTTAAAGGAGTTGGATACAGCTCTGGAGATAGAAGGTAAAAAATTATTCGTGGCCGTGCATCCTCTTTATCACCCGAAAAGGAGTCCCATGAGCATCGACGGCTACGACTATAAAACGATTGGTTCAATTGCCGACAAGGTGATTTTGATGGCGCATGATTATAATGCCAAAAGACTGTCAGAGGCTGAAATGGCTGCCGGCGTTACCACGACCCCTCTCACCCCCATAGAGGATGTTTATTATGCACTGAAGGCCATAACTGACAGCAATACGGGAGTACTTGATAAAAGCAGGATCATGCTGCAGATTTCATTTGACTGGACTGTGTGGAAGAATAAGGACGGAAAAACCATTAATTCAGTCCCGGCCAGCTTTAATCTGGAAAATTTTATGAAGCTATTGCAATCCAACCAGAGTATTCAATACAATTATTCCAAGGTAAATGAGAATCCTTATATTAAGTATACTGAAGCTGATACGGGAACTGAAAACACAGTATGGTATGAGAATACGCGCAGCGTCATGGAGAAGGTCAGGCTTGCCAAACTTTTCGGTCTTCAGGGCATTTCACTGTGGAGGCTCGGACAGATCCCGGATATACCGTCCGAAGCCGGACAGAACTATGAAATGGACATATGGCAGAATTTATTGAGTGAAATGGAGTAAGGCGGAATTGAATATATTAAGCAGTATGAATTTGAACATTTTAAAAGGAATGAAGTGGCTCAACCGGAAATTAATTAAAAGACCTGTTGCATTTGCGGCAATAGCGCTTATGGCCGGTATCGCGTATTGCAACAGCTTTACGGTTCCCTTTCTGCTGGATGATTTCGGCTCTATTTCAAACAACTATGCCATCCATAAGCTGTTCGATTTTCCTGCGCTTTGGGAGTTCTATGCCAACAGGATTGTCCTTTATTTCACTCTCTCAGTTAATTACTTTATTCATGATAACGGTGTCGAAGGATACCATATCACAAATCTGCTGATACACATTTTTAACGGGATACTATTTTATCTGATCTTAAAAAAGATTTTCTCTCTGCCCTATTTCAAGGGCAAGCCTTTGTTTCGTTACAGCAATGTGATTTCAGTCCTTGCTGCCGTACTTTTTGTGTGCCACCCGCTTCAGGTAAATGCAGTCACATATATTGTACAGCGAACCGCCTCTCTTGCTGCCACCTTCTATTTGCTGGCTATCTTTTTTTTCCTTAGGTACAGAATACGCGGAAGGTGGCATCAGCTGCTACTGACCTTTTTCTTCACAGTGCTTGCCATGTTTACAAAGGAAAATACGATAACTATCCCGTTCACACTGCTGCTGCTGGAAATCATGTTTTTCTTGAAGGACGAAAAAACCGGGTGGATAAAAAGGATATTATTTTTTTTACTGCTCTTTGCCACAGTTCCGATAATTCCGGCAACAAACCTGCTCTTAAAAGGATACAGCCAGAGTGATCCTAACGTTGCCTTCAAGGCAAGCACCTCAATGGATCGGTTCCAGTATTTTTACACACAGCTTAATGTTATCCTGTTATATATTCGGCTTTGCTTCATACCGATAGGTCAGAATTTTGATTATAGCAATGATTATCCGCTTTCACCAACCATCTGGGATAATTATTCTTACATCTCGTTTGGTATTTTGCTTTTGATCGGCCTTTTTACGATTTTTACCTGGAAGAGAAACCGATTGGTTTCTCTTGGAATCCTTTGGTTCTTTATTGCTCTCTCCGTGGAATCCAGCTTTATCTCCATCAAGGATGTTTATTTTGAACACAGGCTTTATTTACCGCTGGCCGGGTTTATTATCTTCCTGATCGGCATTTTTTCATACGAACGGAAAAAGAAAAGCGCAGATGAGAAAAGCAAAAGCGCACCACAGGTAGACAATAGTTCAACACAGGAGTACATTAGTTCAACACAGGAAAACTATAGTTCAACCCGCAAGAAACGTTACCTTTTTAGAACACCTGTTATTGTGACAGCAATCGCAGCTCTTATACTCATCCCTATCTATACGGGCTTGACTATCTACAGGAACTATATCTACTCCGACAGCATACGTCTTTGGAGTGATGTGGTCGGCAAGGCGCCAAAAAGCGACAGGGCGCATAATTCACTGGCTACAGGATATCTCAACGGCTATGATGAAGAAAAAAAGAATACTGAATATCTGGATCTGGCGGAAATCGAGTTTAAAAAGGCAATTGAACTAAACAGCCGGAACGCCACGGCGTACACGAATCTGTCAAAAGTCTACCTGCTGCGGGAAGAATATCAGAAGTGTATTACTGAAGCAAGGCGTGCGCTGAACATTTCAAAGTCTGAATATGCTCAATTCAATATGGGCTCTGCTTATAAGAAGCTGGGCAAAAACAAGGAAGCCCTTGAGGCTTTCCTCAAGGGATATGAATATAATAATAAGATCGGCTTTATTCTAAAGGCGCTTGGCGATACTTATTATGAGATAGCTGATTATAAAAATGCTCAGAGATACTACGAAGAGTATCTGGAGGTTAGTAAACGGTATAAAAATACCGAGACGAAAGAAAGACTTGAGGAAATACGGGAAATTCTTTCAGAGTGAAAGGCTTAAATACTTTCAGAGTGAAAAGCTGTAAATACTATCAGAGTAAAATGCAGTAAGTGGTGTCAGGGTGAACTCCCGAAATCAGACAGGAAGCTTTAATATATCTCCTTCATAAATCATGCTGTCTGTCAGATTATTTATTTCTTCCACTTCTCTTATATACTGCCGCAAATCGCCCGAATTTTTGTATTCGCAAGCCAGATCCCAAAGCGTATCCCCGGGTTCGACGACCACTGATATATATTTATCGCCCGTGTCTGCGCCCTGCACGCCGGCAGCAAGCGCGGCAGACGAAACAATTATGGTAACCATGATCACAAATAAATAAAACCGTCTCCTGTTTTTCAAAACATATCTTTTATTCATGACATCGACCTCCGCTAAAGAACGTTTGTTCTGAATCAATTATACACGAACGGGTGTTCTAATGTCAAGATTTATTTCGAACATTTGTTTGACTTTTTTTATCTTTTTTATTATAATGGCAATAGTAAAGAAATCCATTTTTACAAAGGAGTGTGGGTATGAATAAGAAGCCGAATAATAAGCAACAGCAAATTCTAGATTTTGTGAATAGCCAGGTCGAAGAAAAAGGCTATCCCCCATCAGTACGTGAAATATGCAGCGCTGTTGGCTTTAAGTCCACATCAACCGTTCATGGATATCTGCAAAAACTAGAAAAAAGCGGTCTTATCCTGAAAGATCCCACAAAACCAAGAGCATTGAAGGTGTTGAACGGCAGCAAAAACACCTCCCGACATAACAGTTCTGATGCCAGAGATTATTATTCCAGACGGGAGCTTGTTGATGTACCAATAGTCGGCAGAGTCACAGCCGGACTTCCCATCCTCGCAGTTGAAAATGTTGAAGATACATTCCCCCTCCCCGCAGATTTTGTACAAAATTCCACCGCTTTTATGTTACGTGTACAAGGCGAGAGTATGATCGAGGCAGGCATTCTTGATAAGGATCTTGTTCTGGTAAGACAGCAGTCCACAGCCATCAACGGAGATACCGTCGTTGCATTGATCGGAGACGAGGCGACCGTGAAAACCTTTTACAAGGAAAAGGATCATGTAAGGCTGCAGCCGCAAAATCAATATATGGATCCCATTATCGTGCGTGACAACCTGACCATACTTGGCAAGGTTATCGGCGTTTTCAGAAGACTGTAATCGTACTAAAAGAGGCCGACCAAATAATACTTTGATCAGCCTCTTTCTTTATGCGGCACCTGTGCTATTCCCTAATCATTATGGACGACGCAATTGTTATTCCTTATTGTCGTTGAAAATGAAATTGACAAGCTTCATCGGACTGATAGTAGAAATTGCATGCTTGTATACCAACTGTTGTCTTCCTTCTGTATCGAGGACAACGGTAAAATTGTCAAACCCCTTTACCATGCCCTTAAGCTGAAAGCCATTGGTAAGGTAAATGGTAACGGCGATATGCTCCTTCCTCACCTGGTTCAAAAAAACGTCCTGCAAGTTAATATTAGGCTTGTTCACGTGAAAATCCTCCTTAATGAATACTTCTTACTTGATAATGTACAGTATTGTAAGAATCAATTTAATTTTACAAGATTATTCCATGGGTTGCAATACACTCCCGAATTATTTTTTCGGCAGTTCCCTTCAAATCAGTGTTTTCGTCAAGTTCCAGCCAGTTTATTTCTTTTATCCTTCGGAACCATGTCATCTGTCTCTTTGCATAATGTCTGGTATCGCGCTTAAGTATGTAGGTTGTCTCCTCAAGCGTCTGTTCGCCCTTAAGGAAGCTTAGAACTTCCTTGTACCCGATTCCCTGCATCGCTGTCGTTCCCCTGTCATATCCCATTTCAACCAGTTTCTTTACTTCCTCGATCAACCCGGTCTCCAGCATCCTGTCAACTCGTCTGTCGATCCGCGCATATAGCTTCTCCCTGTCCCAGCTCAGTCCGAATACAATGTATTTGTAAGGCGGAGGCTCCAGACGGGACAAGCTTTCATGCTCTGATATCGTTCTGTGTGTGTGAGTATATACCTCAATTGCTCGAATGATACGCTTGGTATCATTTTCATGGATCTTTGCCGCCGCCTTTGGATCGATGACCTGAAGCTTTTCATGAATATAGCGGTTACCTTTTTCCAGCGCTTCTTTTCTCAGTTCGTCTCTCAACGCATTGTCGCATATTGTCTCAGAAAAATTGATATTATAAAGAAGCGAATTGATATATAGTCCTGTACCGCCTGCAATGATGGGATGCCCGCCCTCGTTTATTATTTTCCTGATAGAATCCAGCGCCGTCTCACGGTATTTTGCCACGCTGAAGTTCTCATCCGGATCCACCTCATCAATCATGTAATGCCTGATGCCTGACATTTCAGTTTTATCCGGTTTAGCAGTTCCGATATTCATATATCTGTAGATTTGCATGGAATCGGCAGAAACAACGCTGCCGTTAATCAGCTTTGCAAGTTCTATAGATAACCCGGTCTTTCCGGATGCAGTCGGGCCTACAATGACAATTACAGGCTCCATTTGAAGATTTGTCCCCCCTCTCTCTAATTACCAATTGTACCCAGCGCCATAATATTTATACAATCCGTTTAAACAATTTTTCCAGATCGTATCGCCTCAGCTTAAGGATTGCCGGGCGTCCGTGGGGACAGGTGTAGGGATTCTCCAATTTGCTCATTCTGTCCAGCAGCGCTTGTATTTCCAGATCTGAAAGCCTTTTATTCGCCTTCACGGCGGATTTGCATGCCATCGTATACAACGTTTCGTCCGCAATGACACTTTTATCTCCATTCCTGCCATTCATCACAGAACCAAGTATCTCAAGAAAGAGCTTGCTGACATTCGTTCCTTCACCCACAAAAGGAACGGAACGCAGAAGAATGGCATTCGACCCGAAGGATTCATAGGAGAAGCCAAGAGAATCAAAGAAATGAGCCTCACCCATCGCAAATTGGAATTCATTTGCTGTAAGCTCTACAGGGATGCCGGATGCAAGTATCTGCGAAAACGGTTCTTTTTTCGCGTATGCTTCCTTCAGTTCTTCATATTTTATCCGTTCATGGGCAGCATGCTGGTCAAGAAGGAACAGCTCCTCCCCGCTTTCGATGAAAATGTAAGTGGAAAAGGCCTGTCCGACGATCCTTGCGTTTCGGAAAAGAGAGTAATCCTCGGAACGTTCATTTATAGCATGTGCATCATCTGTAGCAGGAACAACATCTGTAGCAGGAGTAGCATCTGACACTGACTCACCGTAGTTGCCATGAACAGGACCATAGTCCGACATTTGCGACTCCCTGACAAGGCTTCCGCCGACCGCCTCTTCCCTCTTGCGGTCCAGTTCCTTCTTAACCAATTCAAAGTCCTGCTGCGTATAGGCTGGATATGCGGAATAGACCGATTTATGACCGTTAGCGGGCTTTGCACCGCCGGATTGAAGTTTATATGCGGACTGACGGTCGTGTTGTTCAATGTATGTATAGGCTGAGCCGGCGTTACTGCCCGGGGCTGCGTTATCGCTTCCCGGCAGCGTCCTGAAGGACGACTGTGACATCAATGTACCGTTAATTGCATGATAAACAGACCTGAAAATATCCTGTTCATTTGAGAACTTAACCTCCATTTTCGATGGATGGACATTCACATCAACCGTAACAGGATTCAAACGTATATCCAGTAATACGAAGGCATGCCGGTTCTTCATCAGAAATGTGGAATAAGCAGAGTCAATGGCCGAGGATATAGTTCTGTTCCGGATATACCTTCTGTTGACATAAATCGACTGGTGGTTCCTGTTGGATCTAGCGATTTCCGCTTTTCCGACATATCCGGTGATCCTTGCATGTTCATCCTGATAGTCCACCGACAGCAGGCGTTTTGCAGTTTCTGCGCCGTATACGCTGAACACGGCGCTTTTTAAGTCATTATTTCCGGGCGTATGTAAAAGTACGGAGCCATTGCTGATCAATTTGAATGAGATGTCGGGGTAGCCCAAAGCAATACGATTGAGCACATCAGCGGTATTTCCGGCCTCTGTGGAATCCTTTTTTAAAAATTTATACCGTGCCGGTGTATTAAAAAACAACTCTCTGACAGTAATAGTAGTTCCGATTGGACAGCCCACGGGCTTTTCCTCCAGAACACAGCCACCCTTCACATGGACGGAGATCCCCTGTACTGAGCTCTTGACCCTGGTCGAGAGCTGCACATCGGAAACGGCGGCAATACTGGCAAGAGCTTCGCCTCGAAAGCCCATGCTGATAACGGAACTCAGATCGTCCGCTCTGCGTATCTTGCTGGTGGCATGTCTTTCAAATGCGATTTGCACGTCATCCTCGGCGATACCGCTGCCATTGTCTATGACACGTATGAATGAGATCCCGCCGTTACGGATTTCAACACTGATATTGTCAGCTCCGGCATCGATTGAATTCTCAACAAGCTCCTTTATGACGGAAGCCGGACGCTCGATCACTTCACCTGCTGCGATTTTGTTTGCAGTATTTTCGTCCAGGATTATGATTTTCCCCATGTCAACCTCTCCTTGCCTTTTGCTGCAGGTTGTAAAGCACATTCATTGCATCGAGCGGCGTGATCGTTGATACATCAACGGATTTCAATTCTTCGAGCACTTCCTTGCCGGCCTTGTCATCATTGCCGCCCACCACGAACAGCTCGACCTGCCCGTCCAACGGAAGCTTTCTCCGCTTTGCCCTGTGTTTGCTGATATCTGCAGCCTCCAGTTCCTTCAACAGCTCTTTAGCTCTATCTGTGACAATCCGAGGTACGCCGGCAAGCTTTGCAACCTGTATGCCATAACTGCCGTCAGCCCCTCCACGTATTATCCTTCTGAGGAAAATTATGTCGTCTCCCTTTTCCTTCACAGCTATACAGTAATTCTTAATGCCGGTTATCTGGCCTTCCAGCTCTGTCAGTTCATGATAGTGCGTGGCAAACAGCGTTCTGCTGCCAACCTTTTCAGTGTCCGATATGTACTCGATTACCGACCATGCGATACTCAAACCGTCAAAGGTGCTGGTTCCCCTGCCGATTTCATCGAGAATCAGAAGGCTTCCCGAAGTGGCATTATCCAGTATGTTCGCGACTTCGGACATTTCGACCATAAAGGTACTCTGCCCAGCCGCCAGATCATCGGATGCGCCGACTCTTGTAAATATCCTGTCCGCTATACCAATCGTCGCTGTGTCTGCAGGTACGAAGCTGCCGATCTGTGCCATCAGTACGATCAATGCAACCTGCCGCATATAGGTGGATTTGCCTGCCATGTTTGGTCCCGTAATGATGGAAAGCCTGTTATCTTCCAGATCAAGCAGTGTATCATTCGGTACAAATGCCCCTTGCTCAAGCATTTTTTCCACGACGGGATGTCTGCCGCCAACAATATGGATGGTTCCCTCGTTGTTCACTTCCGGCCTGCAATAATTCTCACGATCTGCGGTTTCCGCCAGCGAACACAATACATCCAGCTCAGCAAGACAAGCGGCGGTCTGTTTGACACGCCCGACCTGTGAAGCAATTTTTTCTCTGATCCCGGTAAATATCTGATATTCCAATTCAATGATTTTACCCTCGGCGCCAAGGATGGTCTCTTCCATTTCCTTCAGTTCCTGCGTTACATACCTTTCGCAGTTGGCAAGGGTCTGCTTTCTGATATATTCCTGCGGCACCAGATGAAAGTAGGATTTCGTTACCTCCAGATAATAGCCGAATACTCTGGTAAAGCCTATCTTCAAGTTCTTGATGCCGGTCCTTTCCTTCTCTTGCGCTTCAAGTGAGGCGATCCACTGTTTTCCGTCGGTGGTGGCATTCCTGAGCCTGTCCACCTCTTCGTCCCAACCGGATTTGATGATTCCGCCCTCCTTGACAGACACAGGCGGGTCGTCGATAATAGAGCGTTCAATCATCTCCGCGATATCCTCAAGCGTCTCCATCAGGCTGTTATCGCGTAAAATCAGAGCTGAACAGCATGCGGCAAGAATATCCTTGATGTAAGGAAGCTGCATGAGCGAGTTTTTCAATGAAATCAGATCACGGCAATTGGCGCTGCCAAGTACAACCTTACCCATCAGCCTTTCAATGTCATAGATCCTTTTAAAAATTTCCCTGAGTTCCATTCGAACCATGAACTTATCCTTAAGCTCAGCTACCGCATCAAGACGTTCTGCGATGTCTCCCGTGCTGACCAGCGGCTGTTCGATCCATCTGCGAAGTCCTCTGGCGCCCATGGAGGTCATTGTTTTATCCAGTACCCACAGGAGCGTCCCCTTCCGGCCCTTCTCACGCATGGTTTCAGTGAGCTCAAGATTTCTTCTGGTGGAAAGATCCAGGATCATGAATTCTTCGAGCTTGTAAGGCGTGATTTTTTGTATGTGTTCCAATCCGACCTTCTGAGTTTGCTCCAGATAAGTCAGCAAAGCGCCGCAAGCATTTAGACACAGCTCAGAGGTTTCCGCAGGCAGTGGGTCGGCTCCGAATTTTCGGGTTAAGATGTCAAGCGAGTAAGCGTCTGTAAAATACTGCTCCTCCATCGGCGATATATAGGCATTAAAACGATTGCGGAGCTGGCCGGTGATCGCGGCGGATTGACAGATCACCTGATTTGTAAGAATTTCGGCGGGACCGTATTTGGCCACCTCGTCAAAAAGCTTGCCCTGTGTATTTCCCCATGTGATCCGTGTGGTTGAAAACTCACCTGTCGATATGTCAACTGCCGCAAGGCCGTACATTGATCCCTTTGCATAGATGCAAACAAGATAATTATTCTTTTTATCGTCCAGCATCGAGCTATCTGTGACCGTTCCGGGAGTTACGATCTTAACGACCTCTCTCCTTACGAGCCCTTTTGCCAGCGCGGGATCCTCCACCTGCTCACAGATGGCTACCTTGTAGCCCTTTGATATGAGCCTTGCAACATATCCATCAACGGCATGGAATGGGACTCCGCACATTGGCGCCCGCTCCTCAAGTCCGCAGTCACGGCCGGTTAATGTAATTTCAAGCTCTCTTGACGCTAACTCTGCGTCATCGAAAAACATCTCATAAAAATCGCCCAACCTGAACATAAGAATACAATCCTTATATTGCTCCTTCATGTCCAGATATTGCTGCATCATTGGTGTTACCGGCATTCCCCCGACCTCGCTTGTCTCTCTTTTTGAATTTTATGCGTGCGATCCGCAGCCCCCGCCGCAGGATGAGCATTTATCAGGTGTGCAGGCTTCTCCTGTGATCGCAAACGTGATTACGTCATTCACATTCTTCATAAGCGCGTCAAATTCGTTTTTGGCTTCTATATATTCGTGTGTAGGCTGATAACTGTCGATATCCGACTGCTTTGTCATCAGCAGATCCCTGATATCATTAATACGGACCTCTTCGCTGCTTTCACGGGTCGCTTTAATCAACTCTATCTGCAGAAGCCTGTGATCCTCCATCAGCGCCATGCCGTGGTCGTCGTTCTCCAAAACAGCCTCTGCATTTTTCAATCTTTGATATTCCTTTGAAACGCTCAGTGTTTCTCCCAATTCGCGTGCTTTTATTAATACTTCGTCCATTGTTTATCTGCTCCTTTTTTGTTATAAACTAATATTCTCTTCGAGCTCCGTTATCATTACGCAAGTTTTACTTCAATTCAGCGTGCCGTCAAGAGACCAGGTTCCCGAATTAGTAATGCTTACATTGACAAGTCTGCCCGTCAGATCCGTATTGCCCTTGAAGTTGACTATTTTATTCGTTCTGGTGCGGCCGGTCATCATATTTATACTGTTTTTACTCAGGCCTTCCACCAGTATTTCCATTCCGCTCCCGGCAAGGCGGTCATTTATGTCCTTGCTGATGCGATTCTGCAGGTCTGTAAGCGCATCAAATCTTCTCTTTTTCACCTCTTCACTGACCTGGTCCTGTTTTTTTGCAGCGGGTGTGCCTGTACGCTTTGAATACAGGAATGTATAGACATAATCGAAGCGGATTCTTTCAATAAGATCCAGCGTCTGAGAAAAATCTTCCTCGGTTTCTCCAGGATAACCAACAATAATATCTGTAGTGATTGATACATCAGGTATTTGCGCCCTGATTTTCTCCACCAGATTTAAATAATGAGTTCGGGTGTACTTCCTGTTCATTTCGCCAAGGATTCTGTCGCTCCCCGATTGTATTGGCAGATGCACATGCTCGCAGACTTTATTGCATTCCTTGATTGCGTTGATCAGATCATCGGATAAATCCTTCGGATGAGAGGTCATAAAACGGATCCGTTCGATCCCCTTTACTTCTTCCAGGCTTCGCAGCAGCACCGCAAATGTGCTTCCGTCCTTCAGATCCAGGCCGTATGAGTTGACGTTCTGACCCAGCAACGTGATTTCCTTATATCCCTGATGTCCCAGCATCCTTGCCTCATCGACAATATCAGAAAGCTTTCTGCTTCTCTCACGCCCCCTGACATATGGTACAATGCAATAGGAGCAGAAATTGTTGCAGCCGTACATGATTGTCAGCCATGCCTTAACAGGATGCTCCCGTTTGATCGGCATTCCCTCCGCAATTATACCCTCAGAATTATCAACATTAGTTACGGGCTTGTCCGAGTTGTATGCCTGATACAGCAGTTCGGGGAATCTGTGAAGATTGTGTGTTCCAAATATCAGATCCACATGCCTGTACTTTTTCTGAATGACCTCCACGACTTCCTTTTGCTGCATCATACAGCCGCAGACCGCTATGATCAGGCCGGGCTTGCTGCTTTTCAGCTTCTTCAGTGAACCCAGGTGTCCGTAAACCTTCAGCTCGGCGTTTTCCCTGACGCAACAGGTATTGTAAAGGATCAGGTCGGCTTCCCCGGGGTTGTCAACCTGCTTGTAACCCATGGTTTCGAGCATTCCGGCAAGCTTTTCCGAATCATTTTCATTCATCTGACAGCCAAACGTACTGATATTGTACTTTTTATCTGCATCTGGATTCTGTTCCCGAATCAAGTGCATGAAGGCTTCCTGCCTTGTCATTTCATCTTCGCAAGCCAAAATATTTTCCCTGGTGTCCAATGGTTCCTTTTTCCTCCATCTCAAATAGCTATGTGGTTACTTTATCATTCCACAAAAATCATGTAGTAAATGCAACTTGCAGATATTATATCATTTGGCCGGATGTGCTTCAAATTTTTTATCGAGGTCTTCCAGCCTTTTGTTTATGTCTTCCACATCAATCATGGTCGTGGGCTTATCGGTCAAACGATATTTCTGCTTCAGCTTCAATATCCTGTAAACGCTTTCATCAAGCCGTTCTTCGGATATCAATCCATCGCTCACCGCAGCTTTTACGGTCTTAATTACCTCCAGTTGTTTTTCATGTCCATGACACACCAGAAGGATATCACTGCCTGCAAGCACCGATTTTACAGCGGCTTCACCGGTACTGTAGTTTTCTTCGATTGCGTCCATGGTCATGTCGTCGGTAATTACCACGCCATCGAAGCCCATTCGATCCCGCAGGACTTCAGTAATTAGTATTTTTGACAGTGATGCGGGATTTACCGGATCGATTTTGGTCATCAGAATATGGGCGATCATTACAACATCGGCCTGGTTTTCAATTGCAGATTGAAATGGAACCCATTCAAAGCTTTCCAACCGTTCCACATCATAGTCGACTGCTGGCAGTCCGAAATGAGAGTCAACAATGGTGTCCCCATGACCTGGAAAGTGTTTAACAACGGGGATCACACCGCCGTCCCTGATACCGTTCATTAACGGTATTCCATTTTCCAAAACGGCTTCGGGAGTAGTTCCGAAAGCTCTGTCTCCGATTACTGTATTTTGTGGATTGCTCCAGATATCCAGCACCGGCGCAAAATCCATATTAAATCCGAAAGCTTTCGTTTTTAGTGCAAGCAGGCTTCCAACCTCGTAGGACAGACTGCTGCTGTTTATTTCTCCAATTGTTTTACCTGATGGCAGCTTTTTTACCTGATCAGGCATCCTGCTGACCCTGCCGCCCTCCTCATCAACCGAAACAAACAGAGGCGTCTTGTTATTTGAGTTGATCTCTTTAATAGAATTATTCAAAGCAATCAATTGTTCTGCATCCTTTATGTTGCGCTTAAACAGGATTACCCCGCCAATGTGCTTTTGCAGGATTAATTCCTTCAGCGCATTGTCCAGAACTGTCCCCTCAAACCCTATGATAAACAACTGTCCGATTTTTTCGTCCAGACTCATTTCGCCGATCAAATCCGCAACAGCAACCTCATCATTTTCAGCATCCTCACCATACTCCCAATTTTCTGGCTGTGTCGGGCTTTTTTCCGGTTCTGCTGTCTTTTCTGCTGTGGAACCATCTGACGGATGACCCGGCGATCCGTTCAGGCTTTCGTCAATAGAACCGCCAGGAGCTGTTTTTGATGATTGTGATATCTGTGATATCTGTGATGTCTGTGATGTCTGTGATATCTGCGAACCTTCAGCAGTACCTTGTCCAGCCATCCCGACACCATGATCTTTATCCTGCCCGACTTTTCCGCATGCAGAAAACAGCAGTAAAACAATTGTCAGCGCAGTCAGCGCTGCTATCATTATTAAAACTTTTATTATCTTTATCACGTCTATCGTTCCTTCCAGTTGCTGTATGGTTCGGCGATAATCTTTTCGATCGGAGCCTTTCTTCAAAAAGCTGATCATCTGCCGCTTTGCAAGGACGGCAGCCCAAGTGTCGGTTCATCCAGCAGGATCAATTCGGGTCGATGGAGGAGCATCATGGCAAGATCAGCACGCATTCTCTATCCAAGGCTCAGCTCCCTTGCAAAGGTATTGATAAAATGGGCCAATGTCCAGTAACTCAACGACCTGATCTCACGTTTTTTTAAACTCATCAGCCGGAATGTCCCTCACAAAGCGTTTCTATTCAAAGCTGGAGGTAACCGGATGGTCCGAACAAAGCTCCGAGCAGTTGCCAAACAAAACACCTTCTCGTTTCATCAGCACTATCCGCTACTTTTGAGGGGACAGGCCAAGAACCTCTATCCTCCCCGCTCCTGGTACAAGCATACCACATAAGAGCTTCATTGTGGTACTTTAATCTGCGCCATTTGGACTTGCATATGCCACTAATTCTCCTTTGTTTACCTGAAAAGAAATATTGTCCAGCGCTTTTATAACCTTTTTATCAGGGTTTATCAGATTTTTCAGAATATTTTTTCCCGCTCCGGTACTCTGCCTTGGAAACCATCCAAGCAGCCCGGCTGCGAGTATAATCACCAATATGGTTTGTATGCCGGGCGCCATTCCGGACAGAGGACATTTGCCAAGTTCACCTGTAAGTTGATCAAAAACGTAGGTAGAAATCTCTTCAGCCTATACCGTTGCGTAAAATGCGACACTGGAAAACAGATAAGAAATCCCAAGTTCAATTCAAATAGTATTCCACGAGTCTGTTGTTGACTTTCACCACAGATTGACGGCATGCCCGTCATACTAAAAAAACCCCCGCCAGCTTTTCAGCCATCGGGGAGTTTAATACAAGCACATTAAACCGTCAGTTTATACAATTCCGGTGAGAGGTAAAAAAACAGGTTGAAAAAAGGACAGACTTCTCCCTTACAATATCAAAACCATTTTCGACATGTACGGATTTTGTCCACTTCATTCCTCTCACCTCCCTTATGACTTTACTACCTGAAATATGATATAGATGTCAAGCTCTCGCTTCGTTTACACACAGGTATAAGCACCATCAACAATCAGATCACAGCCGTTTGTGTAAGTAGAGCAGTCGCTGGCCAAATAGATAACCGCACCCACCAGCTCATCAGGCTTGCCCATACGGCGTGCGGGAATCAGAGGTATCCATGCATCTTTCAACTCCTGCGGTGTATCCACGGCCATCGGGGTGGCAATATATCCGGGACTCAGGCTATTCACGCGGATACCAAGATTGCTCCATTCCGTAGCCAGAGAACGCGTCATGTGAATGACAGCAGCTTTGGAAGCATTGTAGGAGGCTTGCCACTGTGGGATATTTACAATGCTGCCGGATATGGAAGCCATATTGATGATGCTGCCCTTAATGCTGCGCTGAGCCATAATCTTACCCACCGCCCGGCACATGATGAATTCGCCTGTGAGATTGACATTCACCACTTCTGACCACTCAGCTACAGAGGCATCAAACGTTGCCTTGTGGATACAGATGCCTGCATTGTTGAATAGCACGTCGATAGAGTCAAAATCAGTCAGTACTTTTTCCAGACCGGCATCAACATCGTTTTCTTTTGTCACATCCACCAAATAACTCTTCGCTTTTCTGCCGGTCTCCTCAATCAGCTTCGCCGTTTCGTCAGCACCGCTGCGGGAAAAAATAGCGATATCTGCGCCGGCTTTTGCCAGACCGACGGCCACAGTTTGCCCAATGCCGCGGCTACCACCGGTCACAATTGCCGTCTTGCCACTTAAACCAAACATTTCCTCTAAATACATTTTAAAAGCACCTTCCTCAAATTATCTTGAATTTACGTTATCTCTGACAAAAATACGTCGCAGAAACAGTAAAGGCATATAAAGCAATGTTTACGATTTTTTGAACGCCTACTGTATACAACGATTCTGACAGCCACACACTGACGATCGTTAACAAAGTAATCGGTAGTCTTCGAATAAACAGCCTGAGGAAAACCGTCTTTTCATTATTTCAATACTCTTACAGCATATACCTGTGCACGGTTGGTTCCGTTTGAAGCGCACAGCTCTATTCTCACTTTCTTTACTCCATCGCAGTATGCAGGATGTGAGCAAAGCCGGTGGTAGTTATCCTCCACCTCTGCAAGACACTGCCATTCCCCTTCGGCTTTTTGGGCTAAAACCCTATATTTTTTAATAATCGACGGTATTCTGTTGCCCTCATAGCCGCCTATTTTGCAATTTCCATCTGCACTGAACGAAGAAAGAAGTCCGGAAAGGCCAGAATCAAAAACAATTTGTATCTCGGATATATGCTGCGGTTTTTCCCACTCAAGCTCTATAAATTCTGGTATTGAAAAATCTGTTTCCTCTGATATCCACAAATTTGGAAGCACTGTAGGACGGTCTACTCCGCTTATAAGGTTCTTGGCGGAATATACGGACTGGGCAGGAGATATCTCAACGCAGTAGGACGGTTCACGAAGGATATCTGTAATACAGGTCCATTCATTATTAGCAAGGAACGTGGCAAAGTCCTCACCCATTGAATCAAAAATTTCAGCGGTCAGCGATTTAAGACCAACGGAAGCATAATCACCAAATGCTATAGATACGCTGTTGTTTACATCAAGTGCAAGGAAAAACCATCCGGTTTTCTCTATTGCAAGGGATACAGGAAGCGTCACACTCTGATGTTCTCCCTTTTTCAGTTGTACAGTATTCTGATATATAACCTCATGAGGCATATTACTGATACGTCTGTGATCCCGATATCCACTATAGAGTTTATACGACAGTTCAGTATCTTCATCAACATTTAAAATAATTGTAAGTGATTCTAGATTCTGTGTAACAACCGGGAACTGCACACAGCGTATACAGTCAAGCCGGTGCCATTCTGTTATGCCCGGTACAACCGGACTTTTAAGCTCTGAAGATACCGTTACAGCGGCATGGGGCGCAATATTTTTCTCATCGCTGAAGTGCACTCCCAGTATGGTATGGTCAGATTTTGTAAGAATCTTCTGCACCTTTTCAATATATGGTTTGCCCGCTGCCTGTCTTGGTAAAATTCCGTTTTTGCTGCATACAACAGCTGCCGCGCCAACAGCTTCGCCAAGTTGGAAGCATGTACACATAACACGTGTGCTGCTCAGCGCTACATGGGACACACTGATATTTCTCCCGGCAAAGAAGAGATTTTCCACTGTCTTAGAATAAAGGCACCTTAGAGGAATATTGTAAGGCGCTATATGCAGATAGAAGAGACTTGCAATATCACTATCAAAAAAGCCCTTAGGCGCATGATCATCATAACCCCAGCCGCCATAAGCCACATTGTCTTCATAGTCTACAACATTATCCATATCTGTCTGCGCCAAGATATAATCTCCGCAAAATCTTCTATTTTCGCGCCGTCCTAAAACAGTGCCAACCCAGTCAAGTTCGTATGTTTTTATCTCATCACGTATTTTCGAACGGTTTTTTAGATAATCCCAAACGCCGTAAACAATTTCGGTTACTTCTCTTCTGATAACGGAGGCCTCTTTAACGGTGTCCATAAAGCCGCCCCATTCAAGCCACCAAAAGCCGCCCTTAGATGCCATGAACAATGTTTCAATGGATCTATTTTTTAAGTCTTCATCTGTAAAATTATATTTTACCCAGTCCGGCTTTTTAAACACGGTTTCGCGGCCTGTATTCTTTGCACGAAAACGCAGGCTGCATCCCATTTCCCGTTTAAGTCCATATTCACCCGACATTTCATCATTAAACTTTTTGGCAAGAGGCTCGCCAAAAGTCTCCTGTTCTTCACAGCCACGCATAAACGGGGCGCCAGAAAGATAACCGACGGTTCCGTTTCCGCTGCAGTCACTGAAAAGCGACGCCGAAAATTTTACAAAAACCTCATCTTCCATATTATAACCGCCCACAGCCTCAATACTTTTCCCATCTTCTGACATATATACTCTGTTTATAATAGTATTCAAAAAGACTGTTATGTTTTTTTCACGATAAATAAAGCTTTCCAGATTCATGCCCCACAGCTCTATATTACCCTGCGGGTTATTGTTAAGGTTTTCGAGCAAAAGTTCTTCCAGCAGGCCTGTTTCTCTATGGTAAGCATAATTACTCCCCATGGAATGTGCGCCGATAGGCGGCGTTTGTATTTCTTTGCTGGCATTTCCGCCAAGGCATGGTCTGTCATTAATAAGTGCTACTTTCAGTCCATTATGCGCGGCCTGCACAGCGGCAGCCATGCCGCTTAACCCTGCTCCAACAACCACAAAATCAAAGTCATAGCATTTTGTTTCCATATTATATCTCCTCGTATCATCATTGTATAAAATCATCATATATTACTTACATTTGCAATAATACCTTATTTCACTTGATCTCCTCGTCAAATACAACTGCTACCTTACCGCATTTTCCTTCTGCCATCAGTCGGTATGCTTCCGATATGTTGTCAAGTGTAAAACGGTGTGTTACAAGTTCTTCGGGATGAATGTC
>JAEZMD010000009.1 GCA_023435745.1 Bacillota bacterium | reverse complement strand
AACCGGACGAATTTAGAAAGTTTCAGTCGCTATGCTCCTTCAACTTTCTAAATTCGATAACCACCATGAAGTGAGCGTAAATATTTGAAAGGAGTGTATGATTTAGTTGTCTACTATATCATACAAGGTATGTATGAAGAGTTTAAAGGGAACAGAAACGCTGGTTAACTTGATGAGAGCCTTCGCAGGGGAGTCTCAGGCCCGTAACAGGTATACCTATTATGCTTCAATCGCAAACAAGGAAGGCTTTAAGCAGATAGAAGCAATTTTCACCGAGACTGCTGATAATGAGAAGGAGCATGCAAAGAGATTCTTCAAGTTCGCACTGGCCGGTATGGAAGGTGAAATCCCAGCGGATGTGTTCATTGATGCAACATATCCGCTTGCAATGGGAAGTACGCTGGAAAATCTTCAATTCGCGGCAAACGGAGAAAACGAGGAATGGGTAAACATATATCCGGAGCACGCAAGAGTTGCCGAGGAAGAAGGCTTCCCGGAAATTGCAGCAGTATACAGAATGATTATGAAGGTAGAAAAGCATCACGAGGAGAGGTACAGAAAGCTTTATGCAAATGTAAGGAATGACGAAGTTTTCAAAAAGCCACAGCCGACTTACTGGATCTGCAGAAATTGCGGATATATCCATGAGGGTACTGCTGCTCCTCAGATTTGCCCTGCATGTGCTCATCCCCAGTCCTATTTTGAAATGTGGAAAGAAAACTACTGACAGAACCGTTATTTCAAATACACCCGTTATAATTAACTAAACAGGCCGCACGTCATTGATATGTCACTGATATGCGGCTTTTTTACTGTTCTTTACGGTCTCTTTTCGTGTCTTTTTGCAGTTCTTTTGATGACAGATCAATTCTTAAATGTTATTATATTTTTAAACCGAAAAAGAGGAATAATAAATAATTTTGTGAGGATTGAATGAAACCATATAAAATAATCATATTAATAATTATTCTCGCGCTGCTTGCCGGCGGAGTCTATGCGGTATATCGTCAGGCGGCGGAATATACGGATCAGCTTGTGATACAGCAGGATACTGATCCCGTCGGAACAACGGACGGCAACAAAACAGCGGATCAAACGAGCGAGCCTTCTCACACAGGTAACGAACAACCGTCCCAAACCGGTTCTGAAGAGGATTCGACGTCGGAGACCACAGAACAGGAAAGTTCTGTGACTGATACCCAGCCCCCGGAGCCCACAACACCCCCGGAGCCTCCAGCACCTGAGCTGAGGTTTATGGCAGTGGGCGATATCATGCTCGGCAGAGGTGTGGGAGCACGTCTGAGGAAAGCCGGCGGTTACGAAAAGGCTTTTGAAAAAGTATCATCTTATCTGAACCTTGGGGATGTTGTGTTTGCAAATCTTGAGACACCGCTCACTGACAGCAATCACGGACTGGACAAAGAAAGGAAGATCGTATTGAAGGCCGAACCGGAGTCTGTTGATGCACTTACCGGTGCAGGATTTAATCTTATCAGCCTTTCGAATAATCATATTCTGGATTATTATGAAAAAGGACTCTTCGATACAATGGAGCTGCTGGATCAAAATGGTATCAAGCATGCAGGTGCGGGTAAAAATATCGAGGAAGCGAGAAAACCCGTTATTATTGAAAAGAACGGTTTAAAAACAGCACTTCTTGCGTATACGACCTTTGCCGAGCTGACATATGCCGGAAAGCCATACCAGAATTATGCCGCAGGTCCAGAAAAATCGGGGCTTGTACGCGACAGATATGAAACGATCAGGGAGGATATCCTGAAAATACGGGATCAGGTGGATCTGGTTGCTGTTTCAATGCATTGGGGAGTGGAGGACAGCTTTAAGGTCACGGCCGAGCAGAAGGAGCTTGCGCACAAGCTGATAGATGACGGCGCGGATATGATCCTGGGTCATCATCCGCACCAGTACCAGGGGATAGAGGTGTACAAGGGAAAACCAATATTCTATAGCATGGGTAATTTTCTTTTCGATCAGAACGATCCGGAAAATATGGAGTCGTTTATTATCGATATGAAATACAAGGGCAGCGAGCTTATAGAATTTACCGCGCTTCCTGTGAGAATCATCGACAAGTCATTCGTTGAAATACAGACAGGATCCAATGCCGCCGCTTTGCTTGAAAGACAGGCTGAGCTCTGCATCGAGCTTGGAACTGAGCCGCTGACACAGGACGACAAGCTGATATTCAAAATCAATGAAGAGGGAGCAACACAATGAAAATCATCAAGTGTATGTTTTGCGGCAGAACCACATCCATTCAGATTATAAATGCACAGAAAAAGGTTAAGGGCAAAATAATCACTTTGAAAAATGCGCCTGTTTATTACTGTGAGCAATGTAAAGAAACATTTACATCAAAAGAAGTACAGGATGTATTCAGATATATACAGGACAGAAATCTGGATGAACAATCTATTTTATTTAATTATGAAGATTTGTCCCAAAAGCTCTATTGAGTAATGCTCCTTCGGATTCTAGGCAAAATGGACGGCACTATGAAAGCGGCTGCTGATAAGAGGATTATATCTTTAATGATATACGGCAGATTGGCAATCGCTAATAGTATTAACCGGGCTTCAGTATTTCCCAGATATAACCTCAAAATCAGAAACATGTATAGGATTCCGATTGTATATATTACGAGCAGACCTGTCATCAAAGATTTAAAACTGTTCCATTGATTCTGCTTTCCAAGTTTTTTTGAAAGCAGTCCGATTACGAAGGCGCCTGCGATGAAGCCAGGAATAAAGCCAAAGCTGGGTGAGAAGATATAAGAGATTCCGCCGCCGCTTGCAAATACGGGCAGTCCGATTAAGCCAAGAGCCATGTATAGGGTAATGGACAGCGCACCAAGCTTTGAGCCTATAATCAGCCCGGCAAGGGCGCTTATGAAAGCCTGCAGAGTAATAGGCAACAGGGGGAAGGGGATGCGAATAAATGCGCCTGCTACCATAAGGGCTGTGAACAGCGCTGTGATCATCATATCTTTGACAGAAAGCTTCATATAGATTTTCTCCTCAATAGTCAATTAGTTATTAGAGTAAGTATAAACGATTTTCAGGTCAATTGTCAACTTAAAAAATTGGTTAAGTTGACAATGCTGCTGCAAAGTAAGCTGTAGAATTTGTTGCGAAATTCATCCTATTCAACGATTCAACGGATTTTATGAAGTCAACGAATTTTATTATGGAAAACTAATTACAGCAGTGATATAATAAATGCAATTGAACAGTTAGTTGCACGAATTGACGTGCCATAATATACGGGGCATTGGCTCAGCTGGGAGAGCGTCGCGTTCGCAACGCGAAGGCCGTGGGTTCGAATCCCATATGCTCCACCAAAATTTCTGAAAAGCCTGATCTATCTATCAGGCTTTCAGCGTTTTTCACAAAAAATATTTGTATGTTCGCGGGATTTCTTTCATTTTATAAATAGAAAATGATTATCCTGTGTGGAAACTGCGAAAACAGAGGGCACTACTCACTTTTACAACTTTAGGACGATATTTCTTAGAATAAGTCTCCATTGGTCCACAAAATAGGCTTTATAGGTATTAATTCTGTTCTAAAGTTGAATTTATGAGTACCGCAGTAAAGGGTTTTTTGACTGACAAGGTTTTAACCTTCAGAAGATAAAAGTTTTGTTTGTGTTTATGCTTTTGGTTTATAATAATTTCGTTAAGAGCCGCGAATCTGGCGGAAGAGCTTGATAAGACGGAAATACTTCGTTCGGATTTTATCAATAACTTTTCTCATATAGTAATGAATAAATAAAGTTAAACAAGCAAAAGCTACATTATATAAACTTAATCTGGAGGAATAAATATGCAATTAGCATCACATGAGGTTCATGACTTGAACGAGCTTACCTTGAGCTGTGTAAATTCAATAACAAATATGGCTTTCTTTATGAATCACGCAAAGGATGCAGAACTGAAATCACTGCTCCAAAAACACTTTCCCTATCATATTAAGGACTATAATACAAAGGTTGAGTATCTAGGCAGGAAAAGCGGAGCTAAGACAGGATTACCAATTCCGGAAATAACTCATATTATAGATAATTACACACAAGCTGCTACAAACATAAAATCTGTAACGCCCAGAACGGATATTCAAGAGCTGGATGACCGTGAAATAGCAACAGCTTATCTATTAACTCTAAAAAGGGCTGGCAGAGAATATGCCTGGTCGGCAATGGAAGCGAGTAATCCGGAGTTACGGTTATTTCTTGAGGATGCATTTAGAATGAGCTCACATCATGCTTATGATGTATGGCAATGGATGGTTAAAAAAGGATATTACCCGTTGGAAGCTTCACCGGCAGAAACTCTCGGAACAATGGCCAGTATGTATAAGGTGGTTGATCAATCGTCAGCTTTACAATAATTTGTGAAATGGGAGGAACTGAACGCTAAGATAAATATTTTAGGGGCAGTTCCTCCTTTATTACGCAATACCTCTTTTTATTTGAAGGGCATGATTTTGCTTAAATAGTAATTTTCTTCTCTCATCATATGATCAGGAATTAACGGCTTTATGGTCCCCAGAACTTTACATTTAATTAATAATTCCCTTATTTTATCAAGATAACAAATGAATTCTTTTATTTTTTCCATTGCCTCTGTGTTAAGTTGTTTTAACGCTCCGTCTGTAAGGCATGTTCTGACAAGCATCTTACTCAACTCATCAGTTTTTAACGTTAAATTGTTAAAATGCTTTTCAAATTCTTTTGCTTCTGTTATCAGTGACTTTTCAGTTGGGTCAAGGTCGCTTGCTATTGTTGCTGCATGCCCTGCCGCATCGGGAAGCCAGATCTTATGAAGGTTCAGATTCTCTTCAAATGTATTTAATTGAACACTGCTTTGAATGTCCATAATCGTTTTATAAAACTGCATTGCTTCGTTTATCATATGATTATAGAATGTCGGGGGAAGACTAGAATTGAGTTGGCACTGTAATGACCTTCTGAGTAACATTCTTTTAAAATTAATGAAACTCAACAGTAAACACATACTTTGCTTTAAAATAGAACTTAAATCCTTGCCGATCATTTTTGATTGTTCATGTAATCTCATGAAGGATTCTTTATAAAAATTCGCGAGACAAATTGCCCCTTGTTCGTTATAAGATAATGATGTGAGTATAAATTCTCCATGGTCTCTCATTATCCCTGTCCAAAATCTCACTTCTTCCTGCGGGCTTAACACAACACCACTCCTGGTTTAATATAATTATTATATATTTTATGAAATCAAAGCTATTAAGGTTACATAATGCATTTTCATTCTTGATTTCTATCTGACCCGGTTTGAGGCCGGCAATGATGAAAGATTATGCGAGCAGATTATGATGAGGTTAAGCAAGGGACTTTTGCTTATCGGGAGTGAGGAGGAATGAACAGGCCACAATAAAAATCCCTTGAAAGCAAGGGATTTTTATTGCTATAGTTATACAATTTTTCAACTTGACAAAGTTCTATTGCAAAGCTTCTTCGATTTCTGCCAGTATATCGTCAGAGAGTACATAACCCGATGCCTTAGCATTTTCGACGACCTGCTCGGGTCTGCTTGCCCCAATCAGAGCACTTGCTACGTTTGGCTGCCTAAGCACCCATGCAAGAGCAACCTGTGACATCGGAACACCCAGTTTATCCGTGATGATTCTGATTTTCTGCACCTTACCAAGGGTTGTCTCATTCAAAAGGCCTTTGATGAAATTGTTCATTTTGTTATTGGCTGCACGGCTGTCGGCCGGAATATCGTTGGTACTCTTATATTTGCCGGTTAATAGACCCTGTGCAAGCGGCGAAAAGACCACTTGACCGACACCATGCTTTTCGCTGACGGGGATGACTTCTTTTTCTATATTTCGGTTCAGCATGCTGTACTGCGGCTGATTCACGACGAACCTGTCCAGCAGATATTTGTCCGCTATATGCATAGCTTCTTCGATTTGCGCTGCACTCCATTCACTGATGCCTGCGTAGAGAATCTTTCCCTGACGCATCAGATCATTGAAAACACGCAGTGTTTCTTCAACTGGCGTATCGGGGTCATATCGGTGGCAATAGAGAATATCAATATAATCAAGCCCGAGCCGTTTTAAGCTCGCATGCGCTTGTTCATAAATGTGTTTTCTGGATAGTCCGCGGTCATTGGGGCCGTCTCCCATCGGGAAGAATACCTTGGTGGCCAGGACATACGAGTTTCTGTTGTACTTTCTCAGGGCTTCTCCTACAACTTTTTCCGCTTCGCCGCGATTGTAAGCGTTGGCGGTGTCAAAAAAGTTAATCCCTAATTCATACGCCTTGTCGATAGTCTTGATTGCCGTTTCGGTTTCTACAGCGTTTCCATAGGTGAGCCAGCTCCCAAGGCTGATTTCGCTGACCTTCAAGCCTGTATTGCCGAGTCTTCTGTATTGCATAGTAAATCCCCTCCTTTATATATGTTTATATGTTCGATATCTGTTGCTCAGGGCAATTTGTTTCCGGCGCTTAGGTATATTTCATACCATTCCTCGCGGGTCAGCCGAATATCGGCAGCCCTTGCGCAGTCCTTCAAGCGTTCCGCATTCATTGTTCCGGTCACAGGCTGCATTTTAGCCGGGTGACGCAGCAGCCACGCCATCGCGATTGTGGTATTTGAGACCCCATATTTGGCAGCGATATCATTGATTTTAGTATTTAGTTCAGGGAACTTATCGTTGTCCAGGAACACCCCTTCAAAGAAGCCGTACTGGAACGGCGACCAGGGCTGTATTGTGATATCGTTCAGGCGGCAGAAGTCCAATACGCTGCCGTCACGATTCAATGAGGAATCGTCGAGCATATTGACATGAAGCCCCTGCGAAATCATGTTGGCATTTGTGATGCTGAGCTGAAGCTGATTAGCAGCGATAGGCTGCTTTATATACCTCTGTAATAGCTGCATCTGCATGGGGTTCTGGTTGGAAACGCCGAAGTTCCGTACTTTGCCATTACCATACAGAATTTCAAAGGCCTCGGCAACCTCCTCAGGCTCCACAAGCGCGTCCGGGCGGTGCAGCAGCAACACATCCAGGTAATCAGTTTTCAGTCGCTTCAGGATACCGTCCACAGCTTCTAAAATATGCGATTTTGAAAAGTCGAACGCAACGCCGCGCCGGATGCCGCACTTCGATTGCAAAAGTATCCTCTCGCGCACAGCGTCGTTCATGTGGATCGCATTCGCGAATATTTCCTCGCACGCGCCGTTGCCATATATGTCCGCATGGTCAAAGAAATTGGCGCCCATGTCAAGAGCTGCCTGTACAAAACGTTCAGCCTCCTGTTTATCTAATCTGTTGATGCGCATACAGCCGACAGCTATGACAGGTACCTGTAAATCCGATTTCCCCAGCCTGATTGTTCTCATAAAGTTTGAACCTCCTATCAATTTATACTATTTTAACCACCTTTTCGTGTAATTGTAACAGAAAACAGACGACGTTGAAACAATGTTTTATGCACCTTTCTTTTTATTTGTCCTTTTTGCAGCAGGCCTATTTTCTTTATCATCCTTCTCTTTCCCAACCTTCTGTTTTTCAATGCTGGCTTTCAGGGCGTCCATAAGATTAATAACATTTCCTGCCTGCTCAGGCTTGGCCGCAACGACTTCCTTTCCTGCTATTTTTGTTTCAATAAGCTCTTTAAGCTTACCCTGGTATTCATCCTTATATTGAGCCGGATCGAAGGGAGTATCCATTGAGTTGATTAGTACCTGAGCCATTTTCAGCTCCTGTTCGTTTGGCTCGGGAATCTTATATGATTTTTGAAGATCCTTGATATCATCCTGATAAAACATGGTTGAAATCAACATTCCATTATCACGAGGGATAATTGCCATCAAGGTGTCCTTTGTTCCCATGACGGTTTTACCAATAGCAATTTTTTGCTCCTTCATCAAGGCGGACCGCAGAAGCTCAAAAGCCCTTTCTCCTCCTGAGTCCGGGACTGCCTGATATGTTCTGTCATAATAAACCGGCGAAATTTGATTTAGTTGTGCAAAGTGAAGTATCTGGATTGATTTTTCCTCCTTTGTCTTGATCTTCTCAATTTCATCGTCAGATACAACAATATACTGGTCCTTATCATATTCGTATCCTTTGACGATGTCCTCGCTTTTAAGCTCCTTTCCGCAATGACCGCAGGTTTTTTTATATCGTACACGGCTTTGGTCTTCTTTATGAAGCTGATTAAAATGTATATCATTATCCTGGGTAGCTGTGTACATAGAAATAGGAATCGCCACAAGCCCGAATGAAATAACTGTTCGATTTGATACTGCCATAAACGCGCCTCCGATTAAAGTAATGATGCAAAAAGACCCGGTATAAATTGAATATAGTTTAACCAATCAAGGGAAAATAATATGTATGTCTATGAGATTGAAAGTATATAACCAAAAAAGGAATTTTAAAAATACCGCAGAGCCTGAGGGCGAAACGGAGAAGTCCGAAGGCTGGACTGAAGAGGCAAGCGAGCGTTTGAGATTTGTCGTACAGCACCATATAGCCCGGGCAGATCACTTCGATCTTCGTCTCGAATGGAATGGAGCTCTTCTAAGCTGGGCAGTGCCCAAGGGACCTTCCTATAATACCCGCAATAGGAGGCTGGCCGTACAGGTGGAGGATCATCCTCTGGAATACAGGAACTTTGAGGGTACCATTCCAAAGGGGGAATATGGCGGCGGTGTCGTGATGCTCTGGGATGAGGGGTATTGGGAGCCCCAGGAGGGCTTTGATGTTGATGAAGGACTCAGGGAGGGTTCTCTTAAGTTTATTCTGACCGGAAAAAGGCTGAGGGGAAGATGGGCTTTAGTCCGAATGAAGGCAAAGGCGGGCGAAGCTGAAAACAACTGGCTTTTACTCAAAGAAAAAGATGGTTATGCCAAAACCTCCGATGGGATTTCTGAGTTTACCGTCAGCATCAGAACCGGACGAAATATGACTGAAATTGAAGAAGGCAAGGATGAAAAAGTGACAAGAAATCCTTTCAGTAAGGTGGATGTACAGCTTGCCAAGCTTGTGAATGCGGTCCCCGAAGGTGATAATTGGCTTTATGAGCTGAAATACGACGGCTACAGAATAATTGCATTTATTGAAGGAAGCAATGTACAGCTTATATCCAGGAACGGAAAGGACTATACGGACAGGTTTATGGATGTTGCGTATTCTCTTGCCGATTGGGCTGCCGCAAGGGCAATGATACTGGATGGTGAAATGGTGGTCACAGATGAGGAAGGCAAATCTGACTTTCAGGCGCTTCAAAGCTACATGAAAAATCCGAAGGGCAGAAATCTTGCATATATTGTTTTTGATCTGCTGGCTTTGGATGGAGCAGACTTGAGAGGACGCCGCCTGATCGACAGAAAAGAGATGGTGGAAGCTCTTCTGAGGGATTCGCCTAAAAACATTCACTATAGCCAGCATATCAGAGGAAAAGGAAAGGAAAGCTTTATTGCAGCCTGTCGGGAAAATCTTGAGGGGATCGTTGGTAAGAAGGCGGATTCCGTATACAGCGGAACACGAAACGGCGATTGGATCAAATTGAAATGCGATAAACGGCAGGAGTTCGTCGTCGGAGGATATACGCTATCAGATAAAAAAGCAAGCGGAGTAAGCTCACTTCTGCTTGGCGTCTATGAAGGGAATGAATTGGCCTATGCAGGGCGCGCAGGAACAGGTCTTACCGGTCGCGTCATGAAAGAGCTTGAGGAAAAGTTCGAAGGAATCATAAGACAAGAGTCTCCTTTCAAACAGACGCCTATGCCCAGAAAAAATGAAAAAATCACCTGGCTTGAACCTGAACTGGTCGCAGAAATCAAGTTTGCCGGATGGACAGAGGACCATCAATTGAGGCAGGCAAGCTTTAAGGGTCTTAGGACAGATAAGGAACCCGGAGAAATTAAAAGAGAAATAGCATGGGATGAAACGCAATCAACTGATAAACACAAAGAGGAATATGAAACCGTTAAAGATCAGGAGAGATCGATGAAAGCAACACAGACAACAAAAGCGGCAGCTACAGCAGAAACAGCAGCGACAAATGGCATCATCGTTAATGGAATAAGAATTAGCAACCCGGACAAGGTGATATTTGAGGAGCCGGAGATTACAAAAGCTGATGTAGCCAGGTATTACGACAAGGTATCAGAGCGCATGCTGCCGTTTGTGAGCTACAGAATTCTGAGCATTGTGCGCTGTCCCAAGGGAATATCAGGGTCCTGCTTCTATAAGAAGCATCCGGGACCGGATAGCAAAGGTATCGTTACAATGCCGGTCAAGAGCGGCAGCGGAGAAGAAGAAGATTATTTTTATATCGAGGACGCTTCCGGGCTCATATCTGAAGCACAGATGGGTACAGTGGAATTTCATACCTGGGGTAGTCGAGCGGAGATTTTGGAAAAGCCCGATATTATGGTGTTTGACCTGGATCCGGACGAGGGGATGGATCTTGAGAAAGTACGTCAGGGTGTGAAAGACACTAAAACTGTACTTGAACAACTTTCTTTGAACTCGTATCTCAAAACCAGCGGAGGAAAAGGTTATCATGTGATAGTGCCTTTTCAGCCCACAGTGGGATGGGATGCATTTAATAATTTTGCAAGGCGTATTGCCGAAGTTATGGAGCAAAAGTGGCCTGACCGCTACACTAGTAATGTCAGAAAGAATAAGCGGGCGGGGAAGATTTTTATCGACTGGATCAGAAACGGCAGAGGCGCTACGAGCATTGCCCCGTATTCTCTCAGAGCAAGGAAAGGGGCAAAGGTGTCTATGCCAATCACATGGAATGAGCTTGATTATGTGGCTCCGGATAGCGTCGATATAGCAGATGCACTCAATAGGATCAGCGGCGAAGATCCGTGGAAGGATTTTTTTCTGATCGATCAACGGCTGAAATGAGCTTAAATAAACTGTACATTATACGGGAAGAGAAGGGTTAAGAGAAGAGAAGAAATTATCCTTGATAAATACTCGGAACAGTGTTAAAATATTAACGATGGCAAATTGCGAGGGCATTCCTTTCAGTAAGCCGGTATCAACAAAAAGTAATTGTACTGATGCATGAGGGTTCGTCCCGAATGTGAAGGCAAGAGAATAAGCGATTTTTCAAGTAATGCTCGAAGTGTGAGCAGCATTTGCAATTCGATATCCTTGTGCCTGCCGGTACAGGGATTTTTTATTAATATCCATTTACAAAGCAAATAGCCCGGACGGGTTTGTTAACAAGGAGGAATAATCAATGGAAACAAGAATTGCAGCCTTAAGCATTATCGTGGATAACCCAGACTCAGTTGAAAAATTGAATATACTCTTGCATGAATATGGCCGGTATATCATCGGGCGCATGGGAATCCCGTATCAAAAGCGGAATATCTCTATCATAAGTATCGTTATGGATGCTCCGAATGATGTAATTAGCGCACTGTCAGGAAAACTTGGCATGCTGCCGGAGGTTACGGCAAAAACCGCATATTCAAAACGCTTTTCGGATAATGAATAGGAAGGGTCGATCTTATGCAGAGACTCATTGACAAATTAAATAGAGAAACAAGACTTAGCAAGGGCGAGTTCATCACACTCCTGGAAGGATTTACCGAAAGTGATTTACAGTATCTGCATACAAAATCAAGGGCGGTAGCGGACTCCTTTTTCGATAGAAAAATATTCGTGCGAGGCCTGATTGAATTCACTAATCACTGCAAAAACGATTGCCATTACTGCGGAATCAGGAGGAGTAATATAAAAGCGGAGCGCTACAGGCTTGATAAAGAAGAAATCCTGCAATGCTGTGAAAGCGGATATAAGCTTGGCTTCCGAACATTTGTCCTGCAAGGGGGAGAAGACCTTTGGTATTCAGACGAGAAGCTGGTCGATATAATCACTTCTATCAGAAGGACGTATCCGGATTGTGCAATCACGCTTTCAATCGGGGAGAAGACCTACGAGCAGTATCTGCGGTATTTCAACGCAGGAGCCGACCGGTATCTGCTGCGTCACGAAACAGCAAATGCAGCACATTATGCAAAAATTCATCCGGCCGGATTAAGCTGTGAAAACAGAAAGAGATGCCTGACTGATTTGAAAAAAATCGGGTATCAGACAGGCACGGGTTTTATGGTGGGCTCGCCATTTCAGACAACTGAAAACCTTGCAGAGGATCTGTTGTTTATCCGGAAATTTGAACCTCAGATGATCGGAATAGGTCCGTTTATTCCGCATAAAGACACGCCATTTGCCGGATTACCATCAGGAAGACTGGATCTAACGCTGTTTTTGATCGGAATATTGCGTCTGATGCTTCCAAATGCGCTTATCCCTTCGACAACAGCGCTGGGTACGATCTATCCAAATGGCCGTGAAATGGGCATTTTGGCAGGTGCGAATGTTGTCATGCCGAACCTGTCTCCCGTAAGTGTGAGAAAAAAATACCTGCTCTATGACAACAAAATATGCACGGGCGAGGAAGCGGCGGAATGCCATTTTTGTCTTCAAAGCCGCATGAAGAAGATCGGCTATGAGATCGTGGTTGACCGGGGCGATTACATAGAAAGGAGCATGACATATGAGTCTTAATGATACACCCAGAGCGAATCGGCTGCACATTGGTATTTATGGAAAAAGAAATAGCGGGAAGTCCTCGCTGATAAATGCAATTTCAGGGCATAATACGGCCCTTGTCTCCGAACATGCCGGCACAACGACCGATCCGGTATATAAATCCATGGAGATTTACCCCGTCGGGCCATGTGTATTGATTGACACGGCAGGCTTTGACGATGAGGGAGAAATAGGCGGACTTAGGGTTGAGAAAACCAGGGAGGCCGCAGAAAAGACAGATATCGCGCTGATTGTATTCGGCGGAGATGCAGCCGAAAACATAGATGGAGCCAAAAACATAGATGCACCCGGGAATATGGATAAGGCCATGGATCTGGAAATGAAATGGATCGACGGATTCAGAAAGAGAAATATTCCGACGATCACCGTATTGAACAAATTAGATTTGATCGGTGATGTGAAGGCTGCTGAAGCGAATATCGAAAGCAGGACCGGAATTAAGCCCATCGTAGTCAATGCAAAAGACAGAACAGGAATTGAACAGATATATTCGGCTCTCATTCGGAATTTGCCGGAGGATTATGATGCCAGAAGCATCACGGGAGGAATTGCTCGGGAGGGGGATCTTGTGCTGCTTGTTATGCCACAGGATATACAGGCGCCAAAGGGACGGCTGATCCTGCCGCAGGTGCAGACGCTCAGGGAACTACTGGACAGAAAATGCCTGGTGTTAAGCGTCACCGCCGATAAGCTTGATGAAGCGCTGAAATCCCTGGTTTCGCCGCCGTCAGTTATTATCACCGATTCACAGGTCTTTAAAACGGTCTATGAGAAAAAGCCGAAGGAAAGCAGGCTCACTTCATTTTCGGTATTGTTTGCCGCATATAAGGGCGATTTAGACTATTATACAAAAAGCGCCGCAGCCATAGACAGACTGACGGAAAGCTCAAGAGTGCTTATAGCAGAGGCCTGTACGCATGCTCCGCTTTCCGAGGACATCGGCAGAGAGAAGATTCCGGCACTTCTGCGAAAAAGGGTCGGTCAGAAGCTCAGAATTGATATGGTCAGCGGAACCGACTTTCCGACGGACCTGACCAGGTATGATCTGATCATTCATTGCGGCACCTGTATGTTTAACCGAAAATACGTCCTTTCACGCATTGAAAGGGCATCGGAGCAGAATGTTCCCATGACGAACTACGGAGTGGCAATCGCGTATTTGTCGGGGATCCTGGACAAAATCAGCTTGAATAAAGCAATTTGAAAAACCAGTTTAGTTAAATCAGCGGACAATAAAACAATATGAAAGGTGTGGAGAAAAATGTATAACGTTAAATCTATGGACTCAAATGAATTTATTGATGACGCAGAGGTGCTAGAATCGATCAGGGAAGCAAAAAAGCTTTCATCGAGAAATGAAGAAATCAACAGTATTCTGGAAAAGGCAAGGCAATATAAAGGACTTACTCACAGAGAGGCAGCAATTTTGCTCGAGATTGATGATGAATTATTGCTTGAGAAAATGTATAAAATAGCCAGAGAGGTCAAGGAAGAGATTTATGGCAAGAGGATTGTGCTGTTTGCACCATTGTATCTGTCCAGCTATTGCGTAAATAATTGCAGGTATTGCGGTTATAAATGCGAAAACAAAATTGGCAGGCATCAGCTGACACAGGAGGAATTGAGGGAGGAGGTCCGGGCGCTGGAGGCTATGGGCCATAAAAGACTGCTGCTTGAGGCGGGTGAAGACGATGAGAAATGTCCGATTGACTATATATTGGAATGTATCAAGACCATTTATGATGAAAAATTTGACAACGGTGCGATCCGCAGAGTAAATGTGGATATCGCGGCAACGACAGCTGAAAATTATAAAAAGCTGAAGGATGCCAGAATAGGCACCTATATCCTGTTTCAGGAAACATACCACAAGCCCACCTATCTTAAGATGCATCGCGGCCCGAAGCACAATTATGAATGGCATACTGAAGCCATGGATAGAGCAATGCTGGGCGGAGGGATCAATGATGTCGGTATCGGACCGTTATTTGGACTGTATGATTACCATTATGAGACCGTCGCGCTTCTGATGCATGCGGAGCATCTGGAGGCTGTCACCGGCGTCGGACCTCATACAATTTCCTTCCCGCGACTTTTACCTGCAGAAGGAGTTGACTATAGCAGCTTTCCGTACCTTGTAAATGACAGGGATTTCAAAAAAGTGGTGGCGGTTATCCGCCTGGCAGTTCCATATACGGGTATGATTCTATCCACACGTGAAAGTATTGAATTTCGCAATGAGCTTTTAGAAATCGGAATCTCTCAGATGAGTGCAGGTTCTTCCGTCGGAGTTGGCGGATATGCCCGAAGGGCGACAGTAGATGAAAGTGGTGTGGAGGAAAAACCGCAGTTTAACCTGGCAGACCATAGAAAACCAATAGATGTTATCAAAGGCCTGGTTCATGACGGATATCTTCCAAGCTACTGTACTGCCTGCTATCGGGAAGGAAGAACGGGTGACAGATTCATGCCGCTTGCGAAGTCCGGACAGATTAAAAACTGCTGTCTGCCCAATGCTTTGCTGACGTTTGAGGAGTACCTTAAGGACTATGCGGATGATGAACTGAGAAAAATGGGACAAAAAATGATTGATCGGGAGATCCTGTATATTCCCAATGAAAAGCAGAAGGCACGGGCGATAGATTACCTTGGTCGTATCCGGGACGGAGAAAGAGACCTGAGATTTTGAAATTTTCACACAAATATTTTATGTTATATTGTGCTGCAGGAGAAAAAATGGTATGCTAGAAACGTTTGAAAAAGCGAAATAAGTAAATTATAAAATAAATACATAATACTTTATGAGAAAGTTGATGATTAATGGCTGTTTCGTTTGTGGAATTTTTAGAACAATTGATTTCAAACCCTGTGCTCCTGATTACCGTATTGCTGACACTGGGCGTTGTAATGGTGAATGGGTGGACAGATGCCCCCAATGCCATTGCGACCTGCGTATCTACCCGTTCCATGAGGCCTCGAACCGCAATAATTATGGCAGCGGTGTTTGATTTTTTGGGTATCTTTGTTATGTCCTCAGTAAATACACTGGTAGCAGAGACCATTTTTAAAATGGTAGATTTCGGGGGCGATAGCGGTGAAGCGCTGGTCGCTTTGTGCGCTGCGTTATTTGCAATCGTAATATGGGCAACCACCGCCTGGTGGTTTGGTATACCTACCAGTGAAAGCCATGCGTTGATCGCGGGAATTTCTGGCGCGGCCATCGCTTTACAGGGGGGAATAGGAGGAATCAACCCTGGCGAATGGGTCAAGGTCATATACGGTTTGTTTTTATCATTAATTCTGGGAGCCTTTTCTGGATGGCTGATTGCTAAGGTAATAGAATTTGTATTAAAGAAAGTAGACAGGAGAAAGACACATACCCCATTCAAATATGCACAGATCGGTGCTGCCGCTGGTATGGCTTTTATGCACGGAGCTCAGGATGGACAAAAATTTATTGGAGTGTTTATTCTTGGTGTTTTTCTTTCAAAGGGACAATCCTCTGTACCTGATTTTGCTCTCCCTATCTGGTTGATTCTTCTCTGTTCCATAGTGATGGCGATTGGTACATCTATTGGAGGCACGCGGATTATCAAGTCTGTAGGGATGGATATGGTGAAGTTTGAGACTTATCAGGGGTTTTCCGCTGATCTGGCCGGCGTAGTATGTCTGTTTCTGGCTTCATCATTGGGATTGCCGGTCAGTACAACCCATACAAAAACTACTGCAATAATGGGCGTAGGGGCGGCAAAACGGATTAACTCGGTAAACTGGGGTGTCGTTAAAGAGATGCTGACAGCGTGGATTCTGACATTTCCAGGGTGTGGACTTATTGGATTTTTAATGGCATTATTATTTATGAGAATATTTTAGTACAAAAGAAATAAAATGGATGTGAAAGGATTAGTTATGGCACGTAAAAAAGATGACAGCTATTTTGATACGTTTGTTGAATTAGTCGGATACTCATGTAAAGCCGCAGATTTGCTTAATGACATCATGAATAATTACAATGCTGAGACGTTGCGGCAAAAAATGAATGAAATGCATGAGATAGAGCACAGTGGAGATGAAGCAAGACATAAGATGATCAGAAGGCTTGCACGTGAGTTTATCACGCCGATCGAGCGTGAGGATATCATGGAAATGGCAAATGCAATCGATACGGTAACAGATACGATCGAAGATGTCCTGATGCGGATGTATATGTATAATATTCAGCAGGTTACAGAACATGCGCTGAAGATGACAGATGTTATCGTGAAATGCTGCAACTCTTTAAAGCCTGCTCTGGATGAATTTCATAACTTCCGCAAATCCCACAAGCTGCATGATCTGATCATTGAAATTAACAGGCTCGAAGAGGTCGCCGATGTTCTTTTCACAGAGGCAACAAGAAGTCTTTATGTAAATTGCACGGATTATAAGGAACTGGCTGCCTGGGACACGACATATCACTATCTTGAAAAATGCTGCGATTCCTGTGAGGATGTTGCCAATGCCATTGAGAACGTTATTATGAAGAATTCATAAACGTGTCTGAGCATTTAAATGGGGTGGACGCAATGAAAACGATCGTGTTGACAGGCGGAGGAACTTCGGGACATGTAACACCCAATATTGCATTGATACCAGCATTAAAACGAGCCGGATATTTGATACATTATATTGGTTCGCGGGATGGAATAGAGAAGCAGCTGATCGAAAGAGAGGGGATTCCATACCATTCGATCAGTACCGGAAAACTTCGGAGATACTTTGATTCTAAAAACTTCACAGATGCTTTCAGGGTACTTGGCGGATTGCGCCAGGCTTATTCTCTGCTTGGAAAACTGAAGCCGGCCATTGTCTTCAGCAAGGGGGGCTTTGTTTCTTGTCCTGTTGTTTGGGCGGCATGGCTCAGGAGGATTCCGGCAGTCATCCATGAGTCTGATATGACGCCCGGTCTAACAAACAAGCTGTCCATTCCATTTGCAAAAACAGTTTGCTACACCTTTCCTGAATCTGCACCTCACATTCCGGCAAAAAAGAGAATCAAAACCGGTATTCCCATCAGAGAGGAACTTTTGGCGGGGGATCGGCTCAAGGGGAAACGTATTTGCGGTTTTACCGATGAAAAACCAGTGATCATGGTCATCGGGGGCAGTCAGGGCTCGGAAAAAATAAACGGAATGATCAGAAGTATACTTACAGATCTGCTGAAGGATTTCAATGTTTGTCATATCTGCGGCAAGGGAAATATCCGGCAGGAGCTTGAAAACAAAAAGGGTTATAAGCAATTTGAATATATCAGTGATGAACAGCCGCATATTTTTGCACTGGCGGATCTTGTCGTATCAAGAGCCGGCGCAACTGTGCTATTTGAACTCCTCACACTTAAGAAGCCGAATCTTCTCATTCCTCTTTCAAAAGCGGCGAGCAGGGGAGACCAGATCCTGAATGCGGCCTCTTTTGAAAAGCAGGGATTCAGTCTGGTATTACAGGAAGAAAGCTTGAATTCTGCAGCCTTGCTCAAGTCGATCATTGATCTGCACTCTTCGGCCGGCAAATTTACTGAATCAATGGCTAAAAATTATAATGACAACAGCATAGCCGCCGTCATAAAAATTTTAGATAAAGCTTCAGTCAAATAGTACTGTTATTGCAGATAATTCATATCTGCGCATTCCTTTGATATAAGAGAATTGCATTTGTGGATAATATCGTACGCTTTTTTCTTATCGGCCTCTGAATCAATAAAGCAGATGTTATCCGATAAAAACTGTATCTTTGCCTTTGTGTAAGAAAGAAATTCGTTAAAGCTTATTTTTTGTCTCAGGTACATGTCATGGATCACCTTTAGCATCAGTACTGTGCATTCAGTTAATTCAAACAACATGGTAAACCTCACAAAAACGTTATGCAAATAAATTATCATCATCCACAACCATTGTCAACTGAACCAATCATTTCCCAATTGATATTGCCGGTATCATTTCTGAGTTAATGTCTGGACGGATTGATTATCTGGCAGGAAGAAATATTTTTTTGATTTATTGTACAAAGAAAAAAGCTTATTCGATAATCAATTCGATGAGTTTAATAAATATGAGAGAAAGCCGCTTGAAGAATATTATAATTATAAGAGGTGATGACAATGTTCAGCAAAATTAGTAATTTTGTTACAGATCTCATCTATGAGACTCTGCCAGATGTTGATCCAGGACGGCGCGAAGTCATTGAATACGGTGTTTATATGACCGTGTCGGAGATTGTCAAAATCAGCTTGCTGCTTATTATTGCCGCTGTATTGCATATTATCCTTCAAGTGCTTGGCGTCATTATAATATATGGCGTCCAGAGGACATTTCTCGGAGGGCTGCATGCTAAAACACATCTGAGCTGCATTATTACACACTCTGCTATTGTTTTCGGCGTACTTGCGCTATCTTATATCTCACAAATTGACAGGATCTGGCTGTTGTTGTTTATTATGCCGTTCTCATATGTCACGGCATACAGATATGCTCCTGCGGATATGCCCCAGAAGCCCATAAAATCTAAGAAGCAGCGAAAGCAGCTCAGAACAGGAGGGTTTATCCTCCTGGCAATTCTCTTTATCACAGCGTATTTTGTAGATGGCCTCTGGTCAAATATCATCCTTTTTACATGTTTTATCCAGGCAGTTTTAATGACACCAGTGCTGTACAAAATAACCAAAAACAAGTATGGAAGAGAGGAGGCGTCGGTATGAAAAAGAATTATCTGAAAATTCTCATTTGCTCCGCGGCAATGGTCGGCGTGTTTCTGGCATCTACTGTTTCGACTTACGGCTGCTGGTTATGGTCATGTTACCAGAGAGAGTGCCCGAAGGCCCTCATTAGAGAAGACTGAGAAAGGGGTTTACAACCCCTTTCTATCTACAATTTCGATGGTTTGTGTAAATACATTTTCTTCATATGTTGTGATATGGAGAATATTTTTATATTTATCAATGATTTTTTTGGCGATGGTCAGCCCTATTCCTCTGTTTTCCCCTTTGGTCGAGTAGCCTTCCTGACAGATCCTGCGCATATCCGGAGCCTCCAGGCAATTGTTTGAAACGGATAATTCTATAAACCTGTCGGTCCTTTGCAGCTTCACAGATACGGTTTTATCTGCCTTTTCGGCTTCTTCGATTGCATTGTCCAGAAAGATACCGAGGATCTCACATAATTCTGAAATTTTCACGCCCGGGATATTTTCAATCTCGCCGACCACACTCAACATCATATTAATGCCTATTTCATTAGCCTGGTTTATTTTCGATGAGATGATTCCGAACAGGCCGGCATTTTTGATATTATATATTTCCGTGCTCTTCTGCTCGTTACTCTGTACAATTAGTTCTGAGACATATTGCTTCAGCTCGCTGATCTTATCCATTTTCAGCATTGAGTAAATAACCGTTATGTTGTTGCCCCAGTCATGCTTGAACCTTCGAAGCTCAAACAGGGTACTATGGAGCGATTCGTTGTAAAACTTCTGTTGGGCAAGCTCCTCTTCATAGATTGTCTTTCGGAGAGAGCTGAACCATATCAGAACAGTAAATATACAGTATGAAATGATAATGATTGAGATGATTACATATGCTAAAAAATTGAATGCATTCATATAATAGTGCAATGCAAAGGAAGAGGCAATTACTATTAAGGTAGAGGCAGTCAATATATACAGGAATTTATTACGTTTAACTGATCTGACAAAGTGATTAAATGGCTTTATAGCTAAAAACACTAAAAAAGCACAAACATTTGCTGAAAGGTTCCCCAAAATCAGCCAAGCAATGCTCTGTTGAAATGATTCTATCCAGATGTCGTTTATAGCAATACTAACTGCTATAGAGATTAATGCATTACCTACTGCAAGACCAATTGAATACAATGCAAATGAAATGAATGATTGCAGAAATGTAACTTTCATCAAAACCATGATAATTAACATGCTCAGAAAAATTAAAATAATAGGTTTAAAAGCAAAAGAAGTCATTAGGGTGGAAATGAGCCCGTTTATCAGACTGAATAATGCTATAAAAACTAATTTGTTGTTAAGCTCTATTTTCAGTCCGAATATTGAAGTGAAGAAAAAAATGATCAGCAGGGAGCCTAAAAATGCGGAGAATATATTAATAATCATTTCATAGGTCATATAGTTTGCTTCCTTTCAATACTGACAAAAAGAGGACTGAAGGTGGAACCGAGTTTACAGGTAAATCCGTTGATCAACCCAAGGTCCTTGTTCCTTTTATCGACATAATCAAGATAATCCTTATTAATAATGATAGCTCTGTGACATCTGATAAATCTCTCATCCTTCAATTGCGAAATAAGTGATTCAAGACTATCGTATACTTCAATAATCCTGTTGTTAGCATAAATGATTGATTTTGTACCTTCACGGCATATGTGCGAAATAGAATCTACCGGGATATAATAGACACGGAATCCTGATTTGAATTCAATAATATCCTTGCGATTTTCACGTTCCTCAATTTCTTTGTTCAGCTTGATCAGGCATTTTTCAAGATTTCGCGACACCGGCTTAACAATAAAGTGGTATGCATTTACATCAAAAGCCTGATGCATGTATTCCAGCATTCCTGTACAAAAGATGATCTCGGCCTTCACCTTTTCCTTGCGCAGACATTTTGCAATATATATGCCATTTACTTCGGATCTCAGATTGATATCGATAATACATACGTTCACAGACTGCTCGCGTACTTCCCTGACGAATTCTCTGTAGTCTGTTGTTGCAACGACAATTTGACCTTTGATATTATTCTTTTTGAACCATGCCGGAAGGAGCTGTTCATATTCTTCAAGCAACATTATATTGTCGTCGAGAATTGCAATTGAAAGCATTTCATCACCCCTTAATAAAGGCGGATTATCTATAATGTAAATCAGCGTTTCTCCTGAGTTAAAAAATATACTGTAATAATAGCGGTGGCAACATATGGAGCAAAACAACATATATAGTATACTATTGTATTCAATAAATGAAAAGTGGATTTTGTTGTGTTTTGTGACACAGTGTCAAATGGTGACACAAAAGGTCGCCGGTATTCAGCATTGTAACAGGCCATGTTGGCCCTGCAGCCAAATTATCCGCTAAAAGCTTTCAAGCAACTCAATAATGCACTTCAGGTCATTCTTAGCATCCATATAGGTGTATTCGCCGCTGCCATCGCTGTATTTGCCGCGCTGTAAGCACTTCATGCCGAAATTTTCACATGTAAGAACCTTGCTGTCCATTCCCTTGATTTGAAAAGCAATGTGATGTATCCCTTCTCCATGTTCGTCGAGAAAATCCTGCCAGGTGCTTTTAATGCCATTTGGCTGGATTAGCTCAATCTGAACGTTTGGGCCTGCATCAAAAAAAGCCATATAACAATTAGCGTCAGGCGCAGGTTCGCCCATTACCTTAGTGCCGGTAACTTCATATTTACCGCCGTCGATATGCATGGGTACTTCAACACCGAAGAATTCTGCAAATTTTTTCTTTGATTCTTCGATGTCCTTTACAATAAAGCCAACCTGAGTAAGTACATTTGTCTCCAAAATTCCTGCCATTTTTGTTTACCTCTCTTTTCTCAATTTTTTGCATTTTTTTACTCGTTTCCCGCGGGAGATCAATTCATCCGGGTTAAAAATTAGCTGAATGTAAAAACAGCCTCCAGATATAAATCCTGGAGGCCTTTGTATTTCTGTGGTGCGCCATCAGGGATTCGAACCCGGGACACCCTGATTAAGAGTCAGGTGCTCTACCAACTGAGCTAATGGCGCGTGTTTTTGGCACTTACCCATTATAATAGCAATCGTAGTTGTTTGTCAACACCAAAAAAATCTATTCTGAAAATGAAACACAAAGGATTTACCTAAATGCTTGTAGAATTATAATATATTATGAGAATGTTTGAAAAAAGCTGAATAGCGCAGGTGAATACAGTGCTGGGGAATAAGATAGATATAGGACTGCTTGATAAGATCATTAAAAAGGCGATCGAAGCGATCAATAACAGCAAAACAGAGATCTATGATATTGCTGAAAGCTCCCGAAGAGAATGCAAAAGGCTGGATGAAGAGCTGGAGCTGCTAAAACAGCAGGTGATAGAGCTTATGGCCGGAGTTGAGGTTTTGGAGGTCGCACTGAAGGACAGTAAGCGAAAATTGATGCTGATCAACAAAAATTTTGAAAATTATTCGCAGCAGGAACTTAAGGATGCTTATGAAAAAGCCGATAATCTTCGTGTAGAGCTTGCGGTGAAGCGAGAGTCTGAAAAGTATTTGATAAGACGCAGAAACGAGCTGGAGATCCGCATCAAGGATGCTGTGAAAACGGTTCAGAAGGCGGATAATCTCATTACGCAGGTAGGCGCCGCCCTGGGATATCTTACCGGAGATCTGCAGGAAGTGAGCAGCCAGCTTGAAGGATTGCAGTATAAGCAGTTACTCGGGCTCAAGATTATTAAAGCCCAGGAAGAAGAGCGCCAGCGTGTGGCAAGGGATATCCATGACGGACCGGCGCAGCTGATGTCCAACGTGGTCCTGAAAGCGGAGATCTGTGAAAGAATGATCGATGTTGATCTGGAAAAAGCGCGCGAAGAGCTCAGGAACCTGAAAAGAATTGTGAGGGACAGCCTGCAGGATGTAAGAAAAATTATTTATAATTTGCGGCCGATGTCATTAGATGATTTGGGACTGGTTCCGACATTGCAGAGATATGTGCTGACTTTCCAGGAAGAATCCGGCATTGCAGTATCATTCAGGACATCAGGCGTGCAGCAGGAGTTGAAATCAGTCATTTCGCTCACGGTATTCAGGATTGTTCAGGAAGCCATGAATAATGTAGCCAAGCATGCCAGGGCATCGAATATAACCATCCATCTGGATTTTACGGACTCGGCGATCAAGCTGTTTGTAATTGATGACGGAGTGGGCTTTGATTTGGAAAAGCTCAAGGTGAAGAGTGATGATATCACCGGAGGATTTGGTCTTGTCAGCATGAGAGAGCGGGTAGAGCTGCTGAATGGGGAGATGTACATCAGCGCTGAACCGGGAAAGGGGACCCGGCTGAATATAATGATACCTTTTACTGAAGAAGAGGGGGTTACAAATGGAAACTAAAATTAGCATTCTGATCGCCGACGATCATCCGATGCTCAGGCAGGGACTCAAGCAGATTCTGGAACTGGAGCGGGATATTGTCGTTGTTGCACAGGCAACCGACGGAAATGAAGCAGTGCGGTATGCCGAGGAATACAAGCCCGATGTGATACTGATGGACATCAACATGCCCGGTATCAATGGATTGCAGGCAATAGACGAAATCAAACAAAAAAAGCTATCCTCAAAGATCATTGTACTGACTATTCATGAGGACCGCGAATATCTGTTCAAAACATTACAGATGGGCGCCGAGGGGTATGTGCTCAAGGATGCGGAGCCGGCAGTGCTGATCGAGGCAATCCGGAATGTTAAAGCCGGTCAGTCTTATATTCAGCCGAATATGACGACGGAGCTGGTAAAGGAGTTCAACAGGGTCACGCTGCACGACAAGGAGAAGCGAGAGGATAACAATCTGACATCCAGAGAATTAGAGGTTCTCGAGCTGATTGCGGAAGGAATGATTAATAAGCAAATAGCAAAACAGCTTTACATTAGCGAGAAGACAGTTAAAAATCATGTATCCAATATATTTAAAAAGCTTAATGTCTCAGATAGGACCCAGGCTGCCATCTACGCTTTTAAGCATAATATCAAAACATGATGTTTTTTCATCCCACAAACCGTTAGTCCAATAGTCCCATCGATGCTGAGCCTTCGGAGGCAATCCTCCGGGGGCCTTTTTGGGTCTAATTGTTTACCAAAATAAGGGCTCATGGCGCATGGCAAAAAAAGGTTGATCGAATTATAATTTAATCAAGCAATGAGAAACGAGCAAAATTGTAAATCATATAAAATTTTGAAAGGTGGTATAAAAACATGATGGCAGTATTAACTTATTTGAGAGTCAAGCTCGCAAACAAAAAGGGACAGGGATTGGTGGAGTACGGCCTGATCATCGGGATAATTGCAGTTATTGTCGTTGCAGCATTTACGGTACTCAGAGAGCCACTGCAGAATATATTCACTGATATTAGTGCATTATTGGCCGATCCAGACGCAGCAACCACTCCGTAAGTGTGAAGACTATCATACGACAAAAGACAACTGATTGCCCTATCTGGTTACAGGTAGGGCAATTTTTTAGAAAAGTCCGGTAAAAGAGGTGATTAGTGTGGTACAAAAGCTGCTGAAAAAAAGAAAAGGACAGTCATTGGTGGAGACAGCACTGGTACTTCCGGTGATACTTCTGATTTTGACAGCCATCATTGATTTTGGGCTGCTGTTCAATCACTACCTGATCGTAAGCAATGCATCCCGCGAGGGAGCAAGAGGCGCTTCGGTGGGAAAAACGAATGAGCAGATCAGAAATACAGTAAAGAACGTCGCCTCGACACTGGATGAAACAAAGCTTAGCATTACCATAACGCCGGACGGATTGACGGACAGGAGGGCAGGGACTACAGTGACAGTCGCTGTAAGATATCAATACAGTATGATTACACCAATCATTGCGGCAATAATTCCCGGCCCGCTTGACCTTGAAGGCGATACGACTATGCGGTGCGAATGAGGAGGAATCCATGGAAAAGGCAAATACAAAAATAATTATTATAGCGCTGGTATTATCCCTCGTTACCGCAGCGCTCATCTATTTCTATATCACCACCGACAAAACAGAGGCCGCACCTGAAATTAAATATGCGACGACCTATGTGGCGGCAGGAAACATACCTGCGCGCACACAGATCACTTTGGAACATATAAAACAGGTAAATATTGCTGAAGAGCTTTTAAATACAAATGCATTATCAGATCAAAAGGACATTGTCGGCAAGTATACAAAGGAAAGTATCATTGCAGGAGAACCATTTATGCCGCAAAGACTGGTAAATGAAGAGAACATGACCCTGTCCTATAATATTCCTGAAGGCAAGCGGGCTATCAGCATGAATATCAGTGAACAGTCGAGTATCGCATACCTATTGAGACCCGGTGATTATGTGGATGTCATAGCAAGCTTTGCAAAGGAAAATGAGGAAACTGGCGAGCTGACAAAAACGTATCCGAATATATCAAAGGTTATCCTGCAGAATGTACAGGTTCTAGCTGTGGGACAGGACATGGCACTTTCGGCTGATAAGCTTTCTGAGGCGCCGTTAACAGTGACACTGGCCGTTGACAAGGATGATATGGAGAAATTTGTCTTTGCTTCCGAATTTGCATCCCTGAAACTGGCATTAAGACATATTGAGGATAAATCTCAAAGTGAAACAAACGGCATCATACGGTCGGATATGACGGGGTCAAAGGGCGTTATCAGTAAGGCCTCCGGTCAGGCGGTGCAAAGTCAGTAAATCGATATAAAGTCTAAAAACAGATATGAAGGAGAAAAGTAATGGAAAAAATAAAACTAGTTATTGTTGATGATTCTTATGAGACAAGAAATAACCTCAGACAGATTCTTTCATTTGATAAGCGGTTTGAAGTCATAGGTGAAGCAGAAAATGGCGAGGAAGCGATCTTTATCGTTAAGGAATCAAAGCCTGACGTCGTTCTGATGGATATCAACATGCCGGTTATCGACGGAATAAAGGCTACGGAAGAAATTACGATGAGCGTGCCTGAAACGACGGTCATCATCATGTCGGTACAGGGGGAGACGGAATATGTAAGAAAAGCAATGACAGCCGGTGCGCGGGACTTTCTTTGCAAGCCGTTCAATGTGGATGAGCTCACAGAGACCATTGTCAAGACCTATCATCTGGATTCCAAACGCAGAGAAAAGGGGACTGTTTCCAAAGTCAATGAAGAGATGAGATCAAGAGTTTTCACTGTATTCAGCACAAAGGGCGGGGTAGGGAAAACAACAATAGCCTCCAACCTGGCTGTTTCACTGGCCCGTTCAACTAAAAAAAGAGTTGCTCTTGTCGACCTGGACCTGCAGTTTGGCGACGTAGCAATTATGCTGAACGTATCGGCTAAAAACACCATCAGCGATCTGGTAAAGGAATTTGCAATGCTTGATAAAACTTTGATGGAAGAGTATCTTGTCACTCATTTTTCCGGCGTTAAGGTGCTTCCTGCTCCTGTGAAGCCTGAATACGCGGAGTACATAACAGCAAACCATGTGGAGAAAATTATCAATACGCTCAGAGAATCCTTTCATTATATCATTATAGATAGCTCGGCCAGCTTTCATGAATCCGTTCTAACAGCTCTTGATATGTCGGATCGGATCCTACTTGTGTCGACACTGGACCTGCCGACCATAAAAAATATTAAGGCAGGACTTGACGTCATGGAAACACTGCATTACCCGGCCGAAAAAATTCACATTGTGCTTAATAAGGCTTCGGAGCAGTACGGCATTAAATATAAGGATTTTGAAAATACACTGCATCAGTCGATCTGGTCCTATATCCCGGAGGACAACCAGACGGTGGTTACCTCGGCAAACAAAGGCTTTCCATTTGTGATGACAAGAACGGAAACAAAGGTTGCCAAGGCAGTTATGGAAATAGGGAAATCGCTTATAAATGAAATGGATGGCGACATAAAAGAGGTGCCGATGCTGAAGAAATTATTTGGCTAAGAACTGGTTACAGGATAATACGAGGTGGATGTAAATGTCACTGCTTGAGAGGATCCAAAAGGAAAAAAACATAGAGACGATCGATATAAACGACCGGCAGAAGGTCCGCAAGCCTGCCGCGCCTAAAATAGATCCTTTCGAAGGGCTTAAAGAGAATATTCATGAGAAGATCATAGAGGAGATCAATACCAGCGCATTTAAGGAAAACGAAGGCGAAGATCAGGACGGCAGTCTCGAGAAGGAAATTTCCGAAATCGTGGAACGGTTTTTGGAGGATGAAAGCACCTTTATAACCAAGCTGGAGAAGCAAAGGCTGCTCTCTGAGATCATTGACGAGACAATCGGCTTCGGGCCAATCAATCAGCTCATACGGGATCCCTCCGTTTCGGAGATCATGGTCAACGGAGCTGATAAGGTTTATATAGAAAAGAATGGGAAATTGCTCCTGAGTGATGTGGCCTTTAAGGATGATCAGCATATAATGCGCGTTATCGAAAAAATTGTTGCTCCTATTGGAAGGCGTATCGATGAAAGCTCTCCAATGGTCGATGCAAGACTGCCGAACGGCTCTCGTGTGAATGTGATCATCCCGCCGCTTGCGCTAAACGGTCCGACGATCACGATCCGGAAGTTTTCCGAAAGGCCCTTTACAGTGCGGGATCTGATTAATTTCGGAACCCTCTCGCCGGAGGTGGCTATGCTGCTGAAGGCTTGCGTAGAGGCCAGGCTGAATATTGTAGTGTCCGGTGGTACCGGCAGCGGAAAAACAACAACCCTGAATGTAATCTCTTCCTTCATACCGGAGGATGAGAGGATTGTTACAATAGAGGATGCGGCTGAGCTGCAGATGGCTCAGGAGCATGTGATCCGGCTGGAAACAAGACCGCCGAATATTGAGGGGAAGGGCGCCATCACTATCCGGGATCTGGTTAGGAATTCTCTGAGAATGAGGCCGGACAGGATTGTTGTCGGCGAGGTCAGAAGCGGCGAGGCGCTGGATATGCTGCAGGCAATGAATACCGGCCATGATGGCTCATTAACTACAGGGCATGCCAATTCTCCCAGAGACATGCTTTCCAGACTGGAGACCATGGTGCTTATGGCTGGGATGGAATTGCCAGTGAAGGCAATTCGGGAACAAATCGCCTCTGCTGTTGACATCATTGTCCAGCAGTCCAGATTGAAGGACGGCAGCAGGAGGATTACCCATATTACCGAAATCACAGGTATGGAGGGTGATGTTATCACCATGCAGGATATATTTGTCTTCAAGCAGCAGGGAAGAGATGAAAAGGGGCGCATTATCGGTTCGATAATACCGACAGGTATTAAGCCGAAGTTTGCGGAAAAACTGGAGGATTCAGGAATCGTGATTCCTTCAGACCTGTTCATGCATTGACAGCTATTGACTGTTTGCTCAATTAAGGAGGGACCGATTTGGCGGGACTATTGGCATTACTAAGCTTCATATCTGTTTTTCTGCTTTCCTGTCAGCTTCTCAAGCCGCTTATGGCAAAGGGTGACTATATGTCCAGACTGCGCAGGTATACAAATGTTGAGGAAATCCGTGACGAGAAAAAAAGGGAAAAGAAGAAGGAAAACGGTCTGGATATCAGAAGTGAATTTTTCAAGGGAATCGGGAAAATCAGATTTCTCGGGGGATATAAAAAGAAGGTGCAGGTGAGCCTGACAAAAGCCCATTTGCTTCTGAAGGCTGAAGAGTTTATGATGCTCAACCTGATCCTTTTTTGTTTTTTTACTGTTTTCGTTTTGTTAATCCGGGGAGTCGTGCAGTGGCCGCTGGCCATATTAGCAGGTATCGCCGGATGGCTCCTTCCGTCGCTGGTCGTAAAAAGTAAAATCAAAAAAAGAACCAAGCTTCTGAATGAGCAGCTGGCAGATGCTCTTTCAATGATGTCCAATTCATTGAAAACCGGCTATAGCTTTTTTCAGGCTGTCGATATGGTCGCTGAAGAAATGAATGGGCCTATTGCTGAAGAATTTGCCGTATTTAAAAAGGAAGTAAATCTTGGACAGAGTACGGAGAAGGCATTTGAAAATATGGTTGCAAGAGTTTCAAGCGAGGATCTTGAGCTGGTGATCACTGCTGTTCTGATACAAAGACAGGTGGGTGGAAATCTTTCAGAGGTGCTTGACAACATCACCGAAACCATAAGAGACAGAGTCAGGATCAAGGGAGAGCTAAAAACGATCACGGCACAGGGTAAAATATCAGGAATCGTGATATCGCTCCTGCCTGTCATCTTGTGCTTTGTGATCTATCTGATCAATCCGGCGCAGATGAGTATGCTGTTTACAAAACCTCTTGGGCAGGCAATGATAGGTGTTGCGATTGTGATGGAGCTGACGGGGATCTTTTTGATCAGGAAGGTTGTCAGAGTTGAAATGTAGGAGGTGCAGACATGCCGGCTATAATTATGATATTAGCTTTCATTTCCTGTTTTTTGCTGTTATACGGATTTATGTCCTTTGCGCTGCGGGATAAACTGTCTGTAACCTCAAGACTTCGCAGTATAAGCAAATCAAAAGCTGGAAACGAGGATGCTGAATTAAACCAGCCGCTTTTTTCAAGGGTACTGCAGCCGATGCTTGATAGTATGGCAAAGCTCATGATGAGGATCACACCGGGGCAGCTGGTATCTTCTCTTGAGGGTAAGATTGTCAAGGCGGGAAACCCCGGGAATATGGTGGTCAAGGATTGGATAAATATAGAGGCTATGCTGGTTGTCGGTCTGCCTGTCCTCACACTGCTTGCTGTGAGAAAGTCGGGGATGCCTGCAGGAACTGTGATTATGCTGGTTTTAGCCGAAATAGTCATGGGATTTGTTTTGCCCGGCTTTGTACTGGGGAAGATCCTTAAAGCAAGGCAAAAGGTGATATTGAATTCACTGGCCGATGTGATTGATCTGCTTACGGTAAGTGTAGAGGCAGGCCTCGGGTTTGACGGCGCTCTGATGAAGGTGGTGGAAAAAAAGCCGGGGCCGCTGGCTTCTGAATTTGACAAGGTGCTTCAGGAAATAAAAGTTGGGAAGCAAAAGAGAGATGCACTCAGAGATCTGGCCCAAAGGGTTGACATACAGGATTTTACCGCATTTATCGGGGCTGTCGTGCAGGCGGACCAGTTCGGTGTGGCTATCGCCAACGTACTGAGGATACAAGCGGAGCAGATCCGCGAAAAACGCAGGCAGCGGGCTAGAGAACGAGCAATGAAGGTACCCGTAAAAATGCTCATCCCAATGGTCGTATTCATATTTCCTACACTGTTCATTGTCTTGTTGGGGCCGGTAGTTCTGCAACTTATCGAACAATTTGCAGGAAAGTGAGTCCATCTGTCAACATAAATAGGTTGAACCATCTTTTTTTCAATGATAGAATAATATAGGCGGTGAAAATACAGCAATCGGGTTACACACCCGGGTGGGTGTGAAATAGGCCCGAGGCCGATTGATCTGCATCTGAAGGCCTTGAAAAGTATGGGCGTGAAGGTGCAGGATGCACAGCGCGGATTTATCTACTGTGAAGCGGAGAGATTAAAGGGCTGTGATGTGCAGTTGGATTACCCAAGCGTGGGAGCCACGGAAAATATAATGCTGGCTTCTGTTTTTGCGGACGGGGAGACAATCATACGCAATGCCGCGAAGGAACCGGAGATTTGGGATCTTCAAAATTATCTTCAGGCTGCGGGCGTTCAGCTGACCGGAGCAGGAACCAGTGTTATTAGAGTGCGCGGTGGTGATCACAGGCTAAGGAATTCAGAGCATACGATAATTACCGATAGGATCGTCACAGGTACATATATGGCGGCTGCAGGAATCACAGGCGGTGAACTGCTGCTGAGGAATGTAATTCCGGAGCATCTGAGTTCAATTATTTCTCTTCTGCGGGAGAGCGGCTGCAGGATTAATATCAGGGGAAGTACAATGCAGGTGAATGGTCCGGCGAGACTTCGTGCTATCGATATCGTCAGAACGTTGCCGTATCCGGGGTTCCCAACCGATATGCAGGCTCAGCTGGTAGCCATGCTGACTATAGCGAAAGGCACCAGTATCATGGTGGAAACGGTTTTTGAAAACCGGTACAAGCATGTGGATGAGCTGCTGCGGATGGGAGCCAACATCAAGCTGGAGGGCAGGCTTGCTGTAATTAAGGGTGTGAGAAAGCTAACAGGCGCCAACGTTTATGCCCGCGATCTTAGGGGAGGAGCCGCATTGGTATTGGCCGGACTGGCTGCTGACGGAGAAACGGTAGTTTCCGATATCAAGCATATTGATCGTGGATATGATAATATGGAAGAGAAGTTAAGAAGTATAGGAGCATCGATACACAGGATCCCATAAGTTCTTGTAAAAGGAATTCAAAGGGAGTCAAGGGATATGAAGGTACGAAAGATAAAAACTGCACAGGTTTCTGCGCATATATTGAACAAAAAGAAAAGAAGTCGGAGAAGGATTTTTCGGCTGATCAGATTTTTACTGGTGACGGCATTATTTGTTGTAACAATCGTTTATGCTGCAATATCACCTTTTTTTAATATAAAAGGGTTTAAGGTAACGGAATCCATACATTATGATGAAAATACCCTGATCGTCGCTTCCGGCGTACGGACGGGAAGCAACGGCTTCAGGCTCCTGTTTAAAGGCGCAGGCAGGTTTTATTTATTCCGTATCGGCGCCGCTGAGCGGTCTATTACGGAGAACTGCCCCTATGTAAAGAATGTGAAGGTTAGGTACCTCATTCCATCGACCGTTTCTATAGAGGTGGAGGAGAGAACAGCTGAGGCTGTGCTTGCCATTAATGGAGCAGCGATCTTGATTGACAAGGAGGGTTACATGCTGGAGTTGGTTCCGGAACTGTCAAATATTGAGCTTCCGGTTATAAAAGGGATCGAACCTGAATCACCGAAGCCGGGGAAAAAAATCGAAATTCCTGAAGGGACCCTCTCGTCAGCCTTTAAAGTATTTGATACAATAAGAGAAGTTGATGAACTGAATGAGGACAAGCTGATTGAAAGTGTCGATTATGTGGATGTCGGCGATATGTATAATGTTCGATTTTCATTGCAGTCCCGCATTATTGTCAATCTGGGGGAGATGGAGGATCTGCACTATAAGATCAACGCGGCTTCGGCTATTTTCAACAGGAATATTAAAAAGACGGAAAGGGGTAAACTGGATTTCACAATAAATACCAATCCGGTTTTTACTCCGGAAAATGGAGGATAAGGTAAGATGCTGCCTATTTTAGGAATGATTATCGGAATACTCATCGGGGTATTTTTCATACCTGTGAACATTCCCCAGCAGTATTCGATCTATATGGCCGTTGCGATTCTTGCGGCGCTGGATTCCGTATTTGGCGGAGTTGCATCAATGATGCAGGGCAAGTTTGACATCAGGGTCTTTGTTTCCGGATTTTTCGGTAATGCCTTGCTGGCGGCCGGTTTGGCGTATATTGGTGATCAGCTTGGATTGCAGCTTTATCTGGCTGCCATTTTTGCATTTGGTAACAGAATTTTTCTGAATTTCGCGGTTATTCGCAGATATATGTTGAATAAGTCCGCCAAAAAAGATAATATATAGTTTGTGGAGGGTTGCCTGGCGTGGGTGATTTAATTGTAAGTATAGACATCGGGACTTCCAAGGTGTGTACACTGATTGGAAGGATGAACAGCAATACGCAACTGGATATTGCCGGCAGAGGCATGGCGTCATGCAATGGATTGAAGAAGGGCGTTATCGTTGATATCGACAGTACGGCTGCAAGCATCAAAAGCGCAGTAGCTGAAGCTGAAGCTGCCGCCAATATGCGAGTGGGTTCGGCTTATGTCAATATTCACGGGATGCATGTGAATGTCATTAACAATAGAAGCTTTATGTCCATCAATGGAAGGGAGATCACACAGCGCGACGTGGACGCTGTCCTTCATGAGGTCAGAGATATCGAGATTCCGGAAGACAGACAGCTGATCGATGTTATTCCGAGGCAATATAACATAGATGGCTACGACGAGATTGTTGATCCGATCGGCATGGTCGGAACCGGATTTGAAATAGACGCGGATATAATTACCGGAAAGATCACCTCCGTACAGAACATCATCAAGAGTATGGAACGGGCCGGAATCCAGATAGACGGGATCGTGGCGGAAGCCTTTGCTACGGGTGAGATCAGCCTGACACAGGACGAACGCGACATCGGAGTGGCGTTGCTGGATGTAGGCGGCTCTGTGACAGATGTAAGCGTATATCAGGGAAAGCGTCTTGTTTTTTACGACACAATACCGGTCGGAGGAGACCACATCACCAATGACATTGCTATAGGTCTGCGTATATCAAACACGGAGGCGGAGAAGATTAAGAGGCAATTTGAACTGGCGCTGACGTCACTTATCAAGAACGATCAGGAAATATCGGTTTTAGACATCAATGAGAATAAGAAAAAAGACGTCAAGGTGTCGGAGGTTGTTGAGATCATTGAAGCAAGAGTCTATGAGATATTCTCACTTTGCAAAAACCAGTTGGACAAGGCGGGTATGGTATTGCCAAAAAGCGGAAGCGTTGTTATGACGGGCGCAGGTATCTCTTATGTGGATGGATGCAAACAGCTTGCAAACGAGGTGTTTGATTTGCCGGTCAGAGTAGTTCAGGCCGGACATCTTTCAGGAGTTTCAAAACCCGAATTTATTGCTTCGGCCGGTATACTAAAGTATGTGGCAACTGTAAAAAAAGGCGTCAGCCTTGCCAGTGAAATCAAATTAAAAAAGACTTCAAATACAAAGCCTGAGGAAACAATTTTCAGCAAGATCGGGAAGTTTTTCAGGAAGCTTTTTTAAGGTGCCGGCAGTGTCATTTGCCGCACAGCACTGTTGTAATATGCATTACTTTTTTTGTTAAACATATCTTGCTTTAATGTATGGAATAAGATATTATTTAAGTAATGCCAAACCAATGACGAAGGGGGATTAAATTTGCTGGAGTTTGATATTGATATGGAACAGTTTGCCCAGATTAAGGTCATAGGTGTCGGCGGTGGAGGCAATAATGCCGTCAACAGGATGATATCCGCAGGTCTTCGCGGTGTAGAGTTTATAGCGATAAATACCGATAAACAGGCTCTTTTCCTTTCCAAAGCAAATACGAAAATACAAATAGGGGACAAGCTTACAAAAGGTCTCGGCGCTGGGGCAAATCCGGAGATCGGAGAGCGTGCTGCCAATGAAAGCAAGGATGAGATCGCGCAAGCTGTCAAGGGCGCGGATATGGTATTTGTGACCGCGGGAATGGGCGGTGGCACCGGTACCGGCGCAACACCCATTGTAGCTCAGATCGCTCGGGAAATGGGCATTCTGACAGTTGGCGTCGTAACCAAGCCATTTATGTTTGAAGGCCGCAAAAGAATGCAATATGCCGAACAGGGTATTGATAACCTCAAGGGTGTCGTTGATACGCTGGTAACCATCCCCAACGACAGACTACTGCAAGTCGCTGAAAAGAAAACTTCTATTATTGACGCGTTCAGGATGGCGGATGATGTTCTCCGTCAGGGCGTACAGGGTATTTCAGACCTGATCGCCGTACCCGGATTGATCAATCTTGACTTTGCAGATGTAAAGACCATTATGTACAATACAGGTATTGCCCACATGGGTATCGGCAGAGCTTCAGGAGACGGCAGGGCGGAAGAAGCAGCCAGACAAGCTATTCAGTCTCCTCTGCTTGAGACTTCCATCGAGGGCGCAAGAGGCGTACTTCTTAATATCACCGGCGGCGCGGATCTGGGCTTATTTGAAGTCAATCTGGCTGCAGAGCTGGTTCAGAAATCGGCAGATCCGGATGCAAACATCATTGTCGGTGCTGTGATCGATGAAAACCTAAAGGATGAAATGCTGATCACTGTGATTGCCACCGGTTTTGAAAAGGGTCCTGTCATCAGAAAGATCGAAAAAATCGTAGAAAAGGCGCAATTGAAGCCTGAACCTCCTGCGGTCAAGCGTCACACAGGCGGCGAGGTTTCTGATGATGAACTCGAGATTCCGACCTTTTTAAGAAAAAACAGATTTAAATAACATTCAATTGTCAAGAAAAGTTCGCTATTCAGTGCCAGGCACAGGACAGCGAACTTTTTGTCATCTTATTTTCTTATTTCTACAGTACCATATGACATAAAAATCGGCAACGATGTAATATAATCATAAAAGGTCAGGCATATGAATATATGTAAAATAGGGGATGTCTGACTACAGGACGTTGCGAGGTAAGCCGGTGGAAATCTATCTGGATATCGTTATTCTGGAGAATATTGTTATCAATTATCTGATTCTTATGGTGACGGCAAAGTTTTCCAGGAACAGAACGAGTAATCTGCGTCTCCTGCTGGGCTCCGTTCTCGGTGCAGCCTATCTGGTTGTGATGATTCTCTTGCCGGATATGAAGGTTTATACAACAGTGTTCTCCAAATTGCTGCTATCTGTGGCAATGGTTGCCGTAACCTTTCATTTTCCAAAGCTGATAGTCTTTTTCAGAACACTCGCCATGTTTTACGCATCAACCTTTCTCTTTGCCGGAGCCGGGTTTGCATTGATGTTTTTCAACAGGGAATGGGGTGTCATGAGAAATGGCGTACTGGTGTCGCCCATGTCTTTTCTAAATACAAAATGGTCTGAGCTGCTGCTGGCTTTTACAGTTACATTCTTTATTCTCAGAGTCGTCTGGGATGTGATCCAAAACAGGTTTCTCCGGGAAAAGCTTCTTGTACGGCTGATCATTTCATTTGATAAAAAAGCAATAGAACTCTTCGCACTTGTGGATACCGGAAATTCTCTGCACGACCCGCTGACGAATATGCCGGTGGTTGTGGTCGAATTTTCTGCAATCAAGGATCTGCTGCCTCTTGATATCAGGGAGATTTTCGAAAAAAACTCTGACAATGATCTAAATACAGTCACCGCGACCATTTCCTGCTCCGACTGGTTTTCCAGGTTCAGGCTGATTCCGTTTACCTCTCTTGGCAAGGAAAACGGGATGCTGATCGGTTTTCGTCCGGACTATATAGAAATTGGAACAGAGAGTGAAAAAAAAGATGTACAGGATGTCATTGTAGGTATTTATAACAGGGCACTATCCAGAAATGAAGGCTATAAGGCACTGCTCAATCCGGAACTAATGTAAGACCATATAAAAGCGTTACAGCGAAGGGAGAGTTCTTATGCGTATTCTAAAAAGGTTTCTACTCATTTTAAGGATCCATGCACTGAATCTACGGAGGAAAATAAAAGGATACAGTTGGTATCCAATCCATTACATCGGGGGGAGCGAAGCCTTGCCGCCTCCGCTCAGCGTTGATGAGGAGGCGTATTTGATCTCAAGGCTGGAGGAACAGGATTATGGAGTGAAGAGCATCCTGATCGAACGGAATCTGAGACTGGTGGTTTATATTGCAAGAAAGTTCGAGAATACGGGAGTCGGTGTTGAGGATCTGGTTTCTATTGGAACCATCGGTCTTATAAAGGCCATCAATACCTTCAACCCGTCAAAAAACATAAAACTGGCGACCTATGCCTCCAGATGCATCGAAAATGAAATATTGATGTATCTTCGCAGAAATAATAAAATTAAGACGGAAATTTCTATTGATGAACCGCTTAATGTGGACTGGGACGGGAATGAACTGCTGCTTTCCGATATCCTTGGGACGGAAAACGACATTACTTACCGCAGCCTTGAGGACGAGGTGGACAGGGAGCTTCTGAACACGGCAATGAAAAAGCTGTCAATGCGGGAGAAGAAAATAATGGAACTGCGATTCGGCCTCTCCAACGGAAACGAAAAGACACAAAAGGAAGTTGCAGATATGCTTGGTATTTCCCAATCCTATATTTCAAGGCTGGAAAAGCGGATAATCAGCCGTCTGAAGAAGGAAATAAACAGAATGGTGTAATAGGTAGAAAAACGTCAAATACGCTGTTGTCAAGGCCTTTCGCAAATATTTTTTAGAATTTTCAGCAGTATAAAATAGACCTTAGGGGCAATAATGATATTATCTTGATTTTGCGCCGGGAGGTTATGATATGCTGATCAACAAAGTAGAAATTTGCGGAGTAAACACTTCCAAGCTGCCGGTTTTGTCTAATGAGCAAAAGAAGGTTTTATTCGAAAGAATGCATAAAGGAGATACCTCCGCACGCGAGGAGTTCATTAACGGCAATCTTAGGCTTGTCTTAAGTGTGATTCAGAGGTTTAACAACAGAGGGGAGTATGTGGACGATCTTTTTCAGGTGGGTTGCATCGGCCTGATCAAGGCGATCGATAATTTTGACGTGTCACAGAATGTAAGGTTTTCTACGTATGCCGTGCCGATGATCATCGGAGAGATCCGACGCTACCTTCGTGACAATAACTCCATCCGGGTCAGCCGCTCGTTGAGGGATATTGCATATAAAGCGCTGCAGGCAAAGGAAAGATTGATTATAAAAAACTCCAAGGAACCTACTATATCCGAGATTGCAAACGAATTGCAGCTTCCGAAGGAGGATGTGGTATTCGCGCTCGATGCAATACAAGACCCCATTTCGCTTTTTGAATCAGTCTATCATGACGGCGGCGACGCTATTTATGTGATGGATCAGGTAAAGGATGAGAAGAATATAGACGAAAACTGGCTGGAGGGAATATCGCTTAAGGAAGCGATGCGAAAGCTTAACGACAGGGAAAAGCTGATTCTGAACCTGCGCTTTTTTGAAGGGAGAACCCAGATGGAGGTAGCGGAAGAAATCGGAATTTCCCAGGCACAGGTATCCCGGCTGGAAAAAACGGCGCTGCTCCATATGAAAAAATACATTTGATAGGGTACGATCCTGTGCGATATTATACTGTTTTATATCATATATTAGTATCAGGCAGATAGCGGGCAGGGGTTTTCCCGTTTGTTTCAGGTGGCTGGTGGGGTTGAATGAACCGATCGTCAGATTTCAGGCAAAAAGAAGTAATCAATATTTCCGACGGCAGACGGCTCGGGTTTGTTTCAGATGTGGAAATAGACCTGGAGGAAGGAAAAATAGAAGCGATTATATTAGCCGGGGTCGGCAGGCTTTTTGGAATATTGGGAAAAGAAAGCGAGTTTGTCATACCATGGGACAAAATAGTCAGAATAGGAGAAGACATCATACTCGTAGATCTGGATGAGCGCTTTATCAGAAAATATTTCGACTGAATAAGTTGAACAAATAATTTGGGATAAGGAAGAATAAAATTTGTTCAACGTAAGGCTATAGTAATACATGTGAAAAAACTTGTCGTCCCGATTCTTTTTTCAATGTATATAAATTAATTTCCTAAGAAATTTTACCCAATTGCCGATAATAATAGAAGTTATACTTATGAAAAATACCGATAGCTCTTATCGGCAGGGGGGTAGCACATGAAATGTCCTTATTGCGGGTTTGTAGAAGATAAGGTAATTGATTCAAGGCCTACAGAGGAACATAACGCGATCAGAAGGCGCAGGGAATGTCTGCAGTGCATGAAGAGATTTACGACCTATGAAAAGGTTGAGAGTGTTCCGCTGATGGTCATTAAAAAGGACAAGACCCGGCAGGCCTTTGACCGCGAAAAGCTTCTGAACGGTTTGCTGAGGGCCTGTGAAAAGCGTCCGGTCTCAATAGAACAGCTTGAAAAGCTTGTGGATGAGATCGAGGTTCAGATTCTTAATACACTCAAGAGAGAGATCACAACGCAAGAAATCGGTGAAATGGTCATGACGAAATTAAAAGAACTTGACGAAGTCGCTTATGTCAGATTTGCTTCAGTCTATCGGCAATTCAGAGATATCAACACATTTATGGAGGAGCTCCACAAGCTGCTAAAGGATAGGTAGGGAGCTTGTTTAAAAAGAAATCATTTTTGGGTATGTACAAAATCAGTCATTTATAGTAGTATTGTGTTGGAATTAAATGGGATACATAGCAGCATATGCTAATTGTTCTCATTATTTTCAGATACAGCTGCTGTAAATGAAAGGTTGTGGGGTATGTACTCGAAAATCATTGGCTGCGGTCTTTTAGGCATCGAAGGCTTTGCAGTCGAAGTGGAAACAGATATCGGCTGCGGAATTCCTTCCTTTGATATCGTTGGTCTCGGAGACACGGCAATCCGTGAATCCAGAGAGAGAGTCCGTTCTGCTGTTAAAAATACCGGCATTGAATTTCCCATTCGAAGGATCACAATGAATCTGGCTCCGGCCAACCTGAAGAAAGAAGGTTCTTCCTTTGATCTGCCGATTGCGCTTGGCGTTCTGGCATCGATGGGGATCATCAACCATACCATAGCCAACCGCTCAATGTTCATTGGCGAGCTGTCCCTCGACGGCGATATCAAAGCGGTCCGTGGCGTTTTACCTATAGCCGTATGCGCCCGCGCAAACGGCTTCCGTTATCTTTTCTTACCTCAGGAAAATGCCATAGAGGCCTCTGTTGTCAAGGATCTGAAAGTTATTCCCGTAAAAAATCTAAAAGAAACAATTGCTGTGTTGAACGGTGAATCTGAAATATTGCCATTGGCAAATTCCGAGGATTATTTGAAGGCGGAGCGGGTGGAGTATGATACGGATTTTGCCGATGTCAGGGGTCAGGAAAATGTGAAGCGGGCGCTGGAGGTTGCTGCCTCCGGCGGCCATAACTGTATAATGATCGGTTCGCCGGGCTGCGGTAAAACAATGCTGGCCAGAAGACTTCCGTCTATTCTCCCGTCCATGACATTTGAAGAGGCGCTTGAGGTGACAAAGGTCCATAGCATAGCAGGCATACTGCCGCAAGGGATGTCGCTGGTGAATTCAAGGCCTTTCAGAAGCCCGCATCACACCATTTCCGATACAGGTCTGGTGGGAGGCGGTTCCATGCCAAAACCCGGTGAAATCAGCCTGGCTCATTATGGAGTGCTTTTTCTGGACGAGCTGCCCGAATTCAGCAAGAAGTCGCTGGAAGTGCTGAGGCAGCCGCTGGAGGATGGCGTCATCACTATTTCCAGAGTCAATGCCTCGCTGACCTATCCTGCCAGAACGACCCTGATCTGCGCAGCCAATCCATGCAAATGCGGAAAATATCTGGATCCGGACGGTCAATGCACCTGTACGCCCAGACAAATACAGCAATATCTCGGCAAGCTGTCCGGTCCTCTGATGGATCGCCTGGACCTGCACATAGAAGTAGCATCTGTAAAATACAAAGAACTTGATAGCGGCGCCTCAGGCGACAGCTCCGGGGTGATGCGGGCAAGGGTAGAGGCAGCAAGGCGTATACAGCTCGACAGATACAAGGGAATGAGAATCTATTCCAATTCACAGCTCCAGCCGGGAATGCTTGAAAAATTCTGCAGATTGGATGAAAAGTGCCGCGATATTATGCGCAGCGCCTTTGAGAAGCTGGGACTCAGCGCCCGGGCTTACGGAAGAATCCTGAAGGTATCCAGGACAATTGCCGACATGGAACAAAGCGGTGACATAAGACCCTGGCATCTGGCAGAGGCAATTCAATACAGAAGCCTGGACAGAAAGGTCTGGAACCTGTGATGGCTCGGAGAGTTGACCCGTCTGAGACCGGAAATCAAGGAGGTAGACATGGATGGTCAGTAATCGTAAATATTGGATATGGCTAAGTTCACTCACTCAGATATCCCCTCGAAGAAAGAACCGGCTGCTGAAGCATTTTGGGGATCCCGCCCTGTTGTGGGAAGCGGGAGAGAGTGAGTTGAGAGCCACAAAATTCTGCACACCCGGGATGATTTCTTCTCTTCTTGATAAAGCGGCAAGGAATAATGCGGACAGGCTTCTGGAGGGCATATTTCAATGCAATGCGGATGTGGTCACTATACAGGATACCGATTATCCGCATGCACTCAGATATATTGCCGATCCGCCGGTGGTCTTGTACGTCAGAGGAAAGCTGGAGGCTGACGCGCTGTGTGTTGCGGTCGTTGGTTCCAGAAAGGCTTCTTTCTACGGGTTGGATGTTGCCCGCAGGCTGTCCCGGGAGTTAGCCGAACACGGAGTGACAATTGTGAGCGGATTGGCGCGGGGAGTGGACGCCAAATCCCATTGGGGTGCGTTGGAGGGCGGCGGGAAGACTATTGCCGTGCTTGGATGCGGTGTTGACATCATATATCCGCCGGAAAACCGGGAGCTGATGAGCAGAATTTGCGAATCGGGTGCTGTGATATCGGAATACCTACCGGGAATAAAGCCGGTACCGTATCATTTTCCCGCAAGAAACCGCATTATAAGCGGACTGTCGCAGGGAGTTGCCATCGTAGAGGCTAATGAAAAAAGCGGCTCTCTGATTACGGCGGATTTTGCGCTGGAACAGGGACGTGATGTCTTCGCTGTGCCGGGAAATATCAATTCGGCCAACAGTACAGGAACGAACAGACTGATCAGAGACGGTGCTAAAATCATCGTTGGCACTGGAGATATCCTGGAAGAGTTAAAAATAGAACCACATGAAGATTCAAGCTTTTATGGTCAAAGGAGAATCCCTGAAATAAAATTGGGCGCCGACGAAAAATCAATTGCGCAAAGGCTGCTGAACGGACCCGCTCATATCGACGCAATCGCCATGGACTGCGGTATCAGTGTCCAGCTGACATCCTCAGTGTTGATCATGCTTGAGTTGAGCGGCTTTGTTGAGCAGCTGCCGGGTAAATATTTTAAACTATCGGAATAATTATATACAATGAAAAAAGAATTGTGTTCCCTGCTTTTTTCACTTGTATTACATTTGCAACCTTTTGCAAAAAGTATTTCTTAGATCTTTTTGCAAAATATATGTTCAATTTTTTGCAGATTTATTTAAAAGTGTGGTAATATATGATTTGAATTAAAACATTGCATGAAGATGGAGGACAGGATGGCAAACAATCTGGTAATTGTAGAATCACCAGCGAAGGCAAACACCATAGGGAAGTTCCTTGGCAGAGAGTACAAGATCGTTGCATCAGTCGGACATGTAAGAGATCTGCCCAAAAGTCAGATCGGTGTGGATGTAGATAATGATTTTGAACCTAAATATATAACAATCCGTGGAAAGGGAGATGTCATCAGCAAGCTGAAAAAGGAAGCGAAGGCTGCGAAAAAGGTTTTTCTGGCGACTGACCCTGACCGTGAGGGAGAGGCGATCTCCTGGCATCTTGCAAATCTTCTCAACATCAACGAAAATGAAAAGTGCAGGATCACATTTAATGAAATAACAAAAAACGCTGTAAAAAGTGCGATCAAGTCTCCAAGAAATATAGACATGGACCTGGTAAACGCACAGCAGGCCAGAAGAATCCTTGACAGGATCGTAGGCTACAAGATTAGCCCTCTTTTATGGCGGAAGATTAGAAAGGGTCTTAGCGCGGGTCGTGTGCAATCTGTCGCCGCAAGGCTGATATGCGACAGAGAGGAAGAGATTGAGCGTTTTGAACCTCAGGAATACTGGACGGTCATTGCAAGTCTTTTAAAGAAGAAATCAGGACCTGCCTTTGACGCAAGATTTTATGGAACAGCCGAGGAAAAGATCGAGCTTACGAATGAGGCGCAGGTTAAAGACATTCTTAAAGAGCTCGAGGGGAAGAGGTTTGTCGTTAAAAAGGTGAAGAAGACCGAGAAGAAAAAATCGCCTGCGCCGCCGTTCACTACCAGCACATTGCAGCAGGAGGCTGCAAGAAAGCTGGGCTTCCCCACAAAGAAGACCATGATTATAGCACAGCAGCTGTATGAAGGCGTAGAGGTCAAGGGCCACGGCGCATTGGGACTTGTTACCTATATCCGTACCGACTCAACAAGGATATCGGCCGAAGCGCAGCAGGATGCAAAGAACTATATCGCTGAAAAATACGGAGCAAAATATGTGCCGGAGGAGTCGCGCAGCTTTAAGAATAAATCCGCTTCCCAGGATGCTCATGAAGCAATCAGACCAACCTATGTGGATATGGATCCGGACAGTGTAAAAGGTTCATTGAGTAATGACCAGTTCAAGCTTTACAAGCTGATATGGTCCAGATTTCTTGCCAGCCAGATGTCCTCCGCAATATATGATACGGTAGCAGCCGATATTATGGCCGGAAAGCTGCTTTTCAAGTCGAACGGTTCCAAGGTAAAATTCCCGGGCTTTATTGCCGTTTATACCGAGGGCAGGGATGAAGAGTCTGAAGATGGAGAGGTTTCAATTCCGACGCTTACGGAAGAGGAGCAGCTGGACTTGAAGAAGCTTGAAGATAAGCAGCATTTTACCCAGCCGCCTCTTCGTTATACAGAAGCGACGCTGGTCAAGGTGCTTGAAGAAAAGGCGATAGGCAGGCCAAGTACTTATGCTCCCATCATTACGACCATTCTTGCGCGCGGATATGTGGAAAAAGAAAAAAAATTCCTTTTGCCAACGGAGCTGGGCAGAATAGTCAACGATTTGATGAAGAATAACTTTGAGGATATCGTTGATGTTCAGTTTACAGCGCAGATGGAGAAAAAGCTGGATGACGTGGAGGAGGGCTCGAAAAGCTGGAAGGATCTGATGAAGGATTTCTACGGTCCTTTTGCCAAGACGCTTAATGAAGCGGAATCAAAGATCGGTCAGATCGAGATTCCTGACGAAGTTACAGACATCAAGTGCGAAAAATGCGGACGCTTTATGGTGATCAAAAACGGGCGGTTCGGAAAATTCCTGGCGTGCCCGGGATTTCCCGAATGCAGGAATGCCAGGCCGATTCTTGAAGAGGCCGGCGTGAGTTGTCCCAAATGCGGCGGCAAGGTGCTGATCAAGAAAACAAGAAAAGGAAGAAAGTATCTTGGCTGCGAAAACAATCCCACATGCGGTTTTATGACATGGGATATGCCGTCGGGCGAGAGTTGCCCCAATTGCGGGAACTTTCTGGTGAAAAAATATTCAGGTAAAAAAGTAACGCTTAAATGCAGTAACGATAACTGTAATTTTGTCAAAGAGGGTGACAGGGAATAGGCGGGGAGCTTCAGCATATCAATATCATCGGGGCAGGCCTTGCGGGCTGTGAAGCAGCCTGGCAGGCGGCAAAACGGGGAATAAAGGTAAGACTTTATGAAATGAAGCCGTTGAAATATTCTCCGGCGCATAACCTGAAGACTTATGCGGAGCTTGTCTGCAGCAATTCACTGCGCTCGGACAAAATCGAAAACGCGGTCGGTCTGCTGAAGGAAGAAATGAGGCGCATGGATTCGTTGATCATGCGCTGCGCGGATGCTACCAGGCTGCCTGCAGGCGGCGCTTTGGCCGTAGACAGGACAGGCTTTTCCGAAGCTGTGACACAAGAGCTTCAAAGACATCCTAATATTACCATCATCACACAGGAGGTCGCCGAGCTTCCGGAGGACGGCATAACAATTATCGCGACCGGACCTTTAACCTCGGAGGCTTTATCGGATTGTATTTCCAGAATTACCGGAAAAGACAGCCTTTATTTTTATGATGCGGCGGCTCCAATTGTTACTTATGAGTCCATTAATATGGAAAAAGCTTTCCGTGCATCCCGCTACGGGAAAGGTTCGGACGACTATATCAACTGTCCGATGGATCAGAGAAAATATGCTGAATTTTATCATGAGCTTGTAAGCGCCGAAACCGTTCCGACCAGGGTATTTGAAAAAACCGTCCTTTTCAGCGGGTGCATGCCCGTAGAAAGTATGGCGCACAATGGGACAGACACTCTTCGATTCGGACCGCTAAAACCTGTCGGACTTACTGACCCGCACACAGGGAAAGAGCCCTATGCGGTTGTGCAGCTGCGGCAGGACAATAAGGAAGGCACTCTTTATAATATAGTAGGGTTCCAGACTCATTTGCGCTGGCCGGAGCAGAAGAGAGTCTTCGGGATGATACCGGGGCTGGAAAACGCGGAATTTGTTAGGTATGGCGTGATGCACAGAAATACATATATTAACTCTCCCGTATTGCTGGATGGAGCATACCGGCTGATTTCAAGACCGGATGTCTTTTTCGCCGGTCAGATCACCGGCGTGGAAGGGTATATGGAGTCGGCCTCCTCGGGACTTGTTGCCGGCATCAATGCCGCCAGAGTGTGTTTGGGGCAGGACTTGCTGTTATTTCCGGCTCAAACAGCCATTGGCTCGCTTGCAGCTTATGTGTCCGGCAATGCCGCGGGAAAATTTCAGCCAATGAATGCCAGCTTCGGCCTTATCAAATCGCCGGACAGAAAATTTAAATCAAAAAAAGAACGAATTCAATTTATGGCACAAAACGCGTTGGAACACATTGACAAAATTACAATGTAACAGGGCGTTATAAAGCAAAATCATCTCAAAAAACCATGAAAAAATTCCCAAAATGCCACAATATATTGTCATAAAAAACGATTAGATACATTATGTTGTTGTAATTATTGGCCTTATGTGTTAAAATTATAGCATCATTATGGAATATTATGTATTCGCTCAGGTTGCCACTACAACATACCCCTAAAGTAAAGTGGGTTGATGTGTCGAAATAGATGATGAGTACGTTATTAAGTGTGCTTAATCGTTTGGAGAAGGAGGCATTTGAATGTTTGAAAAGCTGACAGGCCATATAAAATTGCGTGAGAAGACACTCGATGCCGCATGGCTTCGTAATGAAGTCATTGCTCAGAACATTGCCAATGTTGATACGCCGGGTTATAAAAAGAGCACGGTGGCCTTTGAAGAATATCTGGACAATGTGATGGATTCCGGCAGCTTCAAGGGGAATACCACAGACAGCAGGCATATACCGATAGGAAAAAATGATGCTGATAAAGTAAGTATCAGAGTGACCCAAAAGTATGAGAATCTAAGCACGAGGCTTGACGGAAACAATGTTGATATAGAAACCGAAATGGCAGATCTGGCCAAAAACAATATTCGTTACAATACGCTGGTTCAAAGCGTTAATAAAGAATATACAAGATTGAGGTCAGTCATCAAGGAAGGGAGGTAATCTTGAATGGGATATTTCGGAGCGCTTGATATTGGCGCGTCTGCGCTCACCGCGCAAAGACTCCGCATGGATACGATTTCACAGAATATTGCCAATGCCAATACAACCAGGACTGAGGATGGAACTCCTTACAGAAGAAGACTGGTTGTTTTTCAGGAAAGATCGCAGGGGACTCCTTTTTCGGAATATCTCTCGGCCAGCAGCAGGGAACGGTATGTCGGAAAAGGAGTCAAGGTTGCTGCTGTCGTTGAGGATGACAGTGATTTTAAGAGAGTATACGATCCCGGTCATCCGGATGCGGATGAAGAGGGCTATGTGGCTATGCCCAATGTAGATACTATCACTGAAATGGTGAATATGATTTCGGCAACCAGGGCTTATGAAGCCAATGTCACCTCGATCAATACGACAAAAAGTATGGCGCTGAAGGCATTGGAAATAGGCACATAAATTTTGCAGAGCTAAGAAAATGAACGCACGATAAAACAGAAATGCGAAATACAGAACTGGAAGAAAAGGTGGTGTATGAGCTTGGCCATTGACAAGATCGGAACAGTTGGATCACTTGCGCCTACGCGTTCCATTTTTACTGAACTTGAAAAGGATAGTACCATGGCCGGAGTGACAGTACCTTTTTCTGATTATCTGAAAAAGGCGCTAAACTCGACCAATGATCTGCTGATACAGTCGCAAAACCTGTCCGACGCTTTTGCCGCCGGAGAGACCGACAACATACATCAGGTTGCGCTTATGGCGGAAAAGGCCGATATTGCATTACAATTTACGATGCAGATCAGGAACAAGATAATGGATGCTTACTCGGAAATTATGAGGATGACGATATAAGGCTCGGCTAAAATTTATTTTCGCTTAGTTTACGAGGCCGTTTACTAATGAGAAATACTCTTACAGGGTGGTGTTGCCATGCCGGACTTTTTAAAGAAGTATTTGGAACAGTTCAAGGAGTTTTGGAAAAGTCTTGAAAAATCTCAAAAAACACGTCTTTATATAACCTCAGCAATTGTGGTTGTTGCGATCAGCATCTCAATTTATCTGCTGACCAGACCGAACCGCATGATTCTGTTTACTAATTCCGATCAGAAACAAATCGGAGAAATGGTAGATATCCTGAATGAAAACGGCATATGGAATTCCGCTGAAAACGATGGAACTTCTATTGTCATTAATTCTAAGGACAATAACAACGCTCAGATTCTTCTGGCACAGTCCGGCTATCCGAAGGAAGGCTTTACCTTCGAGGATGCCATTTCCAGTATCGGGATTACCACGACCCAACAGGACAAGGAAAAAATATGGGAAAGGCAGCAGATTTCCGATCTGGAGACAAAAATTGAATTGTTGGATAATATCGATGAAGCTGCAGTCAAGCTGGCAACGCCTGAGACTTCTCTCTTTCTTAACGCAAGCGGCGAATCGCCAAAACCTACTGCCATTGTTATAATCAGACCAAACAAGACATTGACAAGCTCACAGGTTCAGGGTATAGTTCTGCTGGTTTCCAGGAGTGTTGAAAACCTTGATCCCAATGATGTTACTGTGGTTGACAATAACAGTAATATTCTTAACGCGACCTCAGGGGATGACGCCATCAGCACCGTCAACAGCCAGGAGGAGCTCCGTCAGAAGAGAGAGGCCGAGCTGGAGCAAAAGGTACTTGATTATTTCAGCGGCGGACAATTTGAGAATTTCGATACTTTACGGGTCGTTGCAAATGTCACACTTGATTTTGACAAGGACAAATCACAGACAAAATCCATCACAAATCCGCAGGGAATGGATGGGGGAGCGGTAATCAGCAGCAGTGTCAGCGAAGAGATTGTAAAAAACGGCGCCGAAGGCGGGGAGCCCGGACAACAGTCCAACCCCGGGGAAACAGGAGCTACATCGTATGCGATAGGCTCCGGTTCAGGATCGGATTATTCAAATACGCATGAAGAGTTCAACTACGGATATGACGAAACGCTGCGGGAGCAGGAGAAAGCCACAGGTAAGCTCATTGCGAAAGAATCTGGCCTTGCGATATCTTTTTGGTATGGAAACAAGGTAGCCGATGATACGGGACTCAGCGAGGAATTTTTAGGTCAGACAAGAGCAGCGGTCAGTTCAGCCACAGGCATTCCGGTGACCAATATAACACTGAGCAAGCTGAAGGTTGCACCGCAGGAGATTATAGAGCTTACATCAGCTGAAAGGTTCAGGGAGCTTTTTAAAGACTATGGTTTCTTTGTGCTGATGCTGATATTGATTATCGGACTGCTGATCATCGGCTTACCTCGCAAAAAGCAGGAAATGGAACAGACGATGCAGTCTGTCGCCTCGGGAGGTCTGAAATTCGTAGTGCCTGATCAGGAAGATCCATTGCCCGAAATAGAATTAGAGGAAAGATCGGAGATCAAGAAACAGATTGACAAATTCGTAAAGCAGAAACCGGATTCTGTTGCACAGCTATTAAGGAATTGGCTTTCCGATGATTGGGACGGCTAAAGAGAATCTCGGGGGCATCGAGCCCCACTCGATTCTAGCCGGATTTGCTTTGCAAATGGCTATTAAAGATAGATAGGAGAGGTTAATTTGTATGGCGAGATCATCAGTCAGATCCGATCGCACCGGTCGGGAAAAGGCTGCAATGCTTTTAATTTCCATAGGACCTGAAAAATCCGCGGAAATTTTTAAGCATTTAAAAGAAGAAGAAATTGAGCAGCTTACTTTGGAAATCGCGAATATAAGAACTGTATCTCCAGAAGAAAAGGAAAGAGTAATGGAGGAGTTCTACCAGATCTGTCTTGCCCAGGAATATATTGCTGAAGGCGGTATTGGGTATGCCAAGGAGATCCTCGAAAAAGCCCTTGGTACTCAGAAGGCTCTTGATGTCATCAATAAGCTGACGGTGTCACTTCAGGTCAGGCCGTTTGAATTTGTCAGAAAAGCCGATCCTGCACAACTGCTTAACTTCATACAGAAGGAACACCCTCAGACGATCGCGCTTATTCTGGCGTATCTCAAGCCTCAGCAAGCGTCCATCGTGCTTGCGGCACTGCCTCAGGACAAGCAGGCCGATGTTGCACGGCGGATTGCAACCATGGACAGAACGTCGCCTGAGGTCATCAAGGAAGTGGAACGCATTCTTGAAAAGAACCTCTCTTCTCTTGTCACTGAGGATTTTACAGCTGCAGGCGGCGTACAGGCTATTGTAAACATTCTCAATACCGTGGACAGAGGAACGGAAAAATATATTATGGAAACACTTGAGATCGAAGATACCGATCTGGCCGAAGAAATCAGAAAGAGGATGTTTGTGTTCGAAGATATTCTTTCACTGGACAATCGTTCTATACAGCGTTTCCTGCGTGATGTTGAAAACAATCAGCTGGCGATTGCTCTCAAGGGCGCTACGGAGGAAGTACAGAAGACCATTTACTCAAATATGTCCAAGCGTCTTGCTGAGATGATCAGGGAGGATATAGAATACATGGGGCCTGTCAGACTGAAGGATGTTGAAGAAGCGCAGCAGAAGATCGTAAATATCATCAGGAAGCTTGAAGATGCGGGTGAGATCGTCATATCCAGAGGTGGAGGAGATGAAATCATTGTATAACAAGGTTTTCAAGAATAATCAAATCACTTATGGAGGACCCTATCAAATCAAAATTCCAGAAAATCTTCTGAAGTATACACAGGAAGAAGACGATGAACTGCAGTCAGGTGATGAATTGTCTTGTTCGGTCGACCCTGATGCAATGCTTGAGGATGCGAAGCATAAATGTGACATGTTGATTAAGGAAGCCCAACTGGAGGCGGACAGGCTGATAGAGGAAGCGCAGGCTGAGTCAAAGAGGCAGGCTGACGCTATTGCAGAGGAAGCCTGGCAAAGAGGCTACGCGGAAGGAAATGAAGCTGCAGCCGAGCAAAACAGAGCTATCCTTGATGAAGCGGAACATATTCGCAATAAAGCTATCGAGGAATATGAAGCGCTGATGAATAACATGGAGGCTGATATGGTCGCTCTTGTTCTGGACGTTTCCCGAAAGGCTGTTGCCGGTGAACTTGCAATAAATCAAAGTGTTATTATTCAATTGGTTCGCGACGCGCTGCCCAACTGTTCAAATAAGAACGGCGCAGTATTAAAGGTGTGTCCGGAGGATGCGGAGTACCTGACAGAGAATTTGAGTGAATTACAAGCAGAGGTTGAAGGAGCTGACGAGCTGACTATCAAGCCGGACTGTACGCTGAAGCCCGGCGATTGTATTATTGAAACACCGCTGGGAAGTGTTGATGCCGGAACCTCAACGAAGCTGGATAAAATTGAAGCAGCGTTCAGGGAGGAACTCGAGGGAAGGTAATGAATGATATCCTTCAAAAATATAAAAATATATTAAGTAAATCAGATTATATCAGATATTACGGAAAGGTCTCCAAGGTGGTTGGCCTTACCATAGAATCGGACGGACCTGAGGTGGATATTGGCGAGCTATGCAAGCTGTACGCGTCGAAGGGCAGAAGCATAATTCAATCAGAAGTCGTAGGCTTCAAAGACAATAAGGTACTGCTGATGCCACTTGGAGAAATGACCGGAGTTGGTCCGGGAAATCTGGTGGTCGCGTCCGATACCGTTCTGAAGGTAGGCGTTGGCGACAACCTTACAGGCCGCGTTCTTGACGGTCTGGGTTATCCGATGGACGGTAAGGAGCCCTTCAAACCAACCCAGTATTATCCGATCAACAGTAAACCGCCCCATCCATTGAACAGAAACAGAATCACAGATCCTCTTGTACTGGGCATTAAAGCTATTGACGGCCTGCTGACGGTAGGCAAGGGTCAGCGTATAGGCATCTTTGCCGGCAGCGGCGTGGGAAAAAGCACCCTGATGGGTATGATCGCGAGAAATACAAAAGCGGATGTGAACGTGATTGCTTTGATCGGGGAGCGCGGAAGGGAAGTCAGGGAATTCCTTGAGAAGGATCTTCAAGAGGAAGGCCTGTCCCGTTCGGTCGTTATCGTAGCCACCTCAGATCAGCCGGCGCTGGTAAGGCTAAAAGGAGCGCTGGTCGCCACTGCGGTCGCCGAATATTTCAGAGACCAGGGTAAGGATGTCCTTTTACTTATGGATTCCTTAACCCGTTTTGCAATGGCGCAAAGAGAAGTTGGACTGGCCATTGGCGAACCGCCTGTTTCCCGCGGTTATACGCCTTCTGTATTCGGAGTTATGCCAAAGCTGCTGGAACGTGCGGGCAATTCTGAAAAGGGGTCGATCACAGGCCTTTATACCGTTCTTGTTGACGGCGATGATATGACCGAGCCTGTTACAGATACAGCCAGAGGCATATTGGACGGACATATAGTATTGTCCAGATCACTTGCAAACAGAAACCAATATCCGGCAATCGATGTGCTGGCCAGCGTGAGCCGTGTTATGCCGGACATTATTTCAAAGGAGCATAAAAAGGCGGCAGCCGAGTTGAAAAGGGCGCTTGCAATTTACAGGGATGCGGAGGATCTGATCAACATCGGCGCCTATGTAAAGGGCAGCAATGATAAGATCGATTATGCCATCAGCCTGATTGATAATATTCTGGGCTTTGTACAGCAGGCTACAGAGGACCGTTTTACCTTTGAGGAGGTTTTGGGCATGCTTTCGGATGTTTTTGACAAGGATCAGAGGTGAGGTCATGGCCAAATTCATATTCAGGCTGGAAGCTGTCCTGAATGTTAAAAGGCAGCAGGAGGAAAACATCAAGAATGAGCTTGGCAAAGCCATGCAGAGGCTCGAGGCCGAAAAGCAAAAGCTGGCCCGCCTTGAAAGAAGCAAGGAAGAAATCATTGCCGAGTTTAACCTGAAGACTAAAAGTACCACTGTCCATAAACTGATTGAGTTTAATGCATACCTCTCTTTACTGAAATCTAATATCAGCCGTCAAAAAGAAAGAGTAAATAAAGCTGTGCTGGATGTCGATAAAATAAGGGAAGAGTTAGTGAAGGCTGTTCAGGAGAGAAAAATTCTGGAGAAACTGAAAGAAAAGAAGCACGATGAATATCTGATCGAGCAGAAAAAGCTCGAACAGAAAACAAATGATGAGATCGTCAGCTACAAACATAAAGAGAGTAGTTCGGGGGTTTAAGAATGGCTAAAGGCACCGGCAAGAAGACGGCAGAGAACTCCAGGAAGCGGCAAAAGGGCAAATTGATGACAATACTTACGGTTCTGTTAGTTGCCGTTATCATTCTTGCTGTATTCGGAGGAGTTTTTTATTTTATCATCTTCAATAATATCGGAGGGGTGACGGAGCAGTATTATTCCTCACTAAAAAAAATACCTGTCCTGAATCTGGCGCTGCCAGAGCCACCGGATCCGCTCAATCCTAAATATATGACCAACAGTGAGATAAGAAAGCAATATATTGAATTCCGGACTGATAATGAGACGCTCAGGGAGCAGTTGGCTGAGGCACAGAAGAAAATCGATGAATACAGGGTTTTCAAAGACAATAATGATGAACTGGCCAAGGAAGCCGACGCAAAAACACAGGATATTGCCGCCCGGGAAGCCGCAATTGCTGAAAAAGAGCTCAAGCTAAAGGAATTGCAGGAAAAGCTCGACACCTTGATCGCTTATGGTGATCCGGCAGCGTATGCAGATTATTATGAAACATTGGATCCCGTAAATGCTCAGCTGATCTATGAAAAGACATTATTGGAGCAGCAGACAGATGCAAATATAAAGAAATTTGCACTGGTCTACGCCGAGATGGATCCAGCCTCAGCAGCTGCCATATTTGAAGAACTTGGCACATCCCGGATGGAAATGATCGCAGAAACCCTGATGGCGATGAACAAAGCCAATTCCGCCGAAATATTGGAATCAATGACGCCTGATTTTGCAGCAAAGGTTACCGAAAAGCTTGATGCATTATACAGGGGTAATTGATATATAACAATTATTGAAAGGAGGTGAATGAATGACATTAATCGAAATGATGTTCGGAAATTTTCAGACCGAACAGGGGATCGCAATAACACGAATGGGCGCGCAGCCAACTCAAAAATCCGAAGAAACAGGCAAGGGAAGAAGCTTTGTCGATATACTCAACAGCAGTATGAGTAATTCAGACAAAAGCAGCGTAAAAAAAGCCGGTTTTAATACGCGGACATTCCAAAAGGAAGACAAAATAACCGCGGAAAAATCGGACAGTACACCGGTGATCCGCTCCTTCAGGGAAGCAAACGAATACAACCGCAGGATGGAAAAAACCACGGCAGCTGACAGCACCGAGGCAGATAAAAGCATTGAGGAAGGTATCCTGACGCAAAAGGAGTCCTCAGAAGCCGAAGCGTCGTCAGAACAAAGCAGCCCGGAAAATATGATGCAGATGGCTGCGCAGCTGTTGGGGCTGGAAGTCCGCGAGCTTCAGAAGCTGCTGAATGAAGCCGGTATCACACCGGAAGCCTTCAACTCTCTCGAGAACATCAGCGAAATATCGGCAGACCTGGCACAAATTCTTGGTCTGGATAACAGCCAGCAGAAAACTCTGGAGATAGTGCTTCAAACAGCAGGAGAGTTGCTGGGAGCATCTGTTGTACAAAGCAATGAGCAAAGCATTCCGGAACACCCTTCCGCGGAGCCTGAGAACGCACAGCCCGACGTGACAGCTGCTCCTGCACAAGACAATGCCGTATCCTCCATACCGACGCAATCACCGGTAGAACAGCTCAGTGAACAAATAAGGTTGAAGCTCGACGAGTACGGTATCAGGCTGGAGGAAGGAGAGGACATCGTACAGGAGGATATGAAAGCACTCATGCTTCCGTTGCTGGAAAAATCTGCTCCGAAGGTCCAACAAGCAGTACAGGGTGCGGAGCAAATATCTATTGAGGGTGCGGAAGCAGAACTGACTGCAGCCGGAACAGAAGAAATGCCAAAAGAGAGCGGTTCGGAGGCAGATAAGGACAGCGAACAGACGGCATCAACCGTAAGCCTGCCACATCAGGCAGACGCACAGCCCGCAGCATCAAACACTGCGCAGACTCAACCCGTTTTCTCCTCAATAATTCAGGCATACCAAGCCATTGATGCAATGCCGGTAACGAATCCAGTAACAGCATCGGTCAATGCAAAGGAGATCCTCAGCCAGATCATTGAAAAGGCTCAGATCATAATGACACCGGACAAGTCGGAAATGGTTATGGATCTGAAGCCGGACAGCCTGGGAAAGATCTCTCTGAAGCTTGTCACTGAAAATGGTATAGTAATGGCAAAATTTGTAGCAGAAAACCAGCAGGTCAAGGAGGTGCTTGAGACTAATATGCAGCTTCTGAAGGATTCCTTGCAGAAGCAGGGCCTTGATGTTCAAGGCTTTAGCGTATCAGTCAGACAGGATTCGAACCGTTCCGGCTGGAACAACCAACAGGAAGGCAGGCCAGGAGGCTTTGCTAAGGAACCGGTTACCGGAGTATCAGCCATTGAAGGGCAAATGCCGGTTTTCTCCGAAGCGGCGGGAAGCAGAAATCCATACTTACGGGAAACCAGTACGATTGAACTATCAGCTTAGTACTTACACGACAGGAGGTGAAATAAATGAGTGGTATCGGTTTAGTCAGTCAGAAGACGATCCAGCAGATCATAGATGAAAATGAAGCAAATATCAGCAACAGAAACACAGGAGACTTGGGCAAGGATGATTTTCTGAATCTGCTGGTCACTCAATTGCGATACCAGGATCCGCTAAACCCGACGGATGATAAGGAGTTCATCGGACAAATGGCTCAGTTCAGCGCTTTGGAGCAGATGCAGAACCTGAATTCCAGCTTTACCGCAACAAAAGCCTATGCGCTGATCGGAAAAGGGGTTATAGCAAATGTAGTCGACGATACGACGAAGGAGATCAATGTTATATCCGGAGATGTTTCCAGCATTAAATTCAACGGAGGGAAATATTATGCTATTGTGGACGGCATTGAGGTCGAGGTTGACGATATTGTCGACGTAATGCAAAACTCATATGAAGCAGGATTAAATCTTTCCGCATATACAAACCTGATCGGATGCACTGTCAACGGCATCGCGTACAATCCCGAAGACGGGGACATGATCGCCGTGAAGGGCATTGTAAAATCACTTCAGAAGGGTGTTTATGAAGATTATGCCGTTTTGGATGGAGTCAGCGTAGAGATCGCTGGACTCAATACAACAGTAAAAACAACAGACACGGAGTATCTCAGGAACACACTGGAGACAGCATTTAAGAATCACGAAGCAGTCGATATTATAATCAAGGACAGCAATACAGGCAAATATGTGCCGGTAAAAGCATATCTTGCTGATTTGAAGATCTCGGACAACGGCAAGATCACTGCAGTTCTCGATGGCCTGCATGTACCGCTGGAGAGCATAACGAATATTACAAAGTCACAAGTGCAAGTGCCGGAGGAAGATCTGCCGGAGGAAGAACCGGAGAACGATGACACTGATTCAGATGAAATTGAACCAACGGAACAGGCAGGTGATTGATAATGGTTATTGACAGCTCGGGAAATATGCTGAACAGGCCGATTATAACCGGCAGGCCGCCCGTTGCTGCAGGGAACTCCGCAGGCAGCCTGAACGGGCAGCAAGCAGTTAAGTCAGGCGGATTTGATGCTATCCTGAAGCAGCAGCAGTCTCAAAACGAGGAAATCAAATTTTCCAGGCACGCAGAGCTCAGGCTTCAATCCAGAAACATCAGTCTGTCGCAGGACCAAAAGGACAAAATGAAAGAGGCGGTCAGCAGGGCGCAGTCAAAGGGTGTAAAGGACTCACTGGTATTGATGGACAATCTGGCCTTTGTGGTAAACGTTAGAAATAGAACGGTCATCACGGCGGCTAACAGCAATGAACTGAAGGAAAACGTATTTACCAACATCGACGGAGCAGTAATAATATAACCAGGCAACAAAAAAACAGCCGGACCCTTTCGGGAGGCTGAACATCCCTGAATGACGGACGGGATGAGAAAAAAATCGAAGGAGGTCGAACATTAACTATGATGAGATCAATGTTCTCAGGTGTGTCGGGTCTCAGAGCACACCAGACCAGAATGGACGTAATAGGCAACAACGTTGCCAACGTCAATACGGTCGGATTTAAATCGGGAAGGGTTACTTTCCAGGAAATATTCAGTCAAACTTTAAAGGGAGCCGGTTCGCCTGACTCCGCAACCGGCAGGGGCGGAACGAACCCGATGCAGATAGGTCTTGGACTCGGCGTCGGCGCAGTTGATACGATTATGACCAGAGGCAGCCTGCAGAGGACTGACAACCCAACGGATATGGCAATTGAGGGCGACGGCTTCTTTATCTGCAAGGGCGGCAGCGCAGACACTTTCAAATTCACAAGGGCAGGCAACTTCACAATCGACAAGCTGGGCAATCTAGTCACCGGCAGCGGTCTAAATGTCTACGGCTGGCAGAAGCTGAAGACGGACGGCAGCGGTGAATTCGACTCTGAGGTTCCGATCGAGCCGATCAACCTGTATTCGGATAATTACAGAAACAAGAGAATCATTGCCGCCAAAGCGACATCCTCTGCAATACTGGCAGGAAATTTGGATGCATCGATGGACATAGGAACAATTACTGCTCCGGCAACCACTCCTCCTGCAGATGAAATGTTTACTGTACCCATGACCGTTTATGATAGTTTGGGAAATGACTATAAAGTGAATGTGCTGTTTTGGAAAACAGCTGCAACGGCAGCCGGCTCTACCTGGCACTGGAGCATAGATACAGGTTCAGGGTATACGGCGACTACTGCTTCCGGAGATATCACATTCAATGCTGATGGTATAATCACTGCAGGAGCAGTTCCGACAACTCAAGTTGTTTTCACACCGGATGCTTCTACAGGAACCGATGCTTTTAATGTACAAATGGATTTTTCAAAGATTACCAGCTTCGCGGCGGACAACTCCGTTAAACCACAGAGCGTGGACGGATACACCTCCGGCAGCCTGGTCACATTCAGTGTTGGATCTGATGGTATCCTGACCGGTATTTACGACAACGGACAGCAGCAGTCTCTCGGACTGATGGCCATTTCAGGGTTTGAGAACCCGGCGGGTCTTCAGAGGGTGGGCGACAACATGTACATACCGACCACCAACTCAGGCGATTACAAGGCGGTAAAGGCGGGCTCCAACGGCGTAGGCACTCTGAATCCCGGCACGCTGGAAATGTCCAACGTGGATCTTTCAAAGGAGTTCACCGAGATGATCATAACCCAGAGAGGCTTCCAGGCCAACAGCAGGATCATCACCACATCCGATGAAATGCTTCAGGAGCTGGTCAGCCTCAAGAGATAAAGTAACAAGGATTGATTAACGACACACCGGAATCTCCTGCGGATGGTATCCCGACCGTCTGAAAACGGTCGGGAACCATCCTGAAGGAGAAGGTTTGGAAAATAATGCTGTAGAAAATTCAGAATAAACCCGATAATAGTTTCAGATGCATACACAATATGTAGAAATTTGAAATTATCTATTGAGTTTTTGAGGTATTAATATTATGATTAAGTTAACCAGGCTCAACGGCTCGGTCTATGTCCTGAACAGTGATATGATAGAAACGATAGAAGCGACGCCGGATACGGTGATATCGACTTCTGAGACAAAGAAATATGTCTGCAGGGAATCTGTAGAGGAAGTAATCGACAAGATTATTGAATTCAGAGGGAACATTTTGATTTATGCAGACACACACAAAAGATAGAGGGGGCATAAGGTTTGGAGTCTAAAAGTACGTTTTTCATACTGATTATTATCGTTGCAGTTCTTGCACTGTCATTGGCTGCGTTGGCCGGATACCTGTTCATTGTACAGGGTGCGTCGCGCGGTCAGGTAGAAGTTGATGAGAACGGCAATCCTATCAAAATAGTCAGAGAGATTCCCAGTGAAGATGAATTGGTCAAAATACCGCTCTATGACAGTGCGCGGTATTTTAATTTAAAGAATTCCGACACCGACAAAACTTCTATCATTCAGGTTAATGTAACTCTCAAGTGTTATAAAGAGCTTAAGCGTGATAATAAAGCAGTAGTTTCTGAAATGGTTGCCGCACGCTCCGAAGAGATTCAGGAGCTTGTCATCCGGTTTTTCATGACGCTGACCTCGGAAGAAGTGAAGGATCTGGCTGTGATGGACGCAGCTAAGGAAAACCTGACGAAACAGATTAATGCGCTGATGAATGAAGGCGTTGATAAGCCGGAGGATGTAATATACAGGGTTGTATTTTCCCAATGGCTGTTTCAATAGAGCAATTCCCGAAGAAAATTCTCCGGTGAGTAAGGCAAATTCTCCGCAGAGTAAAGCGAGGTGATTTTTCGTGGGCGATATTTTATCACAAAATGAAATAGATGATCTGCTCAAAGCGCTGAGTACGGGTGAAATCGATGCCCATGAAATGCAGACAACCACGCAGGAAAAAAAGGTCAAGAACCATGATTTCAAAAGAGCCAGCAAATTCGCGAAGGATCATATCAAGACGCTTAATATCATTTATGATAATTATGCACGCCTTGTGACCAATTTTTTGACAGGCTATCTACGGACGCTGGTGCAGGTTGATGTTGTTACCGTGGAAGCGCTGCCATACAGCGATTTCAGCAATTCGGTTTCAAATCCGGTCATCCTGGCTATCATTGATTTTGCACCAATGACGGGATCCATAATATTTGAAATTGAACCCAATATTTCATATGCTTTGGTCGACAGGATTCTGGGAGGCAGAGGCATTTCCATGGAACGGGTCAGAGAGTTTACAGAAATCGAACTTGCGATCATTGAAAGAATAATCATACAAATATTGAATTTAATGCGTGAACCCTGGGAGAATGTCATTTCGATCAGACCCAGACTGGACAAGATAGAAACAAATGCCCAGTTCGCACAGATTGTGGCTCAGAACGAAACGGTCGCACTGATAACGTTAAGCGCCAGAATCGGAGATGTGGATGGAATGATAAATATCTGCATCCCACATATGGTGGTGGAGCCTATTGTATCAAAGCTGAGCACAAAATTCTGGTTCTCAACTGTTGAAAAAGAAGCCACTCCTGAAATGAAAGAAAGTATTGAAACCAGAGTAGAGAACACAAGAGTGCCTGTGAAGGCGGTTCTCGGAAAGAGCATAATATCCGTCCAGGAGTTTTTAGACCTGCAGCCCGGAGATGTGCTGCCTCTGGACACAGGAGTCAACGATGATATGGAAATACATATTGGAAGCCATTTGAAATTTTACGCAACCCCGGGTGTGAAAAAAAATAAGGTAGCAGTTAAAATCACCAGGGTTCTGAAAAAGGAGGAAGAGTAATGGGAGATATGTTGTCACAAGCCGAAATAGATGCTTTGTTGAATGGCACTTCATCTGATCTGCCGCCGGAATACGAATCTGATGCGGGAATATTGAACTCGCAGGAAATAGATGCACTCGGGGAAATCGGCAACATAAGCATGGGGACATCTGCGACAACGCTTTTTACATTGTTGAGCCAGAAGGTCACGATCACGACCCCGCAGGTTACGGTCAATACATGGGAGGGTATCGCGCAGGAATACTCGAAATCCTTTGTCGGCGTCAAGGTTGAGTATACCAACGGTTTGATTGGAACAAACCTTCTGATCATGAAGGAGCATGACGTAAAGGTCATTACCGACCTGATGATGGGCGGAGACGGGACAAATACGCAGGGAACTCTTTCCGAACTGCATCTGAGCGCGATCAGCGAGGCGATGAACCAGATGGTCGGCTCCTCTTCCACATCCATGTCGTCCATGTTTGATAAGAGGATCGATATTTCGCCACCCAAGGCTTTTATTTTTGAAATTGATAATATCCGACAGAATATTCAGGTAACAGATAGCGAACAGGTTGTCAAGATTGCATTCAAGATGGTCGTCGGGTCGCTGATCGATAGCGAGATAATGCAGATACTGCCGTTGTCCTTTGCAAAAACAATGGTTGAAAACCTGATAAATATGAACACGGACAGCGGAACCTATGAGCTGCCAAAGGAGGTCACAAGGCCGTCACAGCCTGCCCGGAGGGAACCGGAGCCGGAAATGGCGCCGCCCGTTGTTCATATGCCGCCTCCGACGCAGCAGAATTACCAGATGGATTACAGCTATGAGAGACCTGCGGATACAAGGCAATTCAGGGAGCCTGTCAATGTTCAGCAGGCGCATTTTCAAAATTTTGATGATGGACGTATCGTACTTGACAGGAAAAATATCAGCCTTATCATGGATGTTCCTTTACAGATTACTGTTGAGCTTGGCAGAACGGAAAAGCTTATCAAGGACATACTTGAATTCAGCCCGGGATCCATCATTGAACTGGACAAGCTTGCAGGAGAGCCTGTGGACATACTTGTAAACAACAAGCCAATTGCCAAGGGAGAGGTTGTGGTCATCGATGAAAGCTTTGGTGTCAGGATCACAGATATCATTCATCCCAGCAAAAGACTATAATTGACAAAATACACCTTGATTCTGCAGCTGTGAAATGGTAACATAACTTTATACAGCTCATTACTCACACAATAAGGGGAGAGATTATGGGAAAAAGGATTTTAATTGTTGACGATGCGGCTTTTATGAGGATGATGATTAAAGACATACTTTCAAAGAATGGTTACGAGGTAGTCGGAGAAGCCGAACATGGCGGCCGTGCGGTCGAAAAGTACAAGGAGCTCGTTCCGGATCTGGTGATTATGGATATTACCATGCCGGAGGTGGACGGAATACAAGCCGTCAAGGAGATCCGGAAAATTAATTCTGATTCCCAGGTCATTATGTGCTCTGCAATGGGACAGCAGGCAATGGTTATAGAGTCGATTCAGGCAGGCGCCAGAGACTTTATAGTCAAACCGTTCCAGGCAGAAAGAGTAATCGAGGCTGTTAAAAAGGTATTGGGCTGATACTGAACCAGGGGTGGGGATATGCGATGGAGCCGATAGATATTTTAAAAATAATATTGTATCTTGTTGGCTTTTGCTCCTTGCTTTTTCTGACTTATGTGACCACCAGATATATCGGGCAAAAGCAGAATAAAGCAATGAAAAGCAAGAACATCAGCGTGGTAGAGACAGTGATGATCAGTGCGGACAAAAGGCTGCATCTTGTGAAAGCAGGGAAAGAGTATGTGCTGATCGCATCGACATCAAAAACGGTTGAATTTCTCTCAAAGGTAGATATTGAAGAGGTCGCCGAAAAGGAAGCGGCATCAGAGGATATAGAAAAACCATTTGATTTTAAATCGTTATTTGAAAAGTATACAGGCATTTATAGAAACAACATACATAAAGAAAAAAACATGGAAAAAGCTGATGCTCCCCAGAATATTAAAGATGAACATGGTTTTAGATCAAATCTCAACAGACTGAAAAAAATTGTAAATATAAACCAGGTTGAAGAAAATGGGGATGACAATACAAATGAGAAGTAGGCTAAGGGGTTTGCAGGCTGTAATTGTGAGTCTAATCATAACTTTATTCAGTTCAAATGCTTATGCGGCAGGATCAACATTTCCCTTCAAGTTCGGTTTTAGTGTAGAACCGGCCGCTACGCCGCAGGACGTATCCTCCAGCATTCAGATTCTTCTAATCCTGACTGTGCTTTCATTGGCTCCCTCCATTATCATAATGATGACCTCCTTCACACGAATCATCATCGTGTTCTCGTTTCTCAGAAATGCCCTGGGCACTCAGCAAATGCCGCCAAATCAAGTTTTGATTGGGCTTGCTTTGTTTTTGTCCCTTTTTATCATGACGCCTGTGATCTCTGATATCAACACCAAGGCATATGAGCCGTACGTTAATGAGGAGATCACACAGGAGCAGGCTCTTGAAAATTCATCTGATGTCATTAAGGCCTTCATGATCAAGCAGTTTGGAAGTAATGAAAAGGATCTGGCCTTTTTTGCCTCCCTTGCAAAAATTGAAGCGCCGGTCTCGGTAATGGAGCTGCCTTTGACGGTCATTATTCCGGCTTTTATAATAAATGAGCTGACAATTGCCTTTAAAATAGGATTTCTTATATATATTCCGTTTTTGATAATAGATATGGTCGTATCCAGCACCTTGATGTCCATGGGTATGATGATGCTGCCGCCCATTATGATTTCTCTTCCCTTTAAAATTTTGCTGTTTGTCATGGTGGACGGATGGAATTTGATTTCGAAAACATTGGTTACATCCTTTATTACATAGCTGTGGCTTTATTAGCAGGGAGGGTTGGCAATGACGCAGGAAACGGTGATAAATATAGCACAAAACGCGTTGATGACAGTTTTGTATGTATCGGCTCCGCTGCTGGGGGTGAGCCTGATCGTTGGACTTGCGGTCAGTGTTTTTCAGGCAACTACGCAGATACAGGAACAGACATTGTCATTCATCCCCAAGATCCTGTCAATCATCATCGCCATTGCGGTGTTTGGGACATGGATGCTCAATATATTGACGGAATACACTAATAATCTTTACGAGAGTATTCTGCAGTTTATACGGTAAGATTAGGAGGTTTGCAGTGTGCAGATACCGGCAGGATTGATTATAAACGGATTTGATATGTTTCTGCTTGTATTTGTCAGAATGACCGGCTTGTTTGTGGTAGCGCCCATATTTGGAAGAAGGAACATTCCGACCTATTTAAAGATCGGTTTTTCGTTTTTTATTGCATTGATCCTTGTCAATACCACAGCGGTGCAGGCGGCGCAATATGACGACAATATACTCAGCTATGCCATGCTGGTCGCAAAGGAGTTTATTGTGGGCTTGTCCATCGGATTTGTTGCCTACCTGGTCTTCACCGCCATATATATAGCAGGAGAAATAATTGACATGCAGATCGGGTTCGGAATTGTGAATGTTATGGATCCGATCAGCAACATCCAGGTGCCGGTGACGTCAAATGTATATTTTATCATCAGCATGCTGCTGTTTCTTTCGATCAACGGTCATCAAATGCTGATCAGGACGCTGTACGACAGCTTCGGGTCACTGCCTGTCGGAAGCGCGATGTTCAATAGCGGCCTGGTGACCGGACTGATGGATTTGTTCGGAGCTGTTTTTGAAACCGGCATTAAAATTGCGGGACCTATTCTTGCAACGATTTTAGTTACGGATATTGCTTTGGGGACAATATCCAAAATGGTTCCCCAGATCAACATTTTTGTGATAGGTATGCCGCTTAAAATCGGAGTCGGTATTATTATATTGGTTATTACTATACCGATGTTTATCGGTATAATGGAAACAATTTTCGGCCTTATGGAAACCGGTTCGCTGGATTATATAAAGGAGCTTAGCCCGGGATGATTTTAAGGATGAACCTCCAGTTGTTTGCGGCTGGCGCAGGCGGAGGAGAAAAAACAGAAAAGGCAACCCCGAAAAAGCGGCGGGATGCCAGAAAGAAAGGTCAGGTTTTCCAGAGCAGGGAGATTTCTTCAGCTTTGGTCCTGCTGATTATTTTTATTGTACTGAGAATGACAGGCAGTCATATTTTTGGACAGGTCGCTCAGTTTACTGTGAAGGTTTTTACCGAGTATCCTGATATCAGGGAAATGTACATGCGTGATATAATAGTGCGCATTTTTACCGACGGAGTTATCGTGTTTTTCAGCGCTGTCGGACCAGTCCTTCTGGTTGCTCTGTTAGCAGGACTTGTTATCAACTATGCCCAGGTAGGTTTTTTGTTTACTCTTGAGCCGTTGAAACCTCAATTGAGCAGGATTAATCCAATAAGCGGATTTAAGCGGATGTTTTCAATGCGCGGCCTTGTAGAAATGATAAAGGCTGTACTGAAGGTCACAGTAATCTGTTATGTGACATACATGTATTTAAACGGTAAGCTTCATACCATCCTGAGCCTGATGGATATGGATGTTATTCAGATTGCTTCGTTCATTGGTCTGACATGTCTGGATGTAGCGATTCGCATATGCGTTATTTTAATTATTTTGGGCGTATTTGATTTTGGCTATCAGTGGTGGGAGTATGAAAAGAACATGAAAATGACCAAGCAGGAGGTCAAGGAGGAGTATAAGCAGATTGAGGGTAATCCGGAAATCAAATCAAAGATCAGGCAAAAGCAAAGGCAGATGTCCATGCGAAGGATGATGCAGGAGATTCCGAAGGCGGATGTGATTATCACCAATCCGACACATTTTGCCTGCGCGTTGAAATATGATGCCCAGGAGGCTGCGGCGCCTGTTCTTTTAGCCAAGGGACAGGATTATATTGCAATAAGAATCAAGGAAATCGCAAGAGAGGCAAAGGTGGAGATTGTTGAGAATAAGCCGCTGGCCAGAGCGATTTATAATACGGTGGAGATAGGACAGGCAATACCCCAGGAGCTTTACCAGGCGGTGGCTGAGGTTCTGGCCTTTGTGTACAGCCTGAATGGAAAAGACAAGACCAAGGTTGGGTAAGGATCGGATAAAATATTAGTTCCGATACATTTACGGGGACGGGGCTCCGCTGTAGTCCCCTGTAAATGTTATATCGGAAGTTATATTTTAACGATTCCAAGGATCGGGGAAGGGAGGTTGACAGAGCTTGAGAATAAAGGATATGACAGTTCCAATCATTGTTGTGTGTATCGTACTGGCATTTATTGTGCCGCTGCCTGCAGTATTCATTGACATTTTACTTGCGATCAATATCATGATATCTGTGATTATTCTTCTCAATACAGTGTATATGAAGGAAGCTCTGCAGCTTTCAATATTCCCGTCACTGCTGGTCATGACTACATTATTCCGTCTGGCGCTCAATGTCAGCACATCCAGGCTGATAATCGGAAACGGCGATGCAGGCAGTGTCATTGAAGGCTTTGGCAGATTTGTCGGCGGCAATGATCTTGTTGTCGGATTTATCATATTTATTCTGATAACTCTGGTCAACTTTCTGGTTATCACCAGGGGCTCCGAAAGAGTCGCAGAGGTTGCAGCAAGATTTACTCTCGATGCAATGCCCGGAAAGCAAATGGCGATTGACGCGGATTTGAATTCCGGACTTATCAATGAATCGGAAGCGAAGGAAAGAAGAAAAAAGGTCCAGCGTGAAGCAGATTTCTATGGGGCAATGGACGGCGCCAGCAAGTTTGTTAAAAGTGATGCCATCATGGGAATCATCATAACTGTACTCAATATCATCGGAGGCCTCATCATGGGCATGGTTTCAAGAGGCGATACCCTTGAGGAGGCCCTTTCTACGTATACCATCCTGACAATAGGCGATGGACTGGTCAGTCAGATTCCCGCACTGATGATTTCTACTGCGACCAGCTTTATTGTTACCAGAGCAGCCTCAGAATCGGATCTGAGCTCGGATTTTCTCAAGCAGGTCTTCAGTAATCCAAAGGTGCTTTATATAGCGTCCGGATTGTCTGCAATTATGGCGCTGTTCCTTCCGACGATACCGTTCCTGCTGATGTCTGCTGTTCTGGCCTTTATTGGCTATACCTTAACAAAGCAGCAGGCGGCCGACCAGAAGCAGCAGGAGGTAATGGTGGAGGAGAATGAGGTAGAAGAGATCCGTAAGCCTGAGAACGTGGTTTCACTTCTGCAGATCGATCCAATAGAGCTGGAATTCGGATATGGCATAATTCCGCTTGCAGATGTGAATCAGGGCGGTGATCTTCTGGATAGAGTGGTCATGATAAGAAGACAGCTGGCGCTTGAACTTGGAATGATCGTACCTATTATCCGGTTGAGGGACAATATACAGCTGGCGCCAAACGAGTATCAGATAAAGATCAAAGGGGTAGATGTGGCTCGCGGGGAGCTGATGCTTGACAATTTTCTTGCAATGAACCCGGGACTGGCTGAAGAGGAGATTGATGGGATTAAAACTACGGAGCCGGCTTTCGGACTTCCTGCCATATGGATCACAGAAGGACAGAGGGATCGTGCTGAAATGCTCGGATATACGGTTGTGGATTCACCGTCCGTTATTGCTACTCATTTGACGGAGGTCATTAAAAAATTCGCACATGAGCTTATCGGACGGCAGGAGGTCCAGTCGCTGATTGATAATATAAGGCAAAGTTATCCTGTTATCGTTGACGAGCTAATTCCAAAGCTGATGACAGTGGGAGAGGTTCAGAAGGTTTTAGCCAACCTCTTGAAGGAAGGCGTTTCAATCAGGGACATGGTCACCATATTGGAAACATTGGCCGATTACGCATCTGTGACTCATGATACCGACATGCTGACGGAATATGTGCGTCAGGCGCTAGGCAGGGCGATTTCGAAGAAATTTTTCACAGAGAGGAAATCCAGTGTCATTACGCTTGATCCCAAGCTTGAGCAGATCATCATGGATTCTCTGCAAAAAACGGAAACGGGCGCATACCTTACACTGGAGCCAAATACGACCAATACGATACTTGGAAGCCTTTCAAAACAGGTGCAGAAGCTGGTGCAACTGGGGCAGCAGCCCATTGTCCTGGCATCTCCCGTTGTAAGGCTTTATTTTAAAAAGCTTGCAGACCAGGCCATACCCGGTCTGATCGTGTTATCCTACAATGAACTGGATCCGAATCTTGAGATACAGTCTGTAGGAGTTGTAAGTGTTTGACAGAATAGAAAAACATGCAGAAATATGATATTATTGTAAGTATATTCACGAAAAAGGGGCCAATATGAAGATACGCCGCTATATTGCAAAAAACACACAGGAAGCGATACTAAAGGTTAAGATGGATCTTGGAAACGAAGCTTTGATTCTGAACACCCGAAAGGTCAGGAAAAAAGGTCTGGCAGGATTGTTTTCCAAGCCCATGACAGAAGTGCTTGCAGCAATAGATGAGTATAATGTGACAAGAACTGAAGCAGAGGCGGTCAAAGCTGCGCAAAAACCTGCTTTTCAGGAGCCTCCGCGGAACGAAATAAATTTTGACGAAAAAGAGGAGAAAATTGCTAATCTGGAGAATAAAATAACAAATATGGAGACCATTCTCCAGAAGCTGTACCTTCAGCTTAAAACAGGTGAAAAGCCAACAATTCAAATGCCTGCAGAAGTAAAGGTGCAAAAAACCTCAAAGGTTTCTGACGTTTTTTATAATAGTCTTATAAAAAACGAGGTGGATCAGGATATAGCAAGAAGGATCATTGACAGCATAACTGCTAAAGCTGGCGCGGCAAGTGATGTAAATGACATTGCATCCCAGCTCTCCGGCGTCATATCCGGGTTATTGGGGCGAGTTGATACAATTAAGCCCGGCGAGGCTGGAAAACCGGCGGTTGTAATATTTGTAGGACCAACAGGTGTTGGAAAGACAACAACACTGGCTAAAATCGCGGCTAATTATCTTTTAAATCAGAAAAAGAGCATTGGAATGATTACTGCCGATACCTACAGGATTGCTGCGGTAGAACAGCTAAAAACCTATGCGGAGATTCTTGGCATTCCGGTCAGTGTCGTATACACTGCATCAGAGATCAAGGAAGCAGTCGCCCGGTTTTCCGATAAGGATATTGTTTTGATTGATACCGCGGGCAGAAGTCACAGTAACAAGGCTCAGTTTGATGAACTAAAGGCTTTGATCGCTGCTTCGGATGCTGACGAGGTCTATTTAGTTCTAAGCGCAACAACAAGCAGCAAAAATTGCAGGGAGATTCTCAGCAGCTACAGCTTTTTACCGGATTACAAGCTGATATTTACTAAAACAGACGAAGCTACCGTACCTGGTATCATTCTGAATGTCCGATATCTGACGGGAAAGAGTCTTTCGTATATCACAACGGGACAAAGCGTGCCTGATGATATAGAAACGGCGAACATCGAAAAGATCACCAAGAATTTGATGGGGAGCATTAATTAGATGATGGATCAGGCTGAGAAATTAAGACAGGCAATAGATAATCTTAAACTGAGGCAGGCAGCCGCTCAGGCGGACATAAAGCTTCCAAAGGTTAAAGGGTCAGCCAGAATAATAACTGTGACAAGCGGCAAGGGTGGTGTCGGTAAGACAAATGTTACGATTAATCTTGCTATTGCCTTAAGCGAACAGGGCTATAGAGTAATCATACTGGATGCAGATTTCGGACTGGCAAATATAGATGTGCTTTTTGGTATTATACCGAAATATACTTTGCTTCATGTCATTAAAAATGAAAAAACCATCCTTGAAGTTCTTTCGGACGGACCGATGAATACGAAGTTTGTATCAGGCGGATCAGGGGTAGAAGATTTAGTAAAGCTTGACCGGCAGCAAATAATGAAATTTGTAGAAAATATGGCAATGCTTGATAAAATGGCAGACATTATTATTGTAGATACAGGCGCCGGACTTTCAGAGAATGTGATGAGCTTTATTTTAGCAGCAGATGAAGTATTACTGATTACAACGCCTGAACCGACATCCATCACAGATGCTTATGCGCTGGTCAAAATGATGTCGAACAGGGATAAAAGCAAAAAGATCAGATTGGTCGTAAATAGGACGGAAAACGGCGACGAGGCTAACGATGTTCTCAACAAACTGGTTCTGGTTGCGGACAAGTTTCTCGGCATCACATTAATACCGACAGGATATATTATGCACGATGAGGCAGTCGTAAAGGCAGTAAAGCAGCAGAAGCCTTTTTTAATCAGTTTTCCAAAAAGTCAGGCATCGAAAAACATCAGGGATATATCGGTAAAATTGACTGAAAAAAGCGGCGGGACAGATGTGCATATCAGTTCAGGCATAATAGGATTCCTGAACAAGCTGGTGGGTTTAATGAAGGCATAATTATTTTTATTTGTACGGAGGTTTATGTGGATCTATCCGAGGTAGAAATAGGTACGAAGCTGGAGCTGGAGCTATTTGATAATACTGGTGAAAGGCTCGAGCCGACGCTGGTAAGTGAATTTGAATGGCTTGAGGGAGAAAATTTCGCGGCAATTGCAGCACCGATATTTGAGGGTCGTATTGTTCCGTTGCCCAATTACTCGGAATTGGGAATATATTTTACCAAAAGAATTGGGGGGTTGCCCAGCCTATACAAATTTAATGCTATAATACGATCAAGGAGTGTTACAGACAACCTGCATATTCTGACAGTCGAAAAGCAGGGAGATATAATGAATGTACAAAGACGGAACTATTTTCGTCTGGATTGCTTTGTAGAGGTGCGTTACAGGATACTGGACCCTGAAGGTGATGATAAGTATGATAAAGACAAAACGTATATCAATACATGGACCAATAATTTAAGCGGCGGCGGGGTGTGCCTTATGTTGGAGGAAAAAGCTCCCGCCGGTACAATCGTTGAATGTGAAATATTCAGCGATACGAACAGGCCGGTCAAATTTTACGGCAAGGTTATTAGGTTTGAAGAGACCGGCAAGGATGGAAAGTACAAATTTGAAGCCGGCATTGCATATATAGAGATCAGCGATAATGACAGGGAAGTGATTGTTCGTTATATTTATGAAGAGCAGCGCAAATTACTCAGAAAAGGATTGATTTAGGAAATGGCGAAAACCATAGGCGTCCTGGTAGTAGATGATTCTGCATTTATGCGCAGAATGCTGACTGATATATTGGAAAGTCCCGGGGACATCAAGGTGGTCGGAACTGCAAAAAACGGTTTTGAAGCGCTTGAAAGCGTCAAGACGCTCAAACCCGATGTTATCACGCTTGATGTTGAAATGCCGGCCATGGATGGCCTGAGTTGTTTAAAGCAGCTTCAGAAGATCACGGCGACACCTGTCATAATGCTCAGCAGTCTTACGAGTAACGGAGCACGGGCAACAATCGAAGCGCTGGAAGCAGGGGCAATTGACTTTGTTACCAAGCCCACCGGATTGTTTGAGATATCAGGTGAAGAGAAAAGGAAAGAGATCGTTGAAAAGATCCGAATTGCCGGAAGGATAACCAAAAAAAGGCTTGCTGAAAACAAGCCAACTGAGGCCGCTCCGGTGCATCATATTGAGTATCAGGGTCTGAAATGCGAAAAGCTGAAGACATTAGTTGCCATTGGGACTTCCACAGGAGGACCCAGAGCGTTACAGGAGGTCCTGCCATGTATCCCCGGGGATATCCCGGCCGCGTTGGTTATTGTCCAGCATATGCCGCCCGGCTTTACAAAATCCCTTGCTGAGAGGCTTAATTCATTAAGTGCTCTAAATGTAAAGGAAGGGGAGCATGATGAGATCATAAAACCGGGTTATGCGTATTTGGCGCCCGGCGATTACCATATGGAGGTACAAAGCACATCGGGAGAGGCGTTGAGGATAAAGCTGACAAAGGATCCGCCGGTGAGCGGACACAGACCTGCGGTAAATACCATGATGAATTCGATTGCCAGGACGAGGTTTCACGATGTAATCGGCGTAATTATGACAGGGATGGGCAATGATGGCAAGGAAGGAATTGTAAATATTAAGAAATCCAATAGCGGGATCATAATATCTCAGGATGAACAATCCTGCGTGGTGTACGGGATGCCGAAGGCGGCGGAAAGTACTGGCGTTGTTGACGAGGTTGTACCATTGAAAAAAATTGCTGAGGTAATAGTCAAATATATGGGGGTGGATCAAGTATGGACATGAGTCAATACATGGAAATTTTTATTGAGGAATCCAAAGAGCATTTACAGAGTTTAAATCAGTGTTTACTCCAAATGGAGAAAAATCCTGCCGACAACTCGATGCTCAATGAAATTTTCAGAGTGGCGCATACAATTAAAGGCATGGCAGGAACGATGGGCTTCACGAGAATGACCAGATTGACGCATGACATGGAGGATGTTCTTCAATCTCTTCGGAGCAATGAGATCAAAGCCAGCCCAAAGCTGATCGATCTATTGTTCAAGTGTCTTGACGCTCTTGAAGGATATACGACGGCGATCATTGAAACGGGATCAGAGGGTACGGAGGATAACTTCCCGATTATCAATGAGCTGGCAAATATCATCAAAGAAAAGAACAGCGGCGAAGAAACACCTGCAGCAGCTTCGGAACCACTTACGCCGGCGGTTGTCGGGAATGCATCTTCAGGAATAAAAGAAACCACCCCTGATATTGAGCTGAATCAGTACGATATCAATATAATTGAACAGGCCTCAGACTTAGATAACAATACATATCAGATAACGATCAAGCTGAATAAGGGCTGTGTTTTGAAATCTGCCAGGGCATTTATCATATTCAAGACGCTGGAGAGGCATTCTGAGATCATAAAGTCAGAGCCGAAAGTACAGGATATAGAAGATGAGCAATTTGACTATGAATTTACGGTGATCGTTCTTTCAAAAGAAGATCAGGCTGTATTCGATAAGGAACTCAACTCCATTGCGGAGGTCGACGAGGTTATTATCAAGCTGATCAAGGCTAAAAACCCTGATGCGGCTAAGGCTGCAGTAGAAACGGACGCAGTGGTCGGAGTTCCGGAGAATCAAGCGGCAGAGCACATCGATGCGGAAGGCGTACAGCAGAAGCCTGATAACGCTCCAAAGAAGACAAAGACAGGCAAAACGGTCAGAGTTGATATTGACAGGCTGGATGTACTTTTGAATCTTGTCAGCGAATTGATCATTCAGAAAACAAGGCTGGAGGGTCTGGAAGGGATCGAAAGGACGCCTGATTATGTTGAGACTATAGAGTATCTTGAAAGAATAACGACCAACCTGCATGACGCTGTAATGAAAGTACGAATGGTTCCTGTTGAGACCGTATTTAACCGTTTCCCGAGAATGATCAGGGATGTGGCGAAGGATCTTGGCAAGGAAGTTGAACTGGTCATGTCCGGTGAAGAGACGGAGCTGGACAGGACTGTGATCGACGAGATCGGTGATCCTCTTATTCATTTGTTGAGGAACTCCTGCGATCACGGCATTGAATCTATCGAGAAGAGAAGGAGTATCGGCAAGTCTGAGGTTGGCAGGATTGATCTCAAGGCATATCAGGATGGAAACAATGTTGTAATTGAGGTTGGCGATGACGGGCAGGGCATTAATGTGGAAAAGGTCAAGAAAAAAGCTATAGAACGCGGTCTGATCAATAAAGATGCGGCGGCTGGCCTGACTAAAAAGGATATCATTGATTTTCTCTTCAAGCCAAGCTTCAGTACGGCGGATCAAATTTCTGACCTCTCGGGCAGGGGGGTCGGACTGGATGTAGTAAAGACGAAGATAGAAGCGTTGGGTGGTATCGTTGAAGTAGAGACCGAGCTTGGCAATGGCAGCAGGTTCTTCATCCGTCTTCCGCTAACTCTTGCGATTATACAGGCTCTGCTTGTCATGGTCGGTAGTGAGAAGTATGCGATACAGCTAAGTACAATCCATAAGATCACCCATATCAAACCTGATGATATCAAACTGGTACAGAAGCAGGAAGTCATGATGTACAGAAACACAGTGATTCCGATCGTCCGGCTTGACAGAGTGCTCGAAGTGCCAAAAGACAGTCATGAGGAACCGAAGAGTATGACTGTGGTTATTGTAAAGAAGGGTGAGAGGCTTACAGGCTTTGTTGTTGACAGTATCCTCGGACAGCAGGAAATCGTACAGAAGTCACTGGGCAAATTCCTGTCCGGCATCAAGATCATCACCAGCGCTACAATACTTGGTGACGGCAATGTTGCGCTAATACTTGATGTGAATGCATTGGCGAATTAACAACTACTATTTTGGAAGGAGGTTCGTTTATGGCGGACAATAGTTCAGCAGCGTCAAAGAGATATCTTGTTTTCAGACTTGGAGACGAGGAGTACGGGATTGACATTAATAAAATCACAACCATTATTGAGAAGGATATGAATATCGCCAGAGTACCAAAGCTGCCGCCTTTTCTGAAGGGCGTCATCAACCTGAGGGGCGAGATAGTACCGGTGATCAGCTTAAGGTTAAAATTTGACTTAACCGATGATGTTTTCGATGCTGAGACCAGGATCATCATTGTTAAGATGGATGAGATATCGGCCGGTTTAATTGTGGACTCAGTAGTAGAAGTCATTGAACTGGATGAGGAATCTACGGAAAGTATAGCAAACATTGCAGGAGATTTGTCAGTGGACTATATCACCGGAGTCGGCAAGGCAGGAGATAGGATCATAACCTTGCTGAATCTGGAGCATCTTGTTTCATTAAAAGAGAATTAGTGACGGATAGGGAAGTGTTTGTGAACTAATAGGAGAGATTGATATGGTAACGGGTATTGATGATCTGAACAACATTCAACTGGATGTGCTGAGAGAAATCGGTAACATTGGCGCAGGAAATGCTGTTACCGCGTTGGCAAAGCTCTTGGACAGAAAAGTAGATATGGAAGTGCCAAGAGTAAAGATACTTGAGTTCCAGGAAGTCAGTGAAACGCTGGGCGGTGCTGAGCTCCCTGTAGTGGGGATATTACTGAAGATGACTGGTGATCTGACAGGCAATATCATGTTTATCCTTCAGCAGAATGCGGCGGCAATGCTTGTAAATATGCTGATGAACAGACCATTGGATACCGTACCGGAATTTAATGATATGGATATCTCAGCATTAAAGGAGATAGGGAATATTTTGACAGGTTCTTATTTATCGGCTTTATCAGGTTTGACCAACCTTAAGATTATGCCGTCCATTCCGGATTTGGCTATTGATATGGCAGGAGCGATTTTAAGTGTGCCTGCTATAGAATTTGGCAAGGTTGGAGATACAGTTTTATACATTGAGACAGAGTTTTGCGAGGGGAATGAAAAAGTAGTCGGAGATTTCTTCCTGGTACCTGATTTTAATACTTATGATGTGCTGATGAAAGCTTTAGGAGTCATTGGGTGAATGAATAATCTAATTAAAGTAGGCATGGCAGACCTGCAGTCCTCCAGACATCCGTGCGTTTTAACAACACTTGGCCTCGGTTCCTGTGTTGGTATTGCACTTTACGATCCCGACAGAAAGGTTGTGGGATTGGCGCACATTATGTTGCCTTCGAGCCAGCAGGCAAGAAACAATTCGAATATTGCAAAATTTGCAGATACTGCTATTATCAGGTTGGTCGAGGATATGATCGCCATCGGCGCAAGCAGATCGCAAATCGTAGCCAAGCTGGCCGGCGGAGCACAAATGTTTTCATTTAATGATGCTTCAGAGATGCTTCGTATTGGTGCAAGAAATGTATCGGCTTCAAAGGAGATGCTTCAATTGCTCAAGATTCCAATTCTTGCAGAAGATACGGGGGGAAATTACGGAAGGACAATTGAAATCAGTTCTGAAAACGGAAAGCTTATGATAAGGACCATAGGACACGGAGTAAAGGAGATATAGAGAATGGGGCGCATTCAGAAGCTTCCGATCATTCTGGGATGTTCTGCCGCAATAGTAACCGGTTTTACCGCTTACCTCGCCGGTGTGGACAGCCAGGGGATCTATGTTCGGATGGCGGGAATGATGGTAGTATTTTTTATAATCGGCGTATATATCAGAAAGACTGTCACTTCAATCAATGAAGAATTGCTTCTCCGCAAGATCAAAGAGCAGCAGGAGGAGAAGGAAAGGCAAAAGCAAAAGAAGGAGGAAGAGAAAGCCGCTGCAGTTGCTCCTGGGATTTACCAGGACCGTCAGCTGTTCGAGCTTGAGCGACAGTTCAGTGGACAGACGCAGCAGGTAGATCTGAAAGGAGAAATCAGTGAAGATAGCTTTGAACCCATGACAGTGAGCAGAGCTATCAGGACAAAGATGAATGGATAGCAAAAAATAACGGGGGATATGGATGTCTACCAATAATCAAAACCAAAGGGAGCTTTGGAAACAGTATCAGGAAACCAGGGATCCGCAGATACGGGAGACCCTGATAATTGAATATTCGCATCTGATTAAATTTATCGCCGGAAGGTTAAACATCTATTTCGGCTCAAATGTTGAGTACGATGATCTTGTCAGCTTTGGTGTATTTGGACTTATTGATGCGATCGATAAATATGACATGAGCAAAGGTGTTAAGTTTGAAACATATGCTTCTTTACGAATAAGAGGCTCGATAATAGACAGTATTCGGGAAATGGACTGGGTGCCAAGATCCTTGAGACAGAAGAACAAGGATCTTGAAAAGGCATATTGGGAAGTAGAAAACGAGTTGGGCCATTCGGCAACTGATAGTGATATTGCAAAAAAAATGAATATCTCGCTTGATGAGTTTTATAAGCTGATTAACGAGGTCAACGTGACATCAATGGTTTCTCTGGAAGATTTTCTTGAGCAGAATTATGAAATAGGCATGGATATTTCAAATTCAAGTAAAGAAGATATGCCTGAACAAGAGGCGGAAGTGAATGAATTGAAGGAGATACTTGGCGATTCCATCGATAAACTTCCCGAAAAGGAAAAGACGGTGTTGACGCTGTATTACTATGAAGAATTGACATTAAAGGAAATTAGTGCGATAATGAAGGTGTCTGAATCTAGAATTTCTCAATTGCACACAAAGGCTATATTACGGTTACGGGGAAAACTGGCAAGACAAAGATCATTGCTGGAAGACTAGATATTATAGAGTTTATATCAAGATAACCGGAGGATGTTTTTCAATGGCCGTAAACGATGCTGCTAAAAATGTAAATGATGGTTTTTTTCAGTTATCATTCCAGAATGACGGCGTTTTTCTTTCCGTATACCCTCCCGTAGGCAATGGAAAACGGGTAGAAACCAATGTCGTATTGGAAAGGATAACCAGAAAAAAAATCAGAAACTTTAACCGGGATATCATAGAACTCACAGTGAGAAAGGCAGAAAAATTTCCGGTAAAAATAGCGGAACCACAAGAAGAGCTTAAGGTGGATGCTTCAGCGTCGACAATGCTCTCTCCTGATAAAATGAAGGGTTATATTACACTATCTCCTCCTGATAACGGGCGGATGCTGACTCTGGATGAGGTCGTCGATGTTTTAAACAAGAATGGCATTATCTACGGTATAAACAAAGCTACACTTGAATCACTTGTCAAATATCCGGTTTTTAATGAGATGATCTGCATTGCAGAGGGCACACCGCCGACAAATGGGCAAAACGGTAAAGTACAGTACAATTTTGATGTAACACGTGAATCCAAGCCAACGATCCTGGAAGACGGTAAGGTGGATTTTAGAGAGCTTAATCTGATCCAGAGTGCACAGCAGGGACAGATACTTTGCACACTTGTGCCTCCGGTCCGCGGCACTCCAGGCAGGACTGTCAGCGGTACGGATATTGCTCCAATGGAAGGAAAACCCGTGCCATTGCCCAAGGGACGTAATGTTGCTGTCTCTGAGGATGGGCAGTTCCTGATTGCCAATATCAGCGGGCAGATCAACTACATAGACGGAAAGGTAAATGTTTTTGCGACTCATGAAGTGCAGGCCGATGTAGACAATTCTACCGGTAATATAAATTTTATAGGAAATGTGTCCATCAGAGGAAATGTTTTGTCAGGCTTCGTCGTGGAAGCCGGAGGAAGCGTGGAAGTGATGGGCGTTGTTGAGGGAGCAATTATTAAGGCCGGCGGAGACATCATCCTCAGAAGAGGTATGCAGGGGATGGGTAAAGGAGTCCTCATCAGCGGCGGTGACATTATCTCGAGGTTTATTGAAAACAGTTCTGTTGAAGCCAGAAACAACATTAAAGCTGAAGCGATTATGCACAGCAATGTGAAGTGCGGTAACAAGCTGGAGTTGTCAGGCAGAAAGGGATTGCTGGTAGGAGGAAGCAGCAAGGTCGGCAAAGAGATCGTTGCAAAAGTAATCGGGTCACACCTTGCTACAATAACCGATATAGAAGTAGGCCTGGACCCGACAATAAGAGAACGCTATAAAGCAGCGAAGGATGAGCTCACCGCTGCTGAGAGCGATATGAGAAAGTCAGAGCAGGCGATAATCATCCTTAAAAAGCTTGAAATGGCAGGTGCTTTGACACCTGAGAAACAGGAAATGCTGGCAAAGAGCGTCAGAACCAGAATTTATCTGACGAACCGGAGCATGGAGCTCAAGGAAGAGCTGACTCAATTGGAAGCCATGTTGCAGCAGGATGCTTATGGCAAGGTAAGATGCTACAACTTTATCTATCCGGGTACAAAAGTGGCAATTGGTTCCTGTATGATGTACGTTAAGGAAAACCTTCAATATTGTACATTATACAGAGATGGTGCGGATGTCCGCGTAGGAGCGATTGACAGATAGGGCTCGGCTAAAAATTATTTCCGCTTCTTTTACGGGGAATGAAGCGGGCTGGTCGCATACCTCGTATGCTGCTCGCCCATGCAACCGGGTTAGTGTAATTCCCCGTAAATGATTAGCGGAAGTTATTTTTTAACGATGCCTAGATGAATAATACGGTTAAAATCAGTCAAGGAAGTGATATGCTTGCCTATTAAGCCGGTTGATTTTCAGGTAATGATACCAAGAACGCTGGATGCAGCAAAGGTGAGCAATGATTTGGCTCAAAAGAATCACCTGCTGCAGCAGCAGCAGGCAGCAGCCACTCAACATAAGGCTGAGGATTCGCTTAGACAGGTGTATTCCCGTTCGCAGGCTGAACACGCACATATTACTGAAAAGCAAAGGGAAAACCGCCGGAATGACAGGGAAAAGAAGAAAAAAGGTCAAACCGGACAGGAAAGCGATGAAAATGAAAATAACAGGTTGAATAAAGAGTATAAAACGAGTACAATAGATATCAAGATTTAACAGGCTTTTTACAGTTATACTATACAAAAGATAAAAACATGTATGAGGTGAAAGAATGAATGGTTTCTATGCAAGCTTGATATTTCTTGGAATACTTCTTATCCTTGTTTCACTCATCTCCATTTTTCTCGATAAAAGAAAAGTATTTGGTTTCATAAAGGGTTTTGATGAAAAAAAACAGGAGCTTACTGAGATCATTAGTGATGCGGAGCAGATGATCGAAGAACTAAACCGTTTTTCCGACTATATTGTCAACCAGATGGATCTAAAAAATGAAGAATTAAATAAAAATCTTTGGGAGGCCGAAGAAAGAGTCCAGGCTATTAAAGAAAGGATCGGCTCAGTCGGTATTTCAGCTGCAGCGGTTCCTCCTGCACAAACTGCGGTGATGGAGTCAGGGATTGCCTATGCGGTGAACAGTACAGGGATAAAAACTATACATGTAAATACAGCAGATACTGAAACTGCAGCATACAGCAGAAATGAAGATCAAAAGCTACCGGCAGCCAATAAAAAGAAGGAAAAGGTGATTCCTTTCAACAACAGGTATTCAGAGGTTCTCAGACTTGCAGACGAAGGACTTGGAAGCCTTGAGATAGCTCAGAAGCTGCACATGGGGAAGGGAGAAGTTGAGCTGATCATCGGTTTGAGAAAATGAGCGATAACAGAACAGGTCAGTTCCATCTGAAAAGCATTCTGCTTGGGATCGGGATAGGTATCATTATTACTGCACTCGCCAGTATGATTTACTTTGCGGGAAGAGATCCGATGGAAGACTTAAGCAAAGAGCAGATCATCAAGCAGGCTGAAAAATACGGTATGGTCAGATCGCCCATAACATTACCTTCTGAGGATTGATCAATGTTTACCAAAGAATTTCTTATACATCACGTAAAATGTGATGTTTTTTTATTTCTGGCCATTTGCAAAGCAAATCCGGCTGGAATCGAGTGGGGCTCGATGCCCCCGAGATTCTCATTGCGTGTTACTGTGCAGGTACCGTCAGTGCCATTGTTACTGCTCAGAGGCTTTTATTGCACAGTATCAAAAAACAACCAAGAAAAATATATAAAAAAGATTGACTGCTCTATATCAGAGTGATATTATTATGATATCAAATATATATTATTTATTTGGAGGGATAATGATGAAGGAAATAGAAAAAAGTGTACATCAGGGTTTTTTATGGTTTGTGATCACAATGATTCTTCTGGCTATATCTGTTGCGGCATTCATATCGGGCATTGGTTATGGTGCGGCATGGCTTATAATCCTGGGGTCTGCGGCGTTTGTTTTGTGGATCATTTTGATTTGCGGATTTTTTACATTGCAGCCAAATGAGGCAGCTGTAATTCTGCTTTTTGGCGCATATAAAGGCACGGTAAAAAAAGATGGCTGGCACTGGGCAAATCCTTTTTACACAAAGAAGAAGATTTCATTGCGTCGCAGGAATCTAAACGGAGAAAAAATCAAAGTCAATGATGAAATGGGCAATCCTGTTGAAATCGCGACTGTTGTGGTTTGGAGGGTCGACAACACAGCGGAGGCGCTCTTTGAGGTTGAAAATTATGTAGATTATGTTCAGACACAGAGCGAATCTGCTTTAAGACATCTGGCCGGACTGTATCCCTATGATACCACTGATGAATTACAGCTGTCATTAAGAGGCAGTGCTGATGAGGTTTCACATGCATTGAAGACTGAGCTACAGGAAAGACTTAGCAAGGCAGGGGTTGTTGTGGAAGAAGCACGCCTAAGTCACCTTGCATACGCACAGGAGATTGCTGCAGCAATGCTTCAGCGCCAGCAGGCATCGGCAATCATTTCAGCAAGGCAGAAGATCGTTGAGGGTGCAGTAGGAATGGTGGATATGGCCTTGAGTATGCTTAATGAAAACGGAATCGTTGAGCTTGACGAAGAAAGAAAGGCAGCAATGGTGAGTAATTTGCTTGTCGTGCTCTGCGGTGACCGCTCGGCTCAACCTATCGTAAACACAGGCACACTTTATAACTGATAAAGGAAGCTGGTATTATGGCAGAGAAAAAAACGCTGTTGCTGAGGCTGAATCCAAAGATGTGGGAAGAGATCAACCGCTGGGCCGAAGAAGAGTTCCGGTCAGTCAACGGTCAGATCGAGTATATCCTGCAGGAAGGACTCAACAAAAGAAGAAAAGGCACAAAGCCTCACTCAGAAAAGGCAGGTGAAGACGGTTGAATACGATGGAAACGTTTGTTTTTGCATCTATCAGCGGAAAGAACGGCAGGATGCTGGCCTCCTCACAGTATATAGCCTTCGGAGTCTGCGGAGTAGCCGTTGCGGAGCTCATTGATATGGGAAGGATGAAGTTAGACGGGAAACACGTATTACTGACCAGCACTGCTTCCACAGGAAATCTGATTCTGGATGAGGTATGCGCCTTCGTTGAAAAGAAAAAGTCGCGCTACAGACTGGATGCATTGATCACTTCGCTTCCTTATTATGTGAAACGTATGATGAAACGGCTGACTGAAAATCTGGAAGACAACGGCTGCATCCGAATCGAGCAGCACCGCTTTCTCGGGCTGATTCCGTACAACCGGTACGTTGTCTCCCGTGTGGCACAGCATCAAAAGCTTGTAAAAGAATTGAAAGAGGTTACTCTGAATGCTGAGAAAGGTACGGATGCCGCAAAAGCATTCCTGATAGCTTTACTTTATGAATGCGGGGCATACAAAAGATTTTTTAGCAAGGATGAATGCAAGTTGATAAAGGAATCCTTCAAATTGATTCGGAAAGGCGCTTATTTTGATCATCTCGATGAAACAGGCATCAAGATACAAAAGACGGTCAGAAATGCTATTGCAGCCTCTCAGGCAGCTTCCTCGTAGTTGGTCAATTACGTTGTTTTTAGCTTCGCTTATGTGATGTTTCTGGCCTGCATCACACTCGATGAGTTTCTTGACAATGAACGATGGCTGTTGTATAATTCATTTTGCAGCTTCAATCGTTCATATGCCGAAGTGATGGAATTGGCAGACGTAGTGGACTCAAAATCCACCGGTAGCGATACCGTGCCGGTTCGAGTCCGGCCTTCGGCACCAGTTTATAAAGAAAATGAAAGGATTCAAACCCTCATGGTTTGAATCCTTTCATTTTTATGGTATACTCAGTTCAGATTATTTATATTTTCGAAAAGTGATTATATGGATGTGGAAATAAAAGGAGACAATATGGAGCTGAACGAAATATGGGGGCAGCGCATAAAAGACAGCGGCGCGGATTTTGTATATTTTGTCGATATTTCTATGTTACCGGCGGATATTATCGAAGGATACTCTTGTGCTGTTCTCTTTGGCAAAACACTATCAAGGGAGTATATTAGCACGCTCAGAGCCGGTCAAGAACCAAAACGGAAAGAGATTTTTAACACCGAACACAAGATGGATGCTCTTGCCGTAAAATTAGCTGACCGGTTGGAAACAGAAGGGTACAAAAGTATTGCCAAGTTGAAATTTGGGCGTCTACCACATAAAACTGTCGCGCTCAGAGCCGGATTGGGATTTATCGGCAAAAACAACCTGCTGGTTACTACCCAGTATGGCTGTGCGCTGATGTTGGGTAAGGTCTTGACCACAGCTCCCTTTATAACCATGAGTGAAATGCCGAAAGAACCGCATTGCGGCGAATGCAATATCTGCGTGAATATGTGCCCGACCAAAGCCTTGCTCGGTAAAACATGGAGCGTCACGACTACCCGAGATGAGATCATGGTTAGAAAGCTCTGCACTTTATGCCTAAAGTGCATGGTTTGGTGCCCGTATACGGCGGAATACATAAAATAAGCATAATCCCACCTGCATCTATTTTGACCTAATGACACAATGAAAGTTAGGACAAAATAGATGTAATCAAGCATCTGCTTTGTCCTAACTTTTTATGTTATACTAAAACAAAGATTATTTATATAGTCGAATATTCGCAATAAAGCGATGAGGCTAACGAATACTATAATAGGATGGTGAAAATGGATTTAAGAGTTGAAAACGTTACAGGAAGAAGCAAAGATAAAGAAAAAATAAAGGAAATTTATACATCCTCTTTTCTTAAGAAAGATCGTATGCCTTTTTGGTTGATGCTTATAATGGCAAAGATGAGGAACACTGAATTTATATCTTTTTATGATAAGGATACCCTATGTGGCTTTGTTTATATGGCTACAGTTCAAAACCTGACGTTTGTAATGTTTTTGGCAGTTGATGAAAACATTCGGTCGAAGGGATATGGCAGTCGTATTTTAGACAAAATTCAATCAATGCATCCCGATAGTAAAATTATAATATCTATTGAAAGATGCGATGAAGATGCAAAAGACATTGAGCAAAGATTAAGACGCAAGAAATTTTATATTAATAACGGATATATAGAGACTGGATACTTAGTAGAACTTGCAAAGAAAAAACAGGAAATCATAATAAAAAACGGAGAATTTGATGAAGATGAATTTTCCTTGTTCTTTAAGAAATATAGTAATGGTACCATGAAGCCTAAACTATGGAGGATCGGTTCTTAAAGGGAAATAGCACAATAGTTGACCGATCTATTCTCTAAAGCTGTGCTGTTAACATTAGTCGCCATAGGTGCATAAGAGCCCGATTATGAGCATAACCTCCTCTGCATCTATTTTGTACTAATGACACAAATTTACATCAAAAAGAGTGTTCTGTAGATTTCTATGCAGGACACTCTTTTTGCGTGAGCACGGCAAATCAGGAGCCAAAAAGATAACAAATAAGGATAGAATTATTTGTATTAACATAATAAAGAAAATTTTACAATTTGCCGATAAATATACTGATGATATTTATACAAGGACGATTGATTTTTGAAGGCTGAAATAAAACTGTTTTACTATAAAATAAATGAATTAATAAATAATTTAACTCACAGCATACATATTTCTCTTCGGAGGAGGATAAATTCGTGGGACTGAGTAAAGTGCAGGAAAGACTAATAACACAGCTATACCGGGACATGTACACTTCTTTATGCATTTATGCGTTAAGTGCTCTAAATGATCGCCCACTAGCAGAAGAAGCAGTTCAAGATACGTTCCGGATTGCCTGCGCAAAAGCAGATCATTTGTTTTCGAGCAATAATCCTAAAGGATGGCTAATTAAAACCTTAAAAAATGTTATTTGTAATATAAGGCGGAGCCGTTCCCGGTTGAATAACCTTGTTATCTCTGTATTATCGGTGGATGAAATAAGCGTACCTTCGCAGGACGGTGAGGCTGGCTTTAATGTGATGTATTCGGAATTGTTTGGGCAAGATGACTTTGAACTGTTAAAGATGATAATCCTTAGCAAGTATACAATGTTAGAAGCGTCCAGCAAATTGGGGATTAGCTTGGAAGCATGTAAAAAGCGGGTACAACGGGCAAAAAAGAAATGTAAAAAGCTGCTTGAAGGAAATTTGTGATAAGCTGTCCCCTAAACTTGGGTCTCGTACATATAATAAAATAATGGAGGTTCACTAGATGTCCGAATTCGATAAGCATTTGAACCGAGCTTACTCAAAATTTGAAAATATGAGCACTGAAGCGTTGGAAGAAATACTCCGTCAGGATTCTCAATTGCCGGATAATGAAGAATCTGATTTAGATGCAATATTATATATAATGGAGGTGATTGCTAAGCGTGAAAAGGAGCAGCTAACTGGGAGGTTCACCAATGTTAAAGCTGCATGGGATTCATTCAATGAATATTATCGTCCATCCTCAGACGATAGTAAGTCTCTATATGAAGATGAAGATACAAGCACAATTAGTTGTTATGTCGCAAAAGCCACACCTTTTACGAAAGCTGAACGTTCACATACAATAAGAAAACGAGGCTTGCTTCGCATTTCTAGTGTTGCAGCAGTGTTAGTAGTCATTGTGTTTTCAGGTTCACTAACTGCTTATGCTTTGGGATATGATCTTTGGGAAGTGATTGCACAATGGACTAAAGGTACATTCGGATTTGAAGCTGCCTCATATATTGGAGATGCCGGTGAAAAACCTCAAACGAATTCATATTCATGCTTGGAAGATGCTCTTAATGATTACGGTATAGAGGGCGAGTTTACTCCAGCATGGATACCTGAGGACTTCTTTTTTGACAGGGTTACTGTAACCAGCACCCCAAGCTGCAATCGTTTTGTAGCTTTGTATAAAGGAGAAACGGATAATCTGACCTTATGTATCTATAGCTACTTTGAAGGTGGGGAGTATTCAACTTATGAGAAAGATAAAACGTGTGTAAAGTACTATTCTTCGGGGGGTATTACACACTACATCATGGCCAATGAAGGAAGGTTAAAGGCTGTCTGGCAAAATAACTCTTGTGAGTGTTCAATAACAGGCAGCATATCTGAAGAAATTCTGGAAAGGATAATTGACTCTATTTATGAAAGGTGAGAAATTGTATGCTTAAAAAAGTAATGAGAAACATCGCACTTATTTTGGTTATTATGATTTGTGTTTCATCCACAACCTTTGCAGCAAAAACGGATACTGAAGCAGGAACACGTGCCAGCTTATATTTAGATTCTTACAATGCGTATATATATGCTGCGGGAGGAGGCAACCTTGAAATATGGTTTGATGTGATTGCAACTGGAAACATGGACGAGGTTGGCGCTCTAACCATAATTCTTCAAGCATCAAAAGATGGAAATTCATGGAGTAGAGTAAAGACGTTCCAGTACTCTGATTATGACAGTATGTTAGAGTATGATGATTTCGAACATTGCTCGTATGTCGAGTATAAGGGTATTTCCGGGCAGCATTATCGTGCATATGTCACAATTTGGGCCGGTCGAAATGGGGATGGTGACTCAAGACAAATTATAACGGGAACAGTCAAAGCTTAGCTTACTGGTGTAAGCCTCGTCTGATTCCCTATATACATAGAGACGTTGTATCCATCATTTTCTAATAATACGATTCCCGGCTTCATTTAAAATGTCATATCCGCCTTGGGGCACTATGATAGCAAAGGGGCTGTCAGGATTTACTTCATAGGTTTCTCCGTCATGACATATGATTTGTGCAATACGGTCAGAATTCATGGACAGCAGAACAAGAGAGCCATCATAATTGTAAGTGAGTATGCTGCGTTCTATTTCCGACAAACTGCCACCGCGGATAAAAACATAATTTGGGAAAACTTTATTCTTATTTCTGTATATTGAAAATGAATGGTCGCTCATATCGTTGCTGTAAAACAGCAAAACAGCAAGATCATCAGTCTTCGCAAGCTGTACATTCCAATCTTCACCGATTGTTTTTGACTGACGTGCAGCTTGCTCAAGCTGATTTGCATTTGAAATACGATTTGAGTTTAGTATAAGAGTAATACTTAGCCCGGCTACTAAAATAAGGCACAGCACAATTATCCAAGATGCGGGCTTCTTATAATTCATTACGTTTCTAATTCGTCCTTTCATATTACCCTCACCAAATGCTGTCGGAATTCCAGAGATTATTCTTCTGCCGGTGGCAAAGCTCAAAAGGGAAGCAGAATAGTCGGCGCGAATGTCGCAATCCATCTTTTTCATCATCGCTTCGTCACAGGACATTTCCATATCCTCGCCGGATAGTACAAACACCAGCCATACAAGAGGATTAAACCAATGGATACACAGCGCTGCGAATGACAGTATTTTTATCACATGGTCACCATAGTGTATATGATGCTGTTCGTGCTGTATGATATAATTTTGTTCTTTTTTGGCAAGCGAAGATGGTAAGTAGATCTTTGGACAAAATAATCCCATGACAAAGGGTGACTCGATATGATCCGCGAGATAGATGTTGCCACGCAAAGGAACAGCGCCCACCAGCTTCCGGCGTAGACGAATGAGGGAGCAAATACTGTATATGAGTAACGCTACAATGCCTGTAATCCATATAACGGCCAATATAAACAAGGGATTATGCATTGTTCCATCTGTGACGGATATGCCGTCGTAATAGCGTTCCTTAAAATAATAATTTATTGTTGTATTAACAGCATTTATTCCGGTATCTATAGAAAAGGTGCTTTGCTCATTGGCTCCTGGCTGAATTATTGTAGTATCTGGAATTAGGCTTACTGCACTTTTAAGTGATACCGGGAAAAGCAACCGGAATAAAACCACAGCCCACAGAGCATAAGAAAAGACTTTTGGTGCTCGTTTGAGTAAAAACCGCACAGGCAGAACAACGATGATAACGATGCTGGCGATAATGCTCATATTGATGACTGAAAAGAAAAGCTCCAGCATAACCGTTACCTCCTGTTCTCATCGATGAACTTCTGCAGCACGTCAATTTCCTTGTTCGATAGCTTCTTACGCATGGCAAAGGCGGTTATAAATTGCGGCAGAGAGCCGTCAAAGGTTTCCTCTAGAAACTTTTCGCTTTGCATCGCATTGAACTCTTGCTTCGATATGCGCGAAGTAACAGTACCGTCCCGGTTTCGAAAAATACCGCGTTCACAGAGGCGACGTAAAATTGTGTAGGTGGTCGATTTTTTCCAGCTCAACTCTTTTTCGCATAGTTTCACCAGTTCCCCGGATGAGAGTGGTTCGCTGTTCCAAATCAAATCAGCAAACCGCATTTCCATCATCCCTAATTTATATTCTGCCATCGCATATCTCCTCTTATTAATCTACTTCAAATAAATACCATCTATAGTTTACAACAAGTAAACTACGGCGTCAAGATGTCGACCTTCAAAAAGTCATCTATATCTTGTCCCCGGATACCATAATGTGGACATATAGTAAATGAAAGGATGTGATTCCATTGGGCAGATTTTTTTAAGGACCACGTGTTGTTTGGTGTTCATATCTTTTGCCATTTCTGCGTGTCCTTTAATTAGGTATATGATATTGAAAATCCATAACTCTAAGGAGGTAATTATGAAGAAAAGCATATTATCTTTGGCCCTAATATTAGTTGTACTGTTCTCGATTCAAAACATCACATTTGCGGCTGAACAGGGAGTATCACCAATACCTTCGGCAGCAGTTTCTTATAAAGACGATATTACTTTTGCAGAAACTGATGATGTATTAAACGGTGAGTATACACCTAAAAGTACATCTTTGCCGACAGATTCGTGGAACTTGGCCGATGACGACTATGCTGCTGATTTGCAGATAGTCGGAAAATCCTGGCTTTATACCAACTACTACTTTCATCCAAACGGTGACGGTAGGATTTATGTAGATTACGACGTTACGGCTGATACAAGCACAACTAATCTTTATATTGGACTCTATGACCTGACAGAGGATAAGCTGGTTGTTGAATTTGACCCTATTGAGGTAAGAACCACTGGCAAGACTGGTTCTATGTATTTTTATAACCTTGTTAACTCTCACAAGTACGCAGTGTGTTTCAGAGCTCATCCCTCTTCTCTTAACGGAAGTGCAGTCATCATGCATTAAATATTATGTGTAAAGGAGGACGTTGTTTATGAAAAAATTACTTATTTACGCGGTAGCTTTAATCATGATCCTACAGTGCGGCACTACGGTATATGCCGCTGACGGCAAGGTCAGTCCGGTCAATCAGTGTGAACAATATTTTTCAGAGCAGGAGTCTCGTACAGGTAAGGATGCGTTAAATATAATTGAAGATATAGATACTCTCGAATATTTCAGGAGCATCCAGGAAGCCAACAAATATGATGTTGTCTGTACAACAGCAAAAACTGTATACGTCATTGAAACTCTTGATGATGAGAAGAATATTGTTGAAAGCCGTTTGATGACCCCAAAAGAGGTAACAGAGTACAATACAGAATTTGCAAAGGCAAACACTTGGGTTGGAGATGACGAAGAAGAGCATCAAGGCGGTAAGCTTGATATCTATCTGGTTGTTTACAAGGACGACAGTCTAAATTACTATGCGTATGGCACTTCCGACTGGGAAAATGGTATTTATTCCGGTGGAGTAAACGGACCTTCTTCTGGTTATGATTTTGTTGCTCTGACATGGGGCGGCGGCGGCGAGCTTAAAAATCCTTCCAGTAGTGATAGAAGCATATCAGGTGAGTATCAGTATAATCAAGGCAGTATTTCCTTCAGTAGAGCGCAGTCAGATACTTATTACGGGTACTGCTGGCAGTTCAATGAAATGAAAGGCAGTTATTTTGCTGATTATATTGATTGCTATGCGATGTTAAAAAAGACGTATACGGCCTATCTGGGCAAAGAAACAAATATTAGACTTACATATGTCCATACATACCAGTCCGCCGTTGGTTCGATTACTTTTGAAGGCGGCAGCAGTGGTGTTGCTGCAAGTGTATCTCTTTCAAGCTGCGACAAACAGTGGCAAATTGAGGTAGATGTTCCGGGGATATATTATTAACATTATTTAGTTCCTCCGGAAAAAGCGGGCTGCTGTGAAAAAAAGCTGAGCTGTTTCCAATAAATTAGCGGGTTTCAAGTTAATGAAGCCCGCTAATTTTATGTTGTGCGTCGAGCCTTGCGCATATGGGCGAAGACCATGGAAAATGCCCGATCATCCTCAAGAGTGACAAAAATTGTTTATCCCCGATATACGAGGGTATATCTTTCGTATATTATCAGGACATTCAGGAGGATCAATTATGTTTTTCAATTGGAAAAATGATTATAGTATTGGCATCGATGTGATAGATAAACAACACAGGCATCTTCTGGAGATAGGGTCAAGGATAATGGATCTGGCTGATGCAAAGGATGGTTTTGATCATTATGATGAAATCATTAAGGTTCTTCAGGAGTTGAAGGAGTATACCGTTTATCACTTTGGCTTTGAAGAGGAAATGATGCAGAGATACGGTTATGAGCATTATGATACACACAAGTTTGAGCATTATTTTGTCATCAAGAAAATACAGAAATTTGAGCGGGAGGATCTTGATGAAAAGCAAAGCGAGACGATTCTCAAGCTTGCCGAATTTATTTCGGACTGGATTGCAAATCATATCCTGTATGAAGATATGAAGTACAAGAGCTTCTTCATCAGTAAAGGTATAAAATAATTTTTACGACTAAAGAATACAATAAATCATTATTTTATTTCATTGATTCTTACATTGTGTTGATTTATAATAAGGCTAACAAAATATTCAAAATGACAGAGTAGATTATTGCGCGTTAAGTGCCAGCCGGACGGGAAGTTGCCGCTGGACGAAAAATCCTTGGGATTTGCGGTGCAACAGTCGCATTCCGCTGTCACATGAGGGCATTTTCTTCCTTCTGTGACGTGTATGTCGTTGAGAAGGAAAGGAGGTGCTTTTTTATGAAAAAAGTTTTTATTCTTGTGGCTATGAGTCTTCTGATCAGTATGTATGTTGTGCTTTCTCACATCTTCTCGGCAATACCTTTCGGTACTATAAAAATCAGCTTTGGATTTGTACCGCTGGCATTCGGATCCATGCTTTTCGGGCCTCTGATTGGCGGCGTTATTGGAGCGCTCGGTGATATCATCGGCGTGCTTGTTGCTCCAAAGGGGCCATATTTTCCAGGACTCACGCTGGACGTATTTTTAGCGGGTTTGATTTATGGGCTGTTTCTATATAAAAAGCCCAAGACGATTATACGGATTTCGCTTGCGGTGCTATGTGTTAATGTATTTGTGAACATAGGTCTAAATACGTACTGGCTGACGATTTTGCTTGGCAAGGGCTATATGGCTCTGCTTCCGGGAAGGATCATCAAAAACGCAGTCATGATGCCGGTTCAAATTTCAATGTTATATCTGATGTGGAAATATGCAGGCAGCCGGATCGAAAAGAATTTTTTGGTACAGACGACAAAAGCGTAACATTAAAGGGGCAATGGGACGGGTTAAGTGTCCCTTTGCTCCTCTGGTATTTTTATGCGCAAGCCATCTTCACGGAATTTCACCCCATAATATCGATACTATAGCCTTTTCCGGCGTTATCATCAACATTGGCATCAATGTTATTGAGCGGTTCCTTGAAGCTAAGCTTCAGAAAGTCTTCCTTTAATGCCGGTACAGTCGCCTCATAACCTGTATCTCTTTTGACCATCGGTACATCCTGCTCATTTTCCTGATTACTGCCGTAGGATAGGTGAACAAGTATTTCCGAAGCGCCATTCTTGGAAAGGATTCCATCGTACCGTATCGTTATCCTGTCACCAACGGAAGGTGTAACGGGACTGATTGCAATACCCTTGTGTACATAATCAAAATTGTGCTTTAGTTTCTTTTCCATATTTTCACCTCTTCTTTTTTCGAAGGCCGCTTTCCACAATCATGTTTAGTTGCCGGAAGTAATATTTTAGCCGATCCTCATCATATATATTCCTTCACGAGAAAATACACAGCCATTATCTGACATCCTGAATTATTTCTGAGCCATCGACAGAAATTAATATGAGAAAGTTATTTTAACGATGCCTATGCAATATTCTGTAAATAGAATTGAAGGGATGAGATGAATGAAAGCTGTAATTATGGCAGGCGGCGAGGGTACAAGGCTTAGACCTCTTACCTGCGGCAGACCTAAGCCAATGGTACCTGTTGTGAACAAGCCCGTGATGGAGCATATCACAGATCTATTAAAACAAAATAAAATTAAGGATATGGCGGCAACACTTCAGTATATGCCGGAGCTGATCAGTGAATACTTCGGCGACGGCGAAGCGTTCGGCATTAAAATGCGTTACTATATTGAGCAAAAACCGCTTGGTACGGCAGGCAGTGTCAAGAACGCTGAGAGCTTTCTTGACGAACCGTTCCTGGTAATCAGCGGAGATGCTCTCACAGACATTGACCTCACGAAGGCAATTGATTTTCATCATGAGAAAGATGCGATGGTTACATTGATTTTAAAAAGGGTTGATATTCCTCTGGAATACGGCGTGGTGGTCACCGACCGGGATGGCAGGATCATTCGCTTCCTCGAAAAGCCATGCTGGGGCGAGGTTTTCAGTGATACTGTCAATACAGGCATCTACATTTTATCTCCTGAAATATTTAAATATATTAAACCGGATACAGTATTTGACTTCAGCCGGGATCTTTTCCCGATACTGCTGAAGGAGAAAAAGAGGATGTTTGGCTATATTACGGAAGAATACTGGTGCGACATAGGTGATATCTGCGCTTATACACAAGCCCATGCTGATATACTGAACGATATTGTCCGCGTTAAGCTTCCGGGTAATGAGGTCAGCAAGGGGATCTGGATTGGAGACGGAACGGTCATCGATGACGCGGCTTCATTGAGCTCTCCGTGTATCATAGGCTCCCATTGCCATATCAGATCAGGCGCAAGGATCGGAAGCTATTGCGTTATTGACGATTACTGCACTGTTTCAGAGGAGTGCGGGATTAAAAAAAGCGTGATCTGGAAAAACAGCACAATCAGCCGCAACGTTCAGCTCCGCGGCAGCATCATCTGTAATCGGGCTCATTTGAAGCAGGACGTATGTGCGTATGAACAGTCTGTTGTCGGTGAAAATTCGATCATTGGCGAAAGGGCAGTTATTAAGCCGGCCGTTAAAATATGGCCGGATAAGTACGTCGAGCAGTGCACTCAGGTAGACACAAATCTAGTCTGGGGTTCGAAGGCAGGAAGACAGATATTTGGAAACAGAGGGGTATCCGGTGAAGTAAATATTGAAATAACCCCGGAGTTTTCGGCAAAGCTTGGCGCAGCCTATGCTTCTCTTAATACGGGAAAAGGCAGTCTGGGAATCGGCAGTGACGGCTCCGCCAGCTCTTTGATGATCAAGAGCTCACTGATGTCCGGGATGTTGTCGTCCGGTGTTCAAGTCAATGATTTCAAAAAACAGCTGCTTCCGGCCTTTCGCTCGGCAATCCGCTTCTATAGGCTGGATGGCGGAGTTTACATCAGTGCCTGCCCGGATAACAGGCAGAAAATATTCATAGACTTTCTGGACAAAATGGGAAGCAATATTGCGAGAAACACTGAAAGAAAAATAGAAAATGTTTTTGTTCGGGATGATTTCCACAGGTGCGAGGGCGATTGCCTGAAAAATGTGACCGAGGTGCATGGTTTTGAGGAGTTTTATTTAAAGGGCATTTTGCAGGATGTGAAATCAAACCGGTTGACATACAGGATTGCTTTACATTCAAGCTCCGACTTTGTTACTAATATTATTACTGATTTGCTTGAGGAGCTGGGCTGTACCGTCGATGTGACAGGAGTGAGGCCTGGTGTCGCAGAGCAAGCTGGCGGTGTGGCAGAATTTTCTACGCGGGTGCGAAGTGGTGGGTTCGACCTTGGCGTTTCTATTGAAGAATCATGCGAGAAAATGATGCTGACAGATGAACGCGGCAGACTGATTACAGATGATATGTTCATTGCGTTAATTTCACTGATACTGTTTCGAAAAATTCAGGGAAGAACAGTTGTAGTACCGCTTTCAGCAAGCCATGCAGTAGAGAAGCTGGCGGAGGAATACCATGGAAAAGTGGTCAGGACAAAAACCTCGCAGCGGGATATTATGGCCAGACTTCTGGACAGGGACGCGAAGGAGGATCTTCTGGATCAGTTTACTCTGCATTTTGATGCAGTTGCAGGGCTTGTAAAGCTGCTTGATTATATGTCGCTGAACAGCATAAGCCTCTCAAGGCTCGTCGATATGCTTCCAGAGATCCACATGCACAGGCAGGAGGTGGAATGTAACTGGAATTCCAAGGGCAAGGTTATACGAAGGCTGATACAGGAGCATTCAGGCGCTAAGCTTGAGACGCTTGAGGGAGTTAAGGTATATAACGAAAAGGGGTGGGTGCTTGTGCTGCCTGATGCAGAAAAACCTGCTTGCACTGTGATAAGTGAAGGAGCGGATGCGGAATTTGCTGAGGAATTGACAAATATTTACGTGCGAAAGGTAAGGGAAATAAGTCGCAGCTGAAAAAGTATAAATTTTTTTAGAAAAACGGTTCACTTTTTTAAAAAGATGTGTTAATATAATATAAAAAGAGCAACTTTTTTAGGGGAGACATTATAATGGCGACCATCAGCGATATTGCAAAGAAGGCGAATGTTGCGATAAGTACCGTATCGTATGTGATCAACAATACAAAGAATGTAAAACCGGAAACAAGGGACAGAATTCTTAAAATAATTGAGGAAATGGATTATGAGCCGAGAGTAGTGGCAAGAAGCCTTAAGACAAAGAAGTCATTGACTATCGGAATAATTGTGCCGGATATTGCGAATATGTTTTTTATTGGAATAATTCGTGGAATCGAGGATGTGGCGAATAAATTCGGGTATAGCGTAATTTTATGCAATACAGACGAAGATACCGAGAAGGAGAAGAAGTATCTGAATACGCTGATCAGCAAGGATATAGACGGATTGATTTTTGTAGGCACGGGTAAGAATCAGAATATACTTGAGGATAGATTGAATATTTCCATAGTAGTTGTTGATAGAAAGCTGGGTGAAGGTTTTAACTCGATAACGGTAGATAATATAAGAGGCGGTTTTTTAGCGACAGATTACCTGATACGGAAAAATGGGACCGAGGTCTTGTTGCTAACGGGTCCGCTGTCTATCAATACTTATTTTGATAGAATGAAAGGGTATATGGAGGCATTACAGCTTAATGGGCAAGTATATAACGAATTGCTGGTACATCAGACAAGCGTGAGTCATGAGGGCGGGTATAAGGCAATTGAAGATATTTTGGGAAAAGGGGTAAAACAGTTCAAATCTGTTTTTGCCTCAAATGATTTAATTGCGCTGGGAGCAATCAAGGCTTTGACCAAAAGAGGCATAAAGGTTCCCGAAGACGTGGCTATCGTAGGCTATGACGATATACCTGCTGCAAGTATTCATACGCCTTCTTTAACCACCGTTATGCAGCCTCAGTACGTGATGGGTGAAAAAGCGATGGAATTGCTCCTTGAGCAAATAAAAGGCAGGTTGATGAAAGCCAGACAAGTGGTACTCAAACCAGATTTGATTATCCGTGAATCGGCATAAATCGGTATATTTTTTTGACTATAGAAAACCGATTCACTTACGAGGATTGTTCTGTAGCCATTATGAATATTTATTATTTAAAGTAGGGGAGGTTCATTATGCAAGAGGTTTATAAAGAACTGTATGATTATATGGAGTCCATAAGGATAATCAATACGCATTCCCATCATCAGGAGGATTCGTTTTTCAACGGATTTGATCTGGACATGCTGCTTAAGACGAGTTACATTAACTGGTGCGGTGTGAATTTTGACAGCTCGCCTGAAAGCAGAGCAAGGTATCTGGAGAAGGTCAGGTACAATTCCTATTTTGTCTGGCTGGAAAAAGCGCTTCAAAAAATTTATCATTTTGATGAACCTCTGACTTCTCAGAATTGGGACAGATTTTCGGATGTAATATCTAAGTCAAATAAACAGGAAAATCATCAACTGGATATTTTGGAGGCACAATGCAGGTATGAGAAAATCGTACTTGATACGTACTGGAATCCGGGTTCGAATAACGGGCATGCAAATCTATTTGCGCCGGCTTTCAGGATTAATGCGTTCGTTTTTGGCTACAGTCAAAAAGCGTTGGATCATAACGGTAATAATCCTGTACCTCTTTATGGCATAAGTACGAAAGATATTGATGAATATGTTTTTTTAATGGAAAGTACGATTATAGAAAAAAAGAAGGCGGGTTGTATTGCGTTGAAATCAGCGCTCGCATACGACCGCTCCCTGGACTTTACCGAGACATCCAGGGACAGGGCCCGGACAGCCATCAATTGCACGGACGACGCCAGGACTCCCGAAGACATTAAAGCTTTTGGGGATTATATTTTCTTCGAAATATGTCGTATAGCCGCCGAATTGGATATACCTTTGCAATGTCATACGGGACTTGCACTGCTTAATAGGACGAATGCCTTGTGTATGCAGGAGGTAATCCGAAAAAACCCTGATACGAAGTTCGTATTATTTCACGGAGGGTATCCGTGGCTTGAGGATATTTATGCTCTTGCCCATACATATAATAATGTCTATCCTGATATATGCTGGCTGCCTATAATCTCTACATCAGCCGCCAGAAGAATGATAGAGGAACTGATAGAGGTGAGCACTGCCGATAAGATATGTTGGGGCTGCGATACGGTTAATTCCGAAGAAAGCCTGGGAGCGTTATTGGCAGCAAGGCATGCAATTGCCGCCGGTCTGGCCGAGAAGGTCGATACAGGCTATTTCTCACTGTACGATGCTAAGAAAATAATCGATAATATTTTATATAACAATGCTAAACATATTTATAAGTTATAAAAAATTCAAGCAAAAATTTTTTAACAGAAGGAAATATATTTTTTTGTAGGATTTATTGTTTGAAGAGGAAAAACGGTTCACCGACTATGATTATTATATAAACGAGGAGGTTATTTATGATTGCTGTTGGAAGTGACCATGCTGCCTATAGGTTCAAAGAAGAAGTAAAGCTTTATCTGATCGAGAAAAATCTGGAATTCATGGATTATGGATGCTATTCAGAGGAAAGAGTGGACTATCCCAATATCGGGGAAAAAGTCGGCAGAGCGGTTGCAGGAGGCAAATGTGAAAAAGGCCTTTTATTTTGCGGCACCGGCATCGGTATTTCCATCAGTGCGAATAAAGTGAGGGGCATCCGCGCCGTTGTATGCAGCGAGCCGTATTCAGCCCAATTATCGCGTCAGCATAACGATACCAATATTCTTGCGCTCGGCTCAAGAGTTGTTGGAATTGAACTGGCGAAAATGATTATCGATACCTGGCTCAATTCGGATTTTGAAGGAGAAAGGCATTTGAAAAGGGTCAATATGATAAAAGAAATCGAGGCGTCGCAATATGATGCTTCGTCGGAGGGACAATAATGGGAAACGGTCGGAATCACGGATACAGTATAGGCGTAGATATCGGAGGCACAAAAATAAATATTGGCCTGATAGGCATGGATGGCGATGTAGTAGCTAAAAATCGGATCAATACGGATCCTGAAAAAGGGTATGAGCACATAATAAATAATATTTCGAATAGGATTGCAAAAATGCTCGAAGCGGAGCGCATTCCTTTAAGTAAGGTCAGGAGCGTCGGTTTTGGCGTACCTGGAACGACCGACCCCAAAAACGGAAAAGTGGTTTTTGCGCCCAATATAGGGTGGAGGGACCTGCCCTTTCTGGAACTCATAAACAAAAGGCTGGATATCGAATCATATATAGGACAGGATACGCAGGCTGCCGCACTTGCTGAATTGCTGTTCGGTTCCGGCCGCGGATGTGAAAATATCGTATGCATAACCCTGGGAACCGGGGTGGGTTGTGGGATAATCATTAATAAAAAAATCTATAGAGGTGGTTTAAACACTTCGGGTGAGCTGGGACACACAATCGTAAAACCAAAAGGTGAAAAGTGCAACTGCGGCAGGCAGGGCTGCCTTGAAGCTTATGCTTCGGGTCCGGCTATTGTCAGGAGAGCTAAAAAGCTGGTTGTGAACCGTAAGGACCATATACGCAATGAGCTGACGACCCAGAATGTATTTGACATGGCCAGAAACGGAAACGGTTCGGCAAAAAAAATAATTGGAGATGCCGTTGAATTTCTGGGAATGGGACTTGTAAATATACTTAATATACTAAGCCCTGAGAAAATAATCATAAGCGGCGGAATGTGCAAGGAAAATGAGCTCCTGATAGAACCTGTCAAAAGATTTGTAAATGATAGAGGTTATCCATTGGCAGCGGGAAAGGTCGGGATAGAAATAGCAAAGCTTGGGGAAGATGCTCCGATGATCGGGGCGGCTATGTTCTTCAGAGATGGTCAATTATCAGATAATGATGATAAGGGGTGATAATTATGATTATATCGGCTTCTATTATGTGCGCCGATCTGATGAACCTGGAAAAGGAATGCCTGAAGCTCGAGCTTGCGGGAGTAGACCGCATACATATAGACATAATGGACGGACGTTTTGTAAACAATATCGAGCTTGGATTCTCTATTATCAAAGCGATAAGAAGGGTGACCGCTTTACCGTTTGAAATACATCTGATGACTATAGAGCCGGATAAATATCTCGATAAATTATTGGATTGCGATGGAGAGTTTATTTGCTTTCATATTGAAACTACAGAAAATATTGATGATCTTGTTCAAAGAATAAGGCAAAAGAATAAAAAGGCAGGTATAGTTATAAACCCTCAGACGCCTGCCGAATATTTGCTTCCGTATTTACAAAGCGTCGACATGATTACTTTTATGACTGTTGAGCCGGGATTTGCAGGCCAGCCGTTCAAGCCCGATGTGATCCACAAAATCAGATTGATAAAAAAAGCAATAACTGAAAAGGACTATGATGTTGAATTGGAAACCGATGGACATATGGACGAGCTTACCGTTCCCGAGGTATGCAAAAGCGGTGCGAATGCAATCGTTGCAGGAAGCTCTTCATTATTTATTAAGGGGACTGATTACAGGGAAGCAGTCAAAAAGATCAGGAGTTGGGTCAAGGACATTATGATAGATACAAAAGGGGATTGACTGATAGCGGATATTTTTATGAGAGGAGGAAAGCAGGGTAAATCCGGCTGATTTATGCAGACAAAAGATAAGGCCATTAGCAAATTGAAATTGGAAAGGATGTGATGTGGAGAGATTGATTTTTTTAGGCGCTCTATTCAGAGGTATACATTTTGATAAGCTATTATTTAGGAGGGATTTTTGTGAAAATGATGTTAAATAAGGTTATTGTTTTACTGATCTGCGTTGCTTTTGGTTTAACTGTTTTAAGTGCCTGCGGCGCACAGCAGACGACTCAGACTGGTCAAGAGGGTCAAACTGCCGCAGAGGTGCAGAAGACAGAGGCAGCTGCCACAAATGATGTGTTTGATTACAGCTCCGTATCCGTCCTTAAGACTGATCCGGATTTTTCCGAAGGCGCATATTTCTATAAGGATTTAAAGGAAATATGGGGAAAAATTCCGGTCCCCGATCGCGAAATTAAAATAGGCTATATCGTAAAATCCCTGGATAACTCGTTTTGGCAGGCAATAAAAAAAGGAGTGGATGAGGAAGCAAAGAATTTACAGGACGCAGGTATGAAGGTTACTGTCGATGTAAGAGCGGCGCAGGGTGAATCGGATCAGCAGGGACAGCTTTCGATTATGATGGATATGATAAATAAAAAGTACGACGCAATCGTATTCAACGCGATTTCCGACGCGAATCTGGTACCGGGTATAGAGGCCGCCCAGGAAGCCGGCATCATTGTGGTAACCGGAAACCAGAGATTTGACGGCGAACCGAAGGTACCCTGCTTTTTCGGAGACAGCGAATACACGGCGGGAACCATTGCGGCAGATTATATCGCGAAGAAGCTTGGGGATAACGGAGGGGATATTACCATAGTCTCCGGCATAGCCAACAACAGCGCGGCAAGGTCCAGGACACAAAGCTTTGAAGAAGAGATCAAGAAGCTCAATAATCCCAATATCAAGGTTGTTGACATCCAGAATGCCGACTGGGACAGGTCTAAAGCAAAAGATGTTGTGGATATTCAACTAAAAAAGTTCCCCAATCTTAAAGCCGTTTTCTGTAATAACGACACCATGGCAATGGGTGCGTTAGAGGCTGTTAGGGATGCCGGTAAATTGGGCGATGTGATAGTAGCCGGAGTGGATGCCACCGACGAAGGTATCGCGTCCATTAAGAAAGGCGAGCTTGCCGTCACGGTGGCCAGTTCTCCCTTCCTATACGGAAGAATCGGACTTGAAATTGCCTTAAGAGCGCTCGCGGGACAGAATTTGCCAGAAAAAATTCTTGGCCCATATAATATAGTCGATAAAGATAATGTAAATATGTCGGACAAAGAGCTCTGGGGCTGGAAAGAGCTTGAATATGAAAAAGTCAATTAAGCCGCTTTATTAATGTACATAGAGGGGTGGTTGCAGGTTGACTGCCCCTTGTGTTCTTAAAAAGGAGAGAAGAAAGTATGAATTGTAACGAATATGTACAGTTCAGGCATGTAAGCAAGGTTTTTCCAGGGTGTCAGGCGCTTGACGATGTGAGCTTTTCCATAAAAAAAGGCGAGGTGCATGCGCTTCTGGGAGAAAACGGCGCAGGTAAGACTACATTGCTGAATATCCTTCACGGAGCTTTCCAGCCGTCGGGCGGAGAAGTATTCATTGATGGCGAAAGGATCAATTTTCATTCAACTTATGACGCTATCAAATTCGGTATTTCCAAAGTGCATCAGGAGCTGAACATGGTTCCTGAAATGACCGTCGCACAGAATATCATGCTTGGGTGCGAGCCACAGAAAGGCATTCTGCTGGATTATAAAAAAATGAACCGGGACACCGCAAAATTGCTGGAAAGACTTAAGTCCTCATTGTCTCCGGATGAAAAAGTGGGCAAGCTGAGCGCCGGAGAAATGCAGATCATCCAGATTGCCAAAGCTTTACACATGAATTCACGAGTCATATCCTTTGACGAACCTACGGCTTCGCTCAGCAGCAATGAGACGGAAACGCTGTTTGAAATCATCAGGGAGTTAAAGGAAAAAGGCATTACCATCATTTACACAAGCCACAGGCTTGACGAGGTATTCAGGATTGCTGAAAGTGCGACGATTTTACGTGACGGCAAATATATCAATACTAATGACATTAAGGAATTGACAAAAGAAAAGCTTATTTACAATATGATCGGCAGAGACGTATCGATGTTCGCCGTAAGGAAAAAACCTACAAGAGCCGATCCTGGGATAAGAACGCTGGAAGTAAAGAACCTTTGTATCCGTAATGTATTTGACGACATCAGTTTTTATCTCAATAGAGGCGAAATACTCGGATTCTTCGGATTGGTAGGATCAAAAAGGACGGATGTGATGCGGGCCATTTTTGGAGCGGACAGGATTACAGGCGGTGAGATATATGTCAATGGGAAGAAAACTCTGCATGATTCGCCACGCAAGGGGGTAAAGGACAGTATGGGCTTGATTCCTGAGGAAAGGAAGCTGCAAGGCTTTATCAGGAATCTGAGCAATTCTGATAATATTGCCCTTCCCTCGTTACGGAAATTCGTAAGGTTAGGGATTATTAACCATCGGGAAAAGAAGGAGAATGGAAGGAAGCTTGCCCATATAGTTGGATTAAAACCCCCTGATCCGGATTTTCCGACAAACAATTTATCAGGCGGAAATCAGCAGAAAGTGATACTGGCTAAATGGCTGTCCACAGGAGCAGATATTATGATATTTGACGAACCTACAAAGGGGATTGATATCGGAGCGAAAACGGAAATTTATAATCTCATGGAAAGTCTTGTAGAAAAGGGTAAATCGATTATAATGGTTTCTTCGGAATTGCCGGAAATAATAGGTATAAGCGATAGGCTGATCGTAATGCGGGAAGGAAGGATTGCTGCTGAATTTTCACATTCGGAATTTAACGAAAAGGACATTCTTTCGTATGCTTTAGGGGGGAACAATCAATGAAAAAAATAAAATTTTTAAAAAATGCCGAAAGAGAAATTAGTCTGGTGATAGGGTTTGTACTGATGGTAGCCATATTTTCGGCAATCAACCCTATTTATCTGTCATTTTCAAATCTAAAGGATATAGTTGATCAGGCGACAATATTTGGTATAATCGCAATCGGAATGACGTTTGTAATTATAACCGGAGGGATAGATTTATCTGTTGGCTCTACACTTGCGTTAACCGGAGTTCTTATAGCGGAAATGCTCGTTGCCGGAGCACACCCGGCTCTGGCGGTATTTGCGGGAATCTTGGCAGGCGTTGTTATCGGCCTTTTTAATGGCCTGCTGGTGACGAAGATGAAACTGCAGCCCTTTATTGCAACCTTAGGTACAATGTCTCTTTTCCGCGGCGTTGCGTATATTTTCACGAAGGGTCTTCCTGTGACGAATTTGCCGGGTGATTTCAGGAAAATGATATATGGTGAGTTGTTCTACGGTATAAGAGGATCTATTATTCTCATGCTGCTGTTTGCGGTTTTTGCGCACATCCTTTTAAGATATACCCGTTTTGGAAGCTATATTTATGCAATGGGCGGAAACGAGGAAGCGACGCGTTTATCCGGCGTTAATATTGCCTTTAACAAGGTCCTTGCATATGTAGTCTGTGCAGTCGGTACCGTACTTGCGGCAATCGTATTGACTGCCAAGCTTGGCGCTGCAGAATCTACAGCCGGTCAGGGCTTCGAGCTGAATGCGATAGCCGCCGCTGCGATCGGCGGGACAAGCCTGGCCGGAGGTAAAGGGACCATAATGGGTACTTTCATTGGAGCACTGCTATTCTCAGGCTTGAGGATAGGCTTGATCGTCGTAGGAGTGGACGCATTCTGGCAATATGTTGCAACGGGACTAGTAATCATAGTTGCAGCGTACGTTGAAGTTATACAGTCAAAATTTAATCTTGCCTCTGTTGTCAAGAGAAACGTCAACAATTAAGAAAAACGTCGAACTGAAAGGATTATATGAAGATGCTATGTTTTCTGTTCAGGCAGATTAAAATTCACATCAGGCTCATAATTTCTTTTATTGCAGTTTCACTGATTCCTATTGTTATTACTGGATATTTTTCCATTATCAAATCAAGCGCTTCAATTGAGTCAAAAATAGGCTCTTATTCTGCACAGCTTATAAGCCAGATAAGTAAGAACATCGGAAATGAGATGGAGAAGTTTGAAAGCCTTAATGATGATATTGCCAATTCAAACGAGGTTCAGCAGGGTCTGGAAGGGTATGAAGCAAAAGATCAGCTTGAGAGAACGAAGGTCCGTAACGCCATTAACAGCGTGATTACAAAGAAGGCTTCAATAGTAGGGGAAATCGAATATATCGAAGTAATAGCGCTGGACAAAGAAAAATTTGAGTATAGTCCCAGGTTCAACCTGTTAACTGAGGAGGAGGAAAACGGTATTATCAGCCTTACATCAGGAACACGAGGGATGAATGTTTGGACTGCCGGGACCCTGACCGATCGAATTGCCCGGAAAGTCGGAAATAACTGTCTTGTAGCAGTAAAAAGGATAAACTCAATGAAAAACGATGAATACCTTGGATATATCATAACCTGTATAAACGAGGATTATTTTTCTGGTATGTACAGGAGCATTGACATGGGCGCCGGCGCTGAAATATATATGGCTGATGAAAATGGAAAGGTGGTTTCAAGTAGGAATAAGGAACTATTCAAGTTTGGAAAGGAGTACGGAGGGAAGGAGTTTACGGCGATCCTGGAGCAAAGTAAGGATTCGAGCTGCGAATTCTCATATACTTTAGGCGGAGATGAGAAGCTTGTCATACATTCAAAAATAGGAAGTACATTTTGGAGGATCGTCGGGCTGGTACCGTACGAATACATGAACGGTGAATCAAAGGCGATAAGAAATTATAATATGGTGATCGGAGCTATTTGCTTCCTGATTGTGCTGTTACTTACTTACATGATTTCAAACAGCATAGCTATGCCTTTGAAAAGCCTTGTTAGTATAATGAAGGAGGCGAAAACCGGAAAATTTCGTTTTATTCAGGACGATAAAGGAAGAGATGAGATCAATTTCGTAATAGGATGCTTCAATGATATGGTCAGCAATCTGAAGGTTCTGATATTGAAGGTTCAGAACACCGTCAGGATGGTAATGGATAGCACCGGAGAGATGTCTTTGTCCGCCCGGAGGGTTTTTAACGCTTCCAAGGATATAGAGAATTCGGTTTATGGCATTTCCAGGAGTACAACCGACCAGGCAAATATATTATCGGACAACCTTGAAAATATGAACAGGCTTTCTGAGAAAATTGATAGGGTAAGAACAGAGACCGGAATGGTTTTTAATACTGTTAACAATACAAGGGCTTTGAGCGAAAAAGCATTGGCATTGGTTGAGTTGCTTACCGAGAAGGCGGTATTAAGCAGTGAGGCTACTAAAAATATCACAACGGAAATAAAGGAATTGAATATGGACATGAAGCAGATAAGCAGTATTGTCAGCGGCATTTTGGATATTTCAGAGCAGTCCAATTTACTTTCCTTTAACGCGTCTATTGAAGCAGCCAGGGCAGGTACGGCGGGAAGGGGATTTTCAGTGGTAGCCGACGAAATAAAAAAGCTGGCCGAAATATCGAAAGGCTTCTCAGCAACAATAGGTGATATTGTCGGCGCGGTTATACAAAGGACTGAGAATATAAATACTGAAACCAGGACTACGGAAGATGCGATCAAAAAACAAATGGCAGCCATGGAAGAGACAAGCAAAGCCTTTAAAGCCATATTTACCTTCATGGAAAGCATTGCAAGGCAGGCTGATGATGTTAAAGAATCCTTGGACGAAATGCTGCTGCTGAAGGATAATTCACTTCAGGCGATTGAAAGTGTATTCGCAGTATCCGAAGAAACCGCCGCTGCGACAGAAGGGGTCGCGGCAAGCACAACGAAACAGATTGCGGACATTGAAGAGCTTTCGGGGTTTGCGGGGAATCTGCAAGATTTAACGCGTGAGCTTGAAGAAGCGGCAGTTATTTTCAGTTTTGAGGGTATGGAATAAATTGATATTTTGGTTTCCCATTTCCCCTTCGTCTGGCATAACATGGGCTCGTGATTTTGCCGTGCTTATGGAACAATCTTCTTGAAATTATAGTCTATTAAAAGTAGAATTAAACTATGAAATGATATGCTAAAAGACTTTTGTTTCGAGTTGGAGATGCTATGAAAAAAAACGGTGGCAGATATATTTTATTTGTCGTTTTCCTGATATTCGGTATGGTTATAGCCGTGCAATTTAAAAACACGATGGCAGCAAGAAAGACATCCGCATCCAGCAAGTACACCGTAGATACGCTTAAAGAGCAGCTGGCCAGGGTACAGGAGGAAACGGAAGAGCTGAAGAAAGCCATCGATGAAAATGTTGTAATGAAAAATGAGCTTATTAAAGAATACGTTAGTCAGCAAAATGACGATCAACTGGAAAAGCAATGGGAATCAATCAAGCTGCATACCGGCATGGTCGGTGTAAAAGGCCCGGGGATTGTTATCAGCCTGCACGATGCGCCGGCCCGCCAGCCTGATACGCCTCTGAGCCTTCTTATCATACATGACCAGGATATCAAGGTCATACTAAACGACCTGAAGAAGGCAGGAGCCCAGGCGATAGCTGTCAACGGAGAGCGGATCGTTCCCATGAGCGAGCAGGTGTGTGCAGGCCCAACGATCATGATAAACGGCAACCGTCATCCCGTACCATACATCATCGAAGCAATCGGCGACCCGGATGAGCTGTATGAAAGCATCACTACAAGCAGCAGGATCGCAAATATGACGGAATTCAACATCCGAGTGGAAATTACAAAATCAAAGGAAATTGTCCTGCCAAAGTTCAGCAGCGCCGATAAACTCGATCGGTATATTTCCGGACTGGAGGTTGCAGAATAATGAAAATAGCCAGAAATGTTGCGTTAACGGTGGTTTGTATCATATTAGGGGTTATGCTGGCGCTGCAATATAAAAGTGTAAATTACAACCAGAGCTTGGCCAGCTTTGAGAACAAGAGGCTCGATGAACTAAAGACCGAGCTGATTACATTACAAAATCAAAAAAATACTCTGCAGGAAAGACTTAAGGAGCTGGAAGAGGAAAACCAGACCTATGCGAAGGTAAAGGCCGGCGATAGTGACGCCGCCCAACAGATCCAGAACAGCCTGAAAAAAGCGAGGATATTTGCGGGACTGGAAACGGTCAAGGGCGCCGGTATAATTGTCACACTTGACAACTATGCGAATATCCATGTTATGGATTATGATATTCTGAATATCGTGAACGAATTGAGAGCATCCGGCGCGCAGGCTATTTCAGTCAATGATGAGAGAATTGTGGCAATGACGGAGATCAGAGAAGCCGGACAGTACGTGATGATCAATGGCAGGCAGCATAAAGCGCCGTTTACCATCAAGGCTATCGCAGATCCTGACGATCTGGAGCATTCGCTTACACTGATCGGAGGAGTGGTTGAGATTCTTGAGGAGGATTTGCTCAGGGTAACCATAAAAAAGGCAGATGAAATCGTTATAAATAAATTTGTCGATGACGGCACCGCAATCAAAACTGATCTTCTGACTACAGTGGAATAAATAAATCGGTATATTTTCATTCCTCCACAATACAAATATAACGAGGCAAAAAAGATATCCCCAGCCTCGTTGAAACGCCGCTAAGGTTAGGAAATTTTTCTACAAGCGATAAATTTCCTTTTGAGCGCCGAGGTGTTATAGTGGAGGTTTTCTGTATGAAAAGAGACATACTTCGAAAGGCGTTTGCGGGAATAATGATGCTTTTGGCTCCGTCATCTCTTTTTTTCTCTGCGCTGTCAGGCTGCTCCGGGGCATCGGCAATTAATAGCGAGCTGAGTGACCTTGGCGGCGTCTATTCCAGCCGGTTTTCAGATCTTGATCTTGATGAGGAAGTGAGCGGAAAGCTGTCGGAAGGGGAAGCTGCAACCATTGTTGAATACAGTAACAATCTGCTCAGGTGGGGTATTTCCAGAAGGAGCAACAATGAGACGCCTGCGGCCGACCCGGGAGCACCGGAGCTGCTAAAGAAATACGCAAGCGTATATATTGGCGACACGACTGAACAAGTAATATACCTGACGTTTGACGAAGGCTATGAGAACGGCTATACGCCGATGATTCTGGATGTTTTGAAGGAGTACGACGTTAAAGCTGTTTTCTTTATTACAGGACCATATCTGAAAAGTCATCAGGATCTTGTACGCAGAATGGTAGAGGAAGGACACATCGTAGGGAATCATACAATCCACCATCCAAGCTTGCCACAGTTGGATGACAGCAGCCTCGAGGAGGAAGTGCTGGGGCTGGAAAGAGCTTTTAAAGAAAAGTTTGACAGGAACATGCTTTTTCTTCGTCCGCCTAAAGGTGAATACAGTGAAAGGACATTGGCATTGACTCAGAATCTGGGATATTGCAATCTTTTCTGGAGCTTTGCATATGATGATTGGTATCGTGACAAAATCAGAGGAGCTCAGTATGCATATGATATTGTAATGAGAAATCTTCATAACGGCGCGGTTTTACTTCTGCACGCAGTGTCAAAGGACAACGCTCAGGCTCTTGAGAGTATTATTAAAGGCGCCGGGGAAAAAGGTTATTCTATTGGTGATCCTATGGATCTGCTACCATCACAAAGAACTGGGGAATTGAATGATGGCGAAGAATAGCGCCAGGAAAAAGAACAAGGAAAAAAGCAATCATAAAAAGAAAAAAGAAGAAACCATCAGCAAAAGGGGAATACGCGAGAAATTCACGGAGATGCTTGAGCTGCCGAAGGAATTGATCTTGAACACACCCAGAATGACCATGGTCGGAAACAGGGATATCATGATAGAAAACCACAAAGGAATCATGGAATTCGGCTGCGAAAGGGTACGTGTAAATACAGGGTCGGGGACGGTAAAAATAACAGGCTCAGGACTTCTTATCAAAGAAATCACTTCCGAGGATATTATTATATCAGGCAGTATAGCTTCAATCGAATTTCCGAATGCGGGGTGAGATTCTTGTCGTTGCTTGGATTATGGAATTATCTGCGTGGATATGTTATTATAATAGTCGAAGGTTTTTTTACAGAAAAGTTCATCAACATATGTACCCGCAGAAAGATATCGCTATGGGACGTCAGGGTGCAGGGTGAAAAAACGCGGACGATGAGGATGAGCATCAAAGGGTTTAAACTCATCAGATCCATTGCAAGAAAAGCAAAGTGCAGGGTCAGACTGTTAAAAAAAGCAGGCCTGCCGTTTGTCTTCAACAAATACCGCAGACGGAAGGCTTTTTTTGCAGGAGCAGCGTTATTTTTTGTTTTAATTATGGTATTAAGCTCTTTTATATGGAGCGTTGAAATCACAGGAAATAAAACGCTTCAGAGCGCGGAACTTGAGGAGGCGCTGGCCCGGAAAGGTGTCAGAACAGGGATTCTCAAATTCAGAATCGATGCCGATAGCGCTGTCACGGGCATGATGCTGGATATGGAAGAACTTGCGTGGATCAGCATTGTTGTCAGGGGTACAAAGGTAAAGGTGGATGTACGGGAAAGAAAAGAGATGCCTGTAGTCATCGCCAGACATATCCCATGTGATGTGATCGCAGCAAAGGATGGGATTATCAAACAGGTGATTGCAACGGGCGGCATCGAAGCAGTCAACGTGGGAGACACCGTTCAGCGGGGTCAGGTGCTGATTTCCGGAAACATTCCTCTGAAAGGAGAAAAGGCAGGATATAAGCTTTCACACGCTATGGGATCTGTATCCGCGAGGACCTGGTATGAAGAGGAAGTACCGGTGATAACATCACAGATTGAAAGGCTAAAAACAGGCAAAATTATAAATGATCATGCATTGATGCTGTTTTCGTGGAAATTGGACATATTACATAAAAAGAACAGGTTTAAAACCTATTCTGTCAGCGAAATCAGGAAAAAGCTATCCATAGGGGAGGACCTGGTTTTTCCGATAGAATTGGTAACCGTCAGGTATGTCGAGGAAAAGCTGGTCGATGCAGTAATCAATGAGCAGACCGCGAAAGAAACAGCCGCCGAATTGGCATATAAGAGGGCGATCGCAAAGGTACCGGACGATGCTCAGATCGTCAAAAAAAATGTAAGGTTTACTACGGATGAAAACGGCGAGAGCTTTGCAAGGGTTACGATAGAATGTATTGAAGATATCGGCGTGTCCAGACAGATTGGAGGAAATTGATTGGACAATTTTGAGAAAATTATTGAGTTTGAAAAGATAGAAGATATTATCAATTTATTCGGACATTTTGATGAAAATGTAAAAATTATTGAAGACGGCTTGAATGTGAAATTGATTTCCAGGGATACGGAAATCAAAATGACAGGCGATAAAGAGAATATTGAGAGGGCTGTTCTCGTGATCGAGAGGTTAAATGCCATCTCAGCCCAAGGAGAACCAATTACAAAGCAAAATGTGAATTATCTGGTGAACCTTGCTGCCGAAGGTCAGAACGACAGGATCAAGGAATATCCGGGAGATTATATTTGTCTGACAGCAAAGGGCAGGCAGATCAAATCCAAGACCCACGGTCAGATGCGCTATGTCAATGCAATTCGGGACAACACCGTTGCATTCGGCATCGGGCCTGCAGGTACGGGTAAGACGTATCTTGCAGTTGCAATGGCGGTCTCTGCTTTCAGGGAGAAGCAAGTCAACAGGATTGTTCTGACCCGTCCGGCTGTTGAAGCCGGAGAGAAGCTCGGATTCTTGCCGGGAGATATGCAAAACAAAGTGGATCCTTATCTGAGGCCGCTTTATGATGCGCTCTTTGAGATCATGGGCGCGGAAACCTACCAGAAATATCTTGAAAAAGGCATGATAGAAATAGCGCCGCTGGCGTATATGAGAGGCCGTACGCTGGATGATTCCTTTATAATATTGGATGAGGCGCAAAATACGACGCCGGAGCAGATGAAAATGTTTCTGACCCGTATAGGCTTCGGATCGAAAGCCGTCGTGACAGGCGATATAACCCAGATCGACCTCCCGGGTGACAAGATATCCGGGCTGAAGGAGGTCACCGGGATTCTGAGAAATATTGAAGGGCTTGAATTTGTCTATTTGACGGAAAAGGATGTTGTGAGGCACGAATTGGTACAAAGGATCATAAAAGCATATGAAGAATTCGATCGAAAAAAATGATTAACCTGGACGCAGATGGGGGGCTGTAACTTTGAAGGCCGGTGAAAAAAAGCAAAATCGCAGGAAGTTAAAAAGTTACTTAAAGAATAAGACCTTTCAACAGCTGCTGATTGCGGTTGCATCGATCATTATTGCGGTTGTGATCATTGAAAACGGAGCCGTTCCAAAAAAATTCAAGCTCGTTCTCGGAGAACGCTCAAACTTTGATATCTCTGCACCGCGCGACATTGAAAACACAATTTTGACGCAAACAATAGCGCAGCAGGCTGCCAATAGCGTTTCACCTGTAATGATAAGACTGGAAAGCATTCCTATCGACATTATCAATTCAGCCAATGAGTTTACCAACAAAGTGAGGGATGCCAGGCTGAGCGTGGAGAGAAATCTTCAGGAGCTCGGCGTTTCAAAGAAAGATGACAATTACTCGAAATTACTGGAGCAGGAGCAACTTAAGGCCGTTGATAGCTTGAGCCTTAATATTGCTAATTACGGTATACCTCTGTCGACGGAGCAAATTAAATATTTGGTGGTCAATGCGGCTGAAAAGGATCTGACGCTTTTCCAGGAGCTCACCATCAATCTGATCAGTACGATCATGAAACAGGAGGTCAACGAAGATAATCTGCCCACAAAGATTGATTATGTTCAGAGCGCGTATCAAAACAGCGCCCTCACTCAGGAACTGAAAAATATCGGCAGTCTCATGGCAAAGGCTTTGCTGAAGCCAAATAGCATTGTGGATGAAATAATGACCAATGTAAAAAAGGAAGAAGCATATCATACAGCAATGGAAAACAGGCAGATTATAACAGAAGGATCGAGAATCATCAGCTTCGGCGATATTGTTACGCAGGACAAGCTGGGCGTTCTAAAGGAACTGAATCTGCTTGAAACAGGCAAGCTTGACCTTGCTTTTGCCGGTGGGATTCTTTTTATTGTATTGCTGTTATCGTTCCTCCTTATATTATACCTGCATCATTTCTGCAGTAAAATCATACATGGCACAAAAGAACTTGTTTTATTGTGCATGATCATCCTGCTGACATTGGTTGCAGCCTGGCTCCTCAACCCGGTCAACCCGCTGCTGATACCGATATTCGTTGCTCCGATGCTTATATCTATATTGCTTGACCTCCGTCTGGGAATCGTGACAAATATTCTGCTTGCGTTGTCTATTTCGCTCATTACAGGCACAAACACTTCCTTCTTTTTTACAGCGGTGATCGGCGGTACTATTGCGGCTTTTATCGTGTATGGAGCAAACCAAAGGAGCCGTCTCTCGGCATCAGGACTTGTAATAGCTGTTGTGAATGCGATAGTGGTTACATGTATCGGGCTCACAGACAAAAGCAGTGTCGCAACGATGGCCAACCACGCGGCACTGGTAGCAGCCAACGGCATGCTATCAACGATTTTTACAATTGGCTCACTGCCGTTCTTTGAAAGTACATTTCAAATCATCACGCCGCTTAAGCTTCTGGAACTGGCCAACCCCAACCAGCCGCTTATGAAAAAGCTACTGATGGAGGCGCCGGGGACCTATCACCACTCTCTGATGGTAGGGAATCTTGCAGAGGTCGCCACGGAGGCTATAAACGGCAATCCGTTGCTTGCAAGGGTAGGCGCCTATTACCATGATGTCGGAAAGCTGAAAAGACCGAATTTTTTCAAAGAAAATCAACTCTCCGACAACCCTCATGACAGGATGACGCCGAACCTCAGCACATTGGTGATTACCTCGCATACCAGTGACGGGGAAGAGATCGCGGAGAAGTACAAAGTGCCTCTCGCCGTCAGAAACATTATCAGCCAGCATCACGGAAACACACTTGCCGCATACTTTTATTACAAGGCGAAGAAAACCGATAAGAACGATCTGGTAAAGCAGGAGGATTATCGTTATCCCGGACCGAGACCGTCCACAAAGGAAGCTGCCGTTGTCATGCTGGCCGATTCGGTGGAAGCAGCCGTTCGTTCCATGGTGGAAAAAACGGAAGGAAAAATGGAGGGCCTGATCAGAAAGATTATCAAGGATAAGCTGGATGACGGTCAATTGGATCTTTGCGACCTGACGCTAAGGGATATGGACATGATTGCAAGGGCGTTTATGCGCGTGTTCGGCGGGTATTTTCACGCGCGTGAGGAGTACCCGGAAATGAAGGTGAACCGGCTTAAGGAAGAAAAGGAATTGGCCGGAATCGATCCGCTGGATGCAGTAACCGCAGGTCAGGAAGCTTGCACGGAAGCTGAATCATACATGGAAGAAGCGGTGGAGGAGAGAGGAACTATCTATGAAAGACAGCAAGTATAAAAAATTGGATGAAACATGCGTCTATATCGAAGATGAGCAAGCAGCGGTAAACGTGAAGGAGGAACAGCTGGACCTGCTTCAAAAGACTGTTATGCAATGTCTGAAGAATCAAAGCTTCAAATTGGGATGTGAGATAAACATTCTGCTTACCGATAATGAATCCATCAGGCAGATCAATAAAAAACACAGAGACATTGACAAGTCTACCGATGTTTTGTCATTCCCCATGGCGGATATAAAAAACGGAGAGATCCTGTCCGTTCAGGGAGATATGGATATTGATGAGGGATTGCTATTGCTGGGAGACATAATCATTTCCATGGAAACGGCCTTGAAACAGTCAGAAGATTATGGCCATTCTCTGGATAGGGAGCTTGCTTTTCTGACTGCGCATGGTGTCTTTCACCTTTTAGGATATGACCACACAGAAAGGGATACGGAAGCTGACATGATCTCCAGACAGGAAGCGGTGCTGGAGAAGCTGGGGTTGAAAAGAAAATGAAGAACAAAAGCCTGATTGACAGCTTTAATAATGCTCTTAGCGGCATAATAGCCACTGTCAGGTCAGAGAGGAACATGAAAATCCATCTGACTGCGGCTGCTTTAGTTCTAATCCTGTCTCTTTTTTATGACCTTACCAGAGTGGAGTTTGTCATTATATGTATTGCCATTGCGATCGTTATTATTTGTGAACTGTTCAATACAGCGATAGAGGTAATCATCGACACAGTGATCGATGTATACCATCCAAAAGCGAAGATAGTCAAGGATACGGCTGCAGGAGCGGTCTTCATCTCAGCACTGCTTTCCATGATCACTGCATACATGATATTCTTTGACAGAGTAAGCACGAGCCTGGAAATAGGCATCATCAGAATAAAGCAGGCGCCAATGCATGTTTCCGTCATTGCCATTATTCTGACAATGCTTTTTGTATTGCTCCTTAAGACTTTTTTCGGAAAAGGGACGCCTTTCAGCGGCGGAATGCCAAGCGGCCATGCTGCCGTTGCGTTTTCCGCTACAACTGCCGTTGCGTTGTATTCAAATAACGTTAATATCACTATTTTGTTTATCATTGTATCACTGCTTGTTGTACAAAGCAGATTAGAGGGAAAAATACATACGTTGATTGAGCTGATTGCCGGAGCTGTATTAGGCTTTTCGGTAACACTGCTGCTTTTTCAGCTCTTTACATGAAAAATCCATTATTCAGGAGGAAGTCGCATGTCGTTCAAATCCGGTTTTGTATCCATCGTAGGGCGTCCAAATGTTGGCAAATCAACTCTTTCCAACAAACTGGCGGGTGAAAAAATATCAATCATTTCAAACAAGCCCCAAACGACAAGGAATACCATAAAGACAATTATAAATACTGAGAACAGCCAGATCATTTTTATCGACACACCAGGCATCCACAAACCTAAAAACAAGCTGGGCGAATATATGGTCAACATTGCCCAGGATACCATGAGCGAGGTGGATATTGTTCTGTTCCTCGCTGAAGCGACCGACGCGGAACCGGGAGCGGGGGATATATACATCATGGAACAGCTCAAACAGCTTCACACACCCGTGTTTCTGATTCTGAACAAGATAGATCTGATAAGGAAGGAACAATTGTTTGAGAGGATAAAAAAATATTCGGGAGGGATGGACTTTGCGGCGGTAATCCCGATTTCCGCCCTTAACAATGAAGGAACGGATATCATTTTGAGGGAGATCGAGAAAGCTTTGCCGGAAGGACCGAAGTATTTCCCAGACGACATCATTACTGATCAGCCTGAGAAAGCAATCGCTGCTGAACTGATTCGTGAGAAAATACTGGAGCTGATTATGGAAGAAGTACCTCACGGCATCGGCGTCGAGATAATTTCTTTTAAAGAACGGGCAGGGAAAAATCTTGTAGATATTGAAGCAAACATATACTGTGAGAGGGAGACGCATAAGGGCATTTTAATTGGCAAGGAAGGCAAAATGCTCAAAAAGATCGGCACACTTTCAAGAACAGAGATTGAAAATCTTCTTGGCGTCAAGGTATTCCTCCAGCTATGGGTGAAGGTAAAGCCGGACTGGAGAAACAGCGAAAATATGCTCAAAACACTGGGATATAAATAATATTATATAGGAAAATTTTCTTTAGTATAAACTTTACAGGTATACAAACGGCATTTTGGCGTAACCTAAAATCAGAGGACATGATTGCAAAAGAAAAGGGGGATTGCATCACATGTTTAAGGAATTCGCGTGGAATGCTTTTGTCGAAACCGGAGATCTGGATATCTATATGTTTTACAGAGAAATAGAGGAAAGGGACAGGGCTGCCGAGCAGAGAAATATGGCGGAGGATGAGGCTGCTCCGAGTGTAGGAAACGCATGAAATGAAAGCTTTTTAGGCGGCCGGTTATTGTTTCAGTGGGCTTTTTAAAAACACAGGGGATTGTCATAAAAGAGGTCAATACGGGCGAGGCAGACAAAATTATAACGTTGTTTTCAAGAAACCGCGGGCGTATTTCTGCGCTCTCCAGAGGCGGTAAACGCCCAAAATCAAAACTGGCTGCCGCATCTCAGATAATGTGCTATGGTGAATATGTATTGTACAGCGGCAGGGAGATATACACGGTTAACAGCTGCGAAGTTATCGAACCCTTTTATGAGATACGCAACGACATGGTGAGGCTGACCTATGCAGCGCATTTCATGGACATAGTACTTGAAATTGTGCAGGAAAATCAGCCTGCTCCCAAGCTGCTTCAACTACTGCTGAATTCTTTATATATGCTTGCAAAAACAGAAAAGCAGCCTGAGCTGATATCCAGGATTTTTGAACTGCGGGCACTCGCAACGGCGGGATATGCGCCTTATGTCAGAATGTGTATGAGCTGCGGGCAGGAGCCTGAGAAGTTCTTTTCCTTCAGCTTTGAAAAATCCGGGTTTTTATGTGACCGAGAAGAATGCCTTGCTGCAGATCGATTATCTGTTCTGCTGTCGCCGGGTGCGTCCATGGCGATACGGCACATCGTCCATGCCAGGATGGACGAACTGTTCAGCTTTGGCCTTTCACAAGAGGTTTTAGATGAATTGGGTCAGATTACAAAAAAGTATCTCAGACAGCAATTGGATCGCGATTTTTCCAAGCTGGATTTTCTGAAAAGCATATAAAAAAACACACCTTTTTTGAAAAAGATGTGTTTTTTGGTGCGGTCGATGGGAATTGAACCCATACGGTCTCCCATACGCCCCTCAAACGTACGCGTCTGCCAGTTCCGCCACGACCGCATTCATAAGGGCTTGAGGAATCAGCAAAACTAATTATACTAACTTAAGCTTTCAGTGTCAAGAGCTTTTCGGGAAAAGATTTTCAGGACTTTTGTGAAAATAATTACCGTTCAAATGTATTGAAATATGTTGCCGCTGTTGGTAGAATGATTACATGCAATTAAAAGGACTTATCAATATTTTATTGAAGAAATGAGGAACAAAAAATGGCAGGTTTTTTCGGACTTTTTGATTATAATAAGCCTGGACCGGGAGTACCAAAGGATGCCCCGCCCAAATCACCTTTTGTTGTCTTTTTTGAGATTCTGCAGCGGAAGTTCTGGAATCTGGTCAAGGTTAATATGATGTTCCTGATTTTCAATCTGCCGGCGCTCATACTTGGCATGCTGGTAATGCTTATGTTTTTCCCGAATATTTTTCCTGAAGCCATGACCGATCCGGACGCTTTACTATCTGACACAATGCTCAAATTCATCCTTCTGTCGGTCATTATATGTATCCCTATGGTAACAGTGGGTCCCGCGCAGGCAGGATTTACCTATATTATGAGAAATTATGCGCGTGAAGAGCATGCATTCTTGTGGAGCGATTTTAAGGATACGGCACTGAAGAATATGAAACAGAGTCTGATTGTAGGAACGATCAATTTTATAGTCACGTTCCTGCTTCTGTTCTCCATCAGAGCCTATTCAGCGTTGATCAATCTCGGGCAGATTCCTGTGATTATTGGTACGGTCGGGTTTGCCATTATGATACTTATGCTTGTTCTGTTTGCATGCATGAATTTGTATATTTATCCGATCCTGATTACGTTTGAATTATCACTGAAGCAGATGTACAAAAACGCACTTATTTTTGCTGTGATTAAGTTTCTTCCAAACATTGGTATACTTTTATTGAGCGCATTCATTATTTTCCTCTCCTTCGGCATGATCATACCGTTCAATCCGATAATCGGGTTTATCCCATTCCTATTCATTACTGTCAGTCTGATTGGTTTTCTGACCAACTTCTATGCATACCCAAAGCTGAAGAAATATATAATTGCTCACCTTGAAGAGGAAGAAGATGAGGATGAGGAAGAGGATGAGGAGGAAGAAGGCCAGGGTCAGGATGACAATGAGACGGATGAAATGAACGAAGTGGCTGAGAACGCTTCGAAAGAAGATAATACCGGAGAAGATGATATTAAAAGATATTTTTAAAGACTGAAAAGCTGCAAATCCAAAAGATTTGCAGCTTTTATAACGGATTAATAACAAGCAAAGTCAGTCAGGTCAGCCGGACAGTCCGTATTCCTTTCTGATAGCCTCAAGAGCCCTGTCGACATCCTTTTCATATATAAGATATGAAATGTCTATTTCAGAGGTGGTAACAAGCTTTATTTCGATGCCCGCCTCTGCCAGCAGCGTAAATAGTCTTGCAGCTACTCCGGGGATGTTCCGCATTCCTTCGCCATAGACCTGCAGCTTTGTGTTGTCTGCATCGATCTCAATACGAAGATCTTTTGCGTATTTTTTGAATTCATTCAGCGCAGCCAGCGCATTGACTAGCTCGGAGGCCGGAAGGCTGAAGGAGATATTGATGTTGCCGCGAAAAGGCGGGGCCTGGCTGATCATATCAATATTGATATTCTTCTGTGCTATAACATTGAACAATTCCGATATAAGTCTGGTATCGTTTGGCAGCTTATCAATTGTGACAAGAGCGACATTATAAGTAACACTTATGTTGGAAACCGGCCTGTCAGTCATTTCAAACACCTCCGATATAATATTGTTTCACTTTTCAGATTGCATTATTTTTCGCTTATTAGAGCATCCATATCATACATCCCGGGTCTCTTTCCGCAAATAAACCGTGCCGCACGGAGTGCGCCTGTACCGAAAATATCTCTGGACATGGCCGAATGGTTGATTTCTATGATCTCATCATTTCCGGCGAATAAAACAGAGTGGTCTCCGACGATCGTACCGCCGCGCACTGCGTGGATACCTATTTCTGTGCTGCTTCTCTTTTTCCTTCTGGAATGCCTGTCATAAACATATTGCTGCTTCTGTTCCAACACCGAATTGATCGAGTCGGCTATGTAAAGAGCAGTTCCGCTTGGAGCGTCCAGCTTCTGATTATGATGCTTTTCGATGATCTCGATATCATAATTTAACTCCAGAATCTTAGCAGCTTTCTTTACCAGATCGATCAGCAGATTGATTCCAAGGGACATATTGGCTGAGGAAAAGACCGGTATGCTTTCAGATGCTTTTTCAAGCAAGCTTTTTTGCACTGATGACAATCCTGTGGTCGCTACGACAATTGGAAGCCGCTTTGCAACGGCATAGGGCATCAACGTGTCAAGCGCCGCGGGATTGGAGAAGTCAACGATCACATCGACCTTAACGTTGCATTTTTGCAGGTCTGAAAAAACGGGGTATTCATTTTTCTGATTGTCTGCAATATCATAGCCGGCAACGATTTTAAGATCATCATACTGCTCTGACAGCCGAGTAATCACCTGACCCATTTTCCCGTTGCATCCACTTAATAATATGTTTATCAAAACGGCACATCCTTCTTTTGAATAATCTGATAAAGCTTTACCTCGTTTATCCTATATCAAACCGTAATTCTTCAGCGTATGAGTCAGGATCGCTTTGTTTGATTCTTCCATATCAACTAGCGGCATTCTGCATTTCCCGACATTCATACCCATTTGATTCATTGCTTCTTTGATTGGAATAGGGCTGACCTCAATGAACAGGGCCTTGACCAGCTCCGCTACTTTTATCTGCAGATTTCTGCTGCCTTCAATGTCACCGGAGAGATACTTTGCTGCAATATCATGAGTAACCTTGGGTATGATGTTTGCCATAACAGAGATGACTCCTTTTGCTCCGAGAGACATGAATGGAACAATGATACCGTCCTCGCCGGAATAAACTGTGAAATCATCACCGCAGAGGTTCTTTAGCTCTGCGACCTGATTAAGGTTGCATTCCTTGATGCCGACAATATTGTCGATCTGCGACAGCTGCTTTATTGTGGATGGATTGATGTTCAGATTCGTTCTGGAGGGCACGTTGTAAAGGATCACCGGTATGGACAGATTTTCGGCGATTACCTTAAAGTGCTCATACAGACCGCGCTGAGTCGTCTTATTATAATAAGGGGTAACGCTCAAAATCACGTCGGCGCCGACTTCCTGGGCTCTCTTACTCAAATGGATCGCATGCTTGGTGTCATTACTGCCCGTACCTGCAATCACAGGAAGTCTTCCATTCACTGTTTTAACTGTGAACTCAATTACAGCGATATGCTCATCATCAGGCATCGTTGAGGCTTCGCCCGTGGTTCCGCAAATGACGATGGCATCCGTCTGCTCCTTTATCTGCATCTCTAGTAGTTCTTCCAGCTTTGTATAGTCAATGCCGGTTTGAGTGAAGGGCGTCACAATCGCAACACCTGAGCCTGTAAAGATACACTTTTTCATAAATATCATCCTTTCTAAATTTGTTCGTCAATCAGTCAATCCATTAATCGTCAGAACCAGCCTTCCGCTTTCAGAAGCTCAGCCATTAGTACTCCGCCGCCCGCTGCTCCCCTGATCGTGTTGTGGGAAAGACAGGTAAATTTGTAGTCGAACAAAGTGTCTTCGCGAAGCCTTCCGACGGCAATACCCATTCCGTTCTCCAGATCCCGGTCCAATCTGGACTGAGGTCTGTCAGGCTGCTCGAAATAGGTCAGGAACTGTGATGGCGCGCTCGGCAGCTTTAGCAGCTGGGGCTTGCCCTTGAATTCCTTCCAGCAGGTGAGTATTTCATCCCTGGATGGTTTGTTTTTAAAGGAGACATATACGGAGGCCATATGCCCGTCTACAACAGGCACTCTATAGCACTGTGCAGAGATGAGAGGGCCGTTGGCAGGAATGATCCTGTTTCCTTCGATCGTACCCCAGATTTTCAACGGTTCCTTTTCACTTTTTTCTTCTTCTCCGCCGATGTAGGGTATTACATTATCCAGCATCTCAGGCCAATCCGAGAAAGTTTTGCCGGCTCCGGAAATCGCCTGGTAAGTGGATGCAAGAACCCTGTCAGGATTAAACTGCATTAATGCGTGGATTGGCGGCACGTAGCTCTGGAGTGAGCAATTAGATTTTACTGCAATAAAGCCTCTTTTTGTTCCCAGGCGCTGTCTTTGCTTTTCGATGATCGCAGTATGCTCCGGATTGATCTCCGGAATGATCATAGGCACATCTTCTGTAAAACGATGAGCTGAGTTGTTTGATATTACCGGTATCTCAGCCCTGGCATACATTTCTTCCAATTCGCGTATCTCTTCCTTTTTCATATCTACTGCGCAAAAAACCAAATCCACTTCATCTGCAAACTGGTCAACCGCAGCGGCGTTTTTTACCACAAGCTTTTTCACACCCTCAGGTATTGGCAGCTCCAGCTTCCAACGACCCTCCACAGCCTTTTCAAAGGGGAGACCTGCTGATCTCTCGCTAGCTCCGATTGCAACTACTTCAAACCAGGGATGATTCTCCAGCAGCGTTACAAAACGCTGGCCAACCATGCCGGTTCCGCCCAGTACTCCGACCTTTAGCTTACTGTTAATCGCATTATTGTTCATCGCAAAAACCTCCTGATAATAAATTAACTGCTGGCAAAGTGCCAACAGTTCCAAATTTCAAAGTCTCTTTTGCAAGAGTTTCATAGAACTGATAGCGCTCCATCAAATTACTTGATGACAGTTGCAATGCTATTCGCGCTTACAACCAGGAAACAACCCTGCAGGGGAGACTGTTCCTTCGGCAATTCACCCTTTCTCAGCGGATCTTCGGACCCTGCGGCCTTCCGCGCCGTTACTGATGAGAATTGCGCCTCTACCTATACTTATTCAATTACAGTTTAAATAATAATAACATCGGGTTTGCCCATTGTCAAATGTTTAATTTTGTACTTAAATTCAATATTTAATTTTGTACTTAAATTCACAATTCGAAATAGAATATCTGAAGAAGTTGCGAATGGAAATAATATACAAATATGTGGAAATAATATATTATATAGGCAAGAGGAGAAACAAATATATGGAGGTAATTTATGAATCGTAAAAAAATAATTTCCCTTTGCATTGTTTTTGTATTAATATTTGCTATTTCTGCTATTGCATATGCAGTGAATTGTCCTGGAAGCGGAAGTTATATTAGTAAAAGCAGTACGTCCGTACCTATTTATGATAGTTTATTAATGAATGATACTATTGGATCTATAACCTATAACGAAGAATTTGAAGTTGAATGGGTTGATAATGATTATTATGGATATCAATTAGTAGCTGTATACACGGATAATGGAGAATCTGGATTTCTCTTTGGTGAATTATCTGGAAGTGGTGTTGCTAATTTCCCAAGTGGTCTTTTCACAAGTAATTAGTCTCCGTAACACTATTTGACTTTTTCCAGAACTAATGGGCAACGAAATATATTAAAGTACAAATGACACTAAATATTAATATTATTGTTTTAACGTATGAAAATATAGCAACGAGACATTCTGGATTGTATAAGTTAATTAGTGTGTAGTATTGGAGATAATAACTACAACTATGCAATTTAAATTTTATTTACTCCTCTTGCTTAAAAGGTTTGTGGCATCTGTCCACGAACCTTTCTGCATAAAAAAACCTATAGCTACTAATTAAATCTTAATGCCAGACAGTTAATTAATGTTAGTCATCGAGCAAAGTAGAACATGCACTTTGGTACTTATTGGGGAAAATTTTATCCAAAAATGCTGCACTTCATCAAATAAGCCTTCTTCGTATTTTTTTGGTTTTGCAATTGAGTTTCTTAGAAAAAATCTTAAACTCATTCTTGTTAACACTATTCTATAAGTATTACAAAAAGATTAAAAATGTTCAAAAAATCGGTTTAAAATGCCGATATAGCAGGAAGATATACCATTTATGTCGAATACATAAAAGCAAAGCATAAATTAACAGAACAATTTTTTCACTAACGAGAAGGTGCTGACAATGATTAAAAAGCTTATTAAAAAATGTGCGATATTATTCATCGCAGCCGCGATGATCTTTTCATGCCCAATTGTTTCAGTGGGAGCTGATAATATTCCCGATACGGTAAGAGTCGGGCTGTATTTTACCGACAGTTCAGTTAATACAGCGCAGTCAATATTTGATGTGTCCGCTGCCGCCGGAGTTCAAATCGGTTTTTTCAGGGAAAACAAATTTACCGAGATACTTAGCAAAACTGTTTCTTCCTCAGTCTATATCAGAAAGGATACATATTACTATGACACGGGCAGCGGACTTAAAGAATATGATCCATCATCCTCGAAAGCTGCCGGCACCAAGTATGGTCCCTACCATATTAAAATAGGAAATGATCTCCCAGATTCGAAAAGCGCAGCTGCACAGGTTGCAAGCTGCGGGAATGCGGGAATCGGTACATATGTTGTATACGTCGACGCATGGCAGGTATGGGCAGGATCGTATGAAAATGAGGCTGCCGCTCAAAAGGATATCGACGTTTTCAAATCAGCTTTGGGCGATGTCGGATTTTCCGTTGTACAACCGTCACCTGAACGGATCGTCGCGGCTGACGCCAAACATCAGATCCTTTGCATATTCTTCAGTACTTCTGCCTTTTTCCGGGTCAGACCTGCACCGGAAAATAATCCGGGAGTGATCAAGATCAAGGGGGATCCATATAGGGGCGATGTTGAAGTAAGAAGACTTTCAAGCAGTGATATGACGGTGATTAACATCGTGTCGATACAAGAGTACCTTTACGGAAACGTCCCTCCGGAAATTGGCGGGAAAGCACCTGCTGAAGCCCTTAAGGCACAAGCGGTCGCATCAAAAATGTATGTGATCAACAGTATGGGCAAGCACGGTAAAACAGGCTTTGATGTCTGTGCGACTACCGGCTGTCAGGTATACAAGGGTTATAGCGCCGAAGTGCCCTCTTGCAATCATGCGATAGACGAGGTTAAGGACAAAATCATCACCTATGATGGAAGTCCGGCAAAGCATATCTATTATTTTGCTTCCGGAGGAGGCAGTACCGAGAATGTCAAAAATGTCTGGGGATCTACATACCCCTACCTTGTCAGTGTGGAGGACAAATATGAAAAAATCTTTAACTGGACAAAAACCTTACGTGCGTCCGATATAAAGGCAAAACTGCCTCAGATAGGGAATATTCTTGGCATATCAATCGTTAGGACTGCAGAAACCGGCAGAGTGACACAGTTGTCTGTTACAGGCGCCAGCAGAGGAGAGCCGGTTTATTATTCCAATGAAAAATGCCGCACATTATTTGGATTGAATAGTCAGCTTTATACGATTACATCAGATGCGGACGTCTTTACTGCGGTACTGTCTGACACGCAGGACACCAGTACATCTATCGCCGCAGATGATACTGCTGAGGTGCCTTCGGAAACAAATTCCGACACACTAAAACCCGATATATCGGATAAAGCAGCGGACAACACACAGCAGTCACAGCTTCCGGGCATTTCTAATCCGGTCAGGACACAACTGGGAGGTAAAAAAGTCGTCACTTCCTCCGGAGTGAAGACACTTAGCGGGTCAAAAAAAACCACAACTATTCTTGGTGCGCACGATAAAGTCAAAAAAGTACCCATGGTTGCTGAAACATATACATTTACGGGAAAAGGAGCAGGCCATGCCGTTGGAATGAGCCAGGAAGGCGCGATCGGGATGGGGAAGGCCGGGCTGACGTATGATGCGATACTGACCCACTATTTCCAGGGTACAAAGATCGAATAATCCATATTTCAACTTAGCCATGTTCAAATTTCTATAACTGTTACTTGTAAAATCATATTCCTTCATGTATGATTTCCTTTGTGATGGCAATTACTGAAATGAAAATAACAATAGATATAGTATGGGTGAACCATGAAATCCAGTGACTTTTATTATGAATTACCGCAGGAACTAATCGCACAGGAGCCTCTTGAAAAACGAAGCAGCTCCAGACTTCTGGTGCTTGAAAGGGAAAACGGAGCTATTGAGCATAGGATTTTTACCGATCTGAAGGAGTACCTGAAAAAAGGGGATTGTCTTGTTTTAAATGATACAAGGGTTATACCGGCGAGACTTCTCGGAGCAAGAGAAGATACGGGAGGAAAGATTGAATTTGTTCTTCTCAAGCAAATTGAAGGAGATTTGTGGGAGGTATTGCTAAAGCCCGGAAAGAGGGCTAAGCCCGGATCTCGGTTTGTCTTTGGCAACGGAGATCTACGCGCTCAGGTTATTGAGGTAATCGAGGGCGGAAATAGAATTGTACGCTTTGAATATGACGGAATTTTTCAGGAGGTACTCGATAGGGTCGGTATTGTTCCGCTGCCGCCCTATATTACAAAGAAGCTGGAGGATTCCGAACGATACCAGACTGTTTATTCAAAATACAGGGGATCTGCCGCAGCGCCGACAGCCGGGTTGCATTTTACAAGGGACATGCTGGAGGAACTGAGACGTCAGGAAATAGAACTTGCTTATCTGACGCTGAATGTTGGCCTCGGTACGTTCAGGCCGGTCAAGGTCGAAAACGTTGAGGAGCATGTAATGCATTCGGAATACTATACTTTGAATGATGCTGCGGCACAAACCATAAATAAAGCCAGAAGGGACGGCGGCAGGATTATTGCAGTGGGCACGACCAGCTGCAGGGTACTGGAGACAGTCAGCGACGGAAATGGTGAAACCAAGCCGTCGCAGGGATGGACAGATATTTTTATTTATCCCGGATACCGCTTTAAAATCGTCGATGCACTGATTACTAATTTCCATCTTCCGGAATCTACACTGATTATGCTGGTCAGCGCATTTGCAGGAAAAGAAAATATCATGAGGGCGTATCACACAGCTGTAGAGCAAAAGTACAGGTTTTTCAGCTTTGGTGATGCTATGCTGATTAGATAAGGGGAAAACATGGCAGCTATAAGGTACGAACTGATTAAAAAATGCAAACAAACAGGTGCAAGACTTGGTGTAGTGCATACACCCCATGGCTCTTTTGAGACGCCGGTATTCATGCCTGTTGGCACCCAGGGCACAGTTAAGGGAATGACGCCTGATGAGCTGAAGGGGATAGAAGCCAAAATAGTTCTCAGCAATACCTACCATCTTTATATGAGACCCGGAAATGAGCTTGTCCGAGATGCAGGCGGGTTGCATAAGTTTATGAACTGGGATAGGCCTATACTGACCGACAGCGGTGGATTTCAGGTGTTCAGCCTCAGCGATCTGAGGAACATTAAAGAAGAGGGAGTCACCTTTAAATCCCATATCGATGGTTCCAGACACCTGTTTACACCGGAATTGGCAATAAAAATACAAAATGACCTTGGCGCGGATATCATCATGTCCTTTGATGAATGTATCCCATATCCCGCGGAGTATGCGTATGCAAAAAAATCACTGGAAAGAACCACCAGATGGGCGGAAAGATGTAAGAAAGCCCACCTTAATACTGAAAAGCAGGCGCTTTTCGGGATTGTACAGGGAGGGGTCTATCCGGATCTGCGGGAGCAGAGTGCGAAGGAGCTTACTGCACTAGACTTTCCGGGTTATTCGATCGGCGGGCTCAGTGTAGGCGAGCCTGCACAGGATATGTATAAAATGCTGGAATGCACAGTTCCCTTGCTGCCTGAAAACAAGCCCAGATATCTGATGGGCGTCGGAAGTCCTGATTATCTTATTGAAGGAGCCCTCCGCAGTATCGACATGTTTGATTGTGTCCTGCCTACTAGAATCGGACGGAATGGAACTATCATGACAAGCCGCGGAAAGATTATTGTCAGAGATGCAAAGTATGCACGAGATTTTTCTCCGATGGATCCCGATTGCGATTGTTATGCATGCAGAAATTACTCGCGGGCGTATATCAGACACCTGTTGAAAGCGCAGGAAGTCCTTGGAATAAGGTTGACTACCTGGCACAATATAAAATTTCTTTTGGACTTGATGAAAAAGATAAGGCAAGCTATAATGGAAGATAGGCTTGGAGATTTCAGGAACGAGTTTTTTGGCCAGTACGGCTACAAGGCATAAGGCAAGGTTAATACAATTATTAAGGTTATAAAAGACCTATAATAAAATAAAATTGTTGGAGGAAAATATGGATCCGAATATTTTAATGACATTGGGATACCTGGCGTTTTTTATCTTGATAATGTATCTAATGATATTCCTGCCGCAGAAAAAGAGGGACAAGAAAGCGAAAGCCATGCTTGACGCTCTCCAGGTGGGCAATACCGTCATCACAATCGGCGGCCTGACCGGAAAGGTAGTTAATATCAAGGACGACGAAATTACAGTTGAAACCGGCGTTGAAAGAGCAAAGGTCAACTTCAAAAAGTGGGCTATCAAGGAAGTCATTAAACCGGTTGAAGGATAATAAATGCGATAAAGGCGAAGACTCATGGAGAACACTCCGTGAGTTTTTGTTCGTGTATAGAAAATTAGGGTATGTAAGTTTAAGGAGGGTGCTCAGGAGCGTAGCTCCGTCGAAGGGAACCATAGGGTTCCATAGCGAGGAATAAAATGCGAAGCATTTTGTTCTATTCCAGCCTGTACCGTAATATTTATATTGTATGATCGTTAGGAAACGTACAGGAGTGAATTTTATGCCCGGTTTTGTAAATATCAATGTCAATCCGAATGAAAATGAGAGCCTGAAAATAAGCTCACTGCTAAAAGGGCTTTTAGCTTCCGTTATTGTTACAGCGCTTGCGTTCATTTTGCTTGCGCTGATTATGGCAAATACGGATTTCCCGCAAAGGCTTATTACTCCTGCTGTTATCTTAACCACCATTGTCAGTGTTCTGACAGCAGGCTCGGTTTCAACCAGAGGCATACATAATAAGGGCTGGCTCAATGGAAGTGTTGTTGGGCTGATTTACATGATCATACTGTATCTGGTCAGCAGTCTTGTTTATAATGACTTCACCATCGACAAATATGTAATTACCATGACAGCAATAGGCATACTGGCGGGCGCTATCGGAGGCATAGTGGGAATTAATACCGGTAATAAGACGAAGTCTTCGAAGTATAAGCATACCGGCGGGTAAAACTATAGGGCACAACTTTAGGCAAAACTTAGCCTTTTCATCATGGTTTTGTTATGCTATAATATGAAACGCAGTACAGAAATTTCTATTAAAAAGAAGCTTTTAGGAGGGATACGATTGAAGCATATAAAGACAATCAATAAACCATCGCTGAAAAACGATATCAAAAATTCAGGCTGCGGCGAATGCCAGACTTCATGCCAGTCTGCATGTAAAACAAGCTGCACGGTGGCAAATCAGAAATGTGAAAAAAGATAAACCGATTACATAGCAGAAACCATGACAGCGGGGGGTGCTATACCCCTCGCTGTTTATGTGTGGGCGCTCTGGTAAGAAGCACAGCGCGCAGTAGGGGAGCGAGGAGTACACAGGATGATTCATCAATTCAAAATGCACGGTAAAAATATTGTACTGGATGTGAACAGCGGGACATTACATGTTCTGGACGATCTGTCTTACGATCTTCTGGAAGGCTTTCCGGACGGTCTGCCAGATTCATTGGATGTTAATGATAATGAGAGGCTGACAGGCGAATATAGCCGGAATGAGATGCAGGAAGCCTTTAATGAGTTAAAGGAATTGCAAAGCAATGGTTTGCTTTTTTCGGAGGACCTGTACGAGGAATATTTTTCCGAGCATATGAGCAGCCATAATGAGCAGCCGGTGGTGAAGGCGCTGTGCCTGCATATTGCACATGATTGTAACCTCAGATGCAAATATTGTTTTGCATCGACGGGTGATTTCGGAACAAAAAGAATGCTGATGTCCGCAGAGACCGGGAAAAAGGCTATTGATTTTTTAATCGAAAGATCAGCAGGCAGGCGTAATCTTGAGGTGGATTTCTTTGGGGGAGAGCCGCTCCTCAACTTTGACGCAGTGAAGGAAATTGTGCTATACGCGCTGGAACGACAGAAGGAGACAGGTAAGAATTTCAGGTTTACGATCACAACCAACGCAGTACTTCTAAAAGAGGAGCACAGGAAATTTATCAATGAATATATGGGAAACGTGGTGCTCAGTATAGACGGAAGGCCCGAGGTCAACGACCGTATGCGCTTGCGGGCGGACGGACGGGGCACTTATAATGACATATTGCCAAAAATCAAAGAGATGGCAGATTCAAGAGATCAGAACAATTACTATGTCAGAGGGACATTCACACGTGAAAACCTGGATTTTTCAAAGGATGTCATGCATTTGGCGGATCTTGGCTTTAAACAGATCTCGGTGGAGCCTGTTGTGGCAGCAAAGGATACCGGCCTCGACATCCGAAGGGAAGACCTTCCGGTTTTATACAGGGAATATGAAGCGCTTGTGCTGGAATATGTGAACCGATATAAAGAGAAAGAAGGATTCAACTTCTTTCATTTCATGATGGATCTTGATGAAGGACCATGTGTGATCAAGAGAATGAAGGGCTGCGGCTCCGGGCACGAGTATCTGGCTGTAACGCCGGAAGGCGACCTGTATCCATGCCATCAATTTGTCGGAATGGAAGAGTTCAAAATGGGAAATGTTAATGATGGCTCCAATCTTAACATGACGATTCGTGATATGTTCATCGGTCAGAACATTTACACAAAGCAGGAATGTAAAAAATGCTGGGCAAAGTTTTTCTGCAGCGGAGGATGTGCCGCAAATGCATGGCAGTTCAACAATCGCCTGGACATGCCTTATGACATTGGCTGCGAGCTTGAGAGAAAGAGGCTTGAGTGCGCGCTGTGGGCCAAGGCTGTTGAATCGGAGGAATAGAAGTAAAGGGGAGATTACTATTATTACAGTTCATGACCTGAAAAAAAGTGAAGAGGTTAAGACGTTTCTGACAATTGCAGAGACGCAGATGAGAGTGCTTGGGTATACGGAGCATTCCTTCAGGCATGTCGGGATTGTTTCGGGGACAGCGGGAAATATTATGGAGCGTTTGGGTTATTCGGACCGTGAAGTAGAGCTGGCAAGGATTGCAGGGTACCTCCATGACATCGGAAATGCGGTGAACAGAACCGATCACGCCCACACCGGCGCGATCTTGGCCTATCAGATATTGACGAAAATGGGCATGTCCTGCGAGGAAGCGGCACAGGTCATGATGGCCATTGGTAATCATGATGAGCGGACGGGGACAGCGGTCAGCAATATTTCAGCTGCGTTGATCCTTGCAGATAAGTCCGACGTCCACAGAAGCAGGGTCAGAAATAACGATATTGCGACCTTTGATATTCATGACAGGGTGAATTATGCGGTTGAGAGATCAGTTATTTCGGTGAATAAAGAAGAGAAAACAGCGGACCTGGTCTTAAAAATCAATACGGAAATATGTCCGGTAATGGATTATTTCGAAATATTCCTGACCCGAATGACAATGAACCGGCGAGCAGCTGCGTTTTTAGGGCTTCAGTTTCAATTGTTCGTGAACGAATCAAAATTGATCTGATTGCTTATTTTTATAAATTGTTTTTTATTTTGAAGAGTGGTATATTGTATAAATACGTGTTTTCTATTATTAACATTGTGGGGAGGAGTGGAAGCGTGCGGGGTATTCAATCAAGGGTTCGAGCCATATTATTGATCCTTACTTGCGTTCTTTTGCTTTCATTACTCTCTAATATTGGGAATAGCTTAATCATTCAAGATTCTCAGACAGCAAGCATAAGCCAGGATTCTTTTTCCTCAGGGAGCTTCGGTAAGGTACATCAAAATCCGCTCGCAGACATCTGTATTCAGCAATCATTTTTTTATCAGGATACACAGCAAATATTACGTTTAAAAAATAACAACTGTATAAAAGCATTTTTCGGGTCGTCAGAGGGCCTGTTTTATCCGACGGACGCAAGGTTTATATCTCTATCCGGTCAAATCCCCGACTTTAGAATCAACTATTATTTAATATCCCCGAATTCTCCTAACGCACCGCCGGCTATACTTGCCTAAAGCTGTCTAAACTGTTTATTATAAATAAAAGGAGTAGTTGCCATCATGAATAATTTAGCAAGTAAAAAGGGAACTTTTGTTGCTGTTCTATTAATTATACTTCTTGTATCATATGTAGCGTTTTTTGGCCTGGATATAGGCTCGTTACATTTGATGAGCGCGTCAGAGATGCGTTTTGGAATTGATATTAAAGGCGGCATTGACGCTGCTTTTGTCCCCAAGGATTTAGATCGCAGTCCAACCGAATCAGAGTTGGAAGCAGCCCGGGCTATTATTGAAACACGTCTGGACCAAAGAAATATTCTGGATCGTGACGTAACCATAGACAACGAAAACGGTTGTATTTTTGTGCGCTTTCCCTGGAAATCGGATGAAGCTGATTTTGATCCGGAAAAAGCTATTTCCGAATTGGGCAGTATGGCGCTTCTTACCTTCGAAGACCCTGACGGTAAAGTCGTAATGGAGGGTAAATATGTTGATAATGCCATGGCGGCAGTAGACCCGGAAAATTCAAATGCGTATATTGTAAATTTGACATTGAAGCCGGAAGGCCGCAAAATGTTTGCAGAAGCGACCGAAAGACTTGTCGGTCAAAAGATTACTATCTATTTGGATAAAAATATGATTTCGGATCCGATTGTTAATACAAAGATTGATTCAGATCAGTGCTACATCAACGGGATAGGCACACAGGAAGAAGCCAAGCTTCTGGCAAATCAAATAAATTCAGGTGCGTTACCCTTTGCTTTGGTCACGGAAAATTACAGTACAATCAGCCCTTCGCTTGGCAGCAGCGCTTTGGAGGTCATGGTGCTGGCAGGTATCGTGGCATTTATATTTATCTGTATAGCACTGATTCTATACTATCGCCTGTCCGGTCTTATCGCAGCAATTTCTCTGCTTCTTCAGATGACAGGACAGCTGATTTTGCTTACCTGGCCGCAGTTTTCCATCACCCTGCCTGGTATTGCCGGTATAATCCTGTCCATCGGCATGGGCGTTGACGCCAACGTTATAGTCTCCGAGAGGATACGCGAGGAGCTCAGGAGCGGCAAAACTATGCTGGCATCTGTTGCTTCCGGCTTTAAAATGGCGTTTTCATCTATTTTCGACGGAAATATTACTGTTTTGATTGTTGCGTTTGTGATGATGTACTTCGGCTCGGGCGCTATTTTGTCTTTCGCGTACACGCTGCTGTTCGGTATTATTATGAACTTTGTGGCCGGTGTTGCGGCAACCAAGCTGATGACCATGTCTATTATACAAAACAGCTGGTTGAAAAATACCTCTTTGTTCCTGAGCAAGCGTGCTTTGGCCAAGAAGGAAGTAAAAATCTACCCGTTTTTCAATAAACGCAAGATTTTTTATGCCATTTCAGGATGTATCCTGGCTTTTGGTCTGATAATGACGATTATTAACGGAATCACCCTGGATATTCAGTTCAAGGGCGGAGCTATTTTAAAATACGCTATGTCTGAAACAGTAGACTTTGATCCTGACATCGCTGCTGACCTGGTAGAAGAGAAGTTAAACGGACGCGTCGCAACAGGCCAGATTACAACAGATTTTGCATCAGGTGAAAAGCGTCTGGTTATCAGCATGACAGGTGACGAGGCTTTGAGCAATGAAGAGCTGACTCTCATAAGCGATACGTTGAAGGAGCGGTATCCGGAACAGAAGTTTGAATTAGACAGCACAAACAATGTCTCTCCGTTTTTCGGGAGGAAGTTTTTGCAGAACGCTATTATAGCCATTGCGCTTTCCGCTTTGCTGATTATATTATACGTCTGGTTCAGCTTCCGGAAGATTCATGGACTGTCAGCGGGCGCTATGTCATTGGTAGCCTTGCTGCATGACCTTCTAATCGCATTCTTTACCTTTACCATATTCCGGATTCCGATCGGGGATACCTTTGTCGCAGTGGCATTGGCAATCTTAGGTTATTCCATTAACGATACAATCGTCATTTACGACCGTATAAGGGAGAACTCCCGCGCAGCCAAAAAAATGCCGGTTGAGGATATTGTGGACAAGAGCGTTTCACAGAGCTTTACACGGTCTTTGAATACCAATTTTGCCGTGTTTATGAGTATAGCCATCTTATTCGTGTTTGCCGCACTCAACGGTCTTGAATCCATCGTAAGCTTTGCTTTGCCGATGGCTATAGGATCGCTCAGTGGATGTTACTCAACATTGTGTATTGTTGGTCCGCTTTGGGCATCGTGGGAAAAGCGCAAGCTAAAACGTCTTGCGGCAGCAAAATAACAAAGCGACCCCGAGAACCGTACGCCGCCCAGGCGGCGTACGGCTGGGGGAGCTTATGTGCGAATTGTTTGATTTTAGACTATCGCTGTGCTATGCTGTTAATATAGTACAAAAAACGGGTGAAGCAGAAATTGAGGCATATTCCTTTGAAGGAGGGTGCTGTTATCTATGGAAACTTTATTTTATCCTGTTGTTGTGGTAGAGAATGCAGAAGAACTTGAAGTTGTGACAAGCTATTGCGAAGAATATAAAATCAGTTTTCAATTTCTTGATAATGATCTGAACAGTTTTCCAGCCCATGTATTGCTTTATTGTGATAAAGACGACTTCACATTGTTCACCGAGACAATTTAACGGTCGGGGAGCTAAAAAAACCGGCCGTATAAGCAACTAGCCGGTTAAAACTATCTTTTAAACACAAAATCCATTACAATACTGCCAATGACAACCTCGGCGCCTACAATAAAGCTTATTTTGACAAGTTCCTTGGATACGAAGTCAAAATAAAAATCGTATGGCAGGATCGTATGGTTGAGTATCACTAAAACCGTTCCAATGGTAAAAAGCATTAAAAATGCGTAAATACCATAATTCAACAGCGCCTTTGAAAGATTATTCATGGCGCCGAATGCATTCATAATTTTTCTAATCTTCCTTGAACGATCTGACTGATTTGTTTGCATATCCTCTAACCCCTCCTAACTAAGTACCGGACCAACCAATATTTCTATACAATGTTAACATAATACCACATTTGCTTCAAGTTTAAATCTTTACCAGCGAAAAACTTTAAAATCTTTACCATCGAGAAAATAAATATTTAGCGAAAAATATACTTAAGATTGTTTTTATGTTAAAATAAGTTTAGATAAACATAAGTATCTCTACTCAGGAGAATGTCTATGAAAAAAGTGTTTGTGAGTGTATATGAGTGCAAACCGGGCGTGCAGATTGCGGAAGATATTTATAATGATTCCGGAGTTCTCATTGCAGCAGAGAACATGATCCTGGACGAGAACACCATCAACCGGATTGAAAATCTGGGAATTATACGGGTAAAGGTTTATGAAAACAACGATGACATGATAGTTGTGAGCGGAACGGAATTATTCCGGGCTCAGTATGATGATAACGTTGAAACATTAAAGAGTATTCTTCATGACATCTCAACAGGCAGGGACATTGGGCCGGACCGGGTGAATCATGCAACAGACTCTATTATATTCAGGATCAACGAAAACAGGGATATTGTAAACTGCGTTAATGATATGCATGACTCGGAGGAGTATCTGTATACACACAGCGTCAACGTGTCCCTGCTCTCAATGCTGATCGGCAAATGGATGAAATATGATTATAGACGAATGAAATCACTTGTAACCTCAGCATATCTTCATGATATAGGAAAGATCAAAATAGCGCCGGAAATACTGAATAAGCCGGGCCGTCTGACTGAGGCCGAATACGATGAAGTAAAAAAACACTCCTCATATGGATTTAAAATCGTCGAACAGATGCCTGAAATGAACGATGACATCCTCAAAGGTATTCTGATGCATCATGAGAGAGAGGACGGTTCGGGATATCCATTTGGCCTGAAAGGCCAGCAGATCCATCCATTTGCTAAAATAATCGCCGTGGCGGATATGTATGATGCTATGACCTCAAACAAGGCCTATCGTAAGATGATATGTCCGTTTGATGTGATTGAAAATATTGAAAAGGATTACTTTGGTATACTGGATCATCGGGTGGTGTCTGTGTTCCTTCATAATATTGCATCTTATTATATAGGAGATTTTGTGAAGCTCAGTAACGGGGATATCGGCGAAATAATATATATTAACCAGAATAATGTATCAAAACCGATTCTCAAGGCCAACAACCAGTTTATCGATCTCACTGTAAAAAAGGATATCAGAATCGTTGAACTGATCTGATAGCTTTATTATAAAAGCAAAAAATTATGCTAAAAACAATAACAAAACGACAGCTTATATGAGAATAGGCTGGCGTTTTACTTTTTTTATGTCGAATATGCCTATCTGTCGTAGAATTCAGACGAAACATTTTAATAGGACAAGCGGAAAATATAGGTTATAATTACTACTGCAATTCAAAATTATTAGGGGGTAGACGGGATGATATTCAGGTTTTTTGAAAAGCATGTAGAGGTTGAAAGGAGCGATTGCGGACAGAAATCAAAAGACAGGATGGAACTGGATTATTACCTGTTGGAGAGTGAATCCGACGATGCTGATGTTCAAGGGACGCAGAAGAACTATGGTGTTGAGATTGTAAAAAAACAGAACGGGTTTGCAGATGAACAAAAGGAGTACAGAAACATTTATTCCAACAGGGAGAGAGCAAAAAAACTGATTGGGCTGCTTGCAGAACAGACCGTTACTCCTTCTTCATTATCCTATATTCTGGATGATCTAATTGGGATGTGAAAACATTTTTTCTCGAAAGCAGGAAAATCGTTTATACATATAGAATATAATCATAAATACATAAAGACCTCATCTCAGTGCTTCTTGGGATGAGTTTTTATTTATTAGTGAACATTGTAAAAAGTTATATAAAAAGAAGGAAAATAAATAATTGTGTCGAAAATGTATTAAGGTATTTTGAGACACGCAAACTACCAATAATATCGGCGTGATATGGAAAATGAAGACACAATGGCACATTAAAGGATGAAGGATGTTTATCAGATATTCAGATGAGTTGATTGAAGAGATTCGTATAAATAATGATATCGTTGATGTTGTTTCTGAATATGTGAGGCTGGAAAAACGAGGTAAGAATTATTTCGGTCTCTGTCCTTTCCATCGAGAAAAAACCCCTTCCTTTAGTGTAGAATCCGGAAAACAGATTTTTTACTGTTTTGGGTGCGGCAAGGGCGGTAATGTGTTTCAGTTCATATCACTGACGGAAAAGTTAGATTATATCGAGGCTGTGAAGCTTCTGGCTGAAAGAGCGAAAATCGCCCTTCCAGAGAGCGATGATGCTCAGGAGGCTGAAAGGGCAAAACTGAAGCAACAGGTTTTGAGTATAAATTTGTCGGCCGCCAGATATTATAATGATGCGTTACATTCAGAGAAGGGCAGGATAGCTCTCGAGTATCTGAAAAGGAGAGAAATCTCTGAGCAAACGGTAAGAAAGTTTGGGCTGGGATATTCTCCGGATGATTGGGACAGCTTATACCGGCATCTGAAGTCAGATGGTTTTACGGATGATTTGATGCTGAAAAGCGGGCTTCTTATGCAAAGCAACAAGGGACATCTGTATGATCGGTTCAGGGGCAGGCTGATGTTTCCCATATTTGATGTAAGAGGCAGTGTGATAGCTTTTGGCGGAAGAGTTCTCGATAATTCAATGCCAAAGTATGTGAATTCACCTGAAACGGTAGTTTATAGCAAGGGAAAACACTTATATGCCCTTAATTTTGCAAAGAACGCCGGCAGTAAAAATCTGGTTGTCGTGGAAGGCTATATGGATACCATATCCCTGTATCAGAGCGGTATCAATAATGCGGTTGCATCCTTGGGAACAGCGCTTACAGAGAGCCAGGGGCGCATTTTAAAGAAATATGCGGAGGAGATAGTGATATCCTATGATACGGACACAGCCGGACAGGCGGCAACCATGCGCGGACTTAATCTGCTTAATGACATAGGCTGCAATGTAAAGGTGCTCACGGTGCCGGACGGGAAGGATCCTGACGAGTATATCCGCAAAAACGGGGCGGATGGCTTTAAAAGATTGATAGATGGTTCGTTATCACTAATTGAGTATAAGATAAAAATGCTCAGAGGGGATCAGGACCTTTCTACTACGGACGGGAAAATAGCGTTTCTGAATAAGGCGGCCACAGTTTTGGCAAAGGTAAGCAACAGCCTGGAACGGGAAATGTTCATAAAGAAATTGGCAGGGGAATATGAAATATCGGAAGAGGCGATGCTTTCCGAAGTAATGAGACGGACAAGACCTTCTTCCCGCCAGAGCCTGAAAATTTCCAATGCTGTAGAAATGGCGAAAAGAGTGGGAGAACCAGGCAATGAGATAGATGAAAAGATCTATCATAATGAAAGATTTATCCTGTCGTTATTATGTGTTGACAACAGTATATATCCGGTCGTAAAGGAGCAATTTAAAATTGACCAAATAAGTGGGGAGGAAAACAAGAAAATAGCTGAAATAATATATGGCAAGCTGGACGAAAAGAAAGACTTTTCTCCTGCGGAATTGATGAATATTGTATCACCTGAGACTGTTGGTGAATTTGCCATGATTTTGCAGGAAGAATGCCATTGTGATGATAATTCAAAGGCAATTTTGGGTAAAATGAAGGATATACAGATTTTTAGTGCGGAAAAGAGACAAAAGCAGGTACTGGAACTGCTCAAGGATGCAAAGACCCTGCCAAAAGGAGATGTTGACAAATTAAAACTGGAATTAAGGTGTTTGATACTAAAGATAAAGGATTTGAAGAATACACCAATTTAGATAGGAAAGGAGGGGCGTAATATGAAGATGAATGAGAATGATTCCGGTTCTGTAAACAGGAAATCCATACTGAAGGAACTGGTTGAAAAGGGTAAATCCAAAGGAATGCTTACTTATAAGGAAATCATGGATGCTTTTGATGAAGTGGAATTGGAGCCGGACCAGATCGAAAAGATTTATGAGACGGTTGAAAATATGGGTATTGATGTCGTCGGAGACATTGATGCCGAAGTCCAGGAGCTTCAGAATTCGGAAGAGGAGCTTGACCTGACACTTCCGGAAGGTATCAGCATTGATGATCCTGTCAGGATGTATCTGAAGGAAATCGGTAAAGTGCCCCTGCTGACTGCAGAAGAAGAAATTGAACTGGCCCTGAGAATGGAAGCAGGCGATAATGAAGCAAAAAGAAGGCTTGCTGAAGCAAACTTGAGACTTGTCGTCAGCATAGCCAAAAGATATGTCGGCAGAGGGATGCTGTTTTTGGATCTGATACAGGAGGGAAATCTGGGTCTGATTAAGGCTGTGGAAAAGTTTGATTACCGTAAGGGCTTTAAATTCAGCACCTATGCGACCTGGTGGATCAGGCAGGCCATTACGAGAGCCATTGCAGATCAGGCCAGAACCATTCGTATTCCTGTCCATATGGTTGAGACAATAAACAAGCTGATCAGGGTTTCCAGACAGTTGCTGCAGGAACTCGGACGCGATCCGCATCCTGAAGAAATTGCCAAGGAAATGAGCATGTCTGTGGAAAAGGTCAGAGAGATCATGAAGATATCACAGGAACCTGTTTCACTCGAGACCCCCATTGGCGAGGAAGAGGACAGCCATCTTGGAGATTTCATCCCTGATGATGATGTGCCGGCTCCGGCTGAAGCCGCAGCCTTTACATTACTTAAGGAACAGCTGCTGGATGTTCTTGATACTCTGACCGCGAGAGAGGAAAAGGTTCTGAGACTGAGATTCGGACTCGATGACGGAAGAGCCAGGACGCTGGAGGAGGTCGGCAGAGAGTTTAACGTTACAAGGGAAAGAATAAGGCAAATAGAGGCAAAGGCTCTCAGAAAGCTCAGACATCCCAGCAGAAGCAAAAAGCTGAAGGATTATCTGGACTAGGAGATATGACAGATTAAGGGAACTAACAAAAAAGCACGCATACGGGGTTTGTAAAATCTCAGATGCGTGCTTTTACGGCTACGTTATTTGCCTTAGTCATCATTAAAGGAGAACATATCCTCAACAGTAGTGCTAAATATCCTTGCAATATCCATTGCCAGCTTTAGAGAAGGATTGTAAAGACCTTTTTCAAGCCGTACAATAGTTTCTCTTCGCACATTCACTAAATCAGCAAGTTCATCCTGATTCATACCACGTTCAAGCCTATAAAGCTTCAATTTAGTTTTCAAAACCGGCATCGTTCTTATCAGCCTTTCCTTCAAATAGTAAATAAAAGCCACCATTAACAGCGTAGAGAAAAAAAGAAAGCGAAATAAACATTGAGCTATTCAAATTGACGTTTATTTTGGTGGAAACAGCTAAAGCTACGAAAATGCAAAGGAGAATCTGTATTATCTTTAAGGTCATGGTTCCAGCTTTCATTTCGTGCATATCAGACATCTCATCTTCCTTTAACCTATGCTTTGCATGCAAATATACATCCATTATAAGGACAAAGAGCCAAGCAATCAGGCATATGGTATAAACTATCTCCCAACCTGCAGACTGGTAGAAAATAAACGAAAATAACGTACCGACAATAAAACCGATTGACGAAATAACGACTGTAATTATTTTCATCTGATTAAAAGATAATCGCATAATACATTCCTCCAATGTGATATAATTGTAACATATGTGATAAATATATCACATAAATAAATGTGTGTCAACAGTTTATAAACGGTTTTATTTTTGATGATTGAATGCTAGCAGTACATTGGCAACCAACAAATTTTTTTTTGTTAAAGATACCTCTTGACCTTAGTTATCCATGCAAGTATAATAATATTTGTTTCGTTCCTCAATAGCTCAGCCGGTAGAGCATGCGGCTGTTAACCGCAGGGTCGTAGGTTCAAGTCCTACTTGAGGAGCCACAAGGGCCTTTAGCTCAGTTGGTTAGAGCAACCGGCTCATAACCGGTTGGTCCGGGGTTCGAGTCCCTGAAGGCCCACCATATAAGCACTCAATCTTTGATACAAAGGTTGAGTGCTTCTTTTTGCACATAGAGCCGTCAAAAGGTCTTGATATCAAGGCTTTTTGACGGCTTTTTTATTTTATACCGTTTGTCGAGTGTAATAAAAAAGTTCCGTTTGCGGGTGAAACGGCTGATTTTGCCTTGCACTCAACAAACGGAAACCCATAGGGTGTTCACCCAACAAACGGGAATATGGCTAATTTGGACACAGTGTTCACTCGACAAATGGGAGCAAATATATATATGCATTGGATGCGTACGAAAGGATAATGGCGAAGAAAAATGAATAATTATATTACAGATGATCAAGCTGCAACAAAATGAGGTATATCAATACGAAGAGTGCAGGTTTTATGCGGTGAGGGGCGAGTGCCAGGTGCATCAAAACATGGTGATGTCTGGTTTATCCCAGAAAACGCAACTAAGCCTATTCCGTTGAAATCCGGCAAAAAAGAAGAAAAGAATCTTAGGGTCTTATTCCTTTTTTCTGGCTGCGGTGGTATGGATCTTGACTTTGAAGGTGGCTTTAAAGTACGTTCTAAATCAGTAAACATAAAAGTCCATCCCACATGGAAAATTAAGAAGTGTGAGAATGGTTGGACTAAATTACCTATGACCCGCTTTAAGACTGTTTTCGCAAACGATATTAGACCTGATGCAAAAACTACGTGGACAAACTATTTTAGCAAATGCGGCATTTCACCGACAACCTATTGCTTGGACAGCATTATTGATTAGGTAAAACTCCACCGGGAGAATGCAATCAATATATTTCCAAAAGATGTTGATGTAGTAACAGGGGGATTTCCTTGTCAAGATTTTTCAATTGCAGGAAAGCGCCTTGGATTTAACTCCAACAAATCACATGTCGGAACTGTAAGGACCGATGATGCGCCCAGCATTGAAAGGCGGGGCCAACTTTATATGTGGATGCGCGATGTTATATCGTTAGTAAAACCAAAAACTGTTGGCACAGAATAGCAAGTCATATCGGTGAGATGTATCAGAAAGTTTATAGTTTTTCGCAGGATATATTCACATAATGAATAAATCACTTGATTAAATCACTTGATTAAATAACATAAGTATGCTAATATTTAGTTAGAGGAGTGTAAAAATGATAACCACAGAAGAAAAAATCATTTTAGCAGCTATTAATTGTATTGAAAAGTACGGATTAGAGAATACCACAATTAGAAAAATTGGTGAAGAAGCAGGAACCAACAGTGCATCAATAAGCTATTACTTTAGAAGTAAAGATATTTTTGAGTATTCCGGCATGAATTACACCGGCTGTCCGGTGCCAGGAAACCGCAATTCCGTTCAGCCGGAAACCGCAGTTCCGGTAATGGGAACCAGATGGATATCCTGCTTAGCGTAGCAACTTATACTC
>JAEZMD010000013.1 GCA_023435745.1 Bacillota bacterium | reverse complement strand
CAATTTGTACACCATCAAATTTAACATCTCCAAACATAATGCTTAACACCTTATCAGTTGGTACATCTACAAAAGTATAATTCCAACCGTTATCAGAAATAGCACTCTGTATATCAATTGTTGCAGTAGATATTATTGTTGGGCTAGTAACATCTCCTGTAAACAGGATTGCTTTTGCACCAGAGTCTATTACATAATCTTTATCAAGCTTAATATTACAGTCCAGTTTTTGTTCTGCTACAGAAAAGGAATTAACCGATATGCTTGCAGATATTGCCGCAGTCCTTATTACTACAGTATCAACAATAACATCATCTGTTTTACCATAATTTCTGTATCCTATCTTAAGAGTATACTCAGTGTCAGGTAGCAGTTCATAGATATCCACACTATTGCGGCTTATATCAAGGGTTTTCCGTATAGGAGAACCTGCTGAGCTGTTAGTCTGTATAACTTCAACAAATACTTCTCCAAATACGCCTTCCGGGTCAGATGCATTATAGTTTATTGTTATCCTATTTGCATATGTAGCAACACCCTGCAAGTTGATATATTTAAACAAAGGATTTTGTGAAAGACTAGTGGCACCGTCACCACCCATACCTCCTGTACCTCCTCTTCCACCGCTTCCACCATTGCCGCCGTTACCACCGTTGCCGCCGTTGCCGCCGTTGCCGCCGTTGCCTCCATTACCTCCACTTCCACCTACTCCACCAATTCCACCCATTCCACCGTTACCACCGATTCCACCGGTTCCACCCTCTCCACCGATACCTCCGGCACCACCTAAGCCACCATCGCCACCTTTGCCACCGGCACCACCTAAGCCACCGACTCCACCTAGGCCTCCATTTCCGCCTCTAATAACTAAGTGTATTACGTCCTGTGTTTCTTCTTTGACTTGAGCTAGTTCTTCATCGTCCTGTGTAGAGTCCAAATACTTGTAAATATCATTGGTGTACTCATTTGTGCTGCCCTTGATAGACTTAAGATTTATGGCATTTTGGGCATAGTCCAGTTTTTCTCGTGCAACATCAAACTGCATATCTGATGTTAATAATATAATAGGCTTAACGGATTTTGAATTTATCTCATTATTTATCACCTGGGCATTACCTATCTTGTCTATCAATACATAGGCATAGCGACTGGTTTTTAGTCCACCATCACTCGATTGTATTGAATCGCCAGTTAATAAGTATTTTCTATCTCCAAGCTTGTAAAAACCGTTTTTATTTAGGTCAGTTATTTCAATCATATTGGGGAGTTGCTGAACACTAGCGTCCTCTAGCACTTGATATCCACCACCAAAAGCTCTTAAGGAACCAGAATTGTTTTCAAATGCAACAGCCTGTTTACCCAAGCAATAATCACTACCGTCATCAAACTTAAGATAGTAGTTGTCGTCCCACTTTTTTGATACTGTAGCTGGACCTGACAAGGTTATCATTCTGTTACTTTCATCGTACACAATGCTATCCGTCTGTAACTCATATGGCTTGGGCTGACTTTCCACATTTTTTACCACCATTAACAATATCAAACCAATAATAGCAGCTGTAAGCACCCCAAATATATAAAATGTAATAAGACTTTTACCATCTAGTTTTCGCATTACTTATCCTCCACCAACTAAACATTCTTGAACAGCGTTAGAATTCTGTCATCAAGCTTATTCATATTCGAATCATAGAATCTTATTTGAACTTGGTACGTTCCGTTGACAGTAAACCTATGAGCCAGTTCATAATACTGCGTCGTTGGAGAAGCAGTAACAGGACTAAATGGATCACTATAGCTTGTACTAGTCCCTTGTCCGTTTATAATGACATACTGAATATATTTAACCTTTTCAAGATTTACTGCATTTATGAAATATATTCTTGCAAGGTCCGCACTACTCTGGGCAATCTGAACAGTTCCTAGGTCATAGTCCTTGTTCCCTAAAGGATACCCTGTATTGGTAACCTTTAGATAATCATTAGTTGCATTATCGAGATTGGAATAAGCTACATCCTGAATATCGGGAAGTGCACTACCGTCTTCAGCCAATCTGGTATTTTTAACATCGTAAACTGAATATAATTTTAAAATTGCACTACCTGTAGTACCTAGTTTATCTACATTTACAACTACAGGTAACTTAGTAGAGTATGTTACATCCTTATATTCATCAGGAGTAATTTCACCCCCGTCCTGATTAACTACCCTAATCTTATAATGTTCATTAACCATAACGCGATCAGAGTCACTTACCGATATATTAAAGCTAACAGTCCCATTGCCAGGTACCGCCTTTATGTTATAGAAAGGAGTATTTAAAGCTGGCACTTTAAGTGAGACATATTGGGAATCTCCCAGAGAAAGATTTGGATTGGTTCTGCTCACTGGCCTAATACATATGTAATAGTTATCATTATTAAAACTGAAATAAACTGTACTGCCATTTTCGTTCCACTTTAGCCTTCCAGGAGTCAGCATAATTTTTTCATTAGTCATATTGACATTATAGGTTGAAGGTGTGCTTATAACACCAAGGCTTGAAAGTTCAGAACTGCTGACAACCTCTTGATATGTCTGTCCGACCTTTTTGCATATTGAGTACTGTATGTTAAAGCCTAGAGTTAAATTCAGCCCGTAGCTCAAGTTGAGGTACTTATCTAAATAGCTGGTGGCACCATACGTAATAGCAGGGTTATTAGGTGTAATAATTACCTTATCTGCTGTTGTAAAAACATATATGTTATTACTAGTAGGCACAACTTCCGGCCTATAAGAGTTTATAGGATATATCTTCACACCCGGTTGATTATTATAATAAAAATACAGCTTTACACCATACTTAGTATTTGGCTGTAAATCGTCAATAAAAGTATTATAACTGCTGGTGATTGCAGAAATTGTGGTCTGAACAGTTTTTACATATGTTTGAAAATTTTGAGCATCAATCTTATAAAGGTCAAAATACATCACTGGCGGTGTTATCTTAATTGTAGCTGAATCAGCCATTTTACTAGCATGACCTGCTATTGTCCACCTTATATTTGCTGAGTTAACAGTTGTATCAATAGTATACGCTGCTCCACTGTTAAGGTTAACTGCTGGTGTAATATTATTGAAATTAAAACTATAGAATACCGGATCTTCATTTACTGGGTATGTGGTCTTTTTAAGTTGAACCTCATCTAATTTCTTAACAGTGGTAACAGGACTCAAATTTATATTACTAAGTCGGGCTCCGTTAGAAGAAGCACTAAAACTAAACCTATCACGGTAAGTATTTACTATTCCGTTCTCAAAATCTATAGTTGTATTGAGTGGTTGAATATTGTTACCAGTAACCTTAAAAAATGATCCTTTTGCATTGCCAGTAGTATCTTCAGCGATTCCATTTCCAGTATAATTTATACTAATATAATTACCTTTTCCTGTACCACTAACTGTTTGAAGCGCAAATTGCAAGCCATTTGTTACACTTTCAAAACCTGAAACACCATTATCATATATCGCAGAAATACTAAAATATAGTGTTCGATTTAGCAGACTTTCAATATCGCTATATTTAAGATATGCGACACCTAAGTTTTGTACCAAGCTGTCAAACGGAATAATAATCGACTTGACAGGCGCATCAGTTTTGTTAGTGTATACATTAACTTTTAACGCGGCCAATCTTGATATATGTGCATAGTTAACATTATCTGTATCAGATACAGAGATAAGATAACGATTTTCCAACGGATTATCAGTCATTGTAAATGACAATGAAGTAGTATCTTTATCGAGCACATATGTAGACTCAAAGTATTGATTAATCAAGGTGTTCTCCACAGCACCGCCATAAAAAGCATTACTGTAGCTTCTCGTCATTAGCTTTAGTGAGTATCTTTCACCCCTATCAAGACTATTTATTTTCAAGATACTGTTCTGAGCGTTCAGCGCTGGAATGTTGTTTTCAATGCTAAATGTACCGACACCAGTAGTGTAGAAGGTTCCCACTACAGCTGCCGTGTCAGGAGTATCTATGTAATATCGCCAGGAAACACTTTGTGTGTCAGAAGTCCAAGGGTAGAAATATACCTTTGGTGCTTGATAGGGAGCATCACAAGTCGTTGACCTGATAACCACCTTAGGATCTACTATTTCAGGGAAGAAATCACTCGTCTCCTTTAGCTTTGCCCTATAGGTAAACACATACTTTGTGCCCCTAGTCATCGAAGCTGCTTCGTTTTTACCAAAAAGGAATATTGCACTAGGCACTGCCCCCATATCACTTTGTTTAATGGGGCTGACAACAGTAGCAACTGGAGTGTTCTGAGAATAAAAATCCTGAGCGGTGGGTTGCTGTGAATAGCTTGCTTGATCGAACGCATAATACGTAAAGCTTTCGGTTAGATCTGAGCTGTTGTCAAATTGTGCTGCCCTTATTTCATAGCCTAAAATTATGCCAGCGTCAAATTTTGAATATGCTTGAAGCTGCGTAGCATCAGTAACATATTGTGAAATATTAGCTACCGTAATAGGCAATATTGTCAACCCATTATTTACATCAATTTGAGTTAGGTCAGGCAATGTTGCTCTTTTATCGAAAGTCTTAATATTGTCTGTTATTTTGAACTCATTTCCATATTTAGTGTAGTCTCTTGCACTAATGATCTCAACAGTGTACTTAGACGCTGAAATAACAGAAGGATTTATTTTAAAATCTGTTCCCGTAATTAATGTGCTATTTCCAGTATTATATAGCTGATTAGCTAAAGTACTGTTATAATTCTCTCCGTCTGTACCCACCAAAGTATATGTAGCAACAGGCCTGGAGGTCTTTGCTGCATTTGCATCACCATTATAGAGATTTATTTCAACATACTCCATAGTGCTAGCTTCATATGCACTTGATACTCCAGCCACCCCATCAACTAGATTTAACCTGAATGCGATAGGATTTGTGCTGGCAATCTCCGGAGTCATATTAGCAGTAAATGTATTTGGTGTATTTGTTTTAGTAACAATGCTGCCTATAAGACTACGTTTTGTATAGCCCACACCATCATTCAAATCAATATTTCCATAGACATTTATTATGTAGTTATCATTAGCTTTGAGATCTGATTCATAAAATGGAATATCATAAGTATTGGTTCCACTTGTATCAACTATCTTATATTTTGATATATCAATAATCTGATACGAATTAATGTCCCCTTTTGAATTCTGATATTCTATAATTAGTGGGTTTGCACCGTCAACCTTAATCAGTGAGCCATTAGTATTGAGGTGAATAAATCCAACAATTCTGTCATGGGCTGTCAAAACATCATCTTTTCTGAAAGTAACTGTAGGGTAATTACTTCCAACAATGTTAAATACATCAGAAACAGCACTTGCATATTCAGTTTGTTTCTCATTGTCAAACCCCTCAGCAACTACTTTGACTCTATAATCCTGCCCGCTTCTAATATCAACTCCATCTACGTATAATACTACGGGCTCTTTATATGATGGAGTATACAGCTTCTTGACAAGCTTATCGGGTGTACCTACTTCATATACTTCATATCTATATCTAGTAATTGAATTATCTAAATCTGTAACAGAGTCCAAATGCATTTCAAAGCTTCTTGTTCTCTTATTTACAACAACAGTAGGTTTTCCTAGCTGTGGGGCTTTCCTCAACGTCCAAAACTCCCCTTCAATATTATCGGGAGCAGTAACAAGATCTACATCATATTTCAATTTAATATTTTGAGCAACCAATTGATACTTTGTATTAGAATTTAAGCCCTCAAATGTCACAGTCAACGCCTTTGTACCATCTGGCTGTGTGATTGCTGTAGCTGCTTCTACAAGTTTTGGTGCAATAGATATTGAACTTCCTGTAAGCATAAGCTCTAAATTATGAAGATAGGAATACTCCTTGAGCGTAACCTTGAACTGTAATTTGTCGCTAGTGGCAAAATCCTTTTTCACTGTTATACCGAGAGAATCTGTCTTAAAAAACTTGTCTGCAAAAACTTTTGAATACCAAGTATTATCGACTGAGTAATTAGCTGAAACCACCATACGGTACTCAGTATTTGGTATAAGACCACTAAAGGAAAAATCATACTCATTTAAAGAAGTTTGAATACTATCAATATCATCTTTTCTGTATATCTGTTTTCCAGAACTGTTTTCTAGTATCTGGATAGAGAATCTTTTTGAAGGGTCTGGATCAAGTCTAT
>JAEZMD010000024.1 GCA_023435745.1 Bacillota bacterium | reverse complement strand
GGGTTATACCTCTGGCTTTCCCATGGGTGCCATTCTTACTTCCCGCTTAAGACAACAAGGAGAATTAACCCAAGAAGAAGGGGAGCGATTGTTAGCATTCACCAATAATCCTAGCCCAGGCTTTATCTTAGGTGCTGTCTCTTCAGGCATGTTAGGACGCCCTGATTTAGGAATTGTCCTCGCTGGATCTGTTTATCTCGCTAATTTAACCTTAGGTATCCTCAGCCGATTTCTTCCCTCTGCCAGCACACAAAAAAGAGGGCAAAAATTTTCCCTTGTACAGGCGTGGCAGCAAATGCATAAAGCTCAAATCACCGATAACCGTACCTTTGGGCAACTATTGGGGGACGCTGTTCGCCAAAGCATCAACACAGTGATGGTCGTTGGCGGCTTCATCATCTTCTTTGCAGTCGTAATTCGCCTTTTAACCCTCTGGCATATCCCAGCATTATTAGCCGCGGTGCTTCAACCTATCTTAGGTTCTTTTATCTCGACGGAGGGCATCGTAGCACTCATCCATGGTCTCATGGAAATGACGTTAGGCTGCCAAGACACTATTGCTGCCTTCAGCCATTTAGATACGCAAATTATTCTCTTGTCCGTTCTCATGGGATGGGGCGGAATTTCGGTGTTTGCTCAAGTAGCTGGTCTCATCAGTAATACTGATTTACGCTTCTCTCGTTTCGTGTTTGCCCGTATAGGACACGCCTTTCTAGCTATAATCTATAGCAAGCTCTTCCTAAACATTTTAGTTGAGCCTACAAGCTCCCTTCCCCCATCCATCCAAGCCCTGCCATCATGGCTTTTTACCTTTCAAACAAGTACCGTTTTCTTTTTATTGGGCACAGGTCTCCTCTTATTATTAGCCTTTGTGTTCTATTCCCTAGATAGAAGCAAAAGAATAAGGTGAAAATTCATCTTAAAATTTTCACCCTAAATCATTTTATTCATTAGTTTTTTTATTCCTTATCTTTATAATCCCGTTCGTCTCTCCGTACCATAGAACGCAGCTCTTCCCGATTTCTATGCACAGCACTGATTTGTTCAGTGAGCTTCTCTTCAATCATTTGGAGAATTTCATCACTATATTGGACAGCTCCCACTTTTACATCACGAGCAAAAATTTGGGCCTGTTTTGCAATGTCTTCGGCATAAGTTTGAGCTTGCTGAGCAATTTCACTCTCTTCCGCCATCTTTTCTGCATATTGCTTGGCTCGTTCCATAATTTTTTGTGCCTCAGCTTGAGCATCTTCTACAATTCTTTGTCTCTCTTCCATGATCCATTGGGCATTGCGCATTTCTTCAGGGAGAGAAGAACGGATTTGGTCTAATAACCCAAAAATCAAGGAGTCATCAACAAGCACCTTTCCAGTCATAGGTACTTTCGATGCTCGATCTACAATTTCCTCAATTTCTTCTAATAAACTTAACACTTTGCTTTCCAAGTATCTTCCGCCCCTTTCTATATATCTAAACGTTGAAAATACCATATCTTACTATCACCATATTGATTGACTTTACGTAGTTCAAAAGGATAGCACGGTTCAATGTCTTCATCACTTCCTGTCTCAGCCACAATAACACCATGTTCGCTTAATCGGCAAGGCTGAGCTAAAGCAACTAAAGCTTTATGAACCAACCCTTGATTATAAGGCGGGTCAAGGAATACTAAATCAAAGACCTCGTCATTATCTTGTTTCAAATAACTAAAGCTATCTATACCTAAAAGTCGGACAGATTCACTTACTTTCATATTCTCCACATTCTCTAAAATAACCTGCCGAGCAGCTTTGCTTTTTTCTATCATGGTGCCAAAGCAAGCTCCTCTAGACAAGGCCTCCAAAGTTAAGTTGCCTGTGCCTGCAAAGAGATCGAGGATTTTAGCATCGATCACTTTTTCCCCTAAAACATTAAAGATAGCGCCTTTTACTTTATCGGCTGTTGGACGAGTCATTGTTCCTGGGACCGGTTTAATTTTTCTTCCTTTAAATTGACCAGCGATGATTCGCATAAAACCTCCAATAGTATTATACCAAGCAAAAATGAGAAAACCAATGAATAAACCCAGTATATCACAAAAAAATACCCATAAATGCATATATTATGAACTAAAACATAATTTATTACAATAAAAACGTGAAAACAGAATAAGTAAAATATATTGGGTTCATACTACTGATGGCAATGAATTTTCTAAACCGTTGCCTTCCCCCATCCTGATTCTTCCTTTTGCTCTCTCTCTCGTCACTGGTCCATGACCGGTGACATTTTTAAATACTATACCAGTTTAAATACTCGTTTAAAATATGTCAGGCCTTCAGGAGGTAAAAGAATGAATAAATCAGAGCTATTTCGCCAACTTAATATTAATGTAGATTTAGCCTTAGAGTCCCATGAACTAGTTCGCGGTGAAGCGGGGGAAGAAATTTCTGGCGTAACCATGGATGTTGAAAACTATCCAAAAGCAAAAGTAACGACCATTGTGATTAAGACTGAACAAGGCGCTGAAGAAATGGGCAAGCCCATTGGCACCTATATCACCATTGAAGCTCCCGAATTAAGGGAAAACAATTATTTAGTCCATAAAGAAATTACTGAGATCCTTTCTGAACAGCTAAATCTCCTCATGCATCTACAGGATGAATCAAGTATTCTCTTAGTGGGCTTGGGCAATAGGAATGCTACACCTGATGCACTTGGTCCAGAAGTTATTGATAAAAGTTTGGTTACACGCCATCTATTTCAATATACACCCAAAGAAATACAAGGACAACTACGGAAAGTTAGTGCTATTGCACCTGGTGTTCTTGGTATAACTGGGATTGAGACTGCCGAAATTATCCGCGGTATTGTAGAACATGTTAATCCCGATTTAATCATCGCTATCGATGCCTTAGCTGCCGGCTCCCTTGAGCGAATTGCAACTAGCATTCAAATTTCCGATACAGGGATCCAACCTGGTTCTGGGGTTGGAAATCGTCGTAAAGGGATTAATCAAGAAACATTAGGCTGTAAAGTTATTGCTATTGGTGTCCCAACTGTTGTTAATGCTGCAATTATTGCTAATAGCTGCTTAGAGGCCTTACTAGATCAATTAAAAACCAGCCCTACCCTCTACCAACTTTACAAAGGGCTATCTGAAGATGTTTTAACCAAAATATTAGCAGAAGTTCTTTACCCCTTTAATGAAAATCTCATGGTGACTCCAAAAGAAGTAGACACCCTGATTGATAGTACGGCTCATATTATTGCTGGTGCATTAGGCCTTAGTCTTCACCCAGGAATCGATAAAGAAAATTATGAAATGTACATCCAGTAAAGAGAAGATGGGGGTGTAACAAAACTTAATTTTCTCACAGATAAGCCGAGTCATGAATGACACTCCGCTGTCGCAACTGGCGTTCAACGGCA
>JAEZMD010000008.1 GCA_023435745.1 Bacillota bacterium | reverse complement strand
ATCTGGGCCATGCTAATGCTCTCCTGCGTTTTTTCAAAAAGCCTGCCGACCAGATTACCCCAGACGAAATCAAACGTTATCTTTACCACCGTATTAAAACCGGGATCAGTTACAGCAATGTCGATATCTCCTGCAATGCGTTCAAGATTCTTTTCAACGCCGTGCTGAAACGGAACTGGTCAGATGACGTTATCGTGCGTCCGAAGAAACTTAAAAAGCTGCCCCCCGTCTTGTCCAGAGATGAAATACTCGCTATCCTTAACAGCATTGAAAATGTCAAGCACCGTACCGTACTGCTCACTGCTTATTCTTCCGGCTTGAGGATCAGCGAGGTATTGAACCTGCGTCTTACAGACATTGATTCAAAAAGCAAAACAATCAAAGTACGTGGCGGCAAAGGCGGTAAAGACCGATTCACCATTCTTGGAGAAGAAAACCTTGCTGCATTGAGGCATTACTGGAAGCTCTACCGGCCTGAGGATCTTCTCTTCCCCGGCTTGATTGCCGGGCATCCGATTGCTAAAAGAAATATACAGTATGTTTTCAAACAAGCCAAGGATAAAGCCGGTATTAAAAAACCCGCTACCATCCATACCCTTCGGCACAGCTTTGCCACACACCTTTTGGAAAACAACACAGACCTGAGAACAATCCAGGTGCTTCTCGGGCATGAGAGCATCCAAACAACCTGCATCTATTTGCATCTCTCAAAGCATCACATTTCTACGGTTAAAAGCCCTCTCGACGGAGGTGTACATAATGACTGAGATACAGGATATTCTCAAAACTTTCATGCCCAAGGGGTTGTCGCACATCCAGTATAAAGCCTTTTATGCCATGAGGAGCTGCAGAACTTCTTCCCAGGGTTCTCATTCCGATGTGTGTGATAACTGCGGACATGTTGCCATTTCATACAATTCCTGTCGTAATAGAAACTGTCCGAAATGTCAGGGTTCAAAACAGGAGGAATGGGTTTTGTCCCAACTGGACAGATTACTCCCGGTGGGTTATTTTCATATCGTTTTCACGCTGCCTCACGAACTGAATACAATGATCTGCCAGAACCAATCCCTGCTTTATTCAATACTTATGAAAGCTGCCGGAGAAACGATCGTTGAACTTGCCCAAAGTCCCAGGCATCTGGGCGCATTGCCTGACGTTACAGCCGTACTGCATACCTGGGGACAGAATTTGCATTATCACCCTCATGTTCACTGTATTGTATCCGGAGGCGGGCTTTCCAACGATCGGTTGCGGTTCATCCATTCCGGGAAGAAATTCTTCGTACCGGTTAAGGTTCTGTCGCGTAAATTCAGGGGCAAGTTCCTTTATCACCTGAAAAACGCCTGGTATGACGGCCTCCTGTCCTTTTATGGAAAAGCGCTGGAATTGGCTGATGGTGATAATTTCAAAGATTTCCTGGATCGGCTTTACGGAAAAGATTGGGTAGTATACTGCAAAAAACCGTTCAGAGATCCGATCCATGTAGTGAGGTACCTTGGCCGATATACACACAGGGTTGCAATCAGTAATTCCCGAATCCTCAGCTTCGATGGTCATACCGTGGTGTTCCGCTGGAAGGATTACCGGGATGGCGGCAAGCAAAAGGCAATGAGTCTGTCTGCTTCGGAGTTTGTACGGAGGTTCCTACAGCATGTGTTACCGCATCATTTTGTAAAACTTCGGCATTACGGTATTTTCTCCAATCGCATGATTGGCGCACGGTTTCTTCTTTGTATGAAGCTTGCGGGTTCAAATATGCAACCTGTTACAAAAAAGAAAACATATACGTTACACTGCCCGGTCTGCAAAACCGGCATTATGGTTTTCTCGGGTATTGCGTCACCACCGCTATTTAAGTACCCATAAAAGGGATGCAACTGCATAGTTTGAGTAATTCTGCCCGTTATGTGGGGAGGGGGGAGGCATGTTCATTTATGCAGATTTTCTGTGCTTTTTATCTTGTTTGTTGCAAATTTTTTATTTGCTCTTACTCTGTCGCTGATTTCAAGTGCAGAGAGATAACTTTGAATTCCCATAAGATAAGTATTCCATGGCAGTGGCTCAGTACAACAAGAGATTCATAATGTTCCTATCAGCGTTTATCCCGGTTCTCGTCCTTTGAGGTACTTCACAGCTCTTCAAAGGATGTTTTTTCACTGAACATCATGAATCTCTAATTTGTTAGGCGAAGGATAGCGCCCCGTTACTCAGAGTCAGCCACGGACGGCTGACCCTATAATTTCCCTTCTATTTTTCGTTATATTTTATTTCTACTCCATACTTCTTGTACTCCTGTTTGATAATATCACTACCACTTACATTATGATATATAATCAAAGTGTTACTATCTTCCCATTTTATATCAATATAATCTGAGTGATCTCCAACAAAAACATTACCTGATTCATTTTTTAATTCTTTACCCTTTTTTAGGATAGAAACCTGTGGACTAAAGGATGTCGTCCCTCCCCCATCCCTTATGAACGCAAATGCGGTATATCTACCATCTGGTGATACTTCTTCTTTCTTTATATCATTACCAAGCATACCGTTAAGTAAGTTTGTTAAAAGGGATCCAATGACAAATATGATAATACTTATTGTAATAATAGCTGCAATTACTATTGAACTAATAATGATAAATATCTTTTTTAATGACATTTGGATTTCCTCTCCAGCTATATAAATATAAAGCTCCAAAGATCTTCTTTAAAATCCGCGCCACGGACGGCGCGGTCAAATTACGCTATCTTTCGTATAACGTCTCGGCAGTCGCGATGCCGATGAGCAGTAAAGCGCACATTTAAATCCTCTCGTCCGAAGTCCGCCAGAACTTCATTCCTTTTTGACATTGTGCGCTGGTGTGCTTGCACTCTGCGAATCGGTGTGGTGCCTACTCGCGCTCCTGCTGTCAATGGTATAAGGCCAGATGTCTTTTCTGCCGGCACCCTTGCGCTGACTGCTTTGTTCTCTGATGGATGAGGCCTTCCTTGCTCGGAGGACGCCATGGACGGCGTCCCCTAAAGCCGGTCTGCTCTCATACTTAGGTGCTTTTATTAGTAAATATTCTCAATTCTACCGTTTACAACGCTAATAAATGTGCTATAATATAAATAAGGACGGCAACGCTTGTTGTTGTCAGGTTTTAAATGGTGGTATTACTTAAAACGGTTTTTATAAGACCGTTTTTTTCTTTGTCTGTTCGGCTGTGGTTGAAGTAGCTTTTCTACAAAAATTCTTGCAGCAACTGCTACCCCAAAGGGTATGAATATGTATTTCACACACCAAGCAATAGTATAACCAATGTTGATGTAGAATTCCTTACTCATCTCAACCACCTCCTTCCTTTGTAGATTCCCTGCAACAACTATAACGTCGCCGCCCTTATGTGTAGGAATCCATAGGAAGGAGCCTTCAAGACTACCCTCTCATCATAAACCTGAATGTATTGCACTCATCCATTATATACCACAAGAAGCTGACATGCAATAAGATATCAAACATTTGTTCTGTATCAAAATGATTGGAAATGATTATCCTTCAAAGCCTTTCCCAAGATAATCCGCGCCACGGAAGGCGCGTCTCCTGCCTCATCTTTCCGATAACGTCTCAGCAGTCGCGACGCCGATGAGCCGTGACCCGCGCTAGCCCTTCTCCCTGGCGGTGCTCGCACCCAGCGAATCGGTGTGGTGCCTGCTCGCGCTTCTGCCTGTCAATGGTATAAGGCCAGAGGTCTTTCCCCCGGCACCCTTGCGCCGACTGCTTTGTTGTACTAAGCCACTGCGTGGCGGCTCCAGCCTGTTCGAATAAACCTGAATTCATGATACCATTTTATGTACAATAAATCTACTACATAATGGAAGGAATGGTGTTATGACAGATTA
>JAEZMD010000025.1 GCA_023435745.1 Bacillota bacterium | reverse complement strand
CATAGACCCGGTCCTGCTTCATCAGCTCCTCATGGTTTCCCTGTTCAACGATCCTGCCGTCCTTCAGCACCAGGATCAAATCAGCGTTTTGAATAGTGGACAGGCGGTGTGCAATGACAAAGCAGGTTCCGATTCTAAAAATAACAGAATGATTCTTTTCTTCTTTTCCCTACAGTAAACTGACGCGATCCACGCATCTGTTCAGGTTTGACGCTTACATAAAATAAGTGATACAATTGACCTGTCCGTGAACCTGTTGCGGACACGCCTACAGCTCTTCATTTTCATACAGGGGAGATTGTGGAATGAGTATGCTATATAGAGTCAGGATATCGGTATTGACTATACTGCTAATCCTATTTTTAGTGGTAATTCTGCCAATGTATGCACTTGGGTACGGGCTCTACCAGTGGGGCTATCGGATGACAACAGATGAGATCACCCTATCTCTTCATACCAAAGCATCATTCATTATGACAACCTTGGATACGGAGCTCCATAGAATTCGAAAGGTACATCAAGAGTGCCTTAATGATTCAGACCTGTACTATTATGTAAACGCTTTGTCGATTATGAGCCGCTCTAAAAGGGCATCCAGCCTTCTTTCTATTGATAAACGGCTTGGGCTTGTTCAAGATAGTTCGTCATACGTAGAGGAGGTAACGCTTTGGATGCCGCGGCAGTCTCTTATGATAACATCCTCTCGCGGGGTAGACCCTGCGACAGATGATTGGCGTGCGCTTATGGATGCACCTGTCATATCTGATGCGGCCGGTCTATCAGTTTATGACGGCGATCTTTACCTATGTGAGGTATATCCGCCGGGTATCTGGTATCCGGGTTATGTGCCACAGTATATACTTGCTGTCAGGCTCTCAAATGAGAGGATCATAGAGGATTTAGCAGCCTTTAACCTGTACTCTGGTAGCGGCACACTGCTTCAATCAGAGGATCAGGCGTTCCAGCTTATAACAGGGCGGGATATTGGATTGACTGGTGATGAATCCGGGGACGGCCTCCCCGTATGCTCCTTCAGCACAGAAAGCGGGGAGACCTTCCTGCTGGCAAGCGTTTATTCGGATTTTCTAAGTCTGCAAATGCATACATATGTATCTGAGCAGATCATATATAGCGGGTTGGACACTTACCGCAAGCTGTTCACTGTGTTTACAATAGCCGCTTTATTGTTGGTCCTGTCATATATTTGGTTTTCCAGGCGGTTGGTCAGCGAACCGATCTGCAGGCTTGTTGATTCACTCAAGAAGGTGGAAAGCGGCAGGTTGGATGTACGCATAGACCACAAGGTAAACGACGAGTTTGGCTATCTTTATACCGCATTTAACCAAATGATTGAATCCCTCGCCAATATGATAGAGGTTAATACCCGGCAATTGATGCTGACGCAGGAAGCGGAGCTGCGCCAGCTACAAGCGCAGATTAACCCCCACTTTCTTCACAACAGCTTTTTTATCCTCTACCGAATGGCTAAGGACGAGGATTATGAGAACATAAGCGAATTCCTCACATACTTGTCGGAATACTACTGCTATGTGACCCGTAATGCCAGCATGGAGGTAGACCTTTCCGATGAGGACGGCCATGCCCGGCGTTATGTGCAAATTCAGCTTGTTCGCTTTGGTAAGCGTATATCTGCTGATTTTGCACCAATTCCTGAGGGGCTTGAGGGGCTGAAGGTACCCAGACTGATCTTGCAGCCGCTGTTGGAAAATGCATTCCAGCACGGTTTTAAGGATACTATTATAGGCGGGCTTCTGCGAGTGTGGTATGAGGAGCGTGATGAGAAAATTTACATAAATGTAGAAGACAATGGGGCCGGCATCCCCGAAGAACGCCTTACCGACCTGCAAAACAAGCTTCGCAGCGCTGCGGACGCCAATGTGGAACGTACTGGTATTGTGAACATCCACCAGCGGCTGCGCATACGCTTTGGACCGGGATATGGACTTAGGATGGAGAACCTTGCGGAAGGCGGCTCGCGGTTCATGCTGGTTATCCCAAAAAACTTTGAGGAGGTAGAACATGTATCGGGTATTGTTAGTTGACGATGAAGCTTTTATTACTGATAGCCTTGCCTTTATGCTTGAAAATCAACGAGATCCTGAGCTTGAAGTAATAAAAGCATATTCTTCCCCCGAAGCCATTGATATGCTTAACCGCACGGCTTTCCATATTGTGGTGACAGACATTGAAATGCCGGGACAAACTGGTCTGGAGCTTCTGCAGGAAATCAATGCAAAATGGCCTTCGTGTCAGGTTGTGTTCCTAACAGGGCATGACAACTTTCAATATGCGCATCAGGCCATGCGGTACAATGTAGTACGTTATGTGCTGAAGAACGAGGGAGACGACATACTGCTGGAGGCAATAGATGAATGTATCCGGCGTATTAATAAGGATCAGGCCAATATAGATTATCTGCTCAAAGCCATTTCCGCAAATGACCATATAGTTGAGAAAAGGAACCGCGAACTCATGTGGCGGTACATGGAATCCCCGCAGGCTGCCGACATCCTGGCGGCACAGTGGAAAGATGCGAAGCTCTGCCTGAACCCGGACAAGGGTGTCATACTTATGGCGGGGTGTACTCGAGAACAGATAAACGAAGATGTCCTGGATGCATTGCAGGCAATAGTCACAGCGAAAATCGGTCATGCGGTTTCAAGCGAGGCGATGTTAAAAGGTGAAAAGCTGTGTATTTGGTTTATGCAGCCTGCATTTAGAAGTAACCGCACCCATGCCCTGGCCGCTATCAAGGGATTGGCGGAGGAAATCCAGGAAACCATAAGAATTAGCATATCTGTCCACATAACCTTCGTTTTTGTAGAGGAAGAAATACCGTGGAGTGATGTGCCGGAGCGTCTTACATCGATTCAGGATATCGCACGCAACCGTTTAGATAAGTATATGGGACTGGCTTTAGTTGACGCACGTTTCTTTAAGGAGCAGAGAGAAGAACCGGATGATACTGCTATAGGTACCGCGTTTATTGGTCATGTACTGAGCTATATCCGGGATAATCTGGGCAAAGACCTATCTTTAACAGTCCTCTCTGAATTGGTATATCTGAATCCATCTTACTTATCACGGCGATTTAAAGAAATCACCGGTAGGAATTTGACAGATACAATCATAGAACTCCGTATGGAGGAGGCTTGCCGCCTGTTGAAAAACACCGCTGACCGTGTGAAGAATATCGCCGCGCAGGTAGGCTATGAATCCGCCGCTCATTTTTCCCGGATATTCAAAAAGGAGATGGGAGTCACACCGCAGGAATACAGGGACAACATAAATATAGTAAAAAGACAGCAAGGAATGTAAAAAAGCCATTATATACAGAGCATTTATAAGCCATATATAATTATTTATGAGAATTGTATGTTTTGTATATTTATATTACTGGAGGGAAAATTATGTACGCCAAAAAAAAATGGATTACCATCTTCGTCTCCACTATGCTAATCGTTAGCATTTTTGCTGGTTGCGGCAACACATCAAATAATGATCCCGATCCCACACAAAGTCTGGCCCCCGCGACAACTGACAGCGGCAATAACGCTGCTGACCCCTTTGGCAGATACGATGAGACCGTAACCATTTCTTCTGTCAAAAATCTAGGTGTAGCGCCTCTTGAATTCCCTGAAGGTGATTCACTTAAGGACAATGTTTGGACCCGCTACTACAAAGAAAACCTAAATATCGAAATCGAATGGCTTTGGAGCACACTTGAGTCACAATATGACCAGAAGGTCAACATCGCCATAACATCAGGTGATATACCCGATGTTATGATGCTAAGAAATGCAAACCAATTAAAAATGATGTACGAGAACGGTCAGCTTTATCCGGTTGCCGACATTTTAGAGACATATGGTTCACCATTTGTAAAGGAAGTGTTATATTCCGATGGCGGCCTTGGCATGGAATCAGCATCTTTTGACGGTACATTATATGCCATCCCGCATGTTGGATCAGGGCTAATGAGTACTCCGGTGCTGTGGGTGCGCACTGACTGGCTTGATGATCACGGTTTGGAGATTCCTTCAACCAAGGAAGAATTTTTGCATGTAGCCGAAGTTTTTTCCACAGGAGATACATATGGTCTTGGTATACAAAAAGATTTATTTAACACCAGTTACGCTTGCTTGGAAGGTTTCTTCAATATGTACGGCGCGTTTTACGATACTTGGTTTGAGAAAGACGGCGGCCTTGTCTACAGTAATATCCAACCCGAGGTCAGGGACGCCCTTGAAACACTCCGGACCATGTACGCAAACGGCTGGATCGATCCCGAGTTTGGAGTAAAAGACACAGATAAAGTCAATGAGGATGTTAATGCCGGTAGGATAGGCATGATGTTTGGCGGCTTCTGGAATGCTGTAATGTTTAATCCTGCAAAAGTCGCCGATCCCACTTTTGAGTGGATGCCTGTCGCTATCCCTGAAGTCCTCAACGGTAGCGGCAAAGCCCAGATCCCTTTTAGCACCCAGTATTGGTATGCAATCAGCGCAAATTGCAAAAACCCTGAAGCCGTTATCCGTATGCTTAACGTTCAGCTTGAAAAATCCTACGGTGAGACAGCGGAGCCTACAGTGTTTAACATCACTCCTGAAGGCTATGGTCCTTTCGCTTATAACACCTTTACCTTGGAACCTCCCATGAAAAATTTCACTGCTGCCGAAAAAGTCACAAAGGCTATCGAAACCGGTGATATCTCCGCCCTCAACCTGGAAGAGCTAAACTACTATGAGATGTCTAAGCTCAGCCTTGGTGGCGACCACACCAACAACAACTGGCATCAGCTTAAAATGTTCGGGCCGGCAGGCTCTCTCACTGTTCAAAAGAGCTACTGGGATAGCAGCAACACAGTGACAAACGCCTTCTATGGCGCACCCACCCCCACAATGGTTGAGAAGCTGTCCACCTTAAAAACCCAGGCGCTGACTGACTTCACATCCATCATCATGGGTGGTGACATCAGCGGTTTTGACACTTTTGTCAGCAACTGGAATGACCTTGGCGGCAGGGATATGACCAACGAAGTCAATGAATGGTACAAAGATAAATAAGAATCTAAACATATCGCGGGGAGGGGCTCCTGCCTTTCCCCGTGTATTATTATCGGAGGTTTGCCATTGAATATGCAACAAACAATAACCACGATAGCAAACACGGCAAGGAAGCGCCGTTCCGCGCGGCTGCGCAACTTGCCATTGCACATCATGCTTCTTCCCGCTGTGGGGTTGCTGTTTGTTTACAGCTATCTTCCTCTTTTCGGTAACGTGATGGCGTTCCAGCGGTTCCGTCCGAATCTGGGTTTTTTCCGCTCCGAGTGGATTGGGCTTGCCAATCTCCGTTATATTTTCACATTGCCGGACACCATGCAGGTTTTATGGAATACTTTTTTTATTGCGATTATGAAAATCGTCATCGGGATTATCATCCCAGTTCTTGTTGCATTATTGCTGAATGAAATGCATAATATCCGTTACAAGCGCATTGTGCAGACCGTAATATACTTCCCCCATTTTTTAAGCTGGGTTATCCTGTCGGGAATTTTCATCGACATCTTATCCCCGTCACAGGGGATTATTGGACGTACCTTCACCGCAGTGGGGCTGGAGCCCATCTTTTTTCTAGGGAATGCGCAGATTTTTCCGTTTACGATGGTCGTCACAGAAAGTTGGAAGTCGTTTGGCTTTGGTACGATTGTATACCTTGCCGCGCTTACCAGCATTGACCCTAACCTTTACGAAGCATCGGAAATCGATGGAGCGAACCGATGGAAACAAACGCTGCATATCACATTGCCGGGGCTTAGGCCGATTGTGCTGCTTATGGCGGTTCTGTCGATGGGCAACGTGCTCAATGCGGGCTTTGACCAAATCTTCAACCTTTATAGTCCACAGGTATACTCTACAGGCGATATTCTGGATACCCTTGTATACCGGCTTGGCCTCGTGGATGCCCAGTATGGCGTCGCTACGGCGATGGGGCTGTTTAAATCCCTGGTTTCATTTGTCATGCTGACGATTTCATATATCATCGCGTATAAATACACTGATTACCGGGTGTTTTGAGGGGGAAAGGCGAATGAGAAAAACCACGGTTGGTATGCGAGTCTTTGCAGTTATTAATTATCTATTCCTTACAGCTGTTGCCTTGACCTGCCTGCTGCCGATGATCAACCAGCTTGCGATTTCGTTTAGCGCAAGTCCTGCGGTATCTGCCGGTAATGTATTCCTGTGGCCTGTCGATTTTACCTTGGAAAGCTATGAATACATGGCGGGCAAGCCGGAGTTTTTCAGATCGTTCGGCATATCGGCGCAGCGTTTGCTGCTTGGCGTGCCACTGAGCATGATTGTTTCAGTTTTGGCGGCATATCCCTTATCCCGTCAGACTCATGAATTTAAGGCAAGGAAATATTACATCTGGTATTTTATCATTCCCATGTTGTTTTACGGAGGGTTAATCCCGACTTACATGGTTGTCCGCAATACAGGGCTTATAGACAGCATCATTGCTCTCGTGGTTCCCTGCGCGGTTAATGTCTTCAACATCGTTCTGCTAATGAACTTCTTCCGTTCCATACCAAAGGAAATTGAAGAAGCTGCAATGATCGACGGCGCGGGGCATATAAGTACCTTGTTCCGGATTATCCTGCCTGTGTCTGCGCCGGTATTGGCAACCGTACTTTTGTTCTTCATCATCAACCACTGGAACGCTTGGTTTGACGGGTTGATCTACATGAATTCCCCAACCAGATACCCGCTGCAAACCTATCTGCAAACACAGGTAATCAGCCAGGATATAATGTCTGTGGAAAGTATGCGTGATGTCCGCCAAATTGCAAATATTTCTGACCGAACCGGCAAGGCGGCGCAAATTTTTCTTGCGGCGATTCCGGTTTTGATTATGTATCCGTTCCTGCAAAAGTATTTTACTACTGGTATTGTTATGGGTAGTGTTAAAGGATAAAAAAAGAAGGAGAAATAGTATATGAAGAAAATTGTTTTTATCGGTGCGGGCAGCATGGTCTTCACTAGGAATTTAGTCCGTGATATCCTCACTTATCCAGCCCTTGCAGACTGCGAAATTGCTTTGGTAGATATCAATGAGGAGAAGCTGGCGTTGGTTAAAAAGGTTGTTGAAAATATTATCGCCCAAGGGAAGTATTCCGCTAAGGTAACTGTAACCACAGATCGGCGGCAAGCCCTACCGAATGCCGACGGCGTTTTGATCACCGTTGCGGTGGGTAACTTTGATACCGCCCATATTAACCTTGAAATTCCTATGAAATATGGCGTTGATATTTGTGTGGGGGATACAAGAGGCCCTGCCGGAATTTTTACAATGCTTCGAACCTTACCGCTCTTACTGGATATATGCGCAGATATAAGCGAACTTGCCCCAAAGGCCATTGTGCTTAATTATACAAATCCAATGGCGATGCTCTGTCGGGCACTGCAGGAAAAAACAGGCCTGCAGATTACCGGTCTGTGCCATAGCGTGCAAGGCACGGTCAGGATGCTGGCACGCTGGATCGGTGCGCCTGTGGAGGAAATCTCCTATCTATGCGCCGGAATTAATCACCAGGCGCATTATATCAAGCTGGAGTGGAGCGGTAAGGACGCTTATCCTCTGCTTAGAGAGGCAATGAAGGACCCCGCGATCCTCAACGAGGAGCAAGTCCGTAACGAGATGTTTCTGCAGTTTGGCTACTATGTAACAGAATCGAGCGGCCACGCATCCGAATACGTTCCCTGGTTTAGAAAACGTAAAGATCTGCTGGAGCAATTCTGTACTCACGGCACAGGATGGAATCCGGGGCTTCATGAGATGGGCGTAAATTTCACCACGAATCATGATAATTGGCGGGAAGAGTTCTCCAAATGGCTGGAAGCCGATATCGACCTCAACAGGGGCGAGGAGTATGCCTCCAGCATATTCAACGCATGTTTCGGCGATCAAACCCCTTTCTTATTTAATGGCAACATGCGTAACTTTGGCATCATAGACAACCTACCCTATGGCTGCTGTGTAGAGGCACCCGCTGTTGCGTCTAAGGACGGGTTGCAGGGCATTCATGTGGGCGCCATTCCAGATGCGCTTGCTATAATGAACACACAGCACGCTCTGTGCGAAGAATTGGCCGTCAAAGGCTTCTTTTATGCAAACAAGGAAGATATTTTCCACGCAATCTGCATGGATCCGCTTACTAGTGCGGTTCTGAGCCTTGGCGAAATCAGGAAGATGACGGATGAGTTATTTGCAGCAAACATTGAGTTTCTCCCCATGTTCAAATAACATAGGCAGCCTTTGTTGCCCGGTCGGATAGCCTGATTTACGCTATTAGCCTACTGGAACTGCGACCTATACAGCTGCGCATAGACCCGGTCCTGCTTCATCAGCTCCTCATGGTTTCCCTGTTCAACGATCCTGCCGTCCTTCAGCACCAGGATCAAATCAGCGTTTTGAATAGTGG
>JAEZMD010000023.1 GCA_023435745.1 Bacillota bacterium | reverse complement strand
TGACCTTACCTCAATAAAACAGACACTCAAAACGGCTTGTATCTCGTTTTTTCTTATCTTTACTCCAAATTTCAACTTTTGAAAAGAAAAATATCAGCAATTATACCGCTTGCCACTTTCTCAAGGCTAAAATGAACGCCCAAAACCAGGGCGGCCTTGACAAGAAGAAGGGCTACGCGGGTCGCGGTACTTACATCATGCTTTTTCTTTTCTTTTTACCTTTTTTCTTTATCTTTTTCCTAGATTAAGCTGCTTCGCGTTTCTGGCTGGGACAAATATAATCATTTGAAGAATGTACTCTGTCTCGATTGTAGAATATTTCTATGTACTCAAATACTACCGCCTTAGCTTCATCAATAGTCTTGAGCTTCTTATCACTCAGCCATTCGCTTTTTAGCTTTCCCCAGAAAGATTCCATTGGTGCATTATCCCAGCAGTTGCCTTTTCGGCTCATGCTGCATGTGAAACCATTTTTCCTAATAATCTCTTGATACTTATTGCTGCAGTACTGAGATCCTCTGTCAGAGTGAAGTAACAGCCCTGCTTCTGGTCTGTATCTGCCTATTGCCTGGTTTAATGCTTCCATAACAAGTTCTTTCTTCATGTGAGTGTGCATCGACCAACCTACGATACCTCTATCGTATAAATCAAGGATACCGGCAAGGTATAAAAAGCCTTCTTCTGTTGGTATGTAAGTGATGTCGGAAACCCACTTCTGACAGGGCGCTTCAGCAGTAAATTCCCTGTTTAGGATATTTTCTGCAACCGGTAGGTTATGATTTGAATCAGTTGTCTGAGGACGGTACTTTTTAGCTGTCTTCGACTTAAGTCCATTTGCTTTCATTAACCTATGTACCCTGCCTTCACTGGCCTTCATGTCTTCTGGTAATATCCTTGTTATCCGTTTATATCCATATATTTTATGCTTTTTTACAAACAACTCCTTGATTTTTTCTAAAAGCTTTTTGTTTTCTTTCTTCCGCTTGCTTTCCGGCCTGCTTTGCCATGCATAGAAGCTACTACGCCTAACGTCAAGCACTTTACACATATTTGAGAGCTTGAAGTTTTCAAGGTTCCTCTTTATGAATTCAAACCGTTTTACTTTTGGTTCTTTGCAAAGTAGGCCGCCGCTTTTTTTAATATTTCATTCTCTTCCTTCAAATTTTCATTCTCTCTTTTGAGGCGGCGTAATTCCTCGTCTTCTGGTTTTAATTTACCACTCCCTGGAAAAGCATTTCCTGCATCCTTCTTGAATTCTCTCATCCATTTGTATATAGTATTTTCATGGATGCCAAGTTCCTTTGCCAAATCAGGGACATTTTTATCCCTTGATATAGCTCTGCGAACTACCTCGATTTTGTAATTTTTGTCATAATGTTTTACTGACATTGTTGATCCCTCCACTGGTTTTATTATACCAGCCATTCCGGGTGTCTATCAAATTGGCGTACGGTCACAGTATGATTTTGATAACAGGCTGTTCATGGAAGAGTTTATTATTGATTCTCCAGCTTTAAAGCCAACCACGAGGGTTAAGCACTTTATACCTGTAAGGAACAAATAGTTCTTATCTGAATTATTTCAGTTGGAAAGTAGCAATTGAATAATATATAATGGATGGTACATGGAAACTTTTTCTATGTGCCACTTTTATTCTGGAGCGAGTTTAATGATTGCTTTGAGAGATGTCTCAATATTTAGGGAAGATGATGTGGAAGATAAACTTGTTGCTGCTCCCGAAGGTATTGTATTTAAACAGGCTGAAATAGAAAAAGCTATTTATTTTCAAGAGAAGTATTACAAAAGCAAGGTTGAGGTGCTTTAATAATGAATAAACCAAAAATGATAATATTTGATTACGGTCACACATTGTGCAGTGAGCCGGGTTTCGACTCTCTAAAAGGCAATGGAGCCTTGCTAAAACATGCCACTAAAAATCCAAATAATTATACCGCAGAAGATATTAGTAGGCTTGCTAACGATTTGTTCCGTAATTCCAATATCACAAAAGCGAGAGAACTTGAAGTTGAAACCCATTGTCACATGTTTAATAAGCTCTTATACGGTCTCATGCAAATTGAGTTTTCTCTATCTCCTCTTGAGATGGAGGAGGTTTTTTGGGAAAACGTAGCTCCTGGTGAGATTATGCTAAATACAGATAAATTATTACACTATCTGAATGAAAGTGGCATACGAACTGGTGTTATCAGCAATATTTCATTTAGTGGGCAAGCACTCAAAAACCGGCTGGATAGGTTGTTGCCAAACAATAAATTCGAGTTTGTTATTGCAACAAGTGAATACATAATTCGAAAGCCAAACCCGCTTATTTTTGAATTGGCATTAAAGAAAGCAAATCTCTCGGCAGATGAGGTTTGGTTTTGTGGAGATAACACCGAGTGTGATGTGAAAGGCTCGAGTAGCGTTGGAATATTTCCTGTGTGGTATCACAGCCTAATTCCCTGCGATTACCGAGATAAAAGCCTTGATGTAAGGCCGGATTGCGAGCATTTTTATCTAAATGATTGGCTGGAATTGATCTATGTTTTGGAGGGGCTTAAATGATTGGACAAGAGCAATATCAATCACCAAACTTGCCAAAGGACTTAACCGAATTATTAAGTGAATATACCTGCACAAGAAACAAGATCGGTTGTTCATCGGCCGGTGTATATAATTATCGAAAAGATGGCAATTCACTATATCTCAAAATTGAAAAAATAAATCCTGAAATTCATCGCGAATATGAAATCACAAAATGGCTCAATGGGAAACTTCCTGTTCCTATAATAAAGCATTATTGTGAAATTGATGGTATTTCATACTTTCTGACAGAAGAAGTAAAAGGACGTATGGCTTGTGACTGTCCGGCAGATGAACTCTGCAAACCATATGAAAAAACTGTCGAGCTGTTAGCAGCTGGTCTGCTTATGTTGCAGTCGGTGGATACATGCGATTGTCCTTTTAGTAATACACTCGATATCAAGCTCCAAAATGCGCTTTTTAATATCGAAAACAATCTTGTCGATATGTACGATTTTGAAGAAGGCAATGACTTTGATACACCGATGGACTTATATAGATACCTTATTGAAAACAAACCCCCTGAGGAACTATGTTTCACACATGGCGACTATTGTCTGCCAAATGTACTTATTGATAATCAATCAGTAACAGGCTTTATAGACCTTGGCAGGGCAGGAGTTGCTGATAAATGGCAGGATATAGCGTTATGTGTACGCTCGATAGGCTACAATTTGCGAAATGCAGATAGTAAAGAAAAGTATATTAATTTGCTATTTGATCACTTGAAAATTCAGCCAAACTGGGAGAAGATTAATTATTATATTTTGCTAGATGAATTGTTTTGAAAAAAGCGTTGTGATGATGAATTTATAAGTAATATTGAGCCCAGTTAATCAGCATTTTTAGTTTGAGGAGGTACAGTAATGATAACCATATATTCATGGTTTGGTTATAACATACCAATAAAAGAACGTTATCGACTTGTAAAGCAAGCGGGTTTTGATGGAGTTATGATTTGGTGGAATGATGATTTTGATAAAACCGATTTCCGTTCACAGCCTGAAGATGCTCATAACGCAGGACTTTTTGTTGAGAATATGCATACTCCATATGATGGCAATACAAATCTTTGGATGGATAATCTTGAAGGTGAAGAAATAGCAAAAAGATTGATAGATTGTGTTGAAGATTGCAGTGCTTATCAAATACCAACAATGGTTGTACACCCAACAAGCGGTAATCCACCTCCTGTAAATGAGCCAAGCGGTTGGAGGAATTGAGAAAGGAATGGGAAGTAGTGGGATGAACTATCAGATACCTGTCATAAAGCCCTTGAAGGCGTATATTAAGAAGTTTGTTAAATGATATTTATCGAGTGAAAGCATAATAGCTGGATTATAGGAGTGGAGCGTATGAGAAAGATAATAATAAAGCAAGCAAAAACTGAAGATATTCCTATCATCGAGAACATATTGCTTGACACGGTAAACTGGCTGAATGAGATGGAGCAGCCATTGTGGAGAGCGGGAGAGGTTTCATGGGATGTGCTCTCCAAGAACTATCAAATCGGTGACTTTTACATCGCATATTCAGACGGAAAGCCTTCCGGGTGCATGGCGTTGGTTGATTATGACCCTTTCTTCTGGCCGGATGTGAAAAGAGGTGAATCGTTATTTATTCACAAACTGGCGGTGACAAAAACCGCCCGTAAATCTGGCGTTGCTGATGCGCTGATAGATTTTTTCAAGAAGCAAGGAGCGGAACGCGGAGTAAAGACCCTCCGCTTAGACACCCACGCTCTGCGCCCCAAACTACGCGCTTTCTATGAGAGGAACGGTTTTGCATTTGTTAAGGTTAAAGTCTTTAAGGGTAAACGGCATACGGCGTTTTATATCTACACACTGCCTGATTCCGTACTAGCTCAAAACAAATCTTCTATGAAGAATTTACTATTCATATGCGGCCCTAATGGAATAGGTAAAACAACAATTTGTAAAGAAATCATCCGAAAGCTGCCCAATTCTGCTTATGTAGACTCTGACTCCTGTCGGCTTATGAATCCGTTCGTGCTGAATGACGAAACCATTCCGACAATAGCAAAAAACATAAGTGATCTGATCATCAATTATATAGATTGTCCAGTCATTGAAACCGTGGTATTTTCATATGGGTTTCATGGTCGACGGAGAGAGGTTTTTGAAAAAGTAATACATATGCTGGGAAAAAAGGATTTCATATTTATCCCGCTTTTGTTAACATGCAGTGAGGAAGAAAATATTAAAAGAATGAATATGGAGAATCGAAGCCTTGAACGACAAAAACGTGCAATTGAAGAATCACGGAAAGCCTTTGGTGATTTAACTTATCCCCAAATCGATATAACAGATTTTTCAGCGTCTGAGGCTGCCGAAAATATTATTAAAGAAGCTGGTTTGTCTTTATCTATGGAGGTTTGAGATATGAGTATTCAATTCACAGATGTATGCTTCATCACCGAGGATGTGCTACGCTCCGTACCTTGCTAATATTTTCGTTACCAAGTATACGCGACTACTCGTTTTTGCAACTTTAGAACTTTTTTACTTTTAAAAAGGCTCATATTATAGACTTTCTGCTATAAAAAAGAGGTATTTACAGCAAATATAGTCCTATAATTGCAAAAACGAGTAGCGAGGTACCCCTTGTAACCGCCGCCTAATGTTACATTAGTAACTTAACTGCTTGCTTATTGACCGGTCTTGAATATTGAATATTAATACAAGAACGAGTCTGAAAAGTTGGAGTTTTTATAGGGAGCTTAAGGAAAGAATCCTTCAGCAAAAAGGCAGCGGGAGCATTGAAGTCTTTGGCGCCGGCCTCTCTTGAGCTTGAGGAAGTTGAGATTGGTAATCATGCAATTTTTAATCAGGATTTTGATGATGAAGGAAATACACCTCCGGAATGGAAAGCTTTTCGTGAGAAAGTAAAGAAATTTGATGCTGTTCTTTTTGTCACACCAGAGTATAATAGATCTGTACCTGCTGTAATCAAGAATGCTCTTGATGTCGGTTCACGGCCATATGGCTACAGTGTATGGGATGGCAAGCCCGGGGCGGTGGTAAGTGTATCTCCGGGAGCACTGGGTGCTTTTGGGGCAAACCATCACCTGCGTCAGACCCTTGTTTTTTTTGAATGTTCCGACGATGTCGCAGCCTGAAGCCTGTATCGGGAACGCATCCGCGCTTTTTAGTGAGCGTGGCGAGCTGATTAATGAGGATAGCCGCAGGCTTATAAAGAATTTCATGGATGCCTTTGCAGGATGGGTGGAGACTGTTTTAGGCAAATAAATAATATGGCTTGACATGGGACACAACACAGTGAGGTCACCCCTATGCAATTGAGGAGCAGCAATGACGACTAAATATCAACTGCAATTAACCAATGGGTTTGGGAATGTTTTTACTGCTTTAAAAAAAGATATAGTGCTGACCACTTCTGTCGTGCTGGCGCTGGCAAGCTGTTTCATTTCGTTGCCAAAAGCGGAGTATATCGGCTTCAAAGTATTGGCATGCCTTTTCAATATCATGATTATCGTGAAGGCCTTTGAGGAACTGCATCTGTTGGACAGAGTCGCTGCCCGGATTTTAAATGGATGCAGTGACAGCCGGAAAGTGTCGCTTGTTTTAATCGTCTTGAGCTTTTTCAGCTCTATGCTTTTCACAAATGATGTTGCACTGCTGACCCTTGTTCCGCTGGCACTTACCATTGGAGCAAAATCAGGTCTTGATATGCTTGTGACGGTCATCCTACAGACGTTGGCAGCAAATATTGGCAGCAGCCTGACGCCTATGGGCAATCCTCAGAATCTTTACATATTTTCCTATTACAAGCTGAATGTTGGGGAGTTTTTTATGGTCGCAGGTGCGTTTGCGGTGTTGGGCCTGGTGTGGCTGGTTCTGTTGAACCGCAAGGGAGCTTCTGTTAAGTTGGAGGTTTCATTGGATTTGGTAGATATAAAGGACAAAAAGCTTGCTATATTATGGGGAACCGTGTTTTTTGTCATTGTACTGTCGGTATTTAATATTGTGCATTATGGGATTGCGTTTGTACTGACAGCTCTTACAGCGTTTCTGATGAACCGGAAATTATTGCTGAAGGCCGATTACCCGTTACTGGTCACTTTTATCAGTCTTTTCATTTTTATTGGCAATCTATCCAATATTCCAATGATTGATGCGTTCATGAAGAATTTGTTGAGCAGCGGTGACTCAACTTATTTTGCATCCATTCTTACAAGTCAGGCTATCAGCAATGTGCCCAGCGCTATTCTGCTGTCGGGCTTCACACCCCACTGGAGAGAATTACTTCTAGGTGTGAATGTTGGCGGGATGGGTACTATCATTGCATCGCTTGCCAGTGTCATTTCATATAAGCTTTATATTGGCGTTTATCCGGAAAATACCGGGAAGTATTTGGTAAAGTTCAGCCTTTATAATCTTGCCAGCCTGGCGCTCTTTACAATCTTTAATTATTTTTTTCTGAAGCTATAGGACGTATATAATGGAATATGGAAAAGTCAGCTATACGAATAAAGACGGACAATCCACTGCAACGCGTATGAAATAATTCCCTGGAAGTGAAATAAATTGCTTAATCAGGTAAAATGTTGGGTATCTTTTGCTTATAAAACATGTTGGATTATTCGAAATTTTGACTCTTTTTAAGTTAAAATGATAAGGAGGAACAAGCCATGTTAAACGAAGAACTGCTCAATATATTGAAAACGCGTTTTGAAAATAATATGAACCGCCATAAAGGTCTTGAATGGGCTAAAGTACAAGCAAAGCTGGAGACTAATACAGAAAAACTATGGTCTCTCGGTAAAATGGAAAACACCGGGGGTGAACCGGATGTTGTCGGTTATGATGAAACGACGGGCGAATACATTTTCTATGATTGTTCAGCGGAAAGTCCTAAAGGCCGCAGAAGCCTTTGCTATGACCACGAGGCTCTTGAGTCAAGGAAAGAAAATAAACCGGGAAACAATGTTATTGACATGGCTGCTGCTATGGGCGTTGAACTTTTAACGGAAGAAGAATACCGTAACCTGCAGGAGCTTGGAAAGTTTGACACTAAAACATCTAGCTGGGTAAAAACACCTGCTGAGATCAGAATACTCGGCGGCGCTCTTTTTTGTGACAGGCGCTACGACCATGTCTTCGTGTATCATAACGGTGCAGAATCTTACTACGGCGCAAGGGGATTCCGTGGTTCTCTAAGGGTGTAATTACAGGGGAATTCACCCGTCCCACCTCAAGGTTCGAAGGTCATGATTTTGTCTAAATAGTAATTTTCCTCTCTAATTATATGATCAGGAATTAGAGGCTTTAATGTCCCTAAAATTCTGCATTTAAGCAATAATTCCCGTATTCTATTAACAACCGCTGAAATTCTATAATACTGACAAAGGATAAAAACATATTGAACCGCCGGGTTCTAATATTGTATACTTAATTTGGGATACGAGTATAGTATCTGGTATAAAAATCTATAATATGTAGTTAAAAGAAAATTTTGATTGCAAGGAGAATTTATGAAAAAAGTTAGCGTGGTTTTACTTCTTCTGGTATTACTGTTCAATAGTTCTTTTGCTTTTGGTGCATCCTGTTTCACAAACAACAGTGCCCTTGATGAAGCCTTTAAACAACTGGAAAAGGCTTTTATGGCAAGTGAACAGCAGAATTATACACTGGAGATCACCCGTGGCGGGGAAACGGATTTTGTAGCCAAAATGCTACCGAAGATGACCGATACTGCAATTAAGGCGGCAGTTACAAGAAAGCTAAACGATATAAGGTTTCAAATTGAACTAAAGGAAGAGGAGCTTGGCGGATTGACCAAGGAAGATTATAAAAAAATCTCAACTCAGCTAATAGAAGGAATAGAAATAAACAATATGTTCTTTCAGTATGAAGAGGATTTGAAATCAGTCGTTTTATCTTTTGGAATAGGCGGGAGCGAGTTTGAAAGATTTGATAATTTAACGGGCAAATTCGCCGCTATGGGTTCTGAAAAGGATAAGGTATATTCGGCTGATCTGGAAGTAAAAAGCAAGGTAGCAAGATATCTTGAGCAGTCTAAGCAAAAGGGGAACAAGGTTGCGGCGGAAATTGCACAGAAGCTGCCCGACATGGCAGACCGTCTGTTCAAAGAGCTTCAACCCTCAAAGATTGTCGCTGCCCAGGCTATTTCCGGTATCCACTGGGATATATATGAGGCAAGCCCTGAAAGATATGATGGTTCAGAATCATTAGAATCAATAATTGATAGTTACCAAACGATGTGTGAAATGTATCGGTGGGGCAGAGAAGACGAAATGAAAATTGAATACTTCAAATTCCCAGCCGATGTGCCATCACCGGAGGTTAAAAACCATATCGCGGAATTGTTGGTGGAGGAGGAGCTTCCGGAGTATTTCAACAGGGATTTCGACAAGCCAATAACCCTTGGTGAGCTTGCAAGATTGTATTTTGAGTTAGAAGAGCTGGATGAAAACATTGTGCTGGAAAAAGGAACAATTGATCCGAATGCACCTGATTACATTAAAAACGCCTTTATTTATGGAATGATAGATGACGACACAGATTTGGACAAGCCGCTTAGCAGGCTTGAGGCAGCCAGAAGGCTTATTAACGGTATCATGTACCTAGAGTCGGGTGTTTCAACAACGTTGAGAGCTGTTGATTGTGGAAATATTCCATTTGCTGATCTTGTAACCGTAACAAATTGCATTAGCAGTGGTAATGGCATGAGTATGATCGGGATGAACTTCGAGCCTCAGGCAATGTATACAAGGCAGGATGCCATTATGGATAAATGGAAATTCGATTTCCGCAACATAAGGGGTTATGAAGCCCCCATAAGTTTGTATGATCCATCCGAAATTGTAATTGGTGAAAATACTGTGCATATGCAGTTTGAAGACAAGGAAGACGTTGAGGAATATATTGCGGACGAATTTGAAGATACTGCAATAGGCAATATTAAAAGAAACGGAAGCTACATGAGAATAGATACAGGATGCGCTCTTTTGGAGTTCTTTACTCCTGAGAATGGAATAAAATTTACGTTTAAGAACGATGTAAAATATATTGATTTTGATTATGAGGTTTACGGGCCTGAGCTGCAGTATAAAATCGAACCTCGCGCGCTTAAGTCCAATGAAAAAGCAGATATGAACATGCAGATTGATTCCATTCATAAGAAGCTGAATTCAAAGCTGGACGCTATCCTGGCCAAAAGCATCAAGCCTAATATGACAGAGGAACAAAAGGTAAAAGCGATTCATGATTACGTGGTAACAACCTATGATCCCATTTTTTCTGATGACGAAACGGTGGAAAATTTGTTAGTAACCATTGATAAAGGGCGGGGCGTGTGCGGAGACTATACAATGCTCTTTAAATACTTATGTGACAGAGCGTCCATTCCGTGTATCAGAGAGGGCGGTAATGTAAGCATATCGTCAGCCGATCATGCTTGGAATGCTGTATTCCTTAATGGCCAATGGAAGTTTATCGACACAACCTGGGACGATGGTAATCCAAAGAAAATTTCCTACAAATACTTTTTGGTGGATAAATTTACTTTCATGAAGGATCATACACCCTGGATGGGTGTTCCTGACGAGAATCTATGTCCTGAGGTTGACGGGATGAAAATTAAGTCCCAGGACGAATTAAGAGTATATCTTCTAAAAAAATTCTATTGGATTGACGGCTTTAAGGTTACTTTTAGAATGACCGATAAAAATATGAAGCCGGATATTGGATATTTATGGCCGACATCGGAGATAAAGGTAGTCCTGACGTATGATTCAAAGCAAGATCTGTATACAGTAACTGCCAAAGCAAGATGAATTGTCTGATCCCTGACTTACTGGTATGATAGAGGTATCGACTGTGAAGGAAGTATAGCGAAGGATGAAAAAACTGGTTGTAGGGATCGTAGCACATGTAGATGCCGGTAAGACTACGTTATCGGAGAGCTTTCTGTATTTGAGCGGAAAAACGCGAAAATTGGGCAGGGTTGATAACCAGGATGCCTTTTTGGATCACTTTGAACTCGAACGTACCAGAGGGATCACTATTTTCTCAAAGCAGGCTCATCTTGAGGTTGGGGATACTCATATCACTCTGCTGGATACCCCGGGCCATGTGGACTTTTCAACAGAGATGGAAAGAACTCTCCGTGTGCTGGACTATGCCATTTTGGTCATCAGCGGGGCTGATGGCGTACAGGGTCATACTAAAACTTTGTGGCGTTTGCTATCTGTCTACCGTATACCGATTTTCCTGTTCATTAATAAAATGGATCAAAACGGTACCGATCGGGGAAAAATCATGCTGGAATTGAAAAAACAGCTCAGTGAAGGGTGCGTAGATTTTGGTCAGGAGGGATCGGACAGCTTCTACGACCAATTGGCAATGTGTGACGAGGGCATGATGGAGGCCTATCTGGAGGCTGGACAGGCTGAGCTGCCGCAGATAAAGGATGCCATCCGGAAGCGTAAAGTATTTCCATGCTATTTTGGTGCGGCATTAAAGCTGGAGGGTGTTGAAGCTTTCCTGCACGGCGTTGTGAAGTATGCTCAGAACCCTTCTTATCCGGATGAATTCGGTGCGAAAATTTACAAAATTGCCAGAGACGAGCAGGGAGGCCGCCTGACCTACATGAAAATTACAGGCGGAAGGCTCAAAGTAAGGGATGTTCTCACTAATGGGGTTTGGACGGAAAAGGTCAACCAGATCCGAATCTATTCCGGTCAGAAATTCGAGGCTGTCAATGAAGCGGAAGCGGGTTCTGTCTGCGCTGTGACAGGAATGACTCAGACAAAGCCGGGAGAAGGGCTGGGAGCGGAGAAAACTTACGGCTCGCCGGTATTGGAGCCTGTTTTGTCCTACCGCATTATTCTTCCGGAGGACTGCGACCCGAGAGTGATGCTTCCAAAGCTGCGGCAGATCGAGGAAGAAGACCCGCAGCTGAATATCCTGTGGAATGAACACGTAAATGAAATACAAGTGCAAATCATGGGCGAGGTGCAGCTCGAGATTCTGCAGAGCATGATTCAAAGCCGATTTGGCGTTGGAGTATCCTTCGATTCAGGCCGGATTGTTTATAAAGAAACCATTACTGGCACAGTAGAGGGAGTTGGGCATTTCGAGCCTCTGCGGCATTATGCCGAGGTCCACCTGCTGCTGGAATCTGGGGAGCGCGGGAGCGGCCTGCGGTTCAAGGAGGAGTGCAGTGACGATATCCTCGCGAAAAGCTGGAAGAATCTTATTTTGTCTCATTTGGAAGAAAAGTCTCACAAAGGGGTGCTTACCGGGTCGGCTATTACGGATATGACTATCACTCTTGTTTCCGGCCGGGCAAATAACAAGCACACACAAGGCGGCGATTTCCGGGAGGCTGCCTGGCGCGCCGTACGTCATGGTCTGAAGCAAGCTGAATCAATTCTTCTTGAGCCCTACTATGCCTTTGAACTGGAACTGCCGGAGAATATGGTGGGTCGTGCCATGACCGATCTTGAAAAAATGCATGGGACATGCCGGATTTCGAGCATCGGGGACGGAATTGCGGTCCTTTCCGGACACGCTCCCGTTGTTACAATGAATAATTACCAGATGGAAGTAACAGCCTATACCAGAGGGCTCGGGAGGCTCTTTTGCACACTGGAGGGGTATGGTATATGCCATAATACCGAAGAGGTTATTGAAGCAATGGGTTATGATTCGGAAAGGGATGTGGGAAATCCGACCGGTTCCGTATTTTGTGCCAATGGAGCAGGATTCCTGGTTCCCTGGAATGAAGTAAAGCAGCATATGCATGTGGAAAGCTTCCTGGAACAAAGGCCGGAGCGGCCGCAGGAAGCGGCGGAAAGGAGAGCTGCCCGGACGGATGAGCGGTGGCTTGAGCCGGAGGAGGTTGACCGGATCTTTAAACAAACCTTTTATGCGAACCAAAAGGAAAAAACAATGTGGCAGAAACGCAAGCTCATTGCCGAGAATTATTTTGACCAGATAGCCTATAACCGCAAATTAAAAGAGACCAAAGAGGAATATCTGCTTGTGGACGGTTATAATATGATTTTTGCGTGGCCTGACCTGAAGGAGCTTGCTCAGGAGAATATGGACAGCGCCCGGACGAAACTTCTTGATATGCTCAGCAAGTACAAGGGTATTCGAAAGTACACAATCATCGCCGTATTTGACGCCTATCGCGTTGCGCGGCATCAGGAGGAAATACTCGATTACGACAATATTCATGTGGTGTTTACCAGGACGGCTCAGACAGCGGACCAGTATATTGAAAGATTCGCCCATGACAATCAGAGCAAGTATGATATTACGGTTGCCACGTCGGATGGACTGCAGCAGATTATTATCCGCGGAGCTGGCTGTGCAGTATTATCCGCCAGAGAGCTGAGGGAACAAATTGAAATAGCGAATGAAAGTGTCCTTCAGGCCTATCGGGATAAAAAACCGGCAGACCGAAACGTGCTCAGAGATGCATTGTCTGAGGAATCCAAACAGCAGATGGAAGACTTGTTGAACGATTCATAGATGTTATTTAATAAGCTTAACACCCTTCAGCCCAAAATCAGTTTGTGTTTCACCCAGCTCACCTGTCATAATTGTTCTGACAAATTTTCCGGTAACAATAGACTCTCTTCCTTGTCCCTCAACCCCTATTAAAAAGAACTTTGCAAATCCAACGATTTTGACTTCATTTCTGCCATTTACATCTAGAGTTTCTACCATGATGACTGTTATTATTCTTGGGCAATCATCATCATAACGATTATATGTACATTCGGGAACATGATCGCAATGGCTGATAAGCGTATTAATGCCTTGCTCAGTAGGTCCGCTCATATTGCCGGGTTCAGTATCCACATAATCTCCTACACGTAAATATCCGTCATATCCATCAACAATATTGCTTACATATGTACTTGCACCGTTTCCGCCAAGAGCCAGCCCTCCGTAATTACCGTTGCTGCCGCTTCCGCCGCCTTCTTTCAGGGTGTATGTTTCTTCAAAATTAAGTGTTTGCTGCTCAATGGCAAATGGCCTGAGACCTTCATAAACGCCGATTACAGGAGCACATATTGCAACAGCTTCAGTTTTTACAATATCACTATCAAATCCAAGAATTCCTGCGAAATAATAGTTCACTTCCTTATTTATAGAGACACTGATCTTTGTGTCTGAATCGGACACCACTATTTCAGCATCCAGAGGATCCACATCATTCGCTTCCAGGTACTGATTTACTATGTTGTATACATTGTTCTTATCCCTTATCAGTTCCTGTGCTCCAGCCAAAGCAGCTGCATCTGCAGCATTGCTTATTTTGCTTTTTTCAGATGTAATTACTCCAACATCTACTACCAGTGCGGTAAATCCCAGCAGTACTGCCATACACAAAGCAATAATAATTGTTGCTGCTCCCTTTTCACTTTTAATGTGTCTGGATATATTTGGCATAGTATCACCTCCATACTAAATTTTATCATGATTACACAATTGATTTGTATCAACCAAAATCACTATTTATTAAAAAAAAGACCTATAAATTGATTAGGTCCTTCGGTTTATAGGGACTTATGAACTCGTTGACAGGGTGGGCCTTTCGCACTCTCTTTTGCACAATAGCAATATTTTTATATTTTATAGCAATTAGCCGTATTGGAAGTCTATATTAACAATATTATAATAAAATTAGGGTTGTTGCAAGAATCTTATATAAAGTAAGGAGAGGAAGAAGCAATGAAAAGAATAGTACCTTGCAGAGAAAAATGGAAAGGCACCATGACAGATCGTGAAAGATTCAACAATCAGATGCATTATAAGCCGGTTGACCGTTGCTTCAACATGGAATTCGGATACTGGGATGAAAACTACAGAGAGTGGGACATGTTTGTAAAGAATGGCATTACGACTGAGGAAGAAGCCAATGTGTTCTTTAACTTTGACAGAATTGAGCGTATCTCAGGCAATCTGTGGATGGAGCCATCCTTTGAAGAAAAAACAGTGGAAGAAACCGAGACTACACAAATTATCATTAATGGCGACGGCCTTCTTGCTGAGGTACCGAAGGACAAACATGACACAATACCCCATTTTATAAAAGCGACGATTGTAACACCTGAAGATTGGGATGAATGTAAAGCGGAAAGATTTAAACTAAATGACCCAAAAAGGAAAGTTGATATTGAAACGCTAAAGGCGCTTCACCCGGAAGACCGGGATTATCCGCTGGGGGTAGACTGCGGTTCGATGATAGGAAAGATCCGTGATATGCTCACTTTTGAAGGCCTGGCGTATGCCTGCTATGATTATCCTGAAATGGTCGAGGATATGGTGGAAACCTGCTGCCTGCTCGTTGAAGGTTTTTTGGATCAGGTGCTGCCTCATTTCAGCTTCGACTATGCTTCCGGTTGGGAAGACATTTGCTTCAAGAACGGTCCTATTGTTTCAGTGCCCTTTTTCAGAGATATCGTCATGCCGAGATATAAGAGAATCAATAAAAAGCTCATGGCACACGGTATAGATATCTGGTATACCGACTGTGACGGCGATGTCCGGCCAATACTCCCTTATCTTCTTGAAGGCGGCATTAATACACTGTTCCCCTATGAGGTAAACGGTTGCGCGCACCCCGCAGAGCTTTTACAGCAATACGAAGGTCTGCTGAGAATCATGGGAGGTGTTGACAAGATACAGCTGAAGACAGGAAAGGATGCTATCAAAGCGTATCTTGGTTCACTTGCACCGTTGGTTGAACGGGGCGGTTATATCCCCTTCTGCGACCATCGATGCCCTCCGGATGTCAGCGAGGAAAACTATCTGTACTACCTTGATTTGAAGGAAAAAATGTTCGGAATGAAGTAATGGCCGCAGTCCATTCGATATTGACGTACGGTCAGAAACATTTACGCGCTAAGGCCTGATGATCGTTACCTTGTTGCTTGCATCGGAAAGATTTCCGGACAGATCGTAAGCCCTAACCCAGTATATACCTATCACAGGCTTTGATTTATTGGTAACTGTGCGGGAAGCCTTTTTGGATCTTTCGAGCTCAGCGCCGTTGCAGTAAATAATATAACCGGAAACCTTGGTATTATCTGAGGATGCATCCCATTCAAGTGACACTGAAGAGCCCTTTACCTTGACTGCTTTTAATCCGGCAGGAGTACTGGGCTTTTTTAGATCCTTCAATGTTGTGATTACTACGGATTCACTGGAATCGGATCTGTTACCAACCGTATCAACAGCGATGATGTTGAATTTATAAGCTTTGCCGGGGATGAGATTCTTTGCGGTGAGGATAGTCCTTGCCGGTGTTCCTTTCTTTACGCCGTTACAGTAAACTTCGTAGTTCTTAACTTTAACATCGTCTGTAGCAGGCGACCACATAAGTGTGATCTGGGTTTCAGTGACGGAGGTCCCCTTCAATCCAAAAGCTTTTCCCGGCGCTTTCGTATCCGGCAGGGTCGTTCCGGGGACACTGCTGCTTGGAGCGGAATAATTGTCTGAACTGTCGTAGGCTTTTACAAAAAAGCTGTATGTCGTACCGGGCAGAAGTCTTTTTACCGTGTAGCCCGTTGTAGAAGTGGTACCCACTCTGCTTCCGTTCCTGTACACCGTATACCCCTTGACGCCTGTATCATCGGCGGAAGGGCTCCAGGAGAGATTGAGCGAGGTATGGCTGTGTGAGGACAGCGTAAGGCCTATTGGCGCCGACGGCGGCTGAGTGTCCGCACTTTTTACATTGGACGCACCGACTGCCTCCCTTGCGGGGAATATCACGAATAAAAAAACCAGCAGCAGAAAACAGGTGAAATCTCTTATTTTTTTCATATTGAACCTCCCAATATACATCCCGACATTTTGTATGCAATTTACTCGACCTGAATACAATAAAAATTTACTATATTTCCCATAATAAGTCAAGAACAAACGTTCGAACAAGGATATGGAAAAGATGAACTGTGAGCAGAAAGATATTATTGCACAGGCGAAAAATATATATTATACTTTTAATAGATTTATTACCTGATATTAATAGCAAATGATAACTTGGTAGCCTGTAACGAATAAAATTATTTTTCCCATGAAGAGGAGAGTGTATCATGAATTATTTCCTGACAGAAGAACAGCAGATGATAAAGGAGCTTGCGGCAAAGATAGCCGATGAGAAAATTGCGCCGGTGGCCATCAGGTATGATGAAGAAGGCATCTTCCCGCATGATATCGTGAAGATCCTCGCCGACTCCGATCTGTGCGGCGTTTACATACCGGAAGAGTATGGCGGGCTTGGCGGAGGCATCCTTGAAATGGCTCTTGTGGTTGAAGAGCTGAGCCGTGCGTGCGGCGGAATTTCTCTGTCGTTTGCGGGAACCGGACTCGGAACCTTCCCGATCATTCTTTTTGGTAACAAAGATCAAAAGAAGAAATACCTTCCCGATATCGCCGCAGGTAAAAAGCTTGCTGCTTTCGGTCTCACGGAAGCCAATGCGGGCAGTGACGCCGCCGGAATTCAGACGACAGCTGTATTGGACGGGGACGAATATGTCCTTAACGGAACAAAGCAATGGATTACAAATGGCGGAGAAGCAGATGTATATACAGTAGTTGCATGCACCAACAGAAGCAAGGGCGCCAGAGGCTTTTCCGCATTTATTGTTGAGAAGGGCACTCCCGGTTTTTCATTTGGCAAAAAGGAAGACAAAATGGGAATCAGAGCATCCTGCACAAGGGAGCTTGTATTTGAGGACTGCAGAATACCCAAAGAAAATCTTCTTTCAAGAGAAGGAATGGGCTTTATCGTCGCAATGAAAACGCTGGACAGAACGAGGCCGGGCGTTGCGTCGCAGGCTCTTGGGATCGCGCAGGGGGCTTTTGAGGATGCGGTGAAGTATTCAAAACAAAGGGTTCAGTTTGATCAGCCTATCTCCTCCTTCCAGTCGATACAGCATATTCTGGCGGATATGGCGATCCAGATAGAAGCTGCCAGAGCGCTGGTATACCAGACCTGCCGTTTTATTGACAGCGGCGCGAAGGACTTTTCAAAGGAGTCGGCAATGTGCAAGGTATTCGCCTCCGATACTGCAATGAAGGTTACAGTCGATGCAGTACAGGTTCTTGGCGGTTACGGATATATGAAGGAATACCCTGTTGAGAAGAGGATGCGCGACGCGAAAATTACGCAGATATATGAGGGGACCAATCAGATCCAGAGAAATGTTATCGCATTGGAGCTTATCAAAGAGTCCTCAAAGAAATAGTGACTGATAATATAGCTAAAGAGGAGTGGATCCAGATACTATGAACATTGTTGTATGTATAAAGCAGGTTCCGGGCACTATGGAAGTCAAGATGAACAAGGAAACCAATACTATTATCCGTGAGGGCGTAGAATCTATCATAAACCCTTTCGATACATATGCCGTTGAAGAAGGTCTTCGTATAAGAGAAAGAGCCGGTGGCAAGGTAACGGTCCTCAGCATGGGGATACCCTCAGTTGCGGAGCTCCTGAAGGATACGATTGGTCTTGGCGCTGATGATGCAGTTCTGCTTAGCGACAGAGCCTTTGCCGGAGCAGATACCCTCGCAACTGCCTATGCTCTTTCAATGGGTGTTCGAAAAATTGGCAGCGCTGATCTCATCATTTGCGGAAAACAGGCTACCGACGGCGATACCGCACAGGTTGGGCCAAGCCTTGCGGAAAAACTCGGCTATCCTCACACCACTTATGTAAGAAAAATAGAAGAAATCAGAGATGACTATATTAGATGCCAGAGAATGACTGAGGACGGATATGAGGTGGTTGAAATGCCTCTTCCTGCTGTTATTACCGTGGTTAAGGAAATAAATGAGCCCAGACTTCCATCTATCAAAAACATGATGAGAGCTAAAAAAGCTGTTGTTAACATCTGGACTGCCGACGACATCGGCGCCGATAAGGACCTGTGCGGCCTAAAAGGCTCTCCTACGCAGGTTGTCAAAACATTCGTTCCGGTACATGAAATCAACAGTGAAATGATTGAGGGCGATGCCGCACAACAGGCTGCAAAGCTTGCGGATAAGCTATTGACGATGCAGTTTCCAGTGTGTGGCTAAAGCCATGTGCTAATTTAGGCTGCGTGATATTTGAAAATATTGCGTTATGGGGAATTATGGAGGGTTTTATGGCTTCGATAAAAATTCTTTTGGATAAATGTGTTGGCTGCAGACTGTGTATAGGAGCCTGCCCGTTCAATGCTATCAAGGTGACGGAAAAAAAGGCTGCGATACAGGAAAACTGTACTCTATGCGGAGCATGCGTTTCCTCATGCAAGCTTAAAGCGATAGAGCTTGAAAAGGATGAGAAGGGTTCTGCTGTTGACATCTCTCAGTATAAAGATATATGGGTGTTTGGAGAACAAAAAGACGGAGAAGTTTCGAGCGTAGCGCTTGAATTGCTAGGCGAGGGCAGAAAGCTGGCGGATCAGCTTGATGTAAAGCTGGCGGCAATACTGATGGGCAGCAATGTGGAGCCCGCTGCGAGAAAACTCATATCTTACGGCGCTGATGAAGTATACATGGTGGAGCATCCTTCTTTGATAAATTTTAATGACGAATCATATGCCGATATATTTGTACAGCTTATCAGAAAATACAAGCCGGAAATTGTCCTCCTAGGAGCGACGACATATGGCCGTTCTCTTGCGCCGAGAGTGGCTTCACGGCTGAATACCGGGCTGACGGCGGATTGCACAAAGCTTGAGATCGATCCGCAGAAGAGATTGCTCCTTCAGACACGTCCTGCATTCGGAGGCAACCTTATGGCCACGATTATATGTCCTGATCACAGACCGCAGATGTCTACGGTGAGGCCAAAGGTTATGAAAGCGCTTGAGCAGGATTTGTCCAGAAATGGGGAGATAATACGGCCAGAAATTAATATACCCGAAGATACCAGGGTAAAGGTAACAGATATCGTTACAACATTGTGTGAGAAGGTGAATCTTACAGAAGCTGACATCATCGTATCAGGAGGCAGAGGCGTGGGTGATCCGAGGAACTTTGCCTTACTGGAAGAGCTTGCAAATGTTCTTGGGGGAGCCATTGGAGCTTCCCGTGCGACCGTTGATGCAGGATGGATAGATTACAGCCATCAGGTAGGTCAGACCGGTAAAACCGTCGGTCCCAAAGTATACTTTGCATGCGGAATATCAGGCGCTGTTCAGCATCTTGCCGGGATGTCCTCCTCCGATACGATCATCGCAATAAACAAAAACCCGGATGCGCCCATTTTCAAGGTTGCAACGTTCGGTATTGTCGGAGACCTGCTTGAGGTGCTTCCGGCATTGACAGCGGAGTTTAAAAAGAGAATTGGCTGAGATATATCTGTCCGCGTTGCTCAAATTTGCAATTAATGGGAATAGTAATATGCTACGCTGCTCAAATTTGATAACAAATGGGATTTATAAGGAGCGTATTTCAACGATTGGTTTACGTAATCAGGAGCTGTGTTATATTATTAATCCCTAGAGTTATGAAATTTGAGCAGCGACGTGCAGTTAGGCAGCCTAGACTTATGAAATTTGAGCAACCACTCCTGTTTCCTTTATTGCACGCTATCAAGAAAATGTTAAATTACAAAATGTAACTGAAAATAACTAGGACAGAAGCCGGTGAAATGGTATAATAACCTCAACGAGTGAGGCTATTATACGCCTATGGCGGAATTAGCAGAGTATGAAAACAAAAGGAGACCAGCTATGAAGTTGCCAGTGAATGAATTTATCGACCGGTTGGCATCGGGATCGCCTGTACCAGGCGGAGGAGGGGCCAGTGCGCTGATCGGAGCGATCAGTGTTTCTCTTTGCTCTATGGTGGCGAATCTGACAACCGGAAAGAAAAAATATGCGGAGTATCAACAAGATATTGATGTAATTTTATCTAGAACAGAAGCATCTATCAAACGCTTGCTGGAATTTATCCAAAAGGATGCCGATGTTTTCGAGCCGCTTTCCGTCGCCTATTCCATTCCGAAGGACAATGAAAACCGGGCAGAGATTCTGGAGAAGGCGTTGATGGATGCTTCCGGCGTTCCGTTGGAGCTGCTGCGGGAGTTGTCCGGCGTTATCGATATTATGGAGGAATTGCTTAAAAAAGGCTCTAAGCTTGCTATCAGTGATGTTGCAGTTGCGGCGTGTGCTTGCAGAAGTGCCATGGAAGGGGCAATAATGAATATCTATATAAACACCGGGATGATGAAACACAGGGAAGTCGCATCAGAATTGAACAAGGAGGCCAATGAACTGCTCAAGAACGGCGTGCCTCGCTGCGACGCTGTTTACCGGGCGATAGCAGATGATCTGGGAGGAAACACATGAGAGAATTAAGAGGTATGCCGGTAGTAAAAGCGCTTGCAGAAAAGTTCTTCGAAGAAATAGATGTTCTGGCTGCGGCCGGGATCGTCCCCAGGCTTGCGGTTGTTCGTTTAGGAGACAGGCAGGATGATGTCGCTTATGAAAAAGGAATACAAAAAAGATTTGGAGAAGTGAAGGCTCTGGCGGATATCATTGTTTTACCGGCAGATGTTTCACAGGAAAAGCTGGAAGAGACAGTCGCAGATCTTAACCATAATACAGAAGTCCATGGGATTCTTATATTTCGGCCATTACCGGCTCATCTTTCAGAAGAGCGGTTAAAATCACTCATTGCGCAGGAGAAGGATGTGGATTGCATGGGTATCGTAAACACATCTTATGTATTTGCCGGAAACAGAAATGGATTCCCGCCATGCACGCCACAGGCAGTGATTGAAATGCTTGATTATTACGGAATCGGGCTTGCAGGAAAAAAGGTCACAATCGTGGGCAGAAGTCTGGTGGTTGGAAAGCCGCTATCCATGCTTATGCTTGGGAAAAACGCCACTGTTACGATCTGCCATACGAAAACAGCCGATCTTGCACAGGAGTGCAGAAATGCAGATATATTGATTGCCTGTGCAGGCGTGGCAAAAATGATCAATGAGGATTTTGTGCATTCAAAACAGGTCGTAATCGACGTAGGCATTAATATGCTTGACGGGAAGCTCTGCGGAGATGTGGATTATGAAGCCGTTGCGGATAAGGTAGAGGCGATCACACCCGTACCTGGAGGGGTTGGAACGGTGACCACCTCTGTGTTATTAAAGCATACAATCAAAAGCGCCATGTGCGGAGCACACGGCGCATAGAATTGCATAGCTGCAGGGCTGGGCACAAAGCCCTATGATTGGTGTTCAGGAAATGACCTCAGCCGATATCAGGCAGCTCGATTTCAATTTCACGGCCCAATTCGGAGGATTTCATTATGCCGTCTATTATCGCCTGGTTGTAAAAAATCTGACCGGACGGGACCGGCGGCTCGCCGCCATTTTTAACTGCATCGGCAAAGGAACGAAGTTTTTTGTAGAAGAGGCCGCTAAAGCTGTCTTCCTGTGGACATAGCGGGATCTCCATCTCTACCTGTTTCCCCGCAACATCCTTGTATAGCTTCATAGGGCCACCGACTGTACCGTTCCAGCATTCCGTCGATGGGATCCTGAGCGCGCCCTCTGTACCCAGAATGACGGTATCGCCCGGCGTGTCGAGGTGCATTGCCCAGGAGATCCTGAAGTCCAGAACGATATCGCCTTCAAGACGGATAAATGCGGCAGCGAAATCATCCACATCAAATCTTGCGGCATCTTCCGGATTGTTGTATTTTGGATTTGTTCCGAAATAATTTGATTTATAACCCGATACGGTCAAAGGCTTTGGATAACCGATTGCATTCAGCACCATATCCAGTGAATAACAGCCAATGTCGCCCAGAGCGCCGATTCCGGCAGTCCTTTTTTCAATGAAGGTGCTGTTCGGAATGCCTCTTCTGCGTCCCCCGCCGGTCTGAATATAGTAGATTTTACCGAGCTCGCCGGACTGAACGATCTTCTTGATCATTTTCATGTTCTCATCCATGCGGGGCTGGAAGCCAATGGATAAGAGCTTCCCGCTCTGTTTTTCAGCCCGGATGATGTCAGCGGCCTCTTCAATGGTAGTGCACATTGGTTTTTCAAGCAGAACATTCACGCCTTTTTTCAATGCGTCAATGGTACATTCGGCGTGCGTGCTGTTATAAGAGCATACACACACGGCGTCCAGTTCTTCTTCCTCAAGCATGGCCTTGTGATCCTGATAGCAGCGTACATCGGGTAAGCCGTACTTCTTAAAGAATTTTTCAGCCTTGCCGCTGATATAATCCGCACCTGCGGTGATTTCTACGTCAGGCATCAGCTTTATGTTTTCGACGTATGATTCGGCGATCCAGCCGGTTCCTATAATGCCAAACTTCAATTTCCTTGTTGTATCGACAGTACCACCGTGTTCAACGGTTGGCGTAAATTGACTCAGTACTTTATCTGACATAACAGCTCCTCCTGATTACCAAGTTTTTATTTCATACTTTTCAAATATTGGATACTGATTTGCGCACATTCGACAGAGGTTTTACCCATGGACGGCGCATCCTGCTCTACAACAACCCATTTTGCGCCGACGTCCCCGCATGCCTTAAGAATTTCCTCGAAGTTCTGCACACCGTGGCCCAGCGGACGGAATTCAAAGGCCGACGCTTCCGCTTCCTTCTTATCGTTATCTATACCAATGAGGTCGTACATCTTTTCCGGCTTCTTGCCCGGCATGACAAAATCCTTCAAATGAACGACCGGTGAGCGACCGGTATATTTCCTTAAATAATCCGACGGATTTTCTCCGCCTACATTTACCCAGCAGGTGTCTATTTCAGTTTCTAACAGTTCCGCCGGTACACTTTCGTACAGAACATCCAGCGCGTATTTGCCATCCACTTTTTCAAATTCAAAATCATGGTTGTGATAAAGCAGTTTTAAACCCAGCTCTTTTGCTGTTTTACCAATAATCCCGGCTCCTTTGATCACTTCATTAAATCTTTCCGCGTTGGGACGATATTCAGGGGTAAGGTAGGGAATGGCAATATATTTGCACCCTATCCTGGCATACATACCGATCACCCCGTCCGGATCTGCGATGAGGTCTGTAAAGGGAACATGCGCCGATAATGGGATTAGTCCGATTTCCTTCAGAATATTGCTGACATCTGAGGGTTGATTGTCATAAAGCCCTGCAAATTCAACGCCGTCGTAGCCAAATGCTTTGATTTTTCTGAGTGTTCCGATAAAATCTTTTTCCAGTTCATCCCTAACTGAATACAATTGTAGTGCGATTGGTAACATAATAAATACCTCCTCCCATCTTATACCAATGTTATTAAATAGAGTCTAGTTGTATTTTAGGTCAGGAAGTGTTATGATGCAAGTAAAAAACAGTATAATATAAGACAAATATTGCTGTGTTTATTACCGCTTCTTGTGAGATTCTTATGAGGGTAGCTGATTATGAATTTTTTTTATGAAAATAAAGATTTGTCCATACGTGCACACTATGGAAACGGCTTGGCTTTTGGGGCTCATCTGCACAACCATATTGAACTGGTATACATGCTTGAGGGCCGCACCAAGCTTCTTGTTGATTCAAAGACGTATATTGTCTGCGCGGGGGATGCTTTTATCGTTTTCCCCAACCAAATTCATCAATATCAGAAAATTGATAATGAAAAATATTTTCTGAGCATTTTTCCGCCTGACATGTGCCCGGAATTCCAAACTATATTTAAGAGTAAGATTCCTGTATCGCCGGTAATTGAGAAGGCTTCCCATAACAATAAAATACTTCCTCTTGTTGACAGCATTGTTGAAGTCAATATGCATAAGCCGCAATTCTATCATACCTGTATCAAGGGCTATTTTTTGATATTGCTCAGCGAGTTGTTTAAGATGATGAAGTTTGAAAATTTAAAATCACCCGATGCAAACACCATAAAGGCAATTTTAAATTATTGCGCCGATAATTATACCGGAGATATACAGCTTGAAACGGTGTCCAAAGCGCTGCACGTCAGTAAGTATTATATTTCTCACCTTTTTTCTCAGAAGCTGCATATGGGATTTAGCGAGTATATCGGAACACTTAGAATATCGGAGGCCTGCAGACTTCTTAAAAACGGGGATATGAGCATTACTGAGGTTGCCTATAATGTGGGGTTTAATTCAACGCGATCCTTTAATCGCCTGTTCTTGAAATATACAGGTATGACGCCAAGACAATATAAAAAGAATTGAAGAGTTTAATTGAACGTGTATAATTAGTAGTAAGGACTGGTGAAAAATGAAGAAGCCAAAAAGATATTACTTTAGGATATTGGTCATATCCTACGCAGTTATTTTAATTGTTTCTCTTTTCATAAATTATGTTAACTATTATTTCGCCAAAGATACTATGGAGGAGGAAGTAATGCGGTCTAATTCCGCAATACTAAAGCAGGCCCGCACATACATTGATAATGAGCTGGCGCAGGTTGAGCTGCTTTCCATGGATATTGGATTAAATACCCGAATTAATGAGTATATGAATGTATACAATTCAATCAGCCCAGCAAATCATTACAAGATCTACAATATAATGAGGGATCTGGCGGTATATAAGAATAAATACCCTTTTATCAAAAGCTTTTTTGTTTATTTCAGGAACAGTGATACTGTCATAACTCCAACTGCCAGCTGGAAATCTGAGCTTTTCAAAAATCACATGAATATTGACAATGACGAATGGGAAAATGTAACTAAAATATCTACAAAAAACGTCTTTACCAGGCGAAAAGCATCAGAAAACAGCAACCTTACATTTATTCGTCCCATACCTATCATACTCAATAACACACCCAGCGCTGCAATCGTCATATCGATAGACGAAGAAAAATTGCGGTCTGTACTCGGTGACCTGCAATGGCTGAACAATGGGCTTCTATATATTGCGGACAGCAATGGAGAAATGATTATAGCAAACGAATCTGACATAGCCATTGATGATATTCCCGGAGAATGGCTTGTCAATGATGAAGGCTATACAGCTGTCAATACGGTTCAGGGAACAATGGCAGTGTCATATATTTCATCCAATCAGCATGGTTGGAAGTACGTTTCAGTTATGCCCTTGAACGTATTTTTGGGCAAGTTGACCAATATCAGAACGATTACTCTCGTGTTTTTCCTTTTGAACCTAGCCATTGGAGTAGCAATTGCGATATTATTTGCATATAAGAATTATTCACCGGTAAAAAAAGTTATGAATTTATTCTCCGGCAGCATGGATAGGGATCCGGCGTCAGATGGAGCAAGTAAGGGTAAAAATGAGTTTGACTATATCGAGAACATGATGACGCAAATCGTGGAAGAGGATAAAAGGATTCAACTGCTTCTGAACGAGCAAAAGCCCATCATAAGGGATAATGTTTTACACGGCTTGCTGTATGGCAGAATTAATATGCCGGTTGTATCCGGACAAAATTCATATGAGTCGGTTGGAATTAGGTTCCCATATGAATTTTTTACGGTAGCAGTTTTGAGTCTCGATAGGAAGCATGAAGATATTAGCGATGATTTGCTCAGAATTTCAAGGATAAAAACATACGACCATTTATCAACAAAATTTGTCAACCAGGATATTATCTCGTATGTAACGGAAACAGAAAACGAAAATCCCAGTATAATAATGAATATTAACGCAGGGGATGCCGAAGCATCACTGTCCATGGTTAATGAGCTTTCGAGCGAGGCAATTGAGAGCGTTAAGAACGCGTTGGGACTGAGCTATACCATTGGGGTCGGGTCCGTTTATTCTTCAGCTGAAGATATAAGCAAGGCGTTTATGGAAGCGAACAGGTCACTGGAGTATAGAATTTTAGGCAGGTATGGATCTGTCATTCAATACTCAAGTGTCGTAAAGAGCGATCAGGTTTATTACTTTCCGATTGAATTGGAAGTGCGGCTGATAAGATATTTTAAAGCCGGGGAGTTGGAAAATGTTCTAAAAGCATTTAATTACATTTATGAAGAAAATGTGACAAGAAGACACTTGTCTCCCGATATTCTGAAGCTTTTGTTTTCCAATATGATAGGTGTTGTCGTGAGGGTAATTATTGATGAGCTTAAGACGGATTACAAGTCGGTTTTCCGCGAGGATTTCAATCCTAATTCGTATTTGAACGACTGTAGTACTGTGGATGAAATTAAAGATAGATTAATTAGGATATTCACTAACCTGTGCAATTTTATTAATAATAATAAAAAGAGTCATAATACCGGATTGGCAAATAATATCCAGGCTTTTATTAAAAAAAGGTACAAAGACCAAAATCTTTGCCTGCAGATGATTTCTGAAGAATTCGACATATCTGTTCCATACCTTTCGAGATTTTTTAAGGAACAGACAGGTGAAAATCTGAACAGCTATTTAAACAACATTCGCATTGATAAGGCAAAGGAGCTGCTTGTCAATACTGATATGACAATCAGCGAAGTAGCAAAAAACGTAGGATTTACAAATGATTCTTCGTTCATAAGAGTGTTTAAAAAACATACAAGCACGACGCCGGGATCGTTCAAGAAGAATTAGCGGCTGCCTGAAACATAGTCAGACAGCCATTGGACGCGGAAGTATGCAAATTTTGCAGTTTAAAAATTGCATACTTTTTTGATCTGATTTTATCAATTTTTCAAAGCGAAATTGAAAATTGCATGTTTTAATTGCAGGGTAAACAAATTATAGTTATGCATGAAGCGCTTCAGACATTGAAAAATATCATTATGTTGAAAAATTTAAGGGAGGATGCTTGAATGAAGAAATTTCTAGCAATACTGCTTAGTTTAGTAATGGTTTTAGCATTAATGGCAGGCTGCGGACAAAACAATAACACTCCAGCTCCGTCAACTGCTGACACAGCCCAGACTACTACTGCGCAAGCTACAACCGAAGAGAGCGGAAAGCTATCTGAATTGACACTTCCGCTTACTACAGAAGACATTACTTTAACCCTGTGGGCAGGCCTTGCTGAAAGAGCTGCCGCATCCATTAAAAGCTATAGTGAGATGCTGGCTTTCCAGGAACTTCAGGAAAGAACCGGAGTCAAAATCGAATTTATCCATCCTGCGGTTGGTCAGGAAAAAGAACAGTTCAGTCTGCTGCTTGCATCGGGCGATTTACCGGACATTATACATTATAACTGGGGAAGCAGATATCCCGGCGGCCCTCAAAAAGCAATTGATGATGGTGCTATACTTAAGCTGAATGATCTTATTGAGAATTATTCTCCAAACTTTTCTGCGATAATGGCGGAAAATGTTGATGTCGCAAAAAATGCTGTAACGGATGACGGAACATTATATATGTACCCGCTTCTCAGAATTGATGCCGGAAGCCGTGTCAGCGGAGGTCTTCAGATAAGAAAGGATTGGCTTGAGAGGGTTAATCTGGGAATCCCCACTACAATTGATGAGTGGTACACAGTATTGACAGCTTTTAAAAACACCGATTTAAATGGTAACGGCAAAGCTGATGAGATACCCTTCATCTCTACTCCGATTGCTAATATTAACGGTTTACAGAGACTTATAGGTTCATGGGGTATTGGATACACCTTCTATAACGAAAAAGGAACAGTAAAATATGGTCCTGCACAGCCCGAATATAAGGATTTTCTGGCGACTATGCAGAAATGGTATGCAGAAGGTCTTATAGATCCTGACTTCCTTACCACTGACAGAAATTCTCATGACGCGAAGGTAACATCCGGCGTAGCAGGTTCATTCTATGGACTTCTCAATTCCTACATGGGTACCTACACAAAGGTTATGGCTGAAACTGATCCGAATTTCAAGCTGATTCAGGCTCCATACCCGAAGGCTCCCGATGGGAAAATGTACAACTTTAAAAACGATGAAAACAGCCCTGTAGCTGACGAAGGCATGGTCATTACAACTGCGAATAAACATCCGGAACTATCTGCTCAGCTGCTCGACTACTTCTACAGTGAAGACGGAAGAGTTTTATTGAATCTTGGTATAGAGGGCGAAACCTACACATTTGAAAATGGACAATACAAGTACACTGAATTAATAACAAAGAATCCGGATGGATTGTCACTTGACCGTGCAGCAGCAAAGTATATGCCTGTCGGCACATCAGCAAGGCTTTATCAGGATCTGAGATACTGGGAACAGATGATGACATATGACAACCAGAAAGAAGCTATGGGAATATTGGCAGAGGCTTCAATTGAAAAGACGCTGCCGCCGATTACACCGACATCTGAAGAATCTATTGAATTAGCTTCTATTCAAAATGAGCTTACAACTTATGTGGATGAAATGTTTGCAAAATTCATTCTGGGACAAGAGGACATCAGCAAATTTGACGATTATATTAAGACACTCGAATCCTTGAACCTTGCAAGAGCATTGGAAATACAGCAGGAAGCTCTGAAGCGTTACGAACAAAGATAATTCTACTGCAAAAGATAATTTTATAGCTGTAGAAAGAGAAAGCCGGTTATAGTACGGAACGGTACAGACTTGTGCTGTACCGTTCCAATTCATCAGGAGGGGTATTATGGATTTGCCCGTTAAGGCTGCGAGGAACGATAAAAGACGTTTCGCAAGTGTACTACGCGAGTATGCTCATGATATTAAAAGAAATAAAATGATTTATCTGATGCTTTTACCGGTTGTTGCATATTTCGTAATATTTAAATATGTACCGCTTTTCGGGATACAAATCGCCTTCAAAAATTTTTCACCCTTTAAAGGTATATTAGGAAGCCCGTGGGTCGGACTGGACAACTTTAAAAGCTTTTTTGAAAGTTATTATTTTGTACGCTTGTTAAAGAATACTCTGTTAATTAGCATATTTGATATCATCGCAGGTTTCCCTGCTCCAATAATATTTGCTTTGCTGTTAAATGAAATCAGGAACAAGCGGTTCAAGTCAACAGTACAAACGATATCCTATCTGCCACATTTTATCTCAACAGTGGTTGTAGGAGGAATGATACTGGATTTCTTCTCCAGAAATGGAGTTGTAAATAATATATTAAATATATTCGGGATAGAAACCATTTCTTTTATGTCATCACCCGAATGGTTCAGGCCAATTTTTATCGGCACGAACATATGGCAGCATATGGGATGGAGCTCGATTATTTATCTGGCAGCATTGTCAGGAGTTGATGTACAGCTGTATGAGGCTGCAACCATCGACGGCGCCAACAGATTTAAGCAGGTCTTATATGTAACCATACCCAGCATACTTCCAACAGTAATAATAATGCTTATATTGAGACTTGGCTCTATTATGACAGTCGGTTTTGAAAAGATAATGCTGCTCTACAATCCCGCCATTTATGATACTGCGGATGTTATTTCCACTTTTGTATACAGAAAAGGCATTCTGGAGTCAAGCTACAGTTATAGTACCGCAATCGATCTTTTCAATTCTGTGATTAATTTTACGCTGTTAGTACTTGTAAACAAGTTTAGCAAAAAAGTATCTGAGACAAGTCTGTGGTAGGGGGCGAAGAGGATGATAAGAAAACGCACGATTGGAGATAAAATTTTTGACACATTCAATGGGTTCATAATGATATTAGCAATTCTTATCACACTGTATCCCATATGGTATGTCGTCGTTGCGTCACTGAGTAGTTCAAATGCCCTTATGCAGCACCAGGGACTATTGTTTACTCCGTTGGGCAAGTTAAACTTTGAAGCGTACAAGGTAGTTCTGATCAAGGATCCGATGATACTGACCAGCTATAAAAACACATTGATATACGTTGTACTTGGAACAGCTACAAGTCTTTTACTCACTACATTAGGAGCGTATGGCCTTTCAAGGAAAAACGTGAAACTGGCTAACCCGATTATGTTTATGATCACATTTACAATGTTGTTCCATGGCGGGTTGATACCAACGTTTCTTTGGGTTAAAGAGCTTAATATGACACAAACGATGTGGGCTATGATTATACCGAACGCAGTAAGCGTGTATAATCTGGTCATTATGAGAACAAACTTCCAGGGCATTCCGGTCAGTCTCGAAGAAGCGGCCAAAATTGACGGTGCGGGAGATTTTACGATATTTATAAAAATAATCATTCCATTATCTAAGGCAGTCATTGCAGTTATGGTTCTGTTCTACAGTGTGGCCATATGGAATGCGTGGTTCTGGGCTATGGTATTTCTGGGGACAGAACGCGAGCTTTATCCATTGCAGCTGATATTAAGAGAGCTGCTTATAACTAACAGCACGGACAGCCTGACAACAGGCGTGGGTGCGGCGGATACAGAATCTGTGGGAAGAACTATACAATATGCCGCTATAATTGTTTCTATTGTACCGATATTAATGGTTTACCCATTCGTACAGAAATATTTCGTTAAGGGCGTTATGATAGGCGCAATTAAAAGCTGACATAAATGAGGAGGGTTGGACACATGAAAGAGATTACACCAAAGGAACGTGTACTGATGGCTATTGCTCATAAACCGACAGACAGAGTTCCTATGGATTACTGCACCAGGTCTGATGTAGCTGATAATCTTGTCGATTACCTCGGTCTTTCATCCAGAGAGGAGTTATACAGGAAGCTTGGCGTCGATATCAGAAGGCTTTCCGTAAAGGAGGATCACCCTGAATTTAATAAAAAAATAAATGGCGTTCTTGGAGGACGCTCTGAAAGGAGCGGCTCAAAGTACCTTTTTTACGAAGACGGCTCCTATGAAAATGCCTGGGGTATTGTATTCAAGCCATCGGAAAACGGATTGTATGACGAATGGGTGAGAGGGCCTTTTTCAGACACAACGGATCTGGATTCTTTTAACTGGCCGCAGATGGATGTACTGGAATCGGTTGAAAGTATGAAAAAAAGAATAGATCAGTATGAAGGAAAGTATGCGATTATCGCAACGCTCAATTATCCCTTCAAGGTCTGCTGGCAGATGAGGGGTCTGGAGAATTATCTATGCGATATGCTTATCGATGAAGAGTTTGCCGAGGCACTGCTTAAAAAGACCTCAGAATATGAAACGGAGAAAGGACTCAGGATGATCAGGGCAGGAGCCGACATATTGTCTTTCTCGGGAGACATTGCCATGCAGGACAGAATGATGGTAAGCGTTAACGCGTGGAGAGCGATTGACAAACCTAATTTTGCAGAAATGATTAAGACCTTTAAAAAAGAGAATCCGGATATTCTGATATATTATCACAGTGATGGAAATATGGAGGAGGTCATACCGGATCTGGTTGAGATAGGCGTTGACATAATAAATCCGATACAGCCGGAATGTATGAACGTTACGCAGATAAAAAGAAAGTACGGCAAGGATTTTACGCTGCACGGAACGATTTCCATCCAGCAGACGCTGCCCCTTGGAACAGTTGAGGATGTCAGACGGGAAGTGCTGGACAGGATAGAAAACTGCAGCAAGGACGGCGGACTTATATTGGCGCCGGCAAACCACGTCCAGAATGATACGCCGCTGGAAAACATTATTGAGATATACAGGGCTGCCGGTTCATTTCAAGAATAGCGTTACAACTGTTCAGGCTATACATGCACATAAAAATATAATAAGCTTAACTGCTTAAAAAACAGGAGGTAGTTATGAATAAGCTTTTTTCAAAGATCTATGGATGTGAGGCCGCATGTACAATCGGTAACTCAATGGGCGACGTGACTGAGTTATTCACCTACGAGGAAATCGAGCAAAAATGGGGGTTTGTGGACAAGATGCTCCCTCAGACAAAATGGGGAAAAAACGGTGAGCTCACAGACAGAATATGGACGCAGCAATTTGGGCCGAAGCTTGTATACCATGCGCATACAAGGCCTGCAGGAATGACAGAGGACGGACATGAGAGACATCGCTTGTGTACCAATGCGATTTTGAAAAAAGGCGGGCGTATTGACATAATGGATCTTGCGCAAACCTTTATGGATGATATTGATCCTGAAAAATTCGGATATTTGCTGGGCCCCCAGGACCAGGTTATTTACTACTCCCTTAAGGCTGGAGTTCCGCCATGGGAGGTTGGAAGGTATGCATCATGGCCGGCATTGATAGGCACTTCTAAAATGATTCTGCCAATAGGGCTTATTAATGCTTGCAACCCCGGACAGGCAGCTCAGGATGCTTATGAGCTTGGCAGGATTAAGGATGTAAGGGGAGTAAAAGGAAACTATGCCATAGAGGTTGCAGGCGCCATAGCAGCCGGTGCAGCAGAAGCCTTAAAGGAAGACGCAACAGTTGATAGCATCATCAAGACAATTCTTTCATTCCTCTCAGAAGTGCCGAGACAGGAAGTTGAGCTGGGACTTGAGTGGGCATATAAAGCAGACACATGGAAGGATCTCAGACCGCTGTATCAGGAAAAATACAACGGACATTCCATGTCAAATGCTGTAGAAGTATTGTCAGGCGCACTTGCATGTATGTATATGGCTAAGGGAGAGCCCCGCGAAACAATACTTTACTGTGTTAACCTTGGAAGAGATACAGATTGCAAGGCGTATGTAGGCGGCGGTCTGGCAGGAGCTCTGAAGGGAATTGAAGCAGTACCGGCTGATTGGGTGAAGGTAATAGAGGAACAGGTTGTGACCGACCCATATACAGTAGCTACAAGAACTGCAAGAGAAGCAGCCGAAGGTCTTTACAAAGCGGCGATCAATACAATGGAGAATATGCGCAAGGTAGTCGGCGATTATGAAAAACTGATCAAATAATGGCTGCATGTTAAGAGAGGTAGCGCAATTGGATAAAAATATCGGTTTTATAGGTTTGGGAGCCATGGGAAAGCCTATGGCGATGAATCTCCTAAAAGCGGGTATGAAGCTTATCTGCTACAACCGAAGCAAGGGACCTGTGAAGGAGCTTGTGGAGCTTGGAGCCGGGGAGGGCCTGTCGTATGCTGATGTTGCTGAAAGATGTGACATTATCATCACGGTCCTTCCTGCTGATAAGCAGATATTGGAGGTATACACAGCGCAGGATGGTCTACTGAATTCCTTGAGGGACGGATGCGTATGTATTGATATGACCTCGGCCCGTGGAGATACCATAAAATATATTGCTCAGAAGGCAGTGGAAACAGGAAAAGACATAAAGGTAATAGATGCACCTGTCAGCGGAGGAGTTCAGGCAGCGGCAGAGGGAACGCTTACCATTATGGTCGGAGGAGAGAAGGAGGCTGTTGAAAAGCATACCTCCTTACTTGAGTTGTTGGGTAAGAAAATATTCTATACAGGTGGAGTCGGAAGCGGAAAATCGGTAAAAATGATTAACCAAATGCTCAATGCCTGTAACACATACATCATGTCGGAAGCGCTGTGTCTGGCAGACAGTATGGGTATTGACAGGAACTTGCTTTACGATGTGGTCAACGAAAGCAGCGGCAGCTCGTGGGTGTTTAAAAACAACCTTCCCAAATTTATATTCTCTCAGAATTTTGATCAGGGCTTCAAGCTGGAGCTTATGAGGAAGGATCTTGGGCTGTGCATTGATCAATCGATGAGCGATAGTATGTTTCTGCCTGTTTCAAACTTTATATTCCAGGTTTATGAGGCGATGAATAAAAAGGGTAAAGGCAAAGCCAACTACAATATAGTAAGTGATTGGATATTTGAGCAGAATCGCAAAATTGAGGAGTGATTGGCCGATGTATGATATATTGAAAAACTTTAAACGCCCGGATAAGGAGCTTCTGGAAGCATATGCCGAGATGCAGGCTGCTACCTTGCATGAGGTTATGGGCAAAAAAGGTGCGCTGACCAGTGATATAAGGCCTGTATGGCCAGGAACGCAAGTCGTCGGAAGCGCGTTGACGGTAAAGTGCCGCGCCGGCGACAATCTGATGCTTCATAAGGCAGTCTCGATTGCAAAACCCGGGGATATACTTGTAGTTGATGTCGACGGATTTTTGGAAGCGGGGATCTGGGGAGAAATCATTACGGTAGCGGCAATGGAAAAGGGGATTGTCGGGATCGTTACTAATGGGTCTGTACGCGATACAGTGCCAATCGAGGATATGGGTTTTGCCATGTTTTCCAAAGGAATATCGATGAAGGGAACAACAAAACACAACCCGGGCACGATAAACAATACAATTTCTATTGGCGGAGTTGTCGTAAATCCGGGAGATATAGTGGTAGGAGACAATGACGGCGTTGTCGTAGTACCGCTGGATATGGCGGAAGAAACAATTAAAAAAGCGGAAGAAAAGGAAAAGTCTGAGGCGCAAGTAATGGCTAAAATTCGCATGGGCGAGTGCACCATGGATATATTGGGATTCAATGAAGCCTTTGACCGCCTGGGTTTGTCCGAAGAAGATCAGGAAAGCATTACGGGAGGTATCGTAGAATGATAATGGAAAATACTCTGAAAAAGGAGTTAAGGGAAGGGAAAAAAGCAGTAGGCACCTTTATCAGGATAAATGATCCGGCAATAGTGGAAGTCATAGGTATGGCCGGGTTTGATTTCATCGTTATCGACAATGAGCACACAGCCATGAGCAAGGAGAGTATGATAAACCTTATTAGAGCCGCAGAACTGAGCGGAGTGACCGCTGTCGTCAGAGTCAGGGAAAACAGCGCCGCTGAAATTCTTCAGGCACTTGATGCGGGGGCGCTAGGGGTACAGGTGCCGCAGGTCGACACCTATGAGGAAGCCAGAGCCATTGTTGACAGGGTCAAATATGCTCCCATCGGTGCAAGGGGCTTTGCGGCAAGTCAGCGTTCGGCCGGTTACGGAACCTTGGGCGCGAAGGAATACAGCGAGCTATCAAACAAAAACACAATGATAGTCAGCTATTGCGAGACCCTCAAGGGTTATGAAAACCTTGACGAAATACTTACGATCGATGAGCTTGACGTAATTTTTATAGGACCTAATGATCTGTCACAGGCGTTCGGAGTAATCGGAGAAACAAACCATCCAAAGGTTCTTGAGGCTATTGACGATATCATATCAAAAGTAAGAAAGGCCGGAAAAGCCGTTGGTATTATAGCTGGAAACGCAGAGCAGGCGAAGATGTGGTTTGACAAGGGCGCTCAGTTTATAGCCCTGAGCTCTGATCTGGGAATGGTTTCAACGCTTGGAAAGGAATATATCAGTAAACTCAAATGAATTGTGACGCAGCGAAATTAAGACAATTTTGTGAGAGCATAATGATGAAAGCCGGACTTGATTCGGATGAGGCTGCCAACAATGTGGACAGCCTTATCCAGGCCGACTTGAGAGGTGTTTCATCTCATGGAGTCACAAGGCTTCGCACATATGCCGAAAGAGTGCGGACAGGAGTAGTAAAGCCCGGACAAAAGCCGGAAATAGTCAATGATTCGCCGACTGCCCTTCTAATAGATGCAAATAACGGTACAGGATCTAGTATTGGGATTCAGGTCATGGATATTTGCATCGAAAGAGCGAGAGAATACGGCAATTGCTTTGCCGCTGTTAAAAATGCAAATCATTTTGGCATCGGCGCATACTTTACGATGCATGCCGCCGAAAAAGGAATGATAGGGATAGCTATGTCAAACTGTCCGGCAAGTGTTGTCCCGACCAACGGGTCAAAGCCTATGTTTGGCACAAATCCGCTGTCTGTCGCAATACCTGCAGGCAGATACGCGCCGTTTGTATTAGATATGGCGACGAGTGTTGTTGCGCAGGGCAAAGTAATTCTGGCTGATAAAGAAGGCAAAGCGATACCTGACAGCTGGGCTGTGGATGAGGATGGTAATCCGACGACGGATCCTGCAAAGGCTTTAAAGGGAGCAATGCTTCCTTTCGGCGGACCGAAGGGATATGCGATAGCATTCATCATAGAGATACTGTGCAGTACACTGTCGGGCGCCTATAATTCCAGAGAGATTAATAATTTCTGGAAGGACTTTAAAAACCCGCAGGGGCTTGGCCATTTTATGGGAGTCATCAATGTCGGCAAATTTATGCCCGTTGATGATTTTAAAAGCAGGATGGATAATATACTGGACGATATAAAGAACTGCCCTGCAGCCCCCGGAACACCCGAAGTGTTCATCCCTGGAGAAATTGAGCATCGGACAGCGGTAAAATTATTGTCTGAAGGAATTGAAATCGGCGACAAGGTAGCAGCCGATCTGATGGAGCTGGGTGGTTCCTACGGTGTGGAATGGCCCTTTTAGGATATCTATTTTCATAAATCCAAGAAAATTACAGTTTATAATTAAAAATTACAATAGTTTATTGTTATAATATCTTAATATACAAATAGGTAAAATAGATACTGTAAACTGAGGCCTAAACAACACCAATTCAGGAGGCAAAAAAATTATGAGTATTTTAGAGGAAATTTCCAAGAATCTTCAGCAGGGCAAGGCCAAAACGGTAAAGGAACTCGTTCAGCAGGCGATTGACGAAGGCATGAGCGCTAAGGTTATTCTCGAGGACGGTCTGCTTTCCGGGATGAACATCATTGGAGTCAAGTTCAAAAATAACGAAGTATATGTTCCTGAGGTATTGATAGCGGCTAGGGCTATGAATGCAGGGACAGCACTATTGAAGCCGCTCCTTGCGGAAGACGGAGTTGAGTCAAAAGGAAAAGTAATTCTTGGCACGGTAAAAGGAGATCTTCATGATATCGGAAAGAATCTGGTCCGTATGATGATGGAAGGCAAGGGGCTGGAAGTAGTGGATCTGGGTGTGGACGTACCAACGGAGAAATTTGTTGATGCTGCAAAGGAAACAGGCGCGCAGATCATTGCCTGTTCAGCGCTCCTTACAACAACCATGGGTGAAATGCAAAGCGTAGTTGAAGCAGTAAAGACGGCCGGCATGAGAGATAAGGTTAAAATCATGATTGGCGGCGCGCCTGTAACAGATAATTTCTGCAAACAGATCAGCGCGGACTATTATACTTCGGATGCTGCTTCGGCAGCCGAAGTTGCGGCAAAAATCTGTATAGACATGAACGTGTAAGGATTTGGATTTTTTATTATGGGAGCCTGATTCATGAGGTTGAAGCTTATTTGCTGTGAAGTTTTAACTCGTGAGATATGTCATGAGTTATATGCTACCCCCAATACGGTTGACCCGGTATTTACATCAAAGGGCGCACATGAAAAGCCTGAGTATCTTCGCGGACTGATCCAGAAAGGTATTGATGATGCGGATAATGAAGGCTGCTATGACGCTGTGGTTTTAGGCTATGGCCTTTGTGGAAATGCAGCGGATGGGATTACCGCCGGGTCGATCCCTCTTATTATTCCAAGAGCGCATGACTGCTGCACGCTGTTTCTTGGTTCAAAGAAAAAATTTATTGAATATTTTGGCAAGAATCCAAGCCTGGAATGGGGTTCGTCGGGATACATGGAAAGAGGAAACTCGTATATCAGACAAACACAAACAGGTAAGCTGCTGGGTCTTGATCTGGATTATGAACAGCTTGTAGAACGGTATGGTGAGGAAAATGCTGCATTTATCCGGGAAACGCTGTATCCTGAGCGACCCGGCAGCGAACTGATCTTTATTGACATGCCCGAGACCGGTCATTTGGGGTATCTTGACAGGATGAGGGAGCTTGCGGAAGAAGCCGGTAAAGACTTAAAGGTTTATCCGGGGAATATACATCTGATCAGAGCACTGCTTGAGGGCAGCTGGAATGAGGATGAATTTCTGGTAGTTCCGCCGGGCAAGTCGATAAAAGCGGTCTATGATCAGGATATCATCATGACCGTCGAATAAGTAGCAATATGATATTACGGGGCGTTATAAAAAAATGAGGGATTGGCGGGGAAAAGCTATTTGGAGCATAAGTTAAAAATCCGTCGTGAAGAGGGTACTACGGAATATTTAGTGAAATCAGGGACGAATCTGCTGCAGTTTCTCAACGGCAGCAGTATTTTTGCCGGAGTGGAAAGCTACTGCAACGGAAGTGGAACGTGCGGCAAGTGCAGGGTAAGGGTTCACGGGCAGCTGTCGGAGCCTTCCGAAAAGGAGAGAAAGCTTTTGGGTGAAGCGGCCCTCGAAAATGGTTATCGTCTTGCCTGCTACATCAATGTCTGCGCCGATATGGACGTATTTTTGGAAAACCCGCAGGCCAAAGCTCAGATTACAACCGATGGGAAGCAGATCGATGCCGGATTGGATCCGCTCATTGTTAAAAAACTCATCACATTGGAACCTCCGGATACAAATGATCAGTCGTCGGATCTGGAAAGGCTCACAGCCGTTGAACAAAATGTTTCGCTAGATCTTGAAGGGATCCGCGAAATCTCTGCTGCAATGAGGCAGAACGATTACCAGATAACAACCGTGAGTTATAACGGCAGCATTATATCGGTTGAGCCGGGGGACACATCCGGGAAAGTCTATGGAATTGCTGTAGATATTGGAACAACTACTATGGTCGGATACCTGCTGGATTTGGTGTCGGGATGCAGGGCCGGCGTATACTCAATGCAGAACCCACAGAAAAAGTTCGGTGCGGACGTTATCTCAAGAATAGCCTTTACGCAGGATTCGCAAGAGATGCTTGAGAGTATGAATCAAACCATAATCGACAGCATTAATGATATCATCGGCCATTTGACAGAGAATCAGCATATCAGCCGGGAGGATATCTATGCGGCTGCCTTTGTCGGGAACACCACCATGATGCATTTCCTCATGAAATTTTCCGCTAAAAATATTGCAGTATCACCGTTTATACCGGTATCGACTCAGATGCACACGTTTAAGGCCTCGCAACTTGGAATCAGGATAAATGGTCAGGGTGTTGGAATAGTTTTACCCTCTGTCTCGGCCTATATTGGCGCCGATACGGTTGCCGCCGTTCTTGCAAGCGGCATGTATGAACAGGATGACATTTCATTGCTTATGGATATTGGAACCAACGGTGAAATCGCATTGGGTAACAGCCAATGGATGTACTCATGTTCGGCCGCAGCGGGGCCGGCTTTTGAAGGCGCGAACATCAGAAACGGTGTTGCGGGTATTTCAGGGGCAATTGATAAAGTCGCGTTTACTCCCGATTTTCAATATACAACGATCAATAATGCAAAGCCTATCGGCATATGCGGATCTGGGGTGGTCGACATGATTTCCGGAATGCTTGCAGCGGGAGTCATCGATGAAACCGGGAGGATTCTGGATGCTACTGAGATTGACGCTTCTGTGCCGGAGGAATTAAAGAGAAGGCTGATTAAAATTGACGGACTCAACGCTTTTCTCATTGAAAAAAACGCAGGGCAAGGGCTTGATACAGATATCGCCATTACCCAGAAGGATGTCAGGGAGCTCCAAAACGCTAAAGCTGCTATTGCTGCAGGCGTCAGAATACTTGTCAGGCAGGCCGGTATCAGGATGGAAGATATTAAAAGAGTTTTCCTGGCCGGAGGCTTCGGAAACTATATTGATATTGAGAGCGCATTGAGCATAGGCTTGCTGCCCAAAGAGCTGCGCGGCAGGGTGGAGTCCATAGGAAATGCTGCAGGGGCCGGTGCGGTCGGGAGCCTTATCTCAAAAAAGCTGCTCGGCAAAGCACAGGATATTAAAGTGAAAATGAAATACATCGAACTGTCAGCATGTAATAACTTTATGGACGAATATGTGGAGAACATGATGTTTGAGTAGCTATTTTTTACCTCTGGATTCCCGGTAACGTCCGGGACTCATGCCGGTGATTTTTTTAAAGACCTTGTTAAAGTAGCTCTGATCCTCATAACCTGATATATTGGATACCTCGACGATCGATAATGACTTATCCATTAATAGTCTTTTGCTCGCGTCGATTCTTACTTTATTGAGGTAATTGTTGAAGCTGCATCCCACACCCTCATTGAAAACCTTGCTGAAGTATGATGCGCTTAGAAAGACATGGGAGGCTACGTCCTCAAGGGAAATCTTTCTCATATAATTGTGCTTGATATAATTGATGGCTTTATATATCACATCTACATGTCTGTTATCCGCCAGATTAAATACGCAATCCGTGAATCTGGTCAAAATACCCGACAACCAGTACGTCAAATCATCAACGGATTGAAAGCCATGAATCTGGCTCAGGAAACCATAGTTCATACCAAAAATCTGTTCCACATCTGCGCCGCCTTCGAGCGCAGCCCGGGAGAGAAGGACGATCAGCTCAAGCACACGTGATTTTATCACCTCAAAATCACCGTTTGATGAAAAGAAGATATAGCCCAGTATCTCATTAAGAACCTTTTGTGATGCAGCCTTATCTCCCTGTGATACAAGCAGCAGCAATTCCTTTTCCTTTTCCATGGGATATCCGGTCGGGCCTGCTTCCTCGCCGCCCATGGTATTGATATAGCCCAGATACATGGATATATTAAATAGCTGTTCTCCGTCTTCCGGAGTTTTCGGGCTTTTCTCCTGTTCGTCGGCGGTAATACTTGATGTGACAATGTATAAAAGCTCTGATAAGCTGTTCACTCTTTCAGGCTGAATTATAGGAATTTCTTTAATGTTTTTTTTAATTAAATTCATTATCTTAGGCTTTATTTTATTTGAATTTATGATGTCGAAAAGCAGGAATTCATCAGGATCCATCATAAGCGCGGGTCCGCTGATCAACGCACCGCGCATGGCGCCTTTGCTCATAATTGGGGAAGCCCAGTATGTCAGACCCAAAGAGCAGAAATAGATGTACTTGCCGTTAAATCTCTCAGCCTGATAAGCGCCGTAAAGGTGTGCATTCCGACAGTTACAGTCAGCGGACCTGCCCAGTCCAAGCTCTTTGCAAAAATTGCATATACTGTTTTGAGCATTTGTCGCATACAATAATTCGCCATGAGAATTAATGACCATGCAACCGGTTCCTATCGATTTTGCATAATCATTGCAGCATTTCATGGCCTTATTCAGATCAAATTCCAGGTCGTTGACAACGTCTGTTTCAACTGACATTGAACAGCAATTCCTTTATAAACTAATTTTCATTGCTTTTCTTCATTATACCCCATGAAATGTGATAATGCATTGGAAAATAATTTTGCGATTTGTATTATCTTAGGATGAGCTTCGAATAACCGCGCTTTATAGCCTGAAATGTAGTATTACGTTATATTATATTGTCATATTTTGTTGACTTGAGATTAAAGTTGTATTATGATATTATTTATGGGAAATTTATACTAACACAATATAAATTTGGCAATAAAAAATTAATTCTTTTTTGCTAATGTTCACAATTCTCAGGTTGTTCTAATGAGATTTGATTTATTGTTCTATTATTTTTTTAGGGGGAGTATGATGAAACATTTTTTAAAAAAGGTCGTATCGTTTTTTGTAGTTCTTGCAGTTATGCTTTTTAGTTTCTGCCTTCCGGCCAGCAAAATTAATGTTTATGGGCAGGGAGTGGGAGAACCGGCAGGTACGGCGGGTTTACCTGAGACTCAATTACCTGTTATACCGATTATGGGCGTGCCGGGATTTGAGTCTGTACCTGCTACTCCTGAGGACATAATACTATTGAACAGTCAAAGTGAAAGTACGATTAGTGCAAGTGTAATGCCGACTCTTAATAGCAGCAAGGAGTTTTATGCGGCAGACCTGAGTGACGTTACTACGGTATATTATTCAGTAACAGCGGATTTGAAAAGGATAGGCGCTCACTCGTATATTTATCTGGAGCAGGGAATTACTTCAGTAACGGATGAAATGCTTGATCAGATTGTAAATGAGTTTGAGAGCATTTATGCAAATAATGTAGGTTTCTTTGGAAATCCGCCGGATGTTGACAGAGATAAAAAAATCAATATACTTTTGATGGATGTAGTAGATGGCAGCAGCGGCGGGTCATATGTAGCCGGGTACTATAATTCAGCTAATGAACTGCCTTCGGTTAACTATCCCGGGATATCAAACCAAAGTGAAATATTTTATATGGATGTTAATGAAGGACTTCCGGATGATGCCAGCGCAATGGAAAGCTTTTTCGGAACCCTTGCTCATGAATTCCAGCATATGATACAATACGAGGTTTATTTAAGTAATTATACTTCTATAAATGAGTTGGAGGAATCATGGCTAAATGAGGCTTTTTCACAGCTTGCCATAAAATTAAATAACTATGGTGAACCAATCGCGCATATTGAATGCTATCTGAGTGACCTGCTGCGGACTTTTGACGCAGGGTTATTTGAATTTAATAACAATCTTTCAGAATACGGTGAAGCTTATTTGTTTGCACTATATCTATATGAAAAGTTTGGTGATACTTTCATCAAAAACCTTGCCCAGAATCCGCTCAAAGGGGTAGAGAGCATAGATAACCAGCTTGTTAAGGATGGCATAAATACCACCTTTGATGAGATATTTGAGAAGGAGCAGATTGCTGTTGCCATTGATAATGATGATGCCAGCCCTGGGGATTATGGATTTACAAGCATTGATATATCATATATAAGATTAAACCCGATATATCTTGATACAGACTACACAGCATTCTACAGCCTGAGTTCAGAATCAGCCAATTATACAACGCCGATAGCCGGATTCCCCACTACAGACGGAGGAGCATATAGAAGCTTTGGCGCCTTGATTGACGGAACCAGAACCGCGGGGGGAATTAAGCTTCAATTCACAAGTGATACCGGTGATTACTATATAGTAAAGCCTGCGGATAACGGTGTGACTGTTGCAAACTATGCTGCATTTGCTCAGGTATCTAAGACTATTGAAAAGATAAAACCTGAAACTGATGAGAGCGGAAGTATTGTTGCTCTTAACAATGACCAGATAGCCCTATTGGTATATATCGCAAAGGAAACACCTATAGCAAATGGAACACTGACAGTTACAGAAGGAGCGCCTGCCTCTGATCCTGCGCCGACAACACCGGCAGGTATTACATATACGACTGTTAACGCAATAACCTTGAATTGGCAGCCTTCAACCTATTCAGGCGGTATTAAGGGATATAATGTATACCGTGACGATGTGAAAATTAATACAAGCCTTGTTCTGGCTACTTCTTACACAGACTTTACTGCAAGCCCAGACGTCATCTATGAATATAAAATAGAAGCCGTCGGCATGAATGGTGCGTCTGAGGTTATGTCGGAAAAAAGCGCTCCGGTGACAATAACCGCTCCTCCGGCAGCTGATACTGTCGCGCCTGCTGCGCCAACGATCACATTTGTAAGTACTGCTCCGTCATCTCCCACACCTGCGACGATTACTGTATACTTAGCTGACACAAATAATGACCCAGCAGAAATTGACCACTATGAAATTATTTCTATGCTAAATGGCATGGAGGATGGAAGTTTTAATGGTACTACTGCTAATTTGGAATTATCTCTGGCGGGTTTTGAACTTAATGAAATTTACAATTTGTATGCACTATCTGTAGACACAGCAGGCAATTATTCACCCAAATCCAATATAATAACTGTTAAAGCGGGGGTAGGAGAATGGACCGATCCCACCGCTCCTACAAAGCCAACCGGCGTTGCAGCCCCATCTGTAGGTGACCATAGCATAACGCTGACCTGGAATGCAAGCAGCTCTGCATCAGGGATACTTGAGTATAATATTTTCCGTAATGGAGTATTTGCAGGTAAAACAGCCGCTCTCACCTTTACGGACCAGAATCTCACTCATAATACGACTTATAATTATACAGTTGAGGCAGTGGGAAATGATGCGTACAATCTGAATTCAGAGTTATCAGATGTCTTTAGTGTAAAGACGTTGGTAGACACTACCGCTCCTACAGGAACAATAACGTACTCTGATACTGACGGTAAAGTTAAGGGAGGTACTTCTCTGACGGTGTATGCCGAATTCTCTGAAGCTCTTGCAGGAGTCCCAAAGATAACTGTAGCAGGAGCCGGTATAAATGTGTCAGCAGTGGATATGAGTAAAACTGATGCTACGCATTATACATATACCTTCAATGCTGGTAACGGAAACGGGACAGCAACAGTTACCCTTGGTAATATCGTAGACATGGTAGGATATTCTCCGGCATCAACTTTAGAATCCGACTTTATTCTGGACAGCGATGCTCCGACAGCATCAATAACTTATTCGGCAGCTGGGGCTGTTAATACGGGAACAGAGCTGACAATAACTGCGAATTTCAGTGAAGATATGTCAGCCAGCCCGGCTCCAACAATCGCAATAAGCGGTGCCAGTACTGTTGCGTCAACAATTATGGCAATGCAGGATGCAAAAACATATAAATACACCTATACGGTAGCAGGTAGCAACGGAATCGCTAATGTGACGCTAACCGGAACAGATATAGCCGGTAATGCATTAGGTTCAATTACCAGCGGTGGCTCGTTTACAATTGATAACACAAATCCGACTGTTTACATAACATACTCAGACCTCGATAAAACATTCAAGAATGGTGAAACAGTCGGAATAACAGCACATTTCAGTAAGGAGATAGTTACAGACCCTGTTCCTCAGATCACAATTACCGGTGCAAGTACACAAGCAGCTATTGATATGACGCGGACAGATGCTACAACATATACATTTAATCATACTGTAAATGGTTCCGGAAACGGTGATGCGACCGTATCAATTACTTTAGCTAAGGATGCCGCCGGTAATGTGGTTGTATCTACACCAACCAGCGGTGCATCGTTTGCAGTAGATAACACTGCACCAACAGGAACAATAACGTACTCTGATACCGATGGTAAAGTTAAGGGAGGTACTTCTCTGACGGTGTATGCCGAATTCTCGGAGGCTCTTGCAGGAGTCCCAAAGATAACTGTAGCAGGAGCCGGTATAAATGTGTCAGCAGTGGATATGAGCAAAACTGATGCTACGCATTATACATATACCTTCAATGTTGGTAACGGAAACGGGACAGCAGCAGTTACCCTTGGTAATATCATAGACCTTGCAGGGAATACTCCGGCATCAGCAGTAGGATCCGACTTTATTCTGGACAGCGATGCTCCGACAGCATCTATATCTTATTCGGATTCGGACAAAATAGTGAAATCAGGAGATATATTAACAATAACTGCTGATTTCAGCGAGGATATAGCCGACAGTCCGGCACCGGCGCCAAATATGACAATAAAGCTCGACGGTGTAAATGTTGTGAACTCCGCAGCCATGACGAGATCCAACAGTACAAGTTATACCTATAGTTATACTGTTGGAGCGGGAAGCGGTACGGCTACTGTTTCACTCGGCACCGGAACGGACATCGCAGGAAATGTAGTTGTATCTGCACCAACCAGCGGCGCATCGTTTACACTGGACAACACACCACCGACAGCATCAATAACTTATTCGGCAGCTGGGGCTGTTAATACGGGAACAGAGCTGACAATAACTGCGAATTTCAGTGAAGATATGTCAGCCAGCCCTGCTCCTGTAATAGCAATAAGCGGTGCAAATACAGCAAGCGGATTGAGCATGACAAAAACAGACGCAACGCATTACTACTGTGACTATGAGGTTACCACGGGAAACGGTACTGCTACTGTTTCACTCGGCACTGGAACGGACATCGCAGGTAATGTGGTTGTATCTGCACCTACCAGCGGCGGCTCATTTACAATTGACAGCGATGCTCCGACAGCATCAATAACTCTTTCAGATGCTGATGGAATTGTGAAGCAAGGCGATTCATTAACAATAACAGCTGCGTTCAGTGAGGCTATGTCAACTACTGCTCCTCCTGTAATAACATTGAGCGGGGCCGGTATAAGTATAAGCAATGCAGCAATGTCTGAGACAAATTCGACACATTTCACATATACCTATAATGTAGGAAGCGGCAATGGTTTAGTGACGATATTAATGGGGGGTACCGATATAGCAGGTAATGCGGTATCAGGAACTCTTAGCGGCACAACAAGCTTTACAATTGACAACACTGCTCCTGTTAATATCACAGGACCTGACAGAGGTGTTGTGACTGACTCAACCGTACAAATAATCTCAAAGCTGGATGAGGATGGCAAGACATACTTTGTGTGCTTACCTGACGGAGCGTCAGCACCAAGCAATGTACAGGTTAAGCAGGGAACGACTTCTGCCGGCGAAGCTATTGCGGCTAACTTGAAGGGTACGATTAACCTTACCGCAAATGTTGAAGGCAACACAGTAATAAAGGGTCTTAGAGGTCTTACTGATTACGATATATATGCGATTTCAGAGGACACTGTAGGTAATATGCAATCACCAGTAATACTTATTGAAGCTACAACTCTCGAGGACAAAACACCGCCGGAATTTGCAGCAACATACCCGAAGGTTGCTTCTTCAAGCGTAAATTCAATTACTGTAGCTGCCAGATCAAACGAATACGGCAAGGTGTATTATGTAGTCATGGCAGACAACGCTGTTTCTCCGACGGCAATAGAGGTACAAACAGGACAGGATGCTTCCGGCGCAGCAATCGGAATATCCCATGGAAGTGAGGATATAGCAGCCGACAGTGAGACCAGCTTCACCATCTCCGGGTTAAGCAGTTCAACAAGCTACGACATCTACATTATAGCTGAAGACGCATCCGATTTACTTCAAAATGAACCGGTAAAACTTGATGCAACAACAGCTGCTCCGCCACCACCGTCCGATAATACCCCGGGTACAGGTGGTATGCCAGTTCCGCCGAGCACTTCCGGTGATAACATCTTTGTTAAACCTACTTTAGGCAGCGATGGCATAGCTACTGGCGATATTGGCAAGGCAGATCTGGACAAAGCATTTGCTCAAAGCAGATCCAATGCTGATGGCAACAAGAGTGTAACCGTAAATGTGCAGCAGGTATCGGGGGCCAGTGAATACGCTGTTCAAATTCCTGCAAGCTACATATCATCCGATGATGCAAATAGGACTATAGTTGTAGAATCACCATTGGGAACGATTGATATTCCCTCAAATATGTTTAATGGCAATGAACTGGGTAACGCTGCAAAGGTGGGAATATCCATAGGTCTTGCGGATAAATCCGGGTTACCTGCAGATATCCGCAGCAGCATAGGCAATAAACCGGTTATTGAGCTTAGCGCATCAGTTAACGGCAAAACCTTGAACTGGAACAGCGACGATGCTTCGGTAAAAGTAACCATTGATTACACCCCGACCGCGGAAGAATTAAAGGATCCGGAGCATATTACAGTATGGTACATCGACGGCAGCGGAAAAGCTGTTTCTGTTCCAAACGGCAGGTATGATCCGATTACTAAGAAGGTTACATTTACTACAAACCATTTCAGTAAATATGCAGTTGTCTATGTTCAAAAAACCTTCAGTGATATAGCTGATTCATGGGCTAAGAATGAAATTGAGGTTATGGCTTCCAAAGGTCTTATAAATGGCGTTGGTAATAATAAATTTGTACCGGACGCACAGATTACAAGAGCAGACTTCATAACATTGCTGGTCAGAACTCTTGAATTGAAAGCAGAATTTGCCGGTAACTTCAACGATGTTAAAACAACCGATTATTACTATGACGCGGTAGGAATAGCAAGGAAGCTCGGTATTGCAAATGGCATAGGCAATAACAAATTCAATCCCAGGGAACCAATAAGCAGGCAGGACATGGCGACGCTTACCTTCAGGGCATTAAGAATAGCGAAGGTAATCAATTCGGACGGCATTGCAAAACAACCGGTTAAATATAACGATGCAAAACAAATTGCACCATATGCTTACGAAAGTGTCGCTATACTTCTGGAAAATAAGATAATTGAAAGAAAAGGATCAGAATTCAAACCCGGGGAGTATATTACAAGAGCCGAAATGGCAGACATTATTTACAATATATACAACAACTAATTAAATCCAAATCCAAAAATAAGGCATTGGAGAGCAACTACCTCTCTAATGCCTTATTAATTATCACAGCGGTGAATCACGATCGGATGAAGAAAACCTGATTAAAACAGGGCAGCCATACGATCGGCTATGCTGCCGCTGTCAGCCTGTGATAATTGATAGTATCACAATCATCTGATACCCGATTTCATAAGAAAAGATTTCTAAAACCTTATAAAAAAAGCGACTTACGCAGTAACTTAACATTTAAATCGTTTACAGGAATTTGACCGGCTGCACATAATGCAGCCGCTGTACCTGCCGCCTGTCCTAAAGCCATTGCAGGTGCTTGAACACGTATAGAAGCAAATGCCAACCGATCGGCAGAAATGCATCGACCTGCCACAAGAAGATTTGGATGACTTCGCATAATCAAAGACCGATATGGGATATAGCCTGCTTCAGAGAGAAAATGAACATCCTGCGTTGAATCAGTGGGACGGTGTATGTCTATGGGGTGAGCACTTCGTGCAACAGAATCTTCAAACGGAACAGCATCAAGCAGCTCCTCACCGGTCAATACATGACAGCCTAATATGCGTCTGGATTCACGGTAGCCTGCCTGTATACCTGTTTGAAGCACAAATGCATTTTTGAATTCAGGTAAATATTTCTTTAATAAATCTACCAGGGTGAACACGTCCTCACGAAGCTGACATTCTATCGCTGAGGTTTTTAATACATCCTCAGGATAGATAGGGGAACGGGTCATATTAACAACAACAATTCCATTATGCATGGACCAGTGGAACCAAGGGCCTCCGAAATTCGGAATTTCCATTGTTTCTTTCAGTCTGTTCAGCAGCTCACGAATACGATTGTTAGAATATTTCGTATCCGGCTCACGGAAACGGATATTCTCTAATTGATCGGTATCCACATTGCCCAGCCGGAAACAGAGAGTAGCCGGCTGACATTCCTGACCTGACGGAGTTTCCAGAAAAGTGGCCCCTGCGCTGAAGGCTAATTCAGCATCTCCGGTACAGTCGACAAATATAGAACCCTCCAGAGCAAAAAGACCGGCCTTCCCTTTGCAAATGGCATGGGTGATGGTGTTGTCCTTCATCAAACACTGGATAAAATCACATCCCAGATAGAGAGTAGCACCCGCGTCAATAACCATACGCTGTGCAACTAATTTGTATAGCTCAGGATCAAAAGGTACGTTGCCGATCGGATAAGATAAGTCTGCACCGCCCAGTCGGCTTAAATTCTCAACAAATTCCCAGGGGATTCCGTTGATAATTTGCCGCCCGTTTTTGTTAAACTCACTGATGGGAGCAACTAATCCTGCCGTTGCCAGACCGCCTAAAAAGGCATAACGCTCAATTAAGGCAACTCTGGCGCCGTTACGGGCTGCAGAAATTGCCGCAATAAAACCGGAAGGTCCGCCACCGCAAATAATCACATCATACGTTGCTTCAACGGATACGTTTTGCAAAACGCACACCTTTTGCGAATCATTCATATTCAATATCTCCAATCAATCATTTTGCAGTACTTTAACTACGATTTTCCGGACAGGTATTTTCTGGTCGGCTATACATTTGGGTTTATGGACATCACTGGGGTATAGAATGGTAAAATACTCCGGAAGCATGTCTATGAAAACGGCATGGTCGGCTTTCGTGGCAAGTATACAATCTTTTTCATCGTTATAGGGGGTGAAATCACTCACATGATCAATATTGGAATAACCTATCAACTCGCGGCCAGACAGTATAAACTGGATATCAATGTATTTACGGTGTGCTTCCCATAAGTTGCTCTCCGCTGAAGTGGTTTCATATTCCTGTACAAGTGCAAAAATACGATCACCGTCTATGATGTGCCTGCCAACAGAGGGGAACTCCTTTGAACAAGCCTCCAGAAAGTTGAAGGCTTTCTTAAAATCCGGATGCATGGATATATACAGCTTGTTATTTTTTAAAGTATCAACTATCATAAGATCATCTCTCCTCGTATGCTTTGTTCAAATAATGCGGTAACCCGGCTCCCGGCCGTTTAAGCAGTCAATGATCGAGGTCACAACGGCCATACTGTCATCAACAGAGCTCCTGGTTGTCATTCCGGCAGCGTGGGGGGTGCCGATAAAGTTATCCAGCTCAAATAGCTTGTTATCAGGCGGCAAAGGTTCTTTACAAAACACATCCGATGCGGCGGCATAGAGTTTGCCGGATTTTAAGGCATTGTACAGATCATCTTCATTAACTAAAATACCCCGGGCACAATTAACAAAAATTGCGCCGGTCTTCATTGCACCAAAAATTTTTTCGTCAAACAGGCCAACGTTCTCCTTAAGTGCCGGAATATGCACACTAACTATATCTGAGCAGGCCAAAAGTTCATTGAATGAAACAGGAGAGACATGTAATGACTCTGCAGCCGTATGATCCATGAAGGGATCGCAGGCGACAATCCTGACGGTGAATGGCTGAAGCATTTCAGAGAGACGACGTGCGATGATACCGAAGCCTACCAGCCCTACAGTTTTACCCCATAGCTCCTCTCCCGGGAAACGCTTAGACCATGCGCCTTCACGGGCGTATTGATTCAACCGCACAATGCTGCGGAGAGAAGCAAAAATCAGGGCAAGGGTCATCTCTGCAACACCGTTGGCATTGCAGCCTTTGGAATTTGTAACAATGATGCCGTGAGCCTTGCAATAATCCAGGTCGATGTTATCCATGCCGCTGCCCATTCTTGAGAGGATTTTCAAATTTTTCATCTGTGCCAGCAATTCCATATTACAAGGTTCTGCAGCTGGAATCAAAGCATCAATAGATGGTAAAATTTCCTGACGCTCTTCCCCGGTAAGCGATATAATGGAGTCCCGGATTATGATATTGATGTCGTGATCTATAAGATACTGCATAGCCTGTGGAAAACGCCTATCAAAATTTTTAATCGTGATTAATACAGATTTCATTATAACTCCTTCTTTGTATTCTGTTATTATTTAAAATGTAACTCGTTGGGATTGAGGACGCCATCCTTCCACAGGGTTTCCTGAAGAAAGCTGGTATTGATTTTACTGAAATTGTTGTCTGCAAAAATAGTCATGGCGGCTGCTGTGCCCGCGGCCTGTCCAATTTGCATGCAAGGTCCCATAATACGAATGGCGCCAAGAACTTCACGCTCTGCACTGATACACCGGCCGGCGGCAATCAGGTTGTCAACTTCCTGAGGCAGCAGGCTGCGGTAAGGAATTTGGATGACGACATGTCTGCGTTTTGCGTTAGGATTTTTTGCGTCTCCCATCATAGGATCATAGCTGGGTTTCAGAGGATCAGGCAAATCAAAGTTGTATGTAGTAGCAGCGATGCAATCATCATACTTTACACCGTCCAGTGCAGCCTGCGTAGTAACAACAGTCCTCCCGCAGAGCCGACGGGACTCACGGATGCCGATGCTATCGCACAGCTTGCGAATCCGGGCCTTTTTAAACCCTGGAAAGTATTCTTTTATAATTTTGAACAGTTCAATGCTTTCCCTGCGACCCTGAGCCAACGCCCTGCTTACAGACACCTCGCTGGTACCGTCTACACCCACCTGCCGGATGGTATTGATCAGGAATACATCTTTATCCATTAGCTGCATGCAGACAAAAATCTCATAAGGAAATTTCCAGATCCCATCTTTTTTCAAACAATCAATAATTTCAACCAGCTTCGGGGATTGATGCTCATTCTGATAACGGACGAGCTCATCGCCATCCACATTGTCAACATGCATCTCCAGGGAAGCAGGCGCCATAAGTCCGTCGGTTTCACGGCCTTTATAAAAGCTGCAGCCAGCAGCGGCAATCAAATCCGCATCGCCTGTGCAATCGGCAAAGCAGTTAGCCTCCAGAGAGATTAAACCATCCTTGTTATGAATAATAATGGAGTTGATCATTCGGTTGGCCGTATTGGCAGCGATTACAGAAGAGTTATAGTAAACGCGGATACCCAGCTCCCCGCACATATTATCCATAAGGACTTTGAGAGCCGATTCATCAAAAACGATGCCGGACGCCATGCGGGGATACCAGCCAATGGGATTAAAGTGCAGATCGATAGTATCCGGCTCAATGGCATTGCCATCTGCAATTAGTTTATCTGTAATCTCATCGAAAATACCGCCAATAACACGGACATGCTTTTGACTTTGCTCATCCAGCTTACGTCCGGCCAGGAAATAATTAATTCCTCCGGCAGTAGCAACTCCACCCAGACAGCCAAGCCTTTCCACAATTGCTGTTCTCAATCCCTTGCGTGCCGCACTGACGGCAGCGGCAAAACCGGAAGGCCCTCCGCCGCACACTATAAAGTCATAGTGATCGGAGCGTTGAATGTCAAACATAAAAATACTCCTTTCAAAATCTGCGTTTATTCCTACGTCAATAAAAGTATCACTTGCGAGCGGTCAAGTCAATAAAAAAAGGACAAATATTTAGAAAGATGTCTAAATTACGTTTTATTTTTAGAAGCTGACTGATTTGGTGAAAAAGCTGACCGAAAAAGCTTGTTTTATTGACAATGTGCGGGCAGATGTGTATATTTATCAATAGAGTATCGGGCAACTTGTGTTTTCAACAGATTATGCATAACCGGAGGTAACAATGTTACGTTATAAAGAGATTAAAGTGAAGCTTCTGGATATCATTGGGAATTTCAGCGCCAATGAAAAGCTGCCGTCAAGACCGGATTTATGCGTGACACTGGAAACGACCAGGACAACTTTGGATAAGGCGATCCGTGAACTTGTCGCTGAGGGCATATTAACCTCAATGAATGGCAGCGGAACATATGTGAACGCGCTGTTGGACAAGCGGGAAGAAAGCAATGGATACTGGGGGGTTATTGTTCCCAATATAATGGAGTCGATCTATCCGGGTATGGTGCGCGGCATCGAGAATGTTGCGCAGCAATATGGGATTAGCATCACTTTATGCAATTCCGATAACAATGCTGATAAACAGGAGCAGTATATTAAGCGGTTAATGCAATCAGGTGTAGCCGGATTTATTATTGTGCCGGTTATTTCAAGTGATGTACCGGAAAACTACCGGCTCTATAATCAGCTAACTGAAGCTAAAATCCCATTTGTATTCTGCAATCGCTCAGTCGAGGGGATTTCTGCACCTGTTGTTTCATCGAATGATTTTTATGGCGGTTATATTGCGACAAAACATTTGATTGAAAAGGGCTACCGGAAAATTGCATACATATCCAGAACCAGGTATAAGACAAGTATTAATCGTTGCCATGGCTACTTAAGCGCGCTGATGGAAAACAACATAGACATTGACCGGAGTAATATTATTCTGGAAGAAAAAGATAGCCCGATTGCCGGCTACTCCTCTATGATGCGTTTGTTGAATACAGATCCGGATATTGACGCGGTATTTTGTTTCAATGATACGATTTCCCAAGGGGTGTATGCGGCTATTTCCGATAGCGGAAGGAGAGTATCTACCGATATTGGAATCATCGGATACGATAACTCGGATATTTGTGAAATATCCAAACCGAGGCTTACGACACTGGCATACAAGAATGTTGAAATCGGACAGAAATCCGCAGAATTATTATGGAAAATGGTGAACCATCAAGAACTTTCAGAATTTAATTATTATTTGTACCAGCCCAGTATTGAAGTGCGTGAGAGCTGTTTGGGCCCGGGAATAACTGTTTAGGAAGATAAATCCACGTCCGGACGTGTTGATTTATAATAAAAAAAGTTGATTTATAATAATAAAAGGAGGAACAATCGATGAAGAAGTTATTTGCAATGCTGTTGTGTGCATGTATGATTTTAAGTCTTGCTGCATGCGGAGAAAGTGAAAAACCACCTGTCTCCTCAGACACCAGCACTGCTGCACCTGCTACCGTTGCACCAACCACCGAAGAAAAAGTGACAGAAAAGGAAATCACGACGACCATCTGGACGGACTCCCAGAATCTTGAAGCAGGTATCATTGCTGCAGTAGAGGGTTTTAAATCTGAGCGCCCAACGTATACTTTAAATGTAGAAGCTTTTCCTGGCTCTGAGCGTCCCCAAAAGTTAGCTCTGGCAAAAGAGAGCGGTACTTTGCCATCCCTTTTCCTGACGGGTTTTTTTACTTCAGCTGACGAAATTCATCAAGGAACCATCAAGCCTGTTACCGACATAATTAATGAGGCATATGCGGACGATATGTCTGAAACGGCTCTGGATATGGTTACTGTTGGCAATGATTACTATATGGTTCCTGTATTTACATCTTCGCAGGGTTTTCTGTACAATGCGGATATGTTTAAAGCAGCCGGTCTGGAAGCATATGTTACCGAAGACAGTAATGCGATTGCCTGCTGGACATTGGAGGACCTGGATACCGTAATTCTGCCCAAACTGAAATCTTATCTGTCCGGCAGTGAAAAGTATGTTATGACAATGTACTCTGCAAATGAGCAGAATGACTCTTACTTACACAACCTGCTCCGCTTGTATGACGGCTATGTTTTTGAAAACTCCTATTGTGCGGCTGCTGAGGACGAAAAGGTGGTTAAAGCCTTAGAAAAGGTTAAGGAATGGATTGATTCGGGTTATACAAACTCTGATGTAACCACTCGCTTGTGGACGGACTGCAACGCAGATTTCAGAAATCAAATGTGTGCAATCTCCGCAGGACAGTTTCAATCATATCTGAACCATTTGGCTGCTTTCAAAAAAGGCGATGCAGAGGCTTTTGATATCCGTATAGCAGCAATTCCTGTTCAACGTGCCGACGGTACAGACACAGGCGCTATGCATCAGTATACCTATGGTTTTGCCATGATGAATGTCGATGACGATCAAACTCTGGTTGCTGCTGAATTCTTAAAGTGGCTGGCGGAAAATTCAGTTGAATTCATGCCCGATATGATTAATGGTGTACCGACATGCGGCTCGGTTGTTGAGAAGCTGAAAGCTGAAAACCCACTGTATACTTCCTATCAGGATGCTGAGAAATATCTGTTTGACTTCACAGATGCAGCTCCCGGCTGGGTTGCTACCCGTGCTACATTTTATCCCGAGATACAGAGCTGCTTTTCTGGTCAGAAGACCGCCCTGCAGGCTTTAACCGACTACATGAAAAATGCTAATGAAATCATTCAGGAATACACGGATAATTCTCTTGTTCTGAAGAAGTAAGCTGCAAGGATGTATAATTTGTATCTGTGTTTTTATTGTCAGGTTGTATACGCTTAAACAGCGTATACAACCTGGATTCTAGGAGGTAACATTATTTGTTAGCGCAAAGATTTCGGGCATACAGACAAAATAAAAAGCTGATCGATGCAGTAAATGGTTATATGTTCATTGCCCCTTTTATCATTTTAGCAGCGGTTTTCATACTGTACCCTATGGCAAAAGGTCTGTATAATAGTGTATTTGACTTTCGATTCGGTAGGATGTCTTTCGTTGGAATGAATAACTATATTAAGGTTTTTTCCAATGAGACCTACCTTATGGCAATTCGCAACACTATGCTGTTTGTTTTTACGGTTGTCCCCATGCTATGTATTATCGGTATCCTAATAGCAGGCAGCATTTTTGATAAGGCGGTACGCTATACTTCTTTTGTGCGGATTTGTCTTTATATTCCTGTCATTGCATCGGCTGCAGTTATGTCAATCATCTGGAGATTTATGCTGGATTCCCAAAACGGATTATTACGCTATATTTATAATATTTTCAGTGTTGAACCCTTTAATGTTTTAGGTAATACGACTACAGCAAAAATTGTTTTGATTCTCGTCCTGTTCACTGTTAACATCGGTCAATGTGTTATTCTGTATGTTGCATCCATGATCGGTATCCCAAAAGAGTTAATTGAAGCATTGGAAATTGACGGCGGTAACCGCCTTGATATATTTCGATATATTCTGATACCCCTTACCAGTCCTACGACGCTTTTGAATTTTGTAACGCAAACCTCTGCCATTATTCGTGTATTTGTGCTGATTCAATTGTTGACCAATGGTGGACCCAGTCGTTCTACAACGTCCATGATGTATCTGCTTTATCAGGAGGGATTTGCCAATGGGAATTTTGGTCTGGCCTCTGCGCTGGGAGTCGTACTGTTTCTGTTCTCTATCCTGCTTGTATTTGTTCAGTTCCGTGCTATTAAGAGTAGTGAGAAATAAAAGAGGAGGAAATTATGAAAAGGCCGGCATTCTCAGACATATTGATGTCTTTTGGGTTCGTAAGAGTATGGAATAAGTCGAAAGGTGACTTTATTGTTAACCTATTGATTACGATTTTTTGTGTCGCATCTGTTTTTCCGGTTTATTGGCTTTTAACCGGCTCCGTAAAATATGCGAATGATGTAATGAAGATCCCTCCCGATTGGCTTCCACAGCAAATAACTTTTGGAAACTATGTGAAAATATTTACAGAAAATCCTGCCTCACGCTGGATTTATAACAGTTTTGCAAGTTCCCTGCTTGCGACCATAGGAATTGTTCTTGTATCTTCAGCGGCAGGTTACGCATTGTCCAAGTTAAAGTTTCCCGGCAGCAAGATGGTATTTGCCTTTGTCATTGCAGCTCTGGTGCTTCCAAAGGAGGTTTATCTGCTGCCGCTCTATCAGCTGATGACCGGGTTTGGATGGCGTGGTACATTAAAATCTTTGATTTTCCCGGAATTAGCAATGCCCTTTGGCGTTTTCCTGCTAAAGCAATTTTATGACGGGATCCCTGATGAAATTGTTGAGGCTGCAAGAATCGACGGCTGCAATAATATTAGGTTTTTCTTCAAGTTCGGCTTACCTCTTTCAAAGCCGGGTATTGGCGCTCTCGGAATTTTGGCCTTTATCCGGGTATGGAATGCCTATCTGTGGCAGTATGTAATGGCATTGGATAAATCTACCTATACGTTATCTGTCGGTATCGCCCGTATGATGGTTGAGCCGGATATCATCGACTACGGTCTGAAGTTCGCCGGCGCAGCTGTTGCAGCTATTCCTCTTCTGATTATTTTCTTTATTTTCCAAAAATACTTTACCTCCGGTATTACTGCAGGATCGGTAAAAGGCTAATAGAAAGGTGAATGAATCACTATGAATAACAAAAGAAAGTATTATGGTATTATTCCTCCCCTTGTCACTCCCCTGAAGGCGGATGAAACTCTGGATGTGCAGGGTGTAAAAAATCTGGTGGATTATTGTGTCAGGGGAGGAGTAACCGGTGTTTTTGTAAATGGCACTTCAGGTGAAGCATTGCGTTTGCCTGATTCTGTCTGGGAAGCCAATACACGTGAAGTTTTAAAGGCCGTCGACAATCGTGTTCCGGTTTTTTGCGGAGCAATTGATACGTGTACGACTCGTGTAATAGAAAAAATCAGGAAAATTGAAGATATGGGCGGTCAAATCGCAGTATGCACCCCGCCTTTCTATCTGACCAGCTTTGGACAGGATGAGATTCTGCGACATTATGAAAAAATTTGCAGTAAAACCAACATCGACATTGCTGTTTATAATATTCCGGAAACCACACACGCCAACATTCTCCCGGAAACGATTGAAGTTATGGCGGACTGGGACAAAATTGTCGCTTATAAAGATAGTACTGCGGATTGGCAGCAGCTGCAGCGTGCGTTGTTCCTTTGTGAAGATAAAGATATCGCCATTCTTAATGGCGCCGAGGAACTCTGCGCCAGTGCCATGCTATATGGTGCGGATGGCTGCATTCCCGGTCTTGGTAACTACATGCCGGAATTGTTTACTGAGCTTTATAAGCTTTGCCAGGAAGGAAGAGTCCGTGAAAGTTATGAGTTACAAAAGAGGATCTACAAAATTCGCAAATGTATATTCGTTAACGGTTGCTGGATGAGCGGCATGAAGCATCTGCTCAAGGCTTTTGGGATTGCAGGTGATGGTATATCCTCTGCTTTGGTTAATCTGACCAAAGATCAGGAAAAAGAGGCTTTAACTATTCTGCGTAATAACGGTATTGCAAACCTGTAGGAATTAAAGTCCCTGTTGTATATGAAGCTGATGTTGTCGTTATCGGGGGCGGTCCTGCCGGTATTGCTGCTGCAATTTCCAGCGCAAGAAAAGGCTGTAAAACAGCGTTAATCGAGCGTTATGGCTTTCTAGGCGGAATGGCAACGGCAGGGCTTATGGCTCCTTTAATGAAAAGCTACACTATCGACGGTAACAAACAGATTGTTTGGGGTATTTATGAAGAATTTGTCCGACGTATGGAGCATAAAGGAGGCGCAATTCATCCGTCCTGTATCAGTACAGGGACCTCTCTTACCGGCTTTTTAACCTTTGGACAGGATCACATCACTCCCTTTAACCCCGAGACATTTAAGCTGGTGGCTGATGAACTGGTGAGGGAAAACAGTATCCGAGTGTTCTTTCATGGACAATTTATTGATACAATATGCGATGGTGGGTGTATCAGTAAAATTCTGATTACAGACAAAAGTGGTATTCGGGCAATTCAGGGAAAGCAGTTTATTGATTGCAGCGGCGATGCAGATGTTGCTGTAAAGGCAGGTGTACCTTATGTACTGGGTGATGGCTATGGAAATATGCAACCGGCGACAACTATGTTTCGTGTTTCCAATGTCGCCACAGAAAAGACCCGTCGATATGTGGAGGAACATCCTGAGGACTTTATGTTTATTAATCTTGCCCAAAAAGCACGTGAGGCGGGTGACTTTCCCATTAACCGCAGAAGGGCAATCATTTTTGAGACACCCTATCCAGGCCAGTGGGTTATAAATTCTACTCGTGTACAGCAATTTAATGGTACCGATGCTGATCAACGCTCTGAGGCGGAGATGGAAGGCAGGAGACAAGTAGAGATTGTAGTAAATTACCTGCGGAAATATATCCCGGGTTTTGAAAATGCACTATTAATGGATTCAGGCAATGAGATTGGTGCACGAGAAACTCGACATATCGAGGGCAAGTACATGCTCACCATCGAAGATGTTATGAGCGGGAAACATTTCGAAGATTGTATAGCAATCAGTGGTTTCCCAATGGATATTCATGACAATAAAGGCACAGCAGACCTGTTTGAACAACCGAAGGACATCAACTTCTATGAGATTCCATACCGCTGTATGGTTCCTAAAAAGATTGAGAATTTATTGGTGGCTGGGCGGCCTGTATCAGCAACTCACCAGGCAGCAGGAGCTGTGCGAGTTATGCCTACATGCTTTGCAATGGGGCAGGCTGCCGGTATTGCCGCAGCACTTTCGTTTGAAAACTATTGTTCCGTACAGAATCTTGACATTACAGCTTTACACGAGGCACTGGTGGAAGCTGGGGCTTGCTTGGGGCTATAAAACTACTTCAAATAGTTCAGTACTTTTAGAGTTGTATGCCTCGATGTTCATTCATTGCAAACATCTTTTTTTACTGGAACTGCGACCTATACAGCTGCGCATAGACCCGGTCCTGCTTCATCAGCTCCTCATGGTTTCCCTGTTCAACGATCCTGCCGTCCTTCAGCACCAGGATCAAATCAGCGTTTTGAATAGTGG
>JAEZMD010000011.1 GCA_023435745.1 Bacillota bacterium | reverse complement strand
AGGATGCTCTTAAGAAAGTCAGGAAATATCATAGAAGACGTTGTAGATATATTCAGATGATTCGCATACACATATTCTCTCAAATCCTCGAAAGACCGGGTAGGAGCACATGCCCGGTTTTTCATTTCGGGACGGGGGGACAGGTACCTTGTCCCACTAAAAAGTGAAATGTGGGACGAGGTACCTGTCCCCCTGTCCCACCCACGTCCTCATTCTACTCAAACAATGCTGCAGCCCGGTTCATATTCTCTATAACCTGAACGCCGAAAGGACATCTGTCCTCACAGCTGCCGCAGGCGATACATTCGGAAGCTTTATGAGGCAAGGCATCATATTGTTCACGGAGCTGGGAGGTAACAATATTATCCAAAGAAGCAACATCCAGCAGTCTTGTTGTTGCCGCGATGTCAATTTGTGACGGGCATGGCAGGCAATGATTGCAATAGGCGCATTTCGCATGCAATGTACTCTTGAGGCCCTTGAGCGCATCGCTGTAATCCTTTTGCTCCTCTGTGAGGTTCAGATAATTGACAGCCTCCAGGACCTCATCCCGGGTTTTGCAGCCGATCAGCGTGCTTACGACAGCAGGACGTGACAGAGCGTAATGGATACACTGCCCTGTGGTAAGCGCCCGGCCAAATGGCGTGAAATCTTTTGAAAGCAGCCTCCCTGCGCCAAAGGTCTTCATTGTGGTTATTGCGACGCCCTTGCTTTCACACAGCTCATATAGCCGCGCGCGTACCGGATTGATCCCGTTAAATTGACCGGGATCGATTTTTTCCTCCAGAAAAGAAAGAGCATACGAGTCCTGAGGCAGCATATCAAAGGCCAGATTCGTGCTGAACATCAGCAGCTCGACAACTCCTGTTTCTACAACCCTTGCAGCCATTTCCGGGTCATGGGAGCTAGCGCCGATCGCGCGGATCTTGCCCTCTTGCTTTAACTGCTGTACATAGGAGATATATTCGGTTTCAAATACACCCTTAAAATCTTCCTCGGAATCAATAAAAAACATCATACCAAGATCGATGTAATCTGTTTTGAGGATGCGCAGCAGATCATCAAAATATCTGCGGCAGGTGGGGACATCGCGAGTCCTGTCATATTGCCCGTTCGTTTCTATCGAACCGACGTGCCCTTGCAGCAGCACCCGATTTCTTCTGCCTTTAAGCGCCTTTGAAATATTCTCTCTTACCGGTGTGCCCGGCATAAAAACATCAAAAATATTGATATCTGATTCAAGTGCTGCGTCTATGACTTCTTCACTTACCCCGTAAGGCCGGTGATCCAAATGCTCTGTGCCAAGGCCAATAACACTTGCCTTCATACCGGTTTTTCCTATTGGTCTGTAAATCATGGTTGACCTCCGTCATTCAGAAATTTTTTATTTTATATACGAAAATTTATAAATCGTCGTATGTTTGTACTCATCTCCGGCCTTCAATATGGGAGACGGGAAATGCTTGTGCTTCATCGCGTTTGGGAAGTACTGCGTTTCAAGGCATAAACCGTTTCGTTTATTGTAGACGGCTCCACCCTTGCCGGGTACGCCATTGATGAAGTTACCCGAATAGAACTGTACGCCGGGTTTTGTTGTGTAAACCTCCATCAGACGGCCTGTCTTCGGATCGAACACTTCGGCCGCCTTTTCGGGGGTTTTACCGCCGACATTCAGGATCCAGTTGTGGTCGTATCCCTTGCCGCAGACGATTTGCTCGTACGTGCTGTTGATTCCATTACCTACCCGCGTCAGTACGGTAAAGTCCATCGGCGTATCTTTAACCTGTCGGATTTCACCTGTCGGGATACATTCATTGTTGACAACCGTAAAACGGTCTGCATTTATTTTCAGCTCATGATCCAGCACATCTCCCGAAGCGTGCCCAGACAAGTTGAAATAGGCGTGGTTCGTTAGGTTTACGACTGTATCCTTATCAGAAACGGCGTGGTATTCAATTTTCAATTCATTTTCCTCTGTGAGAGTATATGTTACCTTGACATCCAGATTACCCGGGTAATTTTCCTCGCCGTCGGGGCTTCTGTAAAGAAGCTGCAGGGATTGTGCGCCCGCTGTGTCAATGATCCCGGCCTGCCATACAACCTTGTCGAAGCCTTTTATACCGCCATGCAGATGGTTCCTCCCATCATTCGCGGCCAGATGGTATACTGTCCCGTTCAGCTCAAATTCGGAATTTTCTATTCTGTTTGCATGTCTTCCAACCAGGGCGCCAAAGAAGCTTGTAAATTTACAGTACTCCTCCAGAGTATCAAAGCCCAGTGTGATATCGTCGATTTTTCCGTATTTGTCCGGGACCTCGATAGATATGATGGTTCCCCCATAATTTATGATCTTTACCGTCATACCGTTAGAATTGGCGAGTGTAAAAAGATCAACCTGCGATCCGTCAGGCAAATTGCCGTAAAAGCTCTTTTGAATACTCATGGCCATCCTCCATTTGCAAAAGCAATCTGTATTTTTAGCATAATTATAGCATAAATTACCGCCCGAACATAGGATAGAACTTAACAAAGGACAAAACTGGTAAAAAAACTCAAGCTGGGGTATAATATCTGCAGATGAGCTGATACACAGATATTATACGCCTCCGGCGGAATTAGCCCGCCGTGCCAGTTTCTCCTCGTTGGGCACCCACGCTCCGGAGAAGGCACATGGCTAATTATACCATGATAAATCATGGTATAATATGAGACGGGACATCCCTGAACATACAATAGCCTAGAAGCGGCGATAGTGTAAAGCAGCCTGTGAAAACATGAGAGGTGTGTTTATGAGCGGCAATAAAAATGTACTACCGACAAGAGATGAGATTGAAGTAAAGTACAAGTGGAAGCTTGAGGATATTTACCCAAGTGATGACCTTTGGGAAGAGGACTTTAAGAAGGTGCGCAGCATGTCCGAAGCTATGCCTTCATACAGGGGCAGGCTTGCCGGTGACATGAAGGCACTGATGGAATGCCTGAAGCTCAGTGAAGAGATGATGGCTTTGAATGATAAAGTATTTGTCTATGCCAGAATGAGACGTGATGAGGATAATGCGCAGCCTAAGTATCAGGCACTGACTGACAGGGCGATGGCGTTGAGCACAGATGTTTATGCCTCTGTTTCATTTATGGTGCCGGAGATGCTGTCTATCGATGAAGCCCTGCTCAAAAAGAGTATTGATGAGGTTGAGGGGCTGGCGATATACAAACAATACATTGATGAGCTGCTCAGGCAGAAGCAGCATATCCTCTCAGAGAGGGAAGAGGAGCTTCTTGCGCTTTCCGCTGAAATGGCCGGGGCTCCCTCGGATATCTTCACCATGTTCAACAACGCTGATATCAGGTTCGGGTATATAAAGGATGAGAACGGAGACGAGGTGGAGGTGACCAAGGGACGGTATATCAAGTTTTTGGAGTCCCGCGACAGACGGGTGAGGGAGGACGCTTTTCGTGCATTGTACGGTTCTTATTCGGCGATGATCAATACCCTGGCTGCATCTCTGAGCAGTAATATGAAAAAGAACAAATTTTATGCTACCGTCAGAAAGTATGATTCCAGCCGCAGCGCATCACTGGACAGCGATAATGTGCCCGCATCCGTATACGACAATCTGATAGATACGGTCAACAAAAACCTGCCGCTGCTGCACAGGTATCTGAAGCTTCGCAAAAAGGCTCTGAAGCTGGAGCAGCTGCACATGTATGATCTTTATGTTCCGATCGTCGAAGAACCGCCAAAGCAAATCAGCTATGAGGAAGCCCTTGAAATGGTGAAAAAAGGACTTGCTCCGATGGGCTGCCGCTACCTGGAGGATCTGGAGGACGCCTTTAAGTCGGGCTGGATAGATGTATTTGAAAACAAGGGGAAAACCAGCGGGGCCTACTCCTGGGGGACGCACCTGACGCATCCCTTTGTGCTGCTGAATTATCAGGGTACGATCAACGATGTTTTTACAATTGCACATGAGATGGGTCACGCAATGCACTCCTTCTATACAAATAAGACCCAGCCGTATATATATTCAGAGTATAAGATCTTTGTGGCTGAGGTGGCTTCAACAGTCAATGAATCGCTCCTTATCAATTATCTGCTGGCGGTCACGCCGGACAAAAAGGAAAGGGCTTATCTGCTAAATCACTATCTGGAGGAATTCCGAGGCACCCTGTTCCGGCAGACCATGTTTGCAGAGTTTGAGAAGATCACCCATAACCTGACCGAGAGCGGGGAGGCATTGACAGCGCAGGAATTCTGCAGGATTTACAGGGAGTTGAATGAGAAGTATTTTGGTGACCAGGTTGTCATTGATGACGAAATCGCTTTGGAATGGGCAAGGATACCGCATTTCTACTCCAGCTTCTATGTGTACAAATACGCCACCGGTATTTCTGCCGCAGTATCTCTATCACAGCAGATATTGAAGGAGGGTGTTCCTGCGGTTGATCGTTACACCGAGTTTTTAAAGAGCGGCGGATCCGATTATCCGCTTGAACTGCTGAAAAAGGCCGGTGTGGATCTGACGCGGCCGGAGCCGGTGGAGGATGCGCTGAAAACATTTGAGTCAATTTTGGACGAACTGGAAAAGCTGATATAACGTTACAGTTCACACCATCATTGATATTGTGCAATAACGGAAACGGAGCTTCATTCCGCTATTGTTTCCTTCTATTGCTCAATATCAATTAATACCCCTGAACAGTAGCGATATGACAAGAACAGCAGGCGTTATTATAGAAAGGAAGGATCGATAGAACATGACTGATCAAAGGATAAAATTGCTTGCGAAAAATTTAGTGAATTACTCCTGCAAGGTCAAGCCTGGCGAGAAAGTGTTGATCGAGGTAAAGGGCTTTGAGCTGCCGCTTACAAAGGCTTTGATTAAAGAAGTGTATAATGCGGGCGGGATGCCTTTCGTCACTATAAAAAATGATGAGATTATCCGTGCGCTTCTAAATGGCTGCAGCGAGGAGCAAATCAGGCTGATGGCCGCATTTGAACTCGACAGGATGAAGAATATGGATGCGTATATCGGTGTCAGGTATGCTGATAATTCGAATGAGCTTGGGGATGTTCCCGAAGAGAAAATGAAGCTGTACAGCTCCCTTTTCAACAAACCTGTCCACTCTGAGCAGAGGGTCGAGTATACCAAATGGGTGGTTCTCAGGTATCCAAACAGCGCAATGGCACAAATGGCCGAGATGTCTACGGAGGCTTTTGAAGACTTTTACTTTGACGTATGCAATCTGGATTATTCCAAAATGTCAAAAGCGATGGATCCGCTTGTAAAATGGATGGAGAAAACAGATCGCGTCAGGATCACCGGCATAAACACCGACCTGTCGTTCTCGATCAAGGGACTGCCTGCCATCAAGTGCGACGGCGGACGGAACATTCCGGACGGTGAGGTTTTTACAGCGCCGGTCAGAGAATCGGTTAACGGGATTATCAGCTATAATTCTCCGGCAAAGTACCAGGGCTTCACATATGAAAATGTGACACTGGAATTCAAGGATGGCAAGATCATCAAGGCCACTGCCAACGATACAGAGAGGATCAATAAGGTCTTCGATACGGATGAAGGCGCAAGATACGTGGGTGAATTCTCCCTTGGAATCAACCCCTATATTGATAAGCCCATGAAGGACACTCTGTTTGATGAAAAAATAAAGGGCAGCTTCCATTTTACACCGGGCAGCTGCTATGATGAGTGCAATAATGGGAACAAGTCGGCAATACACTGGGATTTGGTTTTTATACAGAGGCCTGAATACGGTGGCGGAGAGATTTGGTTTGATGATACGCTGGTTCGTAAGGACGGAATTTTTGTCCCGGAGGAGCTGCAATGTTTGAATCCGGAAAATTTGAAATAGAGGACATATAACGATTCTATTGTGTTCTGCCTGCAGTGTTTGATTTTGGAGGCTTTGTGAGGGTATGAGGGTATATGGATAATTGGATGATCGGTGCCAGGCTGGTTATTTTATTGTACTGTATTCTGTATTTCCTGCGGGGAGATATGGAAAGTATTCCGCTGGTTTTGCTGGTGCTGCTGGCCTATGTTTCTTTCACGGTTCTTTTCTATATATTTAATAACGGCGTTGTAAGAAGAGGCTCCCGAATTATTTCCATAGGGATTCTCGCTGTTGCTTCCATTGTTACGGAGCCTTCATATCTGTTGCTTATTTCTATTGATATTCTTGAGTTGCTTTCGGACTTTACTGACAATTGGAAAATCTGCCTGTTCTTTATAGCAATACCTTCTGTACTGGCCCGCAAGGAATGGCTCCCCGAATATGTAGTATTCAGCCTGCTTGCGTTCTTGATCTATTTATTGGCGGCAAATCATTTTCGGTCTTTTTCCGAACTGAAAAAGGCTAACGAAAGGCTCCGGGACAGAAACGAAGAACTGATTGGCAGGCTGGATGCAGGTAACGAATATGAGGCTCAGATGCGCTATTTGTCGCAGATCGAGGAGAGGAACAGCCTGGCGCAAAGAATACATGACAAGGTGGGTCATACGCTGGCGGGAAGTATTATTCAACTGGAAGCGGCGGGATTAGTACTGGAAAAGGATCGGGATAAAGCGGGGGAGATCGTCAGGAATGTGACCGAGAACCTGAAGGACGGGATGGAAAGCATACGGCTTACGCTGCGCACAATAAAGCCGCCTGCGGAGCAGCTGGGAATCAACCGGATGAAGCTGATCCTGGAAGAGTTCACTATGAACCATTCAATTAAAACATTCTTTTCCTATACCGGCAGTCTGGAAGTGATTTCCCATCTGCACTGGAAAATCATAATTGACAATATGAAGGAGTCGCTGACTAATGCGCTTAAGTATTCATCCGCTACCAGGATCAATGTGAAGCTTGAGGTTATGAACAGGCTGATCAAGACGGAAGTGGTTGATAATGGTATTGGTGCTCTTACTATTAAAAAAGGAATGGGCTTGTCAGGAATGGAGGAGCGGACGGAAAATGCCGGAGGAAAGCTTATTCTGGATGGCTCCAGCGGATTTTCTGTTATCACGCTCCTTCCCGCAGAACAGGTGAATGCAGAGACCGAAAACTCAAACGATAATAATTCGAATGTTATTTATTCAAGTGCTGCACATTCGAATAAGAGCAGGGAGGACTTAAATGCCAATCAGAGTACTAATCGCGGATGATGACGCATTAATCAGAGAAGGTTTAAATATCATCCTACAGACAGATGAACGGTTTGAAGTTGCAGGTTGTGTTGAAAACGGTCTCAGGGCCCTGGAGTTTTGCATAAGGGAGCAGGTGGATGTTGCGCTGCTGGATGTGAGGATGCCAGTGATGGACGGACTTCAGGCCGCCAGGGAGATTTCCGGCGTAACGGGGACAAAGCCGTTGATTTTGACAACCTTTGATGATAATGATTTTATTCTCAATGCAGTGAAAAATGGCGCAAAAGGTTATTTGCTCAAGGGCAGCACGCCGTCGCGTATCATGGATGCAATCCGGATCGTGCATGAAGGCGGTACCATAATGCAGGATGTTGCGATGGATACAATCAAGCAGGAGCTTTCATCAGGCAGGCACAAAAGCATCCCCGAAGGACTGCTCACAGACAGGGAAATGGATATTGTCGCGCTGATTGCGAAAGGACACTCAAATAAGGAAATTGCCAATAAGCTTTTTATGTCTGAGGGCACGATTAAAAATTATATTTCGGCCATACTTGACAAGACTAATCTGGAGCACAGAACGCAAATTGCCATCTATTACCTGACCGGCGACAAATGTGCGATAGATCAGTGAAGTCAACCCGCTCTTGTGACTTTAGTCATAAATAACAGTGACCTTACGTACTAACGAAGGGGTGCTGTTTTTTTTATAATTGAAACATACAGGAAAGGGGTGTTTATATGAGCACAGTCAAAATGGAACAAGTCACAAAAAGCTTCGGAGATGTTATTGCGGTTGATAAAATGTCGCTGAACATAGAAGAAAGGGAAATATTTGGGCTGCTTGGGCCGAATGGAGCCGGCAAGAGTACGGCGATTAACATGATCACCGGACTTTTGAGCATTGATAAGGGGTCGATCAGTGTGAACGGCAGCGACGTTAAAAATGCGAAGATGACGACAAAAGCACAAATCGGCATTGTCCCGCAGGATATTGCCATTTATGAGGAGCTTACCAGTCTTGAGAATGTACGGTTTTTTGCAAGCCTGTATGGACTGAGGGGAAAAGAGCTGGAGTCTGCAGCGTTGGAAGCCCTTGAATTTACCGGTCTGTCCGACAAAAGCAAAAGCTTTCCCAAAAACTTTTCCGGCGGTATGAAGAGGAGGCTGAACATTGCCTGCGCCATTGCCCACAAACCAAAGCTCATTATCATGGATGAACCGACAGTCGGCATTGACCCTCAGTCGAGGAACCATATCCTCCAATCTGTAAAGAGGCTCAATGAGATGGGAAGTACCATCATTTATACCAGTCACTACATGGAAGAAGTTGAGGAAATATGCAGCCGCATAGCGATCATGGACCATGGCAAGGTGATTGCACTGGGAACCTGTGACGAACTTATAGACCTGATCAACGACAGGAACATTGTTTCGGTGACTGTCATGGATTCAGTTTCCAAAATAAACGAGGAAAGCATAATGGAAATCTCAGGTGTTGACAGTGTGAAAATTGAAGAGAACACAGTTAAGATTTCAAGTGCCCGGGAAGTAAATAATTTGGATAAGATTATTAATTATTTCACCTCCAATGGTATATCGATCAACAGTGTCGAAAGTAAAAAGCCGGATCTTGAGACAGTATTTTTGTCTATGACCGGCAGAAAACTCAGGGATTAGAGGAGGTGGGACTGTGAGAATATTACGGATTATTATAAAAGAATTCAAGCAAAACATGAGGGACTATAAGTCAAATGCCTTGATGGTGCTGTTCCCAATTGTTTTGATCACTATACTTGGCGCGGCCTTCAGCGGGTTGTTCAGCAATTCTGCTGCGCTTGAGGACGAGAAGGTATTATACAAGGTCGATGTGACGGAGAATGTACAATTTGCGGCTGCCTTTGAAAACTTTTGTGAGATATTGACTGATGAAACGGGAATTGTGTTTGAAAAGACAAATGATGTGGAAGCTGCTAAGGCTGATACGGAAAATCATTCATATTCCGCGCTGGTGCATATCACAGAAAACCCGCTGCAAATCAATCTGTACAAAAATGAAAGAGCAGGCTTCAGCACAACGCTGATGGAAAACTCACTCAACAGCTTTATTAAAACATATGATGCAATGACTGCGATCGCAATGAATAATCCCTCTGCCTTCGACAAGATGCAAGCTATCGAAAACACAGAATATGCGCGCATCAGGTCGCTGGATCCAAAGAGAAATCCCGGTTCTACGGATTATTATGCGATCACGATGTTGACGTTAATCATGTTATATTCATCACTTACGGGATTTTGGGGCATCAGGAGCGAAATCGATCAAAAAACCGCTCCCAGGATACTATGCAGTCCGGTGCGCAGCTTTGAACTGCTGACAGGAAAGGTGATAGGCAGTTTCTTTGTAACAATTGTCCAGGGGATTATAGTGATACTGTTCAGCAAATGGGTACTGAATGCTTATTGGGGTGAGAATATGTTGCCCGTGGCAATTCTTGTCCTGACATACGCTTTTATGACGGTAAGTATTGGTGTAGCTTTGGCCTTCCTAATCAGGAGCAGTGATGCTGCTTCTGGCATCCTGAACACTGTGATCCCTGTATTGGTGTTCCTTGGAGGAGGTTACATGCCTCTGAGTATTATGAATGGCTTCATTTTAAAGATAGCACAAGTATCACCGGTTTATTGGATCAATACAGCTTTGTTTAAAATTATTTATGAGGGAGATTATTCCGGCATGCCGGCCTCAATAGCAATTAACCTAGGGACAGCCATGCTTTCGATTATAATCTCAGCGATATTTTCTAAAAGGGGGAAACTGGCATATGCGTAATATAGTACAGATAATATCCAATATTCTGAAGACAACATTCAGGAATAAAGCAAACATAATCATATATGTTTTTCTTCCCTTGCTTGGTGTACTGCTATCGCTGCTGATTTATGGAGGTACAAGTACATCGCAGGTCAGGATTGGCTTTACAAGCCATGATGACGGTATTCTGGCGGCAGAGGTGAGGAATGTACTGGACTCAAAAGAAGGCTTTTCAGTATCTGATGTCATGGAAGAGGAAATCAACGGTAAGCTGACGGAACAGATGCTTGATGTGGTCATAAGTCTTCCTGAGGGCTTCACCGAAAGCGTTTACAGCGGTGACCTAAAGAATATTGAAATCATAACGATCAAGGGACTTGATACGACGGTCTGGATCGAGCAATTGATTAACAGCTATATGGGTGTGCTTGAGAGACTATCCGCAGCATCTGAAGGGGATAGGGCGCTGTTTGATAAAATGTATGAGCAATATGAGGAGACCTCAATTCATCTGAATGTGGCCTCGCTGGAGGATAAACAGGTAGGGAAATCAATGACATTGACCACAATCGGGTTTCTGATCATGTTTATGATGCTAGGGGCCGGCTTTACCTCTTTCATTATTCTAAAAGAAAAAAGAAGCCGCACATATTACAGAATTTGTACCGCTCCGGTTAATTCACGTCAGTATATACTGGCCAATGCGATAACAAGTGTTTTTATCATCATTGTTCAGATCGTTGTGATCCAGCTTTCGATGAGATATGTTTTTCGAATTAATACCGGCATAAGCAACCCGGAGATGTTTATCATACTGCTGATGTTTGGTCTTGTTGCCATCGGCCTGGGGCTTACCATTACGGCATTTTCCAGTTCTTCTTATATGGCCGGCAGCCTGAGCACGCTGATCATGACGCCGACCTGTATGCTTGGAGGGTGCTTCTGGGATGTTGACTTTATGCCTGAATTTATGCAGAAGATCAGTTACTTTATGCCCCAGAGATGGGCGATCGATGCGGTGAAGAAGCTTCAGAACAGAGCGGATTTTTCGGACGTATACCTTAACCTGCTCGTGCTCGCCGCCTTTGCACTGGCGCTGATCCTTGTGGCCGCGTACAAGTTCTCCAAAACGGACAATCTGCGAAAGTTTGTGTAAGAGTAGAGGTCGGGGAGTAATACTGTATGGGAGCGGGCTGTTGAATCGGCAGCCGGCTCCGTTACGAACAGACTGTAATACCAGCTTAGTTGAACCTGCTTCTACAGCCCATTGCCTCTCTACTCAAACAGAGCATGGATTTCTTCCTGGGTCATCTTGGACAGAAGAGTCTCTCCGGGCTGGATGACGGCATCGATCAGGCTGCGCTTCTTTTCCTGAAGAGCAAGTATCTTTTCCTCAATGGTGCCTTTTGTGACTAGCTTCATGACATAGACGGACTTCTTCTGGCCGATGCGGTAGGAGCGGTCGGTAGCCTGATCCTCTACGGCGGGGTTCCACCAGGGATCATAATGTATGACCGTATCGGCTCCGGTCAGGTTCAGGCCTGTCCCGCCGGCCTTGAGGGAGATCAGAAAGACCTTTCCCAAGCCCTCGTTAAAGGAATTGACAAGGTAGCCCCTGTCTGAAGCGGGTGTCGAACCATCCAGATAAAGGCAGGGGATTTTCATAGCTTCAAGCTTTTTGCGAATCATCTGCAGCATCGATGTAAATTGAGAAAAAAGCAGTATCCTGTGACCGCCTTCCACAGATTCCTGGATAAGCTCTTCCAGCAGCTGCATCTTTCCGCTTCCTCCCGTATAGTTTTCCACAAACAGGGATGGATGGCAGCAAAGCTGTCTGAGTCTTGTCAAAGCGGCCAGGATCTTGATCCTGCTCTTTTCAAAGCCTGCTTCAAGAATCTCTTTATTGATTTCACCTCTTATGCCTTCCAGATATGCCATATAAATTTTTTTCTGCTCATCCGTCAGCTCGGCGATCATGGTATGCTCTATTTTTTGCGGCAGCTCATTCAATACATCCTTTTTCAGCCTTCTGAGTATAAATGGCTTAATTTGACGGCTCAGATCATTGAATGTATCATGGCTGTCTTCATCTAAAGACGGTTGTACGAATTTTTTGCTGAAATGGCTGTAAGAGTGAAGGTAGCCGGGCAGTACAAAATCAAAAACAGACCAGAGCTCATATAAATTATTTTCCATAGGAGTACCGGTAAGAGCGAAACGGGTCTCAGCCTGAATAAGCTTTACGCATCTTGCGTTTCTGGACGCCGGATTTTTTATATGCTGTGCCTCATCCAGAATGCAGTATTGGAAATGATGCTCCGTATAGAACTCGATATCTCTCCTGATCAATGGATAAGTGGTGATGACAACATCAAACCCGTCTAATTGACCGATCAGATCGTTCCTTTCGTCCCTGCCGCCAATAATCGTTGTGTATCTCAGCCCGGGAGCGAACTTGTCAAGCTCCGCGCACCAGTTGAATACCAAAGAGGTCGGGACGATGATCAGCGATGGGGCAGTGGCTCTTTCCTGTTTGGCGGACAATAGCAGGGCAATGACCTGCAGGGTCTTACCCAGACCCATGTCATCGGCCAATATACCGCCCAGCTTATAGTAATCCAGTGTTCTTAGCCATTTGAATCCGAACCTCTGGTAGTCCCTTAGAGAACCCTTCAATCCGGTCGGTAAAGGAAAGGCCATATCCTCGGGTTCCTGAATATTCTGTACAAACTCTTTGAATGCGGCATTTCTTTCGATATTATGAAATCCGGATTCACGGATGTTCTGATCCAGATAAGCAGCTCTGAACCTCGGCATTTCGATAAACTCCTTCGCCATCTGCTGCGGAGCCACGTCCAGCTTTTCCATGAAATCATTTAATTTGATAAACTCGCCGGAGTCCAGGTTAATAAAACTGCCGTTTTTTAGCTGGTAGAATTTCTTCTTCTGCCGGATCGATAAAAAAATGTCAGGTAACTCGGAACGGTCGATTCCATCGGCGTCAAAGGAGAATTCCAGCATGTTGGAATCCGTATTAAGCCGGAACTGAGCCGAAAATGATACAGATGCCTTCAGCTTCAGGTTTTTCAGGCTCTCCGAATAGTAAACCGAGGCATAATCCTGGAGGAGGGGAACCAACCGAAAAACAAAATCATAGATGGCATCATCGCCGGATAGATGGACTCTTCCCTCCTTCACTTTGAAATTGGCCATCCCAAGGATGTCAAGGATGGCTTCCTCATTGCGGATTTCCCGAATCAGCAGCTTATCGGGGGAGGCTGCGGGACGGCTAAACGGCAGAAATGGGTTTACTATATTTTCACCATAGACAAACCGAACCTCCGCAGTGATATCCGACCCATCCCGATCCAAATAGACTTCGGCTTCCAGAGGCAGCTTTTCAATCGTTGAGAGCACTTGCTCAGTAATTACAAGCTTGCCCGCTTTTTCAGCAAAAGGCAGTATTTCGGACACGAATCTCTGTTTGTCTTCCTCAATAAATCTGAGCCTCCGGCTTTTTTGATACATCATGGCCATATAGAATGGTTTCAGGTATTCGCTCTGCTGTTTTGAGACACGGTAGATCCCATTCCCGGAATAAAAATATTCGCCGTCCTCTGTCAGTGGAAGCAGTGATCCTTCGAAATCAATATTCAGCACCAGATCCTGTCCCTCGCCGGACAGCAAAAAGTTCACAGGAATATCTTCGCTTTTGATGTTAACCGCTTCAATTTCATTGCCGAGAATATTAGCTCGGAAAGGTTTGTTTTCGTATATTCGAAGGAAACGTTTGAGGCTGCTGTCGGTAAGGGACACTTTCCCGTCTGGGAAAATACCGGTGTTCGTGATACCGCGGATGTAAGATGACACCAGCTTGTCGCTTTCATATATTTCACGCAGAAGATTTATCAGCTCCAAATCTATGCCTTTAAACTCATGACGAGAGGGTGAATATGTAAATCTTTTCCCGAATGTCAAATCCAGATTGTTTTCCAAATAATAGAGCAGTCTTCGGATATCCTTGACGATGTAGAGCCTTTCCTGCCCGATCCGCAGCTTAAGTGAAGGAGACAGAGATCTCCCTGTGCCGTCGGCTTTTGCCAGTTCGAATGTGGGCTCTAGAAATACAGCTGATTTTACGGTGATTTGCCTGTCGCCGAACAAATTAAATATATCTTTTGCCGCCTGCCGGAAACGAAGCTCGCGGAAAAAACCCTGACTGTCCTTCTCGCTGATGAGCAGCAGGACCGCCGCCATATGCTTGCAGCAACCCCAGCCGTCATTTCCGACGGGACAGGTGCAGTCGGCCTCTGTGAGCTTCCCTGCAAGGTCAAACTTCAGATGCTGTGTATATAGCCTGGATCCAAGCACGGTTGATGTAAAGATGCGTTTTTCCTGGTTGAACTGGACGGATTTGATCCGCCTGTTCCGAAAATACTCCTGCCCGGCATTATATTCATTAATCGGTGTTTTTGCCAAAATGGATTCTCTTGTCAAATCGAACATGCAGTACTCCTGAAATTTTATTATATAACGAGGCAACAAAGATGAGCATATCTCCAGCCTCGTTGAAACTCCGCTAATGAAATAAATTTTTTCTACAAACAAAAAAATTTATTTTGAATTAGGTCGTTATAAAACCATATCCCTATATTATACAACATATTGGGAGTTTTTTAATCAGAAATTTTTTGTATGTTTTTTGTGAAAATTACGATGTAAGCATTTTATAATAGAAAGCTTTAGATTGATATTAATCTTTCTTACTGCCGATTTTGACCGCCCGAAATCGGCGAAAAGGCGCACTCAAACGACGTGGTGTCTGTTAGGGCACTACGGAAAAAATTTCTCCATATAAAGTATGGTGCGAGAAAATGCTCAAATTTACAAGTGTTGTGGTGTGTTTTTATAATTATATGCCTCTTGTAGGCTTAAAACATAGCTACTTATTGAAGTAACACTACCATACCTGATTTTTTGAGCATCCCTATGATGATTCATTGGTTTGCTCTGTTCATCATCCTGGCCCGGTGATCCGTAGAAGAAAGTATTGGAATACCGCCGGCACAGCCTATGGCTTCAGAAGCGGCGTCAGTTCGCCGGTGTGATAGATGTATAGCTTGTGAAGGGGTCGTGTCATGGCGACGTAAAGCAGCTTGATATCCAGTTCGTCATGTGTGTAGCCGGTACTGTCTGCATTGAAGATCAATACCGCGTCGAATTCCAGGCCTTTTGCAAGACAGGACGGTAACACCACAATACCGCTTTTGTAGACCTCTTCCTTGCCGCTGATTAGCGTCACGCCTTCTACCTGCTTTGAAATCAATACATGTGCATCCTTGCATTCCTTCAGGGTCTTGCAAATCACGGCAATGGATTTGTATGAGAGCTTTTGAAAATCTCTGATGTTTTTTACTATTTCCTCGGCAATTTTCTGCTTGTCGGTCATTGCGATAATTTTTACATCTTCACCATGACGGATGACCGGCCGTCCTTTATTGATCTCACGGCTCTTTATCTTGTCCAGTACGATATTTGCCGCGTTCATTATTTCGACAGTCGTACGGTAGCTTTGCTCCAGCGTTAGAAATTCATTTTTCCTGTCGCTGAACACATGCTCCGTGATCTCATACCAGTCCCGGATGCCCCTGTAGGAATGGATGCCCTGATTCAGATCGCCCAGTATGGTAAAGGAGCTGTCCTTGATGATCCTTTTCATGACATAGATCTGGAAGGCGCTGAAATCCTGTGCTTCGTCGATGACCACATGCCTGACGGGAAATTTTTCATCAATACCGTAGATGCAATACTTCAGATAAATGATGGGCGCCAGATCCTCAATCTCCAGAAAGCCTGATTTAAGCGTATCTGCTGTATATTTACGGGCAAATTCGCATAATTCCGTGGCAAGCCATGGGCTGACCGATATTTCGAACATTCCGCTGTCAAGGATAAAGTCCTTGTAGTAATCATAGGGGCTTAGTTTGGAAATCTTTTTGACGTATTCAGCAATTGCTGTTTTCGAAAGGGCCTCCAAATGCTCCAGATCACAATCCCGCTGAGTAATCAACCGGGAAACCTGCCTCTGCCTTTCCTCTCCGTCAGGCAGAACGGCCTTCAGAAGGGCAACCCGTTTGTCACAGTCCTCATGCAGCTTGTTGATCATTGTCTGCTTGCGCACCTGAAGCCGGGTTTTCAGATTTTTCTTGATTTCGTTGACTCTGCGGGCAATAGGCCACATTTTATACTGGTGTACGAACAGCTCGTTCAACTCTTCATATTTGTAGATGAGGACCGAATTGACGATAAAATCTTCCTTCGGGATGAAATTCTCTTCGATGACCTTTAAGTAAGTATCCAAGGCCTCTTTGAAATGCATAGAGGCTTTGAACTCAGAAGCTTTACGGACGAGAGACAGACGCTCTTTTTCTTCGGGGCTTCTGTTGTGATCCACAAAGGCCAGCAATTTTTCGTTGGCATCCCTCAGCTTGAATTTCTTGCCGATCAGATCCTGGGCAAACTCTTCAAACGTGGTTTGCCGGACCTTTTCAACTCCAAGCTCCGGCAGCACGTCGGAGATGTAATTCAGAAAAAGCTTATTTGGGGCTATTATCATAAAGTTTTCCGGATGGAACGATTTCTCGTAGTTGTAAATAAGGTAAGCTATTCGATGGAGTGCAATGGTGGTCTTGCCGCTGCCGGCTGCGCCCTGTACAATCAAAGGCCGCCACATATCTGCGCGGATGATGGCATTCTGCTCTGCCTGTATGGTGGTAACAATGTCTTTGAGCCTGTTATCGGCATTTGCGCCCAGATTGCTCTGCAGGAACTCGTCATTGGTTGTGATATCGATGTCAAATATGTCATTGAGCTTGCCGTTATCTATGGAAAACTGTCTTTTCAGATCAAGCGTCCCCTTAATATTACCGTCGGGGCAGTCATACGAAGCGTTTCCCAGACGCCCTTCATAATAGAGGTTAGCCACTGGAGCCCGCCAGTCCACAATGATCAGCTTCTGATCTTCCTCCCGGATCAGGGACATCTTTCCAATGTAGAGCTTTTCCGCTTCTTTCTTTCCTTTTTCGGAAAAATCGATCCGTGCGAAGTAAGGCTTGCTTTTGGCTGCCATGAGGTTTCTCAGCTTCAAATCCATATGTCCCTGCAGCAGGTTGTTGACTATAATATCAATATAATCCTGACTGTTCTCGGCATTGAAGTGCTTTCTGACCTTTTCCAGATCACTGTCGACACGACCCTTCTTTACTGCAAAGATTTCAAGGCTTTTGTCGACATACCCCAGAGTATACCGGCACCTGTCCAGCTCTTCCCTGTAATCGGGATGATTTTTTGCAGGCATTTGTTGAGCACCTCCTCCATTATTTTTAAGCGCGGACTTATATTTTACTGCAATTGCAGCAAAAAGAAAAGGGGCACTTTTGTGCGCCCAATTTTATTTCTTACTCAGCTGCTTATCTCAGTTTTTTATTTACCTTACGAATACTTGATGTTAAAGATACGGATGATCCCGATGGTATCATTGATAGAGTAACGGTATTCCGTTACATCTCTTGAAAGCAAGACAATGTCGTATATGTCGCGTTTGGAATAATTGCTTTGCGAATAATCCAAAACCTTCAGTTCAATCGTGGAACGGCGCTTTTCGATCCCATCCTGCACAGCCTTGCTGAAGGCGGCTTTATCTCTGACCACCATGTTGTACTTTGTGAAATAGCTGTTTTCAGTACTTGTACAAGCCGGATATGCTGCTTTGTCCCAATCGCAGTACAGCATCATTTCGCTGTCGGGCAGATTAAAATAGTCATATCTTAGCTTATTTGTATCGTCGTCCGTTACTGGATCGTCATAGGTGAGATCCAGATGGTAATACTCTCCGTCGATTTTAACAATGTTCCACGCATGTCCTACGCCGCGAGATATGGAAGAACCAGTAACAATGATACACTCGATGCCGGATAGGTCGCACATCAGCTTCATGGCCCGGGAATAGCCTTCGCATACGGCAACACCCAAAACAAGAGCGCCATATTCCTCAAATGAAGAATCCGGTATCGTATCCTTTTTTTCGTTTTCGATGTCATACCTTGTATTGTTCACAATATAATCGTGCAGTACCAATTCCTTTTCAAAGTCGCCCATGCCGGATGTGATCAGGTTGGCAACGACATGTCTGGCTTTCTTTAGCGCTGCGCGCACATTTTCCAGTCTCTTTTTAAACTCGTCCTTGGAGTATTTATATTCGAAGGTTAGAGTCATGCGCATACTGCTAGCGGAATATTTTAGCCCGGAGGAGTAGTTCTTGACCCCCGTAAAGTCCTCCGCAGAGGCTCTTGCCCTGTTATAGACGCCTTTGAAATCATCTTTATAGCTTCCGCTGTAATTTCTGATATCAAGCGTAAGAGAACCCTCAAAATTGCATAGGCCATAGCGGACAACCTTATAAAAATCCTCACTGTTTTTCACCTCAATGCCGTAAGCGGTTGTGGGAAGAGTGAGCGTCGATATATTAGCATATTCCTTTTTCACATCTGAGGTATAGAGGCCAAGGGCAGTCGCCGCAGGCTTGTAAATTGCCTTATCGGTGTCGGCCAGCTTGTCCAGCAGTGTGGCCGGGGAGCCCTTCAAGGCGGCGGATAATGCGTTATGGGAAATAGAGAACATGTCGTCTCTTAAAAAAGCGGCGGGGCTCTTTAATGCAACAGCCTCGGCTGAAGAGACAATGCCAAGTGCGAGTGCTTTATCAATAGCCTGACTGTAATTGAAATCCACTCCGTCCTGATATCCGAGTGAACGCAATACAAAGGTAACATACTGCGAGGCGTTGAGCTTCAGAGCGGAACCGAAATGCGATTCGTTGATACCTACTGTCAGCTTATTCTCATACATATAGCCGATATACTTGTCCGCCCAGGCAGGCACATCTGTAAAAGGATGCTGATATGTACCCTTAAGTACCTGTGCTTCTTTTCCCAGGAGGCGGATGAGCATGACAGCCCCCTCAGTTCTGGTGGGCGCACGATCCAGTTGAAAATTGTCGGGGGTGTTTGCAACAAGACCGAGAATCTTCAGATCAATAGCCTTTTCATAGCTTTTTGAAGAGGCCGACGGATTTGAGGAAATGTCTGCAGCGTTCGCGTGCAACGGCGCGATGGACACTGCAACAGTCAGGACCAGGATGTATGCGAAGCATTTTAATAAATTTTTCTTCATAGCGTTTTTCCTTATACATAAAATCTATTTAATCGTATCAAAACTAATAATTCGGCAAAGGTCTTGATATTTGTAGGGTGATATCGGAAAACGAGTATTATAACGACCAAATTTCGTCAGTGGAGTTTTACGAGGCTGGTCGCAAGCTTTACTTGCTGCTCGCCCATGCATCCCGGGCAGTGGACATTTTTGTTGCCTCGTTATAATTCTTATTGTATCATTTCTTCAGATATTTTCAATAAATGAAAGAGAAATGAAATATAAGGGAAATAAAACAAAAGGGACCTCTTCATCAGCGCAAATAACGGCTGTGGGAGGTCCCCCTTCTTCGTGGGCATTTTGCATCAGTCTTATTCTTTATAATATCCGTCTGATTCTCTTCCGAAGATTCCCGGGAAGATCAGAAGTATCACAATGATGATGATAATGATCCAGATCCATATGCCTCCCCCGCAGCCTAAACCGAAAAGTCCACCCCTCTCATTCTCTTCCATGTAGTACAGCTCCTTTCATATAATCAATTCATTAATAAGCTCCATCAGGTGAGATTCAATAAAACAGTCGATGCCCGGCATCCTTTATATCATATTCAGACCGGTATTTTTGTGTTACCAAAAAGCGAAACCACCCTTGAAGGGTGGCTTCCTTTGATCTCATGTAATGCAACCGGCTTTTTCTTTTCTGTCGTTCCTAGCAGCAGATATCCCTGTCAAAGAACAGCAGCAGGAACAGAATAATAAAGAACAAAATAGCGCAATTGTCACCCAGGAAATTACCGCCTCTTTCTGCCATTACGGAGTCCTCCTTTCGACCAGAGAGTTAACATAAATTTATCAGTACTACTTCAATTTATTCTTCCTTTGTATAAAGTGTTACAGTTTAGACAGATTCTAAAGCCGGACCTTCGCATCGTGTCTTCCCTGACAATACCATTATATTAACGCTGTGGCTGGTAGGTGACTGTAAACAAAAAAGGATATCCTCCCGATATTATTACAAGAGAACATATTTTTTTACAAATTAAATCACATGTTATATAATATTTACAGCAGGAAAAAGCATGGGGGTGTGCTATGCTAAAGGTGGGCACTGTAATTACCGTCAAGCATTATTCCATGACGAATGTATTTAAAAGTATCGTATCGGATGTAAATGAATTCGGCATCGAAGTAAAGCTGCCGAAGGAATGTATGAAAACCGCATTCCTGCCGGGCGACCCGTTGGTGGTAGCCTATGAGACAGGAAGCTTCACCGGAATCAAGGGCGCCAGGATTATTGATTTCAACAGGAGCGAAGAGCTGCTGGCTTTTTCAGAGGATACCTATGATGAGGGTGTGAAAATGAGATCTTACAGCCGTTTTCCCGTATCGCTCTATGCCGACTACAGAGTCATTGAGGAATACACAAACAAAAAAAATTATGCGCTTGTGAAGGACATCAGTGAGTATGGCCTCCTGGTATATTCCTCAGACAACCACTTAAAGGGAATGAAAATGAATATCGATATCTATCTCACCAGAGATATTCTGTCCCTGACCGCAGTAATCGTCAGGAAAGTCGAACATGGAAGTTATAATGAGTATGGACTGAAAATCAAACATGAAGGCTCCTATATTTTCAACCGTATTAAGAATTACGTCAACAAGTCAGAAAAAGAGCTCCTCGGGCAGTATATAAGCGAGTAGAAGCCGGGGAAAGCTGTCCGAATTCTTTGCAAAACACCAAAAAATAGAAGAAATTAAAAAGATAGGAATTGACAGATGGAACATTATCCCATATAATTGTAAACGCATCCAGATTATTACAATTTTCTGTCGGCAATCGTGTAAAAATGCCGGCAGTTTAGCCGAGGGGGGAGCGTTTTGGGAAGGCTAAGCCTTATTATTGCGGATAATGACAAGGAGTATCTGGCGAATTTTGAAAAATTTCTGCTTATCAACTATCCTCAGCGCTTTGAATTGTTTTCTTTCTTTTCTGCCGAGAAGCTCTCTGACTTTTTGACTCATGTGCGCAGCGTTGACATATTGCTTATTAGCAGACGCATATATGAAAGCGGGATGAACACTGCAAAGGCAAAGCTTGTGCTGTTTCTTTCAGAGAATAGCCCGGCCGGTGCGCCGAAGGCTGAAAGACAGTCCATCGGGGGCGGAAGGCAATCGGAAAAGGACGGTAGGCAATCTGCCGATGCATCGGATAGCTTTGAGACCGTATACAGGTATCAGCATATGGATAAGCTGGTATCAGAAATCATAAGGCTCTTTTCGGACAGGAGCCTCAAAAATGTTTCTGTCTCCGGACATGGAAACACCCGGATTGTCGGCGTTCTTTCTCCCTCGGGCGGCGCCGGAAGCAGCAGCATTGCAGCCGGATGCAGTATTTTGTGCGCCGGGAAGGGAATCAAATCCTTTTATCTGAATATGGAGGCAATCCCGTCCACAGATCTGTTTTTTTGCGGGGACTGTTCGCAAACCTTTTCAAATGTAATCTACTATTTGAAAGGAAAATGCGGCAACCTGCAGCTCCGGTTGGAGGGCGCGAAATGTATCGATACCAAATCAGGTGTTCACTATTTCAAGCCTCCGGAGAATGTTCGGGAGTTAAGTGAATTAACAGACCATGAGGTCGCCACCCTGGTAAGCGAGCTAAAAAGAAGCGCTTTTTACCGCTATATATTTATTGATTTGTCCGCAGGACTTAACGCTGTCAACTCAACCATCCTGCAGCTTTCCGATGCTATTTTGCTTGTGCTTGCACCGGATCGGCGAACCATGATGAAATTAACGAATCTGAAGGCAGGACTGGATTTCCTGGAGCACAAAAGCGGGACAGGCTTGACTGACCGTATCATCCCGGTATTAAACCGTGCAGATGCGAAAAGCGGGCATTTCATGCATCAGATTCCTTTGCCGGGAAACAGGCCGCTGACACAGATAGTTGACTGTTCCTGCCCGAATGCAGCAGCCTCAGGAGTCTGTGCCGATTATGCCGCATATGTCGATTCTACTGCCGCTCCGGTTGAAGGCAAAGCGTTCCTTACAGCGTTGAACGGTATACTGGAAAACCTTTCATTCTGTTCGGCGGCTGAGGAGTGCCAACGCAACGGGGGTGAACATATTGCCTGAAATGGATAATCCGTCCGGCGAAATGCTGGCGGAGGAAATCAGAAGGGAGATCACACAGGAGCTTGACCGGTCCGGAAGCATTACGGACGATGAGGTAATGGATAGGGTCACGGAGGCTGTTTTTCGCAGATCCGCCCAAAAGTATATGAGTATTGCCGAAAAGCATGCTCTGGCTGAAACGGTGTTCAATGCAATGAGGCGTCTGGATATTCTACAGCCGCTCATAGACGACAAAAGCATTAGCGAGATCATGATCAATGGACCCGACAGACTTTTTATTGAGCGCGAAGGCCGTGTCTGCGGGATCAGGCTTGGGTTTGAAAGCGCCGAAAAGCTGGAGGATGTGATCCAGACGATTGTCTCCAGAACAAACAGGACGGTAAATGAAGCGTCACCCATTGTGGATATAAGTCTTCCGGACGGATCAAGGGTGAATGTCGTGCTGAAGCCGGTTGCGTTGAACGGCCCTATTATGACAATCAGGAAGTTTCCGGAGAAACCTATGACGATGGAAATGCTTACCGAAGCAGGTTCGATCAGCGCTGAAGCGGCAGAAGATCTCAGCTGTCTGGTGCGGGCAAAGTATAACATTTTTATCTGCGGAGGGACAGGCAGTGGAAAGACGACCTTTTTGAATGCGCTTTCGGGAAGGATTCCCGCTGATGAAAGACTGATTACTATAGAGGATTCGGCTGAGCTGCAGATTAAGAGCGTGGAGAATATTGTAAGGCTTGAGACCCGCAATGCAAATAGCGAGGGCAGGGGCAGGATTACCATTAGGGAACTGATAAAAACGTCACTTAGGATGAGGCCGGAGAGGATTATCGTTGGAGAGGTGAGGGGAGAGGAGGCTCTCGATATGCTGCAGGCAATGAATACCGGACATGACGGGTCTCTTTCCACTGGACATGGCAACTCTGCCGCCGATATGTTAAAAAGGCTTGAAACCATGGTGCTTGCAGCCGCACCGCTGCCTTTGGAGGCGGTCAGACAGCAGATTGCTTCCGCGATTGATATTGTCATACACCTCGCAAGACTTCGGGACAAGAGCAGACGGGTGCTGGAGATATGTGAGATCACAGACTGCCGCAATGGCCAGATCCGGCTGAACCCGCTTTACCTGTTTGAGGAGGCTGTGAATTTGGAACAGAGTAAGCCGGTTCATTCCATACAGAACGATTTACAGCCATCACAAGATGATTTACAGCGTATGCAAAATGGTTTGTTTCCCATGGAGGATGGTTTACATAAAGTTGTAACCGGGTGCCTCAAGTGGACTGGCAATAAGCTTATGAATACAGGCAAGTTAAAAATGGCAGGGATATCATGCAGATTGATTGGAGAAGCATAATGCAGGATTTTGATTCTTATGTGATGAGCTTACGGGAAAAAGTTCTGTACACGGCTGTGGCGGCAATTGTAATTTTTTCTGTTGCTTTCATTTTTTATAGAAGTATTTTTCTCTCTTTGCTGCTTACTCCGCTGGCACTGTTTTATCCTCGAATCAAAACAAAGGACATTATAAGAAAGCGTAAGAAAGAGCTGAATATCCAGTTCAAGGATATGCTGTACTCGCTCTCATCGTCGCTTTCAGCTGGAAGGACGGTTGAGTCCGCCTTCAGGGAAGCTCTCAAGGATCTATCTGTCCTGTATCCTGAGCCGTCGGCCTATATTTTAATAGAGATAAGCAGGATCATCAGCAAGCTGGATATGAACGGGACATTGGAGTATGCCCTGTCTGACTTTGCAAGCCGCGCAAGGCTGGAGGACGTTGATAGCTTTGTAAATGTGTTTAATATCAGCAAGAGAACGGGCGGGAATATTGCAGAGGTGATTAAAAACACATCCGCGATCATCAGCGACAGAATTGAGGTGGGCCAGGAGGTGGATACGATGCTTACTGAGCGAAGATTTGAACAGAAGGTGCTGAATATGGTTCCGATTTTAATGATATTGCTGTTGTCGTTTAGCGCGCCTGATTATCTGAGCCCGGTTTTCACAACAATGGCCGGCCGGCTGACAATGAGTGCCTCCATTGTATTGTTGGTGATTGCCTGGCTGATATCGGCGAAATTTAACGACATAAAGCTGTGAGGTTTTCAAATGATCCTGATTTTTATTGTATTTTGCTTTATCGTAACAATGCTTTATATGGTTTCACATAAACAGTATGCTGCTTTCATGGAACAATTGGATAATAAATTGTATCCCATGAAGAGAATTCTCCCGGTTGGATTGTATTTGCTGGACACCTTTAAGTACAGCTTTAATACCGGCTATGACCGAAGGCTTACAGCGGCGATAACAGAGCTTTATGGCCACCGGCGGGCTCTTGTGCTGCTCAGGGCCCATTGGGGGAACAAGCTCTCGATGATGCTTTTATCCTTGCTGTTTGTTCTTTTTATAGGTCTTTTTACAGAGCCGGATACCGGATATTTGTTGTTCTGCGCAGCTCTGCCCATTGGCATTGCAGTTTTCAGCGATAAAGACCTTTTTGAGAAGGTGAAAAAAAGGAGATTGGCTATACAGCTTGATTTTCCTGACTTTATAAACAAGCTGACACTTTTGGTCAATGCAGGGATGACAGTTTCAAAGGCATGGGAGAAAATCGCTTCTGACAGCGGCAGCCGGACTCCGTTGTATCTGGAAGTGGGATCGGCTATCACAGATATCAGATCCGGGATTCCCGAGCATAAGGCATATGAGGAATTTGCAAAAAGATGCCGAATACCGGTGATCACGCGCTTTATTTCTGTCATTTTGCAGAACATCAAAAAAGGAAATGCCGAGCTTGTGCCCATTTTGAGGGTATTTGCCAACGAATGCTGGGAGCTTCGGAAGAACACCGCCAAAAGGCTCGGCGAGGAAGCTTCTACAAAATTATTGCTGCCGATGATGCTGATGTTCGCGGCTATTTTACTTATTGTAGGCATGCCGGCAGTGCTGGCTTTAAAAAACATATAGGGATGGGGGTGAATTGGATGAGTAATTTTTTGAGAAGGTTCGTCAGGGAGGATGGGCTCGGCACAGTGGAAATTGTTATCATCATTGCGGTGCTTGTAGGTATTGCTTTAATTTTCAGAGATGCGATCATTAATTTTGTTACCGATATTATGGAAGGTGTGTTTGCTGATGATACCATTACCAAGGATATTAACAGCAGCATTATCAGAAACGGCAACCAGATCAATTAGAAATCATGAAATTTGACTTCCGTTAAAACCTTTTTAAATGGGGCCGGTAACTGGGAGGGGGGCTGGTCGCAAGCTTTGCTTGCTGCTCGCCCATGCAACCTGGCTGGTCGCAAGCTTTGCTTGCTGCTCGCCCATGCAACCTGGCTGGTCGCAAGCTTTGCTTGCTGCTCGCCCATGCAACCGGAAGTAACATTATGCCGTGGTTAAAGGAGTTGAAGCATATGGCTCAGGTACAAAATCCGATAAAGGGCTTGACCTTTTCATATGAAAATGAGGCTTCTGCCAATTTTCTTGTTGTTTTATGTGAATCAAAGGTAATCGGCTATCAGGTGCAAATGCTGGAGCACAACCTGATCCGGCATGTTATTTCGCCAGAGATGGTTAGAAAGGAAGGAGCCAATCACTTTTACTATAACATAACTTCAAAGATTCCTTTGTCCTTTATGCTTAAAAGGCGTAAGCTCAGCAGAGAAGCATTTCTCAAGCTGCTTCTGCAGATGACCTCCGCTGTGAACGATTCATCCGGTTATCTGCTTTGTATCTCGAATTTCATTATCGACCCAGACTATATTTATGTCGACCCTGAAACATTGGAACCCACATTGGTCTATGTCCCTGCCGCTATCGGGCAAAACGGCTGTGAAGCAATAAGGAGCTTTATTTCCGAGCTTCTGCTGGCACATATCCATGTAGATGGGTTTGACAGGGGGAACATGGTTCAGAAGATATTGTCCGCAGTTAACAGTGACATATTCAATATAAAAGCCTGTGTGACGCTTATGAATGAGCTTATATACGGACAGGAGCAGAATGAAGGGACGGTACAGCCGGAAGAAACAATACAGCCAATAGGATCAATACAGCCTTCAAGGACAGTGCGAGAGGACATATCGGCTGCAGTAAATAACAAAAAAGACAAAAAAGAGGAAAAAAAGGCAGAAGAAGAGAATAAAAGGGTGAACGGTAACAAAGCTTTAGTCATTACAATCGGTGCGGTATTACTACAGTTCGCAATGGGCGGTTTGATTTACATGAACCGGGGATTTCTGAAGAATATCGGGGATAGCCAGACAGCTACATTTGCAGCTGTTGCAATGATCGTGCTTGCGGTGGATGTGCTTTTATTCAAGAAAATAACTGAGGCAAAGCTGATATGTATCAACAGTAAACCAGAACCAAAGATACTGCCGGAGCTTGTTAAGGAAGCTGAAAAATGCGTGGCAGAGCCAAAGGGAGTGCCAATCCGCGACATGCACGAGCAGGAAGAATTATCTGTAGGTGCAGCTGAAAGAGTTATCTGCAAAACAGAACTGCTCGCAAGCAATAAAAATGGCGGCCGCATTTTACGCAGTACGGGCAAGCATAGCGGGGATGAGGACATTTTTATTGATAAAGATGATTTTATCATAGGCAGACTGGCCGGGCATGTTGACTATATCCTGAAAAATAATGCTGTCGGAAAGCTGCATGCAGAGTTGATTTACAGAAACGGCACATGCTTTGTAAAGGATTTGAATACTGTGAATGGGACTTTTATCAATAATACCCGTATTGATAGCAATAAAGAGGTTGAGCTAAAGGAAAGTGACAGATTGCAGCTGGCGAACAGTGAGTTTGTGCTGACATACGGTTAATTTTGATAGAACCATATAAGCTATTTCAGGAGGACTCGAAAGGATGAGTAAAAAGTACAGATGGTTTGGGAGATTATGCAGATGGTTTGGAAAAGCTGAGTTGAGAAAATGCCTGGAGATTCTGATGCCCTTTATCATTTTATCAATGACAATATTTAGTATTCCGGGTAAGGTTATGGCTGATACGATAGAAGCCTCGCAAGGAGCCGTGGCTGAAACAGCGGCGGATAGAAAGTCAGTAACAACGGCGGAGACAACGGCGGAGACAACGGCAGAGACAGCGGCAGAGACAGCGGCAGAGACAGCGGCGGAAACAACGGGAGGAGAAGAAGCAGGAGTTGATACAGAGACAGGAGCAGCGGAGGAGCTGCTGAGTGAAACGGCTTACCGGATCAAGCCCTTGCTGGATAAGCTTGCACAGATGGTCGCTGCTGACATTGACGGTAATGTAAACAAATTTCCAGACATGGGCAATCACTGGAGCCGCCAGGTAGTTGGTAAGCTGACCGGTCTTGGCATCATAGCGGGCTATAGCGGCAAATTCTGGCCGAATCTGCCTGTTCAGGCTGACCAATTTATCAAGATGTCAGTCATGGGAATGGGGTACAAGATAGAGCAGGGGACGGACTACTGGGCGCAGCCATATATTGACACTGCCCTGAGCGAAGGCCTTGTTATCAAAGGCGAGATCACTGACTATAAGAAGCCTTTGTCTCGGGAACAGATGGCAAGGATCATCGTAAGAGCAGCGCTGAAGGTGGACGAAAAGCCGGACAATAAGTACGACCAGTATATCATTGGAAAAATAGGGGACTACGCAGCAATTTCCGACGATCTGAAGCAATTCGTAATCGATGGATACAGGCTTGGTCTGGTGCAGGGCTCGGCAGGCAGGTACAATCCCAAAGATACGCTGACCAGAGCTGAGGCTGCGGCAGTGATCATCAGGATCCTGGACACGACCGAAAGAAAGCCGATGGCTCCGGGGCCGGATGAAGTGATAAAGCTTACGGATAACCTTGGCAACCCCATGGAAATCTATCCGGGATCCATAAAGGAATACTTTGAGATTGAGAAGGTTATGCAAAGCGCCATACCTAAGTCAAAGGGGTATGTAACTTTTTTTTACAACCCTACCGGTGGCGAGGTTTGCTCTGTAGTATATAGAAGTTATGAAGCATGGAAGCAGAATAGCACAATAAACAAAATCGCGACTTTTCAATCAAAAAACGTATGCAAAGAACCGGGCAATTCTTATGCATATACGCTGTCTGTCTGGAATAAGCAGTTGTACAGAGAACTGTTTGCCGACTATATGCACGAAGTATTAAGAGCTCTATACGGTAAAGACGCAGACAAGGCTATTGCACTCCACGACAAATACATGAATCTGACTTCCGGCAAGCCCGACGGTAGCAGCTATTACGAAACTCAGAGGCTGAATGACAGACATACGGATATCATTGGTGACGGCAGCGGATTTTCAATGTTTATCAAGCTCTATGGTGAGAAATAGTATTTCGGAGGATAAATGAATATGAAAAAAATAAGTAACCGCATTATACCGGTATTTCTATCGGTTATATTACTCATGTCCGTTATACCGCTGACCTGTTCATCAGCGGCCGGTGAGCCAAGGTACGAAAGCCCGGGTATGACGTTCATGGACGAAACAAAAGACGGAGAGGAACTGTACCAAAAGTACAAGGGAGAGCTTCCGCCTCTTCCCGGCGGAGTTATGCCTCCCCAGTATATAACAAGCCCCAAAGGAACAAGGCTGTATGTCAATTTAAAGCTCTGGATGGATCATCATATCCTTTGCTACGGGGAATGGTCGGATGTGCCCGACAACTACAAAACCAGCGGTACGGTAGGCTTTAAAAATTCTACACAAAGACCGGGTTATCCCGTCGAAAAAAATAAAGGGTATTACCTAAAGGACGGAAAGCGCGGAGAGTACCGATACCATGGCTATGACGTCAACGGAAATAAGCTCACCAACTTGTATTTTGAGGTAGACTCCTCTGTAACAAAGTTTGATGAAAGAGCCTGGATTAGAGATCCATGGTCGGAGTTGCCGATAGGCTATAAGTACAGGCCAAACCGTGATAGTATATACAATAATGCAGCTACTGGTGTAGAAAAATATCCTGATCCTGCTGTCATGCCCGGAGTGCAGAACTGGATCAGCAAGTCAATGCAGCAATACGGAGGTGTGCCGCTGATCGGCTCTGTCGTTGATCCGGAAGTATTCCGGTATCTATATGTGGAATCCGCGCCTACAACTCTCGGATTGGGTCAAGGCCGCATGTGGCATGAGAGGCCAAATGGTTCAATATGGTATCAGACGATAGCGGTTCCGCAGCTCACTGAAAAAAAGAATCTGCCGGTGGAGGCAGAAATCAAACTGCTTACAGAGCTGCCTGAGAACATTACCGATGTAGGTACTGACATGAATGACAAGAAAATCACTCTTGAATTCGAGGTAAGCGCCGTCCTTCAGGATGAAGGCGTATATGATGACGCTGTTCAGCAGACTGTATATTATACAAGGTACGACGTGAAGGACTGGAACATCACCTTTACGGGGCCGGAACAGCCTGAACAAGCAGAGCCAAAAGCAATTAACGCAGTAAACAGGGGAAGTCATATATTTAAGTACACGGTCACATACGGCTTTTTAAAGGAACACAGCAGAACCATGGACGGAGAAACGGAATGGTACCTGCATTTTACCGCAGCAGCCAGGCCGAATTACAAGAATGGTAAATACGGACTTACAGACAACGCCGCATACGATCTTGGCATTGGAGTAGTGAAAGCGCCGGAGCCGCCTAATCGTGTCATTATGGATTTTACGCCGGAGCCGGACATTCCTGAAATTGCTTTTGACGGCGTACCGTTTGTTGCCGCCGACCATTCGGACATGAGTAAGGTGCAGACCCGCAGGGTATTTGTTGACAGGGTTGAAGTCAATGGCGCCGCATTCTTCTCCGGCAACTACATATTTCCCGGTACTGTAGGAGTGAACGGTCGGTTTGCATACGTTGACTGCGAATATCAGGTGAAAGGGATCCCCGGCGACGCAGGGAAGGTTGTATCAAGGGATGTGGTGTATATCTATCCCACAAAGCCTATTGCAAATTTCAAGATCACATCAAACACGTGGAAGCAAAACAGGATCATAGAGGTTGAAAACACCTGCGACGAGGGTAATATACAGCTTGTTATACAAGAATTCCCCATCGTGGCATATGAATGGTCGTATGGCGGGGATATCGCTCAACTTCGCAAGGGGACTGACACGGATTTTACAAAGGAATTGCTTTATAAGGGGCCGGGTATCTATTCCCTTACCCTTAGATGTAAAAATACGCTGGGTAAATGGTCCGATCCCTACACGGTAGACTTTCAGGTGCTTGAAGATGTTGCTCCGGCAGTTGGTGTTAACCTTTCAGAATCAGTCTATACCCGTAATGATAAGGTAAATGCCTGGTACTATTTTGTTGGCAGCACTGACGGGGATATTGTAAAATCATCCGGCATAGAACTGTGGTACGACAGCAACAATGATGGTGTCCTTGACCAAAAGCTTCAGACATGGAGCGATCTAACCGAATTCCCTGAATACACACCGACAAAGCTGGGATATTACAAGTATGTGGTTACCGCAAAGGAAGATATTGTATCTGATACACTCCTGCAGCACATTACAGAAGCTGATAAAAAGACTTCAAGCTATGAGGTTGAGTTCTGGGTGGACAACTACCAACCGCTGAGTGATTTGTATGTCAACATTCCTATTCAACGACCGTCCATTGATGTATACCTTATGCTGGACAAAGACCTGGCCGCTGAAAAGGTGGAGTACATCAAAAGCAACCGGGTTAACATGTCAAACTGGCTGCTTGGTAAAAATATCATCCCGAACGTGAATATATGGGACATGAAGACCTATACCTATTCGCAGCCTGCAAGTACAAGTGTCAATACAGGCGGCAGCTATCCCTCATCAACAACAACTTATTCAAGCAATGGCTACTCCGGCACTTTGTCCAGGACAAGCGTATCGAACAACGAGTATTCAAGGGATGAGGGGCATACTGAAACGAGGACTGAGAGTAAGACAGTTTCAGAATCAGCTTCCAACACTAATTCAGAAACATTCAGATGGACAGGCTCATCCTGGAGCAGAATCAGTAAAAGTGAACCACAACTGTCGTCCACCAGATCATATTCCGACAGTAGTGGTTTCGCCGGAACGCTTTATAAAGGCTCAGGCTCGCAGACTGGCTCTTCCGGCTCTGCTCCATCTAAACCGAAAGTAGGGGATACTTATACTCATTACACATATTGGTCAGTCACATACTCAGGCACTGTGACAAGAACAGTTAAAATATGGGTTCCAAATATAGTATGGCACGACAATTATACAGGTTACTACAGCGGAACGATTTACAAGTATGTCAGACAACCCTACTCGGATCCGTTCAATCCGACTTCGATCAAATATGTTGTGTATGTATCGGATAGCAGTATATCGGAGTTGACGGATCTGAATTTGGTTATGGGATATGCCAAAACCGCAAAGCTTTACTTGGCGGGTGCGGAGGTGATACAGTCTCAGCATACTCACGACAAATATTTCTCAGCAGACGGTAAATCTGTTGAATCCCTGCTGGACGAAATACTTCAGAACATAGCAGTGAACAGCCCTGAAGTAGAGAAGTTGTATTTACTTCAGAATGAGAACTTCATTATGAATGTCGGTCAGATTGATCTTGAAAATGATCCAATTGTTGAGACAGGGATGCAGTACGTCCATGAACCTAACTATTATGATAATCCAACAGGACTTGAAGCGGGAACCCTCACAGCATACAGCGATACATCTGGTTGGTTAACAGACACAGAATATGAACAAATAACTTATTCTAAACCAGCTACAGGTATATGGGCTCCTGGAATACACCGTACGCTATATAAGCTAATGCGCGGAGATTGGATAATTACTCAGTCAACCACCATTACACCTTTGCCGGATTCTATTCCTTATAGTGATAGTGATGGATATACTGGCACTCTTTACAAAAGTTCTTCTGTAATTATTAGAGACGACGGACTTCCACCTCCCGGTTATTTTGGTACAACATACGTGAGGGTTCAACATTGGCAAGGAAATTACAGTGGAACTGCAACTAAAAATGTCATAAAAACTGTTACTAACCCAAATGCAATTAAAAGTAGCTTTAGCAACGTTGGTAAGTATACAATATATCGACGAGTAAAGGATAATCCATCTTCAGATCCGGATTTCGCGGATTATTCATATTATTCCGGGAATACATCTCTTGAGATCTATGTGGTACGTAAGCCTATTGCCAAGGCAACATTGGACTGGGATTACGACACAGACAGCAGCACATACAAAACCCGCTGGGTGGATTTGAGTTATGACCCGGATCATCAGTACAGCCGTGCCGACAAGGGAATAGTTGACCGAAATATAAAGTGGAGGAGATCAGGCGGTCAATGGAACTATGGTATACCTGATAACCTAACCCCAGGCACATACGAGCTGAATTATTATGTCCTCGATCCTGAAGGGTACTGGTCGGATCCGTTTGTACTGAACTTTAATTTGAGTGCGGCTCCTCCGATACAGTTTAACGCATCCCTGAGAACGCTGGACAGAAATTTCAGTTTAATTCGTGTTCCGGGCGATTTAAATAAGCCCGGCATACCATCATCAGAGTATTTGGAGGCTTTCGATCTTTGGACCCGCTACCCGCAGGATGTTAGGCTTGAGATGGCTCTATATAACGGAGCTTCAAGGGTAAGTCCATTGAAAACAGTGATTTTCGGCAGCTCAACAGGAACAAGGGTAAACAATGATATCACGTGGAATAATGTGAATTATCAAATTCCCGGGACATTGCCGGATCGTGCTTATGATTGCCGGATCTCAGCGGTGGGGGAAGATGGTATGCGTACGGAAAAGAGTTTTACTGTAAATGTTGTAACGCCGCTGGAGCTTGAACCGGCCATGCCTGACGAGGTAACCGGAGGAGGTATTGCCGAGGCAGCAGCACAGACCACAAAATACGCCGGGACAGTGAATGTCGTATTGTTCTTTGGGACATCGTATGCAAAAACATATGTCCTTTCGCAAACTGAAAACGCATCGGACGCAGACAAATCATGGGAGGGCAATGCTGCAGTATCCACAGGCATACCTGAGGGAAGCTATGTCGCCAGATTTACCGCAACAGCGCCTAATGGGACCACTCAGTCACGGGATGTGACTTTCAGACTTGTTAATCTTGGCATAGCAGATGTCACCATAGCAGGTTATTGGAACCACTGGCGCGGACAGACGGACATTTTTGGCGAACGGATGACGAATGAGCCGCACAGGTTTTTGTCATTGGAACGCGTCAAAATAGATATTACAACCATTGGAGATCCTGAGCGGGTCACGGTCCGCTTCAGCCCTGAGCTTGAATCGATGCATTACACCGACCCCAATGGCAATTCCTATGATTACGCCGATGATTTTTATGGATATGATGTAGTATTTCCGGAGGATTCAACCTTCACAATGCCGGGTAACCACATATCCTGGGAATACTATCTGCCTCTTGCCCCATCAACCAAGAGCATGGATAATAACAGGCTCCGACCGCAATATCGGATGACGGTAACAGCATATAAGGGCAATGCTTCGGTAACATATACAATTGACGATATTGATATAACCGGCAACATCTACGACCTGACCTATATCCAGCCTAAGGATTGATTTTTATCGTCGGCCCTTGGTGCGATAGCACACTCCTCACTGACTCACAGACAAAACAATGCTTTTTTCAGTATAATTTTGTGTACTGAGCACATAAATTTTTGTATAATTAGAAGTGTGAGATTTTGGAAATAAGTGAGGGGCCGATATGTGGTATAGAAGAGATCTAAAAGCCAGAGCAAAAGAGGTTCTGAGAGGAAACTACTGGAAAGCATTTCTGATCAGTCTTGTGATCGGGTTTGCAACCGGCGGCGGAGGCGGAGGAAGCTCGGGAGGCCGCAGCGGCGGTGGAGGTTCCGGTATCGGAGGTTCCGGCGGTGGGGGGAACTTTGGCGGCTTCGAAGGAAGCTATCATTGGGATGGGTCGTACGATGGCAATTCATTTTCATTCTCTGGCTGGGAGCCGGATTGGCTTCTTATATTAGGTGCTGTATCTGCTATCCTGGGTATCATCTTGATTGTGGCAATAGGGATCCGAGTTTTTCTTGGATATCCTCTGGAGGTCGGAGGCAGAAAGTATTTTGTCCAATCAGCGCAATATTTTAACAACAAAAGGTGTTTCAGATTCGCATTTGACGGACAGAATTATCTTGGAATTATTGGAACTATGTTTATCAAAGGGATTTTTAATTTTCTTTGGTTCCTTCTGCTTTTTTTCCCGGGCATCGTAAAATCCTATGCTTACAGAATGGTTCCGTATATACTGGCGGATAACCCGAACATCGGGGCGCGCAGGGCGATCGAGCTCAGCAATGAAATGATGCGGGGACATAAGTGGAAGATGTTTGTACTTGATCTGTCTTTTCTAGGATGGTACCTGCTTGGCCTGCTGGCTCTCTTCATTGGTGTGCTGTTTGTTGAACCTTACAGGCATGCGACAGAAGCCGAGCTGTATCTAGTCCTGCGAAGCAATGTCATTGAGAGCGGAAAGTGCAGCCTTTGGGAATTAAACCTTTATGATCCGAATCAAATAGAGTATAATGTATAATAGCTTCACAGTGTAATGGCAATAATAAACATAAGATAACAGGGCGGAGAGGATGGTTCAGGTGGGTTGGATCGACAGGCTGGACAGAAAGTTCGGCAAGTTTGGCATAAGGAATCTGATGCTGTATATTACGGCACTTAACCTTGTGGTGTTTATTATGTCCTTCCTGGATAGGGAAGGTACCTTAATCGGCAAGCTGATGCTGATCCCATCTCTCGTGGAGGCAGGCGAAGTGTGGAGGCTGATCACGTTCCTGTTTGTTCCTATGAACACTTCTCCAATATGGTTCCTGTTCACTCTGTATTTTTACTATATGATCGGTTCGACGCTGGAGCATGAATGGGGATCCTTCAAATTCACCCTGTATTACCTTATCGGTGTGCTGGGAACCATTGGCGCGGCTTTTATCGGAGGCTTCGGGTCCGGAATGTTCCTGAATATGTCGCTGATTTTCGCATTTGCATATCTGTTTCCCAACTTTCAGCTGACGATATTTTTCTATTTCCCGATCAAAATAAAGTATTTAGCCATTGTTTATGCGGTGTATCTTGTGTTTACCTTTGGAGCGATGCCGCTCTACGGACTTGTCACGATTGGCGGCTCTGTTCTGAATTTCGTGCTGTTTTTCGGGAGGGATATTATTTTCAGGCTGACTATGGGACGTAAGGTGCATGATAACCGAAAGAGCTTTAAGGAACAGATTCCGAAATGGATTGTACTGCACAAATGCGCGGTCTGCGGAAGGACCGAGCTGGAGGATAAAAATCTGGAATTCAGATATTGCGTCGACTGCGACGGAGATTACGAGTACTGTATGGATCACCTATATACCCATGAACATGTTAAAAAAGATACAACCCAGTCATAAAACCAGATCCAGACATAAACCCGACTCAATATCCAAGCAGCAATAAAGCTGGCGGATGCTTTAACTCAGGACTTAACAGTATACTCAGGCCTAAAAGGAAACTCTGACCTAAAAGTAAACTCTGATCTAAAACTCAGCGGGCCTATCCTGCGCTCTGCCGAATTCATAAAGAATCGCATTGACGATACGTTCGGAGGCCTGTCCATCCCCATAAGGGTTCACAGCCTTCGACATTTTTTTATATTCTTCAGGGTCTTCAATTAAATCAAACGCCATTGATCTGATCGCTTCACGGTTTGTACCGGCCAGCTTGACAGTTCCGGCTGTGACAGCCTCCGGCCTTTCTGTTTCCTTGCGCAAAACCAGCACCGGCTTGCCCAACGATGGCGCTTCCTCCTGAAGTCCGCCCGAGTCGGTCATGACAAGATAGGACCTTGCCATCAGATTATGCATATCCTGCACATCCGGCGGGTCAATCAAATGGATGCGCGGGTTCTCGACAAGCACACGGAATACGGTTTCGCGAACGGCAGGATTCAGATGAACGGCATAGACGATGTTTATGTCTTCAAAGCGGGCGGCGATATCATTCAATGCCAAACATATCTGTTCCAGAGGCTCGCCGAGGTTTTCTCGGCGGTGAGCGGTTACAGCGATTGTCCTTTTCCCTGCAAAGTCGATTTTCTGCAGGGCCGGACTCTGAAAGGTGTAATTTTGCCTGACAGTGGTCTTCAGAGCGTCGATCACAGTGTTTCCGGTCACATAGATTTTGTCATGTGAAACACCCTCCCGCAGAAGATTGGATCTGTTTGTCACGGTTGGCGCGAAATGCAGCTCCGACAACGCCCCGGCCAATTTCCGATTCATTTCTTCAGGGAATGGAGAATATTTGTCATAGGTTCTCAGACCTGCTTCCACATGTCCTACAGGTATCCTTCGATAAAAAGCGGCCAGCGCCGCGACAAAGCAGGTGGTGGTATCGCCGTGTACCAAAACGATATCGGGCTGTACTTGATCAAATACGCCGGACAGACCTTCCAGCGACCTGGTGGTAATTTGCTCCAGAGTCTGCCTTTCCTGCATGATATTCAGATCGAATGCGGGGTTAATCGTAAATATATCAAGGACCTGATCCAGCATCTGCCGGTGCTGTGCGGTTACACAGACGACGGTGTCAATCTCAGGCGATTTTTCAAGCTCCTTCACAAGCGGCGCCATTTTTACAGCGTCCGGCCTTGTGCCGAATATGGGCATGACTTTTAATTTTTTCATTTAATTGCTCCATCCGACGGTTTTTCTTTGAGAGTGCCTTTTTGTTGGGCATCAGTCTCGGTGTCTTCGATATTGGCATTGTCGCTGCCGATATCGTCCATAACGCCGCGGTCATTCATGTATTTTGCTCCGCCAAGAACAAAGATTGAGACAGCCAGAAGAAGGACAATTGCGCTCAGTGCGCCGCGGTCAGCAAGTACGATCGCACACAGGCCTAGTGTAGCGCTTGCAAGATACATGATCAATACGGATTGCCTTTGGCTCAGGCCCATATCGATCAGCCGATGGTGTAAATGGTTGCGATCAGCCTGCATGATGGGTTTTCGATTGCCAATCCTTCTGATGATGGCAAACAGCGTGTCAAAAAGGGGCAGCCCCAGTACCAATAACGGTATCGCAATGGAGATTGCCGCATAGGATTTCATTGTGCCCTGTATTGAAACCACGGCAAGTGTAAACCCCAGAAAAGCGGCGCCGGTCTCGCCCATGAATATTTTTGCGGGGTTGAAATTGAATGGCAAAAAGCCAAGGATCGAACCTGACAATGCTGCAGTAATTAATGCAATGTATACGGCGATGGCGGGCTCAAGATCTACTCTCAGCAGGGAAACAAAGAAAAGGGAGAGAGAGGAAATGGAGGAGACGCCTGCGGCCAGTCCATCGAGTCCGTCGATCAGATTGACAGCATTTGTGACCCCTACGATCCAAAGGATGGTAAGGGGGTATGAAATAAAGGCACTTAGCTCCATATAAGGTTCTGAGCCAAATGGGGTCGAAATAACGGTGATCCTTGTCCCCGATATCAGCACCACTGAAATCGCAGCTAAAAGCTGAAAGGCAAGCTTTGCTTTGGCATTGAGTGTTCTGGTGTCATCAAGGATGCCCTCAAATACGATTATGGCAATACCTGTAAGAAGTCCCAGCAGTTCTTTGTTTGCGGTGATCAGGCTGGATGTGGTAATCAGGTCAAATGCCAATGACACGATAAAGCCGGCTACTATAGCAAGTCCGCCTATCAGAGCTATTGGCTTTTTGTGCATCCTTCGTTCATCCTTCGGGATATCGACAGCACCAATCCTGAAAGCAAATCTGCGTACGATCGGTGTTGCGGAAAACGCGACAATGAATGCAAGTGCAAAGGTGATAATGTATTCATAAATAATTGACAATGAGTTACACCTTCCTACAGTTTAACCACTCTTATGCCGGATTCCTTCAAAAGCTCCATTGCAAGGTCATCCGGATACTCGCCGTTAAAAACAATTTTTTTTATACCCGCATTAATTGCCATTTTAGCACACAATACGCAGGGTTGGTGTGTTACATACAGGGTGCCGTCCTTGACGCTGGTTCCCGAGTAAGCAGCCTGTACCAATGCATTCTGCTCGGCGTGGATTCCTCTGCACAGCTCATGACGCTGACCCGAAGGGATATCCATTTTATCCCGGAGGCATCCAAGCTCTGTGCAGTGCTTGCATCCCACCGGAGCTCCATTGTAGCCGGTGGAAAGAATGCGCTTATCCTTTATGATCAGCGCACCGACCTGACGCCTGACACAAGTTGATCTTGTCTTGACAAGTTCAACAATTTCCATGAAGTACTCATCCCACGAAGGTCTCATGACGCACCCCCTGAAACACATTTTTTAGACTCGCGAAAAATTATTTTGTTCCAAACAACCTGTCGCCCGCATCTCCAAGACCGGGTACAATATAGGCATGATCATTAAGCTTCTCATCCACTGCCGCACAGTATATTTCCACGTCAGGGTGATCCTTATTGATCCGCGCAATTCCGGCCTTTGCCGCAATCAGGCACATCAGCTTGATGCTGGTGACGCCTCTGTCCTTGATGAACTGTATGGCTGCAGATGCGGAGCCGCCTGTGGCAAGCATCGGATCCAACACGACGATTTCTCTTTCAGAGGCATCAACCGGCAGCTTGCAGTAATATTCAACAGGCTCCAGTGTTACGGGATCGCGGTAAAGTCCTATATGGCCGACTTTTGCCATTGGAAGCAGATTCAGCATTCCGTCGACCATACCGAGGCCGGCTCTTAATATTGGCACGATACCAAGCTTTTTACCTGAAATAACTTTTGTTTTCGCAACTGCAACAGGTGTTTCTATTTCAACTTCCTTCAGCGGCATGTTCCTTGTAACTTCATAGCCCATTAGCATGGCTATTTCTGAAACCAGTTCACGAAATTCCTTCGTACTTGTGTTTTTGTCCCTCAGCAAAGAAATTTTGTGCTGTATGAGCGGGTGATCAAATACAAAAACTTTTTCCATTCAACGTACCTCCTGTTATACATTTTTTATTGAATATTTTTCTTCAATAACTGTAAACTTATCTATTCTTGTTTTATGGCGTCCGCCCAAAAAAGAAGCGCTCAGCCAGGTGTCGACGATATCGACAGCAAGACCGGCGCCAATCACTCTTGCGCCAAGCGCCAGCACATTTGCATCGTTGTGCTCGCGGCTCATTCTCGCCATAAACCCATCAGTGCAAAGAGCGGCTCTGATGCCGGGAACCTTGTTGGCGGCAATGGAAATACCGATACCCGTGCCGCAGATGATAATGCCTTTTTCATGCGTTCCGCGGCTGACGGCTTCCGCCACCAGCAGGCCATAATCGGGATAATCCACAGAGGTGCTGCAGTCACATGTTCCGAGGTCTTCATAAAGAACACCCTTCTGATCCAAATGCTTCATAATATCTGACTTCAATCCATACCCTGCATGGTCACTCGCTATTGCCAACATTTTAAAATCCTCCCAATCAATTTTATTATATAGTATAAACAAAGTCAAAGCCGTATCAATATTTTTATTGGACAAGCCTTTATTTACTTGCGAGCATTAGTTACCTGGTTCCTCAATCTCTTCACAAGCTTGTCAACAGCCTGAGCAAGCTCCTGAGCGCAACTTCTGTATTCCTGCAATGAACCTCCGTAGGGATCGCTGATTCCGCCGGGAAGTCCATAGACATATTCTTTCAAGGTGAAAACCTTTTGATACGTACCGGGACACCGTGAGAGGAGCTCCTGACGGTGCCATGGTTCCATTGTCAGCACCAGAAAAGCCTCGTCCGCGTCGGCGCAGCTCACATTGCGGCTGACGTGTGCAGACAGTTCGCTGCCGGAATAATCCTTCAGTGTCAGCACAGCGTTCATACTTGCCGGTGCGGCGGCTGAGACTGCCAAACCGGCCGAGACACCCACAAATTCAAATCCGGGGGGCTCAAGCGCGGCAAGACGGTTGAATAAGGCCGCAGCCATCGGACTTCTGCATGTATTACCGGTACAGATGAAAAGTATCTTTTTCATGTAGACTCCTTACTTTATCTTTTCTAAAACTTAGCAGCTATATGCAGCATTTACAAGGATATCGAATTTCCGCCCGAGGCTTTCAACAAGCGATTCATGACGGCTTGTCCAATGCCGCTGACGTCGGGTGTTTCAGCCAAAATAAAATCAATGCCCTTTTCATCGAATTCTCTCAGACATCTGAACAGATTGGTTGCCAGGCTTTCAGGCTTTTTTCTGCTCCCCATCGAGAGGATTTTACAAAAGCTGTAAAGTGAAGATTCATATAGCGGGGCTGTTTCTTCGGTTATCAATAAACCCACGCGGCCGCCTTCCCTGTTGTAAAGCACGGCGCGTCTGCTGATTTCGGCGGCCACCTGCTCGGCAGGACCCTGCAAAAGCAGTAATGCAGCTTTTGGAGCGTAATGCCTGTACTTCATGCCGGGAGATCTGGGCCGGGTATTCTCGCTGTCTTTTATGAAAAGTGCCGGATCTGAATCGATTTTCCCCAGCAATCTCTGGAGCTGCTCCCGTGTGACGCCGCCGGGTCTCAAAATCACAGGAGGATTTGCAGTAACGTCTAGCACCGTTGATTCTACACCAACGCGTGTACTGCCACCGTCGATAATTATATCCACTTTCCCGGAAAGATCGTCCATTACATGCTTCGCCAGCGTTGGACTCGGCCTGCCGGAGCTGTTTGCGCTTGGGGCGGCAATGGGTATGCCTGCTTTTCTGATCAGAGCCAGCGCGATCGGATGGGAAGGCATTCTGATGCCTACGGTGTCCAACCCTGCTGTGATGATGGCGGGGATCCTATCTGATTTGGGCATTACCAGCGTTAGCGGACCGGGCCAGAAGGTGTCCGTCAGCAGAGGCACTGTTTTTGGAATTGCGCCTGCCAGAGCATCGATGTCATTGAAATCTGCAATATGTACGATCAGCGGATTGTCGGCGGGACGTCCCTTTGCTTTATAAATGCCTTCCACAGCCTGTGAATCAAGGGCGTTGGCGCCCAGGCCGTATACCGTTTCCGTCGGGAAAGCAACAAGGCCTCCGGACCTCAGCACCTGCGCGGCAGTATCCAGCTGATTTTCCCAGCCGGGTGCCATCATATCTATCTTAATGATTTGTGTATCCAAAGTATGGTTTTCTCCTGTCGGTACTTTAATTATTTATTGATACTATTATACCACACAATATTCCCAATACATTGGCCAATGATGACAGTCTTCCGAAATAAAGCCTTTTTGATTCCGGCAGCAGCTCGCCAAATATAATATAGAGCATAGCGCCGGCGGCAAAGCCCAAACAGGCCGCGGTGAGCAGATCGGAGATTTTGCCGAGGGCAGCTCCGAGCAGTGCGCCAATGCCCATGGGAACGCCGGAAAGCAGCGTATACAAAAACGCCCTGATCCTTGAAAATCCGCCTACACGCATAGGCACAGCCATTGCGATCCCCTCCGGAATATCGTGGATGATGATTGCGGCTGTGATCGTGAAACCAAGGCTGAGTGAAACTTCGAAGCCTGATCCGACGGCAAATCCTTCAGGCAGATTGTGCAGGGCGATGGCTATAGCCATGAGCACACCCGTCTTTCGCAAGCCGGAACCGGAGCTGCTGCCGAACATATCCGAGTGTTTTAGTGCATTTTCGATCAAAACGACGATCATGATCCCGGATAGAATTCCGGTAAAGGTAAATAGTGTGCCTCCCAGATTGAAGGCCTCAGGCAGCAGCTCAAAGCAGACAACGGCTGTCATCAGTCCCGCTGAAAACTCCAGAATGGAGCTTAAAAACCGGTTGCTCATATTTCGGACAAGAAATGCGGATAGCCCGCCTAATCCTGTTCCGATCAGCCCGGAGAAGAGTCCGAATAGAGTGATTCTCAGCAAATGCATCATGGCAGCCCTCTTTGTGAATAAATTGATTAACATTGTATGAATGCTTTACCATTGTATTCGCAAAAGAGAGAATTTATTATACAATCAATCCCCGTCATAGGACGCGCTGCCCAGCTTTTCAGACTGATCCGCCGTCGTTAGCGCGTCAATGATCTCGTCCAGATCACCGTCCATGATTTCATCTATTTTGTAAAGCGTCAGTCCGATTCTGTGGTCAGATATCCGGCCCTGCGGGAAATTATAGGTCCGTATGCGCTCGCTTCGGTCTCCTGTTCCGACCTGATTTTTTCTGGCTGTTGCTATTTCGGAATTCTGCTGCTCCTGAGCGATTTCATAGAGCTTGGAGCGAAGCACCTTCATAGCCTTATCCTTGTTCTTGTGCTGTGAACGCTGATCCTGGCAGGTTACGACGATGCCTGTAGGCAGATGTGTAATTCTGATGGCAGAATCTGTTTTGTTTATGTGCTGTCCTCCCGCGCCGGAAGCTCGATATGTGTCGATCTGCAGATCATTGGGGTTAATATCGACATCGACCTCGTCCACTTCGGGAAGCACTGCCACTGTAACGGTAGAGGTGTGAATTCTGCCGCTGGATTCGGTGGAGGGAACCCGCTGTACCCGGTGTACTCCGCTTTCGTATTTCAGCCTGCTGTATGCGCCCTGCGCTTCGATAGCAAAGACTACTTCCTTGATCCCGCCGATTTCCGTATCATTGAGATCCAGAATCTCAGTCCTCCATCGACGCCGTTCGGCATACATGGTATACATCCTGAACAGATCGGATGCGAACAAAGCGGCTTCTTCGCCGCCGGCTCCGCCTCTGATTTCCATGATGACACTGCGGTTATCGTTCGGATCCTTTGGCACCAGCAGTATTTTCAACTGGTTCTCTATAACCTCAAGCTTTTCACGCGACTCATCAAACTCAGCCTGTACCAGCTCGCGAAAATCCTTCTCCAGCGTGCTGTCAAGGAGCTCCCTGGATTCGGCTATATCTGACTTTACCTTTTTATATTCACGATACTTATCGACGATCTCCCCAAGCTCTGAAAATTCCTTCATCAGCCTGCGGTATTCCTCCTGGTTCGCAATGACCTGCGGATCGCTGAGCTTGAGGTTAATCTCCTCATACCGGTTGTCCGCTACTTCCAACTTGTCAAACATAGTGCACCTCAAAACTAAATTGATTGGTTCATTATAGCATAAATTAAGGCTTGAATCCAGAAAACTGACCCAATGCATAAAAAACGGATCCAATGCACAAAAAACGGGCTGCGGCGTTGCCGGCAGTCCGTTTTTTGCGCATTGACACGAAGGATTACTTTATTACTTCAATATAACCGTTCTGTGTCTCAGCATATATGTTAACCTTTTGGGTGGCACTGGAATAGCCTTCGGTCTCGGCATCTACCTGTCTGGCAAAGCCTTCAGCCTTGGGGGCGTTGCGATACAGCAGATTCGGAATAAGAAGGTTGATGCCGCCGTTTGTGGTTCTTGCAGCTACATTATAACCCTTTTCCTCGGAATCATTCATATTTGCTTTAATGTCAGCATTCTTTGTCTTGAGGGTAAGATTGACATTATTGGCATCCTCAAGGATCAGCAGATTCTCCAGGGAGATTTTGCCGTTGGTCGATGACACAGTCGCTTTCTCGGTCTTCAGGTTCTTGATGTCGATGGCTGCATTCTGCGTGTTGATATTAATATCCTTGCCGATCAGATAGCTGACCGTTATTTTTGCATTTTTCGTATCGGCAGTGACCTTGCTTCCGCTTACACCGGTCAGGTCAATAGCACCGTTTTTTGTAGCGCTGACGAATTCCTCTGACAGGGTGTCTTCAACATTGATCTTGCCGTTCTTCGTTTCCAGAACCAGCTTATTAAGCTTTACGGCAGGAACAAATACTTCATATGATACGCTGAGATTGAAGGTGTCCGGATTTGCCAGCTTTACTGAAACAGTACCGTTTTCATTCAAAAATGCTATAGTGTTTTCGGCATTGGCCTGAGATGTGCGGATCTTAGCCTTGACTAATATTTTGCTTTCCTCGTGCTTCTTGACGGTGATTGGGCCGTTTGTAGCCTGGAGTTCAAGGCTTGTGCCTTCTGCAGCTTCAGCCTCAAAGGTCTTTTCGACGGTTGCGAAGCTGCCGAAAATGTTGAATGCGCCGGTATCAACGATGCTTCCTACAAAGTCAACAACCTTGTCGGCTGCGCCAAAAGCTGCGGTAGCAACATTTTTGCCGAACTTTTCAGCTTTTTCGCTGAATTCGTCCACCATTTTGTCAAAATCCTTTTGATTATAATTCTTGGAAAGGTCGCGTCTCCATTCATTAATCCTTTCCCGAACCTTTGCAACTTCATCATAATAGTTGTGCTGGGGCGGCTTAGGTACCCTGAAGCCTTCAAATCGATTGCCGCCCTGGCCGGGAGCCTGCTTTGTGTCCAGAGCTTCGAGAAGCTTTGCGGCTTCCTCGCTGTTGATTCTGCCTTCCTGCAGCATTTTAAGTATCATCATTCTTTCTTCACTAATAGACATGGTATAAACCCTCCTGATTTTAATTATTTTTGTTTTCGATTTAATATTTCAGCAGATTCAATGCATCCTCCACTGATATTCTTCCATTTTCAAGTTCATCGAGTATTTCCAGCCTGCGGCTGAGATTCTCTTCTTCCTGTGCCGAACCTTGCGGATTTTCATAGCCCAGGGCGTTCGCGGCATCATCCAGCCTGTTTCTGACGGTCGGATATGAGATGCCAAGTTCTTTCTCCACCTCCTTAATATTGCCTCTGCACTTAATAAATGTCTCTATAAACGATTTCTGCTCTTCGGTCAGCCTGCAGAATCTGCAGAGCTCGAAATGTCCTTCGATTTTTGTCCCGCAGTCGTTGCAGTAAATTGTAGTAATCTGTGTGTTTTCTCCGCATACGGGACATTTGCCCAGCGCTTCTCTTGCCATATGTCGCACCTCAATTTATCTGAAGATATATTACCCAACGATTCATATCATTTACAAAAGCATTGAATATATGAATCCCTTCATAATATATACTATTATTGTCGAGCAAACATGTCAATATAATTTTACCAAAGACCTTAAAAATATTAATGTCAGTATTAATTATTTTAAGGTCACATCTAATTATACGCAGGTATCATATAAATGTCTTAGAAATGGAAACTTTTTTATATGGGCGTCTGGGAATAGACTTCTTTTCGCCCATATGCTACAATCGTTGAGAATATCAATAAAAGTACGCTTCGGATTAATAACGGGAGGAGCAGCCGGGGGAAGAGAATATGAACAATATTTATGCGCCGGGAAGCAGATTTGGCAGGTTCCGTCAAACATTCATAGGCGACCGCGCGTTTTATAAGGCAGTATTTGCAATCGTCGTTCCAATCATTATACAAAATACGATCTCTAACTTCGTCAGCCTGCTTGACAACATTATGGTAGGGCAGGTTGGTACTGCACAGATGTCCGGTGTTTCCATAGCCAACCAGCTTCTTTTTGTGTTCAACCTGACTGTCTTCGGAGGATTAGCCGGCGCCGGGATATTTGGCGCACAATTTTATGGTGCGGGTGATAATGAGGGGCTTCGGAATACGCACCGCTTTAAGCTCTGGACGGCTGCCGTGATATTGGCGACTTCGGTCGCAGTATTTCTGACCTTTGGAGATTCGCTGATCTCAATGTACCTGACCGGAGAGGGTGACGCTGCCGATGCCGTGTTGATGCTTGAATATGGGTGTGACTATCTGCGGGTCATGCTCTGGGGACTGCTGCCGTTCGTCCTGTCGCAGGCATATAGCGGCACGCTTCGTGAAACGGGAGAGACTATGTTGCCGATGAAGGCAAGTATTGCTTCAGTGGTAACGAATCTGTGCTTAAATTATTTGCTGATATTTGGAAAGCTTGGGTTTCCAGTACTTGGAGTCACCGGCGCCGCAATTGCCACGGTCATTTCCCGTTATGTGGAGCTCGCGATCATCGTTGTATATACCCACCGGCATAAAGACCGATTTTCGTTTATTTCGGGCATATATCGTTCATTGAAGGTCCCCCGTGACCTTGCAATGAAGATATTAATAAAAGGGATGCCCCTGCTTGTAAATGAGCTGTTATGGTCGCTCAGCGTAACGATGCTGATGCAGATATATTCAACGCGAGGTTTAAATGTAATTGCAGGACTCAATATATCAAGCACGGTCTCCAATCTTTTCAACGTCGTGTTTGTATCGATGGGCATTGCGGTAGGCGTAATGGCTGGACAGGCACTTGGTGCAGGAGACACGAAACGTGCGAGATCATATGTATGGAAGCTGATATTTTTCAGTATCTGTACATGTTTTGTATTTGGAGGGGCGCTTGCTGCCGTGTCGTCTGCTATTCCACGTATATACAATACGACCGAGGATGTGCGTAATCTGGCGACGCACTTTATTCGTACCGGAGCCATGTATATGGCGTTTAATGCTACGTCGCACTGCTGCTATTTTGCTATGCGGTCTGGAGGCAAAACGTTGTCCACCTTTATTTTTGACAGCGCATATTCGTGGCTGATTTTCGTGCCTTTCGCGTATGTGATCACACACTATACGAAGCTCAACATTTATGCAGTGTATCCAATCAGTCTTATCCCTGACATATTGAAGAGTGTGATCGGGGTATTGATCGTACGCACCGGATACTGGGCGCAGAACATGGTCTCAAATAACGTCCCTGCGGATCCGGCTCTGTAACAATCGAAAATTTTACTCTGAACCTGGGCATTATAGCTCGCGGCGGCCCTCCATGGCTTTTGCAAGCGTCACCTCATCGGCGTATTCCAGATCGCCTCCGACCGGTATCCCGTGAGCGATCCTTGTAGTCCTTATGCCTGCAGGCTTTAAAAGCTTTGAAATGTACATGGCGGTAGCTTCGCCTTCCACATTGGGATTTGTTGCAAGAATGACCTCCCGGATATCCGCTTCCCGTATTCTCTGAATCAGCTCCCGTATCTTTATATCCTCAGGGCCAATGCCTTCCATGGGCGATATGGCGCCATGCAGCACATGATAAACCCCTTTGAATTCGCGGACTCTTTCGAGGGCGACAACATCTCTGGGATCCTCAACAACACAGATCGTGCTCATGTCGCGTTTGACGTTACTGCAGATATTACAGGGATCTGCTTCCGTAAGATTATAGCAGATTGAGCAGTAACGGGTTTTCAGCTTTGCGTCCCTGATTGCATTGGCCAGGCTGTCAGTTTTCTCCACAGGCAGATTCAGCACATGAAAAGCAAGCCTCTGGGCAGTCTTATGTCCGATGCCCGGAAGCTTCTCGAATTCTTCTATCAATTTGGCAACCGGCGGGGAATAAAAGTAGCTCATATTAGAATAACCCGCCGAGTCCGCCCATGCCTCCGGTTATTTTGGACATTTCACTGTTGACCATTTCATCGGCCATGCGCAACGCCTCGTTAACAGCAGCCAAAACCAGATCCTGCAGCATTTCAACATCATCCGGATCCACTACATCACGATTTATAATAATTTCCTTTATTTCTTTCTTCCCGGTGGCAACAACCTTAATTGCTCCGCCTCCGGCAGTTGTTTCAACTTCTTTTTCCTGAAGCTCTGCCTGCAGTTTTTCCATATCCTTCTGCATTTTCTGCGCTTGCTTCATGAGATTGTTCATATTGCCGCCGCCGCCGAAACCTGGGAATCCACCTCTTGCCATTTTACTGCCTCCCTAAATTTATTTTACTGTTAAATATTATACCATGATTTATCACGGTATAATAGCGCATGTGCGTTTCGGCAATAGATTTCGCTAAGCGAAATGTTACATTAGTGTAGCATTTCTGCAAAGCAGAAATCATATTCGCCAAAAATTTCGCACGCGCATTAATTCCGCCGGAGGCGTATAATAACCTCCTCGCTGAGGTTATTATACCTTCGCCTCTTATTTCATACAAGGGGAATTTCGCTTACTCGTCTTCAATGATTTCAAGCGGAAGTCCGGCCTTGTCCGCGATGTTGCGCGCCTTTTTCAGCAATTCGCTGCTCTCTGAGGGTTTAGCGGCTGAAAATGCTTTTTGAACGACATCCTCATCCAGGCATTTTACCTTCATCTCGCGGCCTGCCACTCTGCGAACGGCTTCTTCAATCGTCTTGAGGTGTTCCAGCCGTGAAACGCTTGCTCTGATCGGACTTTCCCTGATGATAAGACCAATGGTGTCCTCGCTCAGCTCGATTGCCTTGACATTCAGGAGATAAGCATAAATGGTCATCCTGCCGAGATCCTTCAAGTGCTTCATGACCTTTGGCCAGAGTCTAAACTCGGGCGATCCTGCGGGGGAGACCTGTGCAGCAGCTTTCGTCTCAGGAGCAGCTTCCGTTTCAGGAGTAGCTTCCGTTTCAGGAACAACTTCCGTCTCAGGAGCAGCGACCGATTTACTAAATACTTCCGGTTTACGAGAAGTCTCCGGCGCTGCAGCAGTCCTTACAGCCTCGTATGCCGCCGCCATTTCATCTGCAGCAGCTTGTACGGTAAAGCGTGCGCCCTCCAGTTTTTTCTCCAGAGCAGTGAGCCTGTCTGCGAGGCTGGCATCAAATTGACTGCCGCTGCCGCATAGCTTGATCAGTGTTACCTCCAGCAAAACTCTCGGGTTCGCGGCCCATTTCAGGTTGTACTCCAGCGCGGAAAGCTCCTTCACATGACGGATGATCTCGTCATGTGTGATTGTGTCAGCCTGCTTCTTCATTATCTGAAGTACCTGCGAGGGGACTTCGATCAGGTTGTCGCACTGACCCTTTGTGGACTTGCATATCAACAGGTTTCTATAATACAGTACCAGATCTGATGCAAAATGCGAGATGTCACGGCCATCGGCAACTAAACGGCTGACATTTTCAAGGATAGCCGGTATTTCCCTCTCCAGCATGCTGTCTGTGAACTGCGTCATAAAGGTGTCATTGACGATACCGACCACAGAAAGGACGTCATCGTATTCGATGATCTTTTTTCCTAAAGAAATGCATTGATCCAAAAGACTGATCGCATCGCGCATGGCTCCGTCTGACAAACGTGCGATTAAAGCGGCCGCGTCCTGGTTGAGTGTTATTCCGTCGGAGGAGGCGATTTTGTCCAGCTGTTTCATAATGCTGCCCTGAGAAATACGACGGAAATCAAACCGCTGGCAGCGTGAAAGGATGGTGGCCGGTAGCTTGTGAGGCTCTGTTGTCGCCAATATGAACATCACATGTTCAGGAGGTTCCTCCAGTGTTTTCAGCAGGGCATTGAAAGCGCCTGTTGAAAGCATGTGGACTTCATCTATGATATATACTTTTCTTCTGGCTTTCGTCGGCATGTATATGACTTCATCGCGAATCTGCCGTACATTGTCAACGCTGTTGTTAGAGGCCGCATCGATTTCAAGCACATCCATACTGCCGCCGGCAAGGATCTCCCGGCAGATTTCGCATTGATTGCAGGGCTCCCCGTCATGGGTGTCCAGGCAATTGACCGCTCTTGAAAGAATATGGGCCATTGTAGTCTTTCCGGTGCCCCTAGTGCCGCAGAAAAGGTATGCGTGCGCGACCCTGTCCGTACTTACACTATACCTGAGCGTTCTGACCACATGCTCCTGTTCTACGACATCTTCAAACCGGATGGGGCGCCATTCTCTGTATAAAGCAATGTATGACATATTGTGTTCACCTCGTTCCATGATAAAGGTATTATATCATGATTTCCATTGAAATAATGGTATAATTGGTCATAAAGCAAAAAGAGACATTCCGGATAACCGGAATGTCCCCTTCATAAAATTTAATTGACTGTGCACCTGTTGTCGACTTACTTCTACAAACGTAACCCATATAGTTAGCTCTAATCAGGCAACCCTGCGGCACACGAAAGTTACTGCTTACCGTTGCTTCCTTCCGGACCTGGCGGGGTTCACAGGATTCCGTTGCGCAAGACCCAACTATCATCGCTACTTGCATGGGGCAGACTCTACAAAAGTAAAGCCTCGAACAGGAATTCAACCCTGCTATAGCGGATTGCAGGTACAGGGCGCCGCTACCTCCCCGTCTAGCACAGCCAAAGAATAAACGCTATGAACACTTAAAGTGATACTAACCTATTATACTCAATAATACAAATCTTATCAACAAATTTCTTCCTCTGCCCACAAGGTATATAATGGCATTCAACGGTTCTACCGGCACTGCCGGTAATTGTCTAAAAATTCTGGTCGGAGCCGATTCACACATAAAAAAAGAACCGTGGAATGCATTATAGGTACTGCACTTCCCGTTTTTGCAGCTTTAGAGCAAAATTATCCGATATAATGCCTATGTTATAGACCCATGGGGTGCGGTCTGCTTTCGTTATCAGTTTTCGCTATCCATACTGATTCGCTACCTTCTGTCTTCATTCCTTACATATTATATAGAAAATGCGGGATTTTAGATATGTCATTGCATGTAAAAAAGGGCAAAAAAATAAAGCACTTTGATAAATATTTAAAAATAATACCGATAATGTAAGTGCTTTACCCAAATCAAATGAAATCAGCCATTGTCTATATTAAAAGGAGGAACAAAAATGAAAAATTAGTATTATTGGCTGTGGCAATTATATTGTACCATGATTTACTAATAAAATATATTAAGTTTTTGTAACAAATGCGTTAACAACAGCTTAAAAACATTCTCAATCCCTAGTTCCTGGAGGATAATTTCCAGGACTCGGGACATAGGGAAGAGGGTTAACAAAAATATTTCAAAGAAGAGCAGCCGTTTTTCCTGACTGTTATTTCGAAGTCCGGCATAGGATCGGACAATGCCCCGTAGCTCAAAGATTTTCTTTTCAAGCACATCATATCTGTCCTCCAGTTCAAAGCTGTTTGACAGTTTATCATAGGCTTCTCTGAGCGCAAGGCTTCCGGCTGCTTCGGCAGGCCTTTCAAACAACTTGATGGCCGCGGCGCTTTCATGTTCAAACCTGATGATACGCGCCACAGTTTTCGAAAATTTCCGGGTGCTGCTTCTAAAGGCTGCGGTCTGCAGTTTATCAATAAAACTTTCAGCTTCATCCAGCAACAGATCCACTTTAGCTTCCTGTCTCGATAGGGCCGATGATTTGGCAAGCACCACTGCAGCAATGTAGGAGAGGGAGATGTCCGCCTGACCTTCTTCGACCGGCAGGGTGCAGCTTTCGTTATAGTTGGCCAGCATTTGGTAATCCAGTTCGCCTATGATCAGAGAAATGCTTTTGAGAAACTCTCCCATTTCATCCGCTTCAAAGTTCTCAAATACAATACAGCCGTATGAAAAGATATAAATCCTTTTAGATGGCATACGGATCTTGTAAATATCGATCAACTGCTGTTCCTCAAGAATGATACAGTCTTCCCAGCTTTCAGGAGTGGAAAGCCTGAAGGCTGCGGCAATCTTTTTCAAATTGATGGAGGATGCTATTTTTGATGAGTGAAAGCGGATAGTCTTCATAGACTGCCTCCTAATGCAGTAAATCCAGAATCATCAGTATTACCTCCACAACGATAAGCAGCACAATGATCCATTCAACCACCATACCGCTGACAAAGTGGCTGATAGAGGAAAAGCCGCTGATGATGTTGTTCAGCATATCGGTTTTCTTTGTCAGGACGGTGTACCTGTCACTTAATTCAAAGAATTCGGACATTTTTTCATAAAAAAGCGATGCGTCGCTATTGGTCCAGGTGATGTCGGGCTTATCCAGGATCATGATGTAGTTGATGGTGTTATACTGATGCCTGGTTACTTTTGCGGTTGTCCGCGCAAGCGCACGGTTACTCAGCCGCAGCTTACCGCGCTCCAGACGGTCAATCATTGCCTCGAGCTTGTCAAGAATATTTCCAAGCTCGTATTCGCTTTTTTCCATTGCAACCGATTTCGCGATGATTATTGCTACCAGCTCGGTATAGAATCTTTCATATTGGGGAATGATGGCGCAGGTGTCGCTGATTTCAGGCGCATTCACCTGACCGACCCGGATTTCGTATTCATCCATGTATTGCTTCCATTGATTCAGATCGAGCTCAGGCTCAAAGCCCTTAATATACTTCAGCAGTGCGGGCATGTCACTTTCAGGGACATTTATCAGCACGATGCTTCCAAAGGAGAAAATAAACACCATTTGGTCTGTCTCGAATCTGCGGTTCAGTATCCTTTCCAGAAGCTCCTGCTGCAGAACAAGCGGCTCTTCCCAGGTGTATTTCTTCGGTATGCTGCAGCTGACAGCTATTTTGTTCAGGTCGATCTCATTTAGAACCGCATAAGCCTTTAGCTGAAAATTGCCCATAAATGCTTCACCTCTATTGTAAAGGTATCCAAATTTATGATAATGTAAACATAAAAAAAGATACTTCTAATTCTATGTTGACAGTAGGGGAGTGATGATATGAAAGTCCGCAAGGCTGTAATTCCTGCTGCAGGACTGGGCACAAGGTTTTTACCCGCTACAAAAGCCCAGCCGAAGGAGATGCTCCCGATCGTGGATAAGCCAACGATCCAGTATATTGTCGAGGAGGCTATCGCATCCGGCATTGAAGACATACTTATAGTAACAGGACGCGGGAAAAGGGCGATCGAGGATCATTTTGACAAGTCCTATGAACTGGAGGACATCCTGAAGAGAAAAGGCGAGGATGAGCTGCTTACGCTGGTTCAGAGCATCTCAAATCTGGCGAATGTAAATTATGTCAGGCAGAAGGAACCGAGGGGACTGGGGCATGCCATTTACTGCGCTCGGTCGTTTATTGGAAACGAGCCCTTTGCTGTGCTGCTCGGGGATGATATCGTCGATTCTGAAGTTCCGTGCCTTAAGCAGATGATTGAGGTTTATGAAAAATACAACACCACGGTTTTAGGCGTTCAACGGGTAGCTCAGGAGGATGTTTCAAAGTATGGCATCATCAAGTGCACAGAAGTGGATCAGCGCATATTCCAGGTTGAGGATATGGTCGAAAAGCCGGATCAGGATAAGGCTCCTTCCAATGTGGCCATTCTTGGACGATATATTATCGAGCCCGATATTTTCACTTATCTGGAGAAAGTTACCCCCGGCAAGGGCGGAGAGATTCAATTGACAGATGCGCTGAGGATGCTGCTTTCCTCGGGATCTATGATAGCATACGACTTTATTGGGAAACGCTACGATGTTGGAAATAAGCTTGGCTTCCTGCAGGCAACAGTGGAATTTGCCCTGAAACGGGATGATATCAGAGCAGATTTCTCTTCCTATTTGAAGGATAAAGGCTGTACGCTGTAAACGCGGTACAATTCCTGAATATAACGAGGCAACAATACGACCGACCAGTCTCGTTGAAACACTGAATAGGCTGGTCGATGACCTTGTCATCTGATCGCCCATGCATCCCGGGAAATGAAATTTTTCTGCAGACGAAAAATTTCATTTTTGACTGATGTGTTATAACGGGGCACATTTTGCTAATAATACCTGTAAAGAGATTTACAGGTATTATTATGAGAAAACGAAAAAGTATTCTGAAGCCGCTGGCAGTTATTTTTATGCTTGTGTTTCTGGGGAACACGGCTGTAATGCGTTTGTTTTTCGGTATTGATGTCCTTGGCGGTATGCCGCCGTTTTCTGTGGATCCGGCGGAGAGAGAAGGGACGCTGAAACGGGGGGAGCAGAAAGCAGAGATGATTCAGGAGGAATCTGCGCCTGCACCGTCGGGCGCTGAATCCACAAATTCCTATTATACGTTATCTTTTGATCCGATTGCAGCTTTACAGCATTTGAGCCTCACGGACAAACTTTTTGTGCTTTCTATATTTTCGAAAATTAGCAAGGGGGGAATGGATCGGATCATCGAGCTGTCAGATGACGGGCTTGCGCCCGATGAATATGATGAAATAAAAAAGCTTGCGGAAAACAGCCTTGAACCATCCGACATGGAAAGGCTGAAAGAGATATTTGCAGAAAATCAAGAGCTCTTCGCCCAGAATCCGGGTGAATGAGCCCTGAAGTATAAGCCCTTATGAATGTACCCTGATGCATGTTTGCCATACGATACCTGGAACAGTTCGGAGCTAAGCCTTAGCCGACATTCCGAATCACATACTCCTTTGATCCCAGGCCGAGCTTCTCCAGTTCGTCCAACTGGATGTAAGGGCTTTTGCCATGGAGCCTTTCGAACAGATGACCGTTGTCTCCCATCTGATGGTTCTTCGGAACGCCTGCGGGAATCAGATTCTCTATCCTGATGGCATCCAGGCAGGCCTTCTCAACAGCAACAATATCTGTGGAAGCCATTACGCCAATGTCAGGGACAAGCGAGGGAGTGGTCAGACCCCAGCAATCGCACAAAGCCGTGATGTTGATCAGAAAGTTGATGTAAAAGACATGGCCGGGCTTGAAGCCATTGAGCACCTCTTTGGTACAAAGTGCCATCCCCGTTTGAAAATCCTCATACTTATTAGCCTGCATTTTCATAGCCGATACGGGACATACCTTCACACAGTGCTGACAAAGCGTACAATGGTGGTAATTCACCCGGTACCTGCCCTCTTCGCTGAAGCTGTTGGCATAATGGTTACAGCTGCTTATGCAGAGCTCGCAATGAGTGCAGATGTCCTCATCCCACTCAATGCCTCCTTCAAGACCGTGTATCTGTTGTCTTGTCCTGTCGGTGACACAGCCCATGGCAATATTCTTGCACGCGCCGCCATAGCCGCATACACCATGACCCTTAACATGGGATAAGTCTATCATGACATCCGCATCGTGGATGTTGCCTGCCACATCTACATTTTTAAAGGTTTTAAAGTCAACGGATTTTTCATAGAAATATCTGCCGGTTACGCCACAAGCTTCGACGATAGGGCAGCCAAGATATTCTTCGCTGTATCCTCTGGGGATTGCTTCTGAGACGATCTGGTCCGTTATATATACTTTTGCCCCGTAACCCTTAAGCTTATCCACCAATATTTTTACAAAAAGCGGAGGTATTGTCGAGTAACCGATATACCTTCCCAGATGCATTTTAATGGCTGTCCATTTGCCGTTGACAACCTTGCCCAGATCCATCTGATCAATCAAACGTCCGAACTTGGCGGGTAGTGTCAGGTTATGGTCATATTTTTCATATTCTACCGATGAAAATAATATCTGTGCTGGCATGAAACTTACCTCTTTTCTTTCTGAAATCATACTGTTATTTGTTGAGGGCGAAAAGCTCCTTTTTGCCCTCACTTTGAGCATAGCTCCATTATCCATTTTTTTATAACAGTTTTCAAGAGTTTATCGACTTATAAACATAGGTTACCGCATTTCCCTTGACTGTCACCAACACATATTGAGCAGCCTTGTCCTTTCCGGGGTTCAGGTCTTCAACATCATATCCGGCGGTTTCAAAGTATTTGACGCCTTTTTCCATAGTACACTCATTTTTCTTTCCGCTATAGAACACCCAGACATTGCGGAGCGTATCCAGCCGGTAGTCTGAAATCGTCTCCTTGAATAGCTGCAGTTCCAGCTTGTCCGTAAAGGTTTCAGGAGAGTTTTCCATGAAGATGAAAACATTCTTGCCTGTAAAAGAGTTCAAATCATTGATAAACTGATTCCACTGTGTCGGTTCACTGAGCCTGAGACCCTTTTTCGCGGTATTGAGCCTGATAAATCTGCTATTCTTCAGGTCTGTGACAGAGTATTTATTATCTGCTTTCTCAGTACTTTTCAAGTCGACGGTGTGGGTCGCAACGATCGGAGTCTTCTTAATCAGGCTTGTCACCGATTCGTGCGAACCGTTGCCGACAATAGCGCCTAGCTGTAAATACTTGGTTACCTTATCGCCAAACAAATTCACCAGTTTCTTTTCCGTGTCGCTTTCCGGGGCTCGGGACTGACCCATAACGCCAAAGCGAAAGGCTTCGTCTGTTACTTTGCTGATTCTGACCTCTACGTTAGCCTCATCCGTGAATTTTGTATTTTCGGGAATCTTCAGTTCGTCCAAAGAAGGGTAGCCGTTGCCGGTCAGTGTCAGGTCGTCAAAGTATAGATAGCCTGCATCCGCTAAATGCTCTCCAGCATCCGGGTTGACCAAAACTGTATAGATGCGGACCAGTTTAGCCGGCATCTTGATGCTCTCAACGGAGGTCTCTACGTATTTCCATCCGGTCCAGTCCATTGTCTTGCTCAAATCCACCACCTGTCTCTTGCCGTTTGCGTCCAATATTTCAGCACGAAGCCATCCTGAATTCTCATGGTCGTTATACACCTGAAGGCCGACTCTTGTAATGCCCTCATTAAGTACATACCCTCCGTCCTTCAGCTCCAAGTATGCCGCGCGGGTAACATCCGTATTCGTTGTAAAATCATAATACAGTTCTCCGGAAGATTTCCCGGAAACCTTTTGTTTTTTCGATACGGCGTAGCTTCCTGCCACTGTCTCGGGATAGGACCGGAAGGCGCCATTCGTTTCCTCAAACTTATCAACGACTGTAACCGCTGGAGCAGATACGGCTACCGAACTGTAAGCATGCGCCTCCCCAAAGGAAGCGTCTATATAGCCCGCTCCGCGTGCCGTTGCAGTAAAGACGCCGTCCTTGAAGGTTCCAAACTTGCCGCTGACCTTCCAAGTAAGATCAGCAGGTTCTATGGTTGCCGTGTACCCTCTCGGATTGACCCCTTTCACCGAAAAAGCCTTTGTCTTTCCGACTGACAGCTTGATGCTGTTGCTGTCAAGCACTATTATGGATGGCTTGGACAGAACACTGATGTTTACGGAGCCCTTAACATTACCCACCGTTGCCGTGATCTTGCCCTCTCCAAAGGTGCTGGGCTTGAAAACATTACCGCTGAAGGTGCCCCTGACTCCTGAAACGCTCCATTTTACTGCTGCGGGATCAACATCGATTGGGTTGTTATATTTATCGTAACCTTTTACAGTAAAAGCTCTTGTGGCATTCGTAAAGATATACCGGTCCGTGGTCTCAACAATAATACCGGCAAGGGGAGCCTTCGGCGCGGATGAAAATACGCCGATGCCTACCGCTACATTCCTGGTAGTTCCGTCGGAAGGTTTGTTCATAACTTTGACATTCTTTTCGCCCAGGGGCCTTGCAACCATAGTCGTGGAACCGCCGCCATCCATATTGATGGCATTGTAGGCGCCTATGCTCTTCATGAACAGCGCCATATCCTTTTGAGTCAGACCGATGCTGGCATTTTGCCTTCCGTCAACAGTGACGAAGTAAAGGGTTTTGCCATCTTTGGAGCTGCCAACTGCTGTTTTCGGGCTTTTAATAACGACATCTGAAGCTGTAAAGGAAAAGGTATCCGGAACGATGCCGTCCTTTACCAGCATAGAGCTGCCGGAAATGGACATCTTCAGCTTGTTCCAGTCCGGTGTAGTGCTTATATTCAAGGAGACTTCATCGCCCAGAGTAAAGTTCTGCCGGAGCAGCTTTGCACCCTCTGCGCGGGTTACTGCGACAAAGCCGTCTGCAGGGATTGGCGCTGCCGGTTGGGCGTCCAGGAATTGCGTTACAACGCCTTTTTCCACAACCATCTGGAAGATATCAGGCATCGCTTCCGATGCGCCGACTGCTGTTTTACCCCATTTTTGGTCGAATACGTTGATCTTATCATAGTAATTTTTATTTCCTACGTTATACTGCTCGACATCCACCTTTGCTCCGGCTTTCGTGGACAGGCTCATATCAACCTTCCAGTATCCAACCATGACCTCGTTGAGATCGGTGAGCGAAAAGGACGCCATTACGTCGCCGTAACGGTTAAAGCCCCTGTATGAGCAAAGAATATCCGAGGATTGAACGATGGTACCGACGGGAAAACCGTTTCCACTTCCACTTGAGGTGAAAAAGCTGGTGTTTACTGCTGCTACAGCATTTCTCTGCTCAGCCATCTTTTTAGTCGATGCGGTTTTTCCGATAGACTCGGTATTTGTGAGTGTGTCGACGCTGATATACTCGTTGGACATGTCTATAGTCGCTACATAAAAGTTGTACCAGCCGTCTGTGGTAAACCTGACTATATTTTCAAGGGTAACCCCTTGTGTTATTACTTGCTTGTCGATTTTCTCATGAATGACATTTGCGTCAGCTGCGTATGTTTTTACTGCTGTGGTTGATGTCAGTAAAAGTGCGGCTGTTATGAGGGCGGCTAAACACTTGCTTTTTCCTTTGTTTCTAAACATCCTGACCTCCGTTATTCGTGCCAGCCATCCAGCCCGGATCGTTTGATGGCGCCGAACATAATGTTTTTAATTTCCCTGTTATCGACTGAAAGATCACGGAGCAGCTCCTTTATATACTGGCGCTTTGTGTGACCGTTAGCCGTACAAGGATTTTGTACGATCTGCAGGTTCCGGTTCCTGATAAATGCTTTTATCTGCTTCTCTTCAACATATATAAGCGGTCGGATGACAGTGAGCTCTTTCCTGTCCAGATAGGTAACCGGAGAGAAAGAGTGGATCCGGCCTTCGTAAAACATGCTTAGCAGCAGGGTTTCCAGGACATCATCACGGTTATGGGCGAGAGCTACCTTGTTGCAGCCGAGCCGCATGGCCGTACTGTTTAAAGCTCCCCGCCTGAGATTGGCGCATAGGGAGCATGGATTTTTCTCCTGCCTGCCTTCAAAAACAATTTTGCCTATAGCGGTTTCTTCTAAAATGCACTCTACGCCGATGTCCATGCACAATTCTCTGACAGGAGTGAAATCCGGCTCTCCGATGCCCATCGTCAAAGTAACTGCCTTCAAATCAAACTTTTGAGGATAAAAGTCCATCAAGCGTCTCAAGGCGATCAACAAGGTCAGTGAATCCTTTCCGCCTGAGACTCCAACCGCTATACGGTCGCCCTCCCGGATCATATCGTAATCCTGGATGGCTTTTCTGGTTTGACCCAATATTCTTTTGATATGTAACACTCCCAGGCCCTGCATGTGCTATGCCCGATTCAGTAAAAGCAGGGTATAAATGCACCCTCTTATATTATAGAATAGAGGGGGGGAGGTATCAAGTTATTATCATGTTTCAATTTGTTTACAATATGGTAAATGATGATTTTATTAAGTTCATGATTTGGGTTCGCGAATTTTGGTTTATGGCTTTTTGCGATACTGAGGTGTGCAAAAAACTCGAATGTGTTCAGATTTAGCAAGTCTTTTAGTAAAAAAAGAGTAGAAAATGCGATCATGTTCAATTATCAGGCAAAATGTTTGAAGAGATCTGAACACAAATGGAATTTTTGCTCAGCCGACAGCTCTTACTCTGAGCAAATGTATCGTAATGTTTTCGCAAGAAAACATATCCTTTAAGTTCCTTTAAGTGCTGCGGCTCAATCAATTTTTGCCTCTTGCCATTAGGGGGAAAAGTGTTTATAATGTATAAGCACGATGTAAACGCTTAAAGCATAATAAAATTGATATTTCGGGGTGTAGCGCAGCTGGTAGCGCGCTTGGTTTGGGACCAAGATGCCGCAGGTTCAAATCCTGTCACTCCGACCAAGGGTTTCAAGTAAGTTGAGACCCTTTTTTATGCCTTTTACACCTCATTTACACCTTGAGGGGAAAATAGAAAAAAGAGCCCACTCCGACCACAATAAAACCCTTGAGGATTTTAGATCTTCAAGGGTTTTATGAAAAAATCCGGTTAAGTGTACAGAATAATTTGATGTATTATTTTAATATACTGATTTTTTGCTCTTTATATTTTAAGCCATTTTTCAAATTCTGAAATATCTAGTTTCCCAGCTCTAACTTTATCGAGATTATTTTTTGCTTCCTTTGCCCATATCATAAATTCACATTCTTTCATTTTGCCGGTTTTTCGCCGGGCATAATGTGTTTTATAAGCGCGATTGTAAATTTCTAACGGTCTTTCTGACTTTAATTTTTTTTCAAAAGTGCGTTTTGAGCCAATCATATTGCATGGTTTTTCTTCACCTTGTGCGATCCTATTGCAATACTCTATATTCTGATTTGCCACAATAAAATACTTACTACAGTTTTTGCACCTTTTAATACCTATGTTTGAATTGACCATTGACAATATTTCGAGAAATAGGAGTTGCTCCAAATTCTTTATGCTATACATTTCATGAAAACCTGCTTTTGGAAACCCTTGCACATAATCTACAGCACTAATTAATGCTTTTTCGGTATTATGGGTGATCTCAGGATCTGTATGAAAATTACTAAGAAGTTCACGTAAATTAGTGTGAGATTTTATATTATCATTATCATTACCTTCGTTTGCGCTGCCCTGTGAAAGGGTGCTACTAAATAAATGTTTTATTACGCCTTTACTAAATTGACCTAAATCGTCTGCATATATATACTTGTAAAGCCATGTACGATGAGATACCGTGAGTTTATTAATAATAGGTGCTGAAAGGTCAAATATCCAAAAAAGCATGTGTTTTACAATTTCTTGTACACGCATTACATAAATAAACTCTTTTGCATCATGCTTCGAAATACCCTTACAGGTTTCCAATCTGTTTATGTAGTTTATGTAGCGGTTTTCTAAAATTCGATTTAATCTAAATACACTTCGACTCAAATTCACTTGCTTATGTGGTGTCTTAATAAAGTGATATTCATTATCTTTAATACGCGGTATTAGCATCTTGAACATATTTTTATACCATTTCTTATTTTCATCATAATCCCATGTATATTTATTTATTTCCGGAATATTGGGATGTTTCTCATGACTATTTGCTTGAATTAACAAGTAGTCCAAATAATCACCAATCATATCAATAAAAACCTCTATACGAGTCTCTTTATAGTAAGGATGCAGATTTATCAATGTTTCTTCTATTTCTATAAAATCATTTTCGGTGTATTGATAGTTATTTTGTTCAAAAGTTAATATATCCATTTTTTTATTTATATGTTGTTCAAGTAATGCAGGCAATTTTGATAAATCCTTTGCTGCATAATTAAAGAGAAGATTGTGTCGGCTGTCCTCGTCAAATGACTCAAATACGCCTTTGAAACTGTAACCTTCATTTTGAAATACTACGCGATTCAATAAAAACCCTCCCTCAATAAAAAATAGATTGTAAACTCTAATAAAAAATAGATAGTAGTAACATACTATAAATAACATTATAGATTCTATTGACGGGAAAGTCAACAAAGGTATATGCTTAATTTAGAGTAAAGAGAGAGGAATGGTGATAACAGTGGAAATATGGGAAAGAGTTTTTCCGGACTTAACGTCAGAAGAAGTTGAAAAATCAACTATCCCTGAAATCGTTGATTATTATTCAAAGCGGGACGAATGTAGAAAAGAGGAAGAGCAGGATGAATTATATTTTAAAGATTAATATTTATAGGACAAAAGATTAGTAGGATAGTGCAAAATTCATTGTTTGGAGGTGAGTGATAATGATCGTATTTCCTGGTTTTGAAAGCGGTGCAAGTGATATAGAAGAAGAAACTGAGAGAATAGACCGTGAAATCAGCGAATATTATTTAGACGATGAGTAAGGCAATTGTTACATATAATTTTTATTAATACTGCTTTTGACTTCCCACAAAACATTGATTTTACTGGGTTTATTTAAAAAATCCTATAAGACCGCTCCGGCCAAAAATAAAAACTTCAGGTTAATTCCTGGGTTTTTATTTTTTTTAAGGACAGGATTTGAACCTGAGAAGGCATGTCTGCGGTATATTTTTCATTCTGAAAAATATAAAAGATTTTTTGGTATAGATGGTGAGGGGTGACCGCTACTCATTTTTGCAGTTTTAGGACTATATTTTACTATGAATATTCCTTTTTTATAGCCGGTAGTCTATAAAACAGGCCTTATAGAGCATAATTCTGTTCTAAAGCTGCAAAAACGAGTAGTCGCGTATACTTAGTAACGTAATTGTTTCGTCGAGCCCGATATTAATCCGGCGGTTAGTTTTGCAAGTAATGGGCGATAAAATGGGAAAAAAACCTATGTTCGTTGACATAACCACACAAATTGAGCAGTTATTAATTGATAAATGAAGGAAAAGTAGTGTTATTCTAAAAATAATTGCCCATTAATTGAAAAAACCACCATCGGTGGTGGATAGAGCAGGCAAGGATTGTTGCGGTAAATCATAAAGCACAACCATAAGTTCAATATGTTTACTTAAATCTGCTATGTAAACCATATCATCAGGAAAGTAAATATGTTTGACAGGCATAATTTGCCATGCTATACTTAGTAAAAATCTGTAAAGAGGAGGCAAAAGCTCAGTATGGCTTGCATAAGCATTATCATTATGAATATTCAGCGTGAACAACTCGAAGCCCAGCTTAGCAACGAGCTTTTGCTGTTATACTCATAATTGATTTTATAGCGATATAGAATAAATTACGAAATTAACGGTTGGAAGCTTAAAGAGATTA
>JAEZMD010000028.1 GCA_023435745.1 Bacillota bacterium | reverse complement strand
GTGCTATTTTTTAAGTACATTTACCTGCCAAGAAAAAGCAGAAAGCGAGGAATGATATTTAATGACTACCGTTTACCAAAGGCTTTTTTATATTTTTAAGAACATGGATAGTAGCTACGGCTACTCTGCCAATCCTTCCGGCTACATAAAGGTCGAAATTAATGGATGTACTACTAAACTGCAGGCAGTAGTGCAAAATTTATGCTATGAAAAAGAGGAGCTAAACTACTCACTATATGCGGTTGCCTGCTCTGGTGGTCACCACCGGCAAGCCAAGCTCTGCGAGCTTCCACTATCAAAGGGTAAGGCAGATATCAGACAGGATATTTCAGATGTTCTTGAAAAGAACAGGCTTAACTTTTCAGACATAAATGTTTTGGCTGTTATCTCAATTTCCACCTCAAAATTCAAGAAAAAAACAATGTGCCCTCTTGTAGCCTACCCAAAAGGAGAAGTGGATTGGAGATCAGAGTTTGAAAGAGTACTTGAGAATGAAGCCGTACAGGGTACCCCCCCATTCGAAGTTAAAGTTACACCATCTGAAGGGATAAAGATACCCGCCAAAATGATGGAATCACCACATAAAACGATTAAGGCAGTACCTGAAGTGGCAGAGACATTACCTCAAACCGTAGTGCCGCCTAATGGAACGATTGAAACAGAACCTGAAGTGGAAGAGGCATCACCTGAAATCACAGTTATACCAACTGAAGCGATAGAGACAGCACCCGAAGTGGAAGAGATATCACCTGAATTTACAGTACCACCTACTGAAGCGATAGAGACAGCACCCGAAGTGACAGAGACAGCACCTGAATTTACAGTTTCACCTCCTGAAACGATTGAGACAGCACCCGAAGTAGTAGAGACAGAACCTGAAGCGGTAGTAATGTCACCTGAATTTACAGTGCCACCCACAGAACCGATTAAGACAGCACCTGAAGTGATAGAGACAGCACCCGAAACTACAGTGTCGCCTACTGAAGCAATAGAGACGGTATATGGTGAGCCAGCAAATACAACCGACACTCCATGTGACTTCGATGAAACATCAGTAAGAGAATACGAAGCCAAACTTGTTGAACGGGCTCTTGAGCATTCAGATGAGATAGGGTCTGAAGATTATCCTCCAGACAGTTCACCTGTACTACCCCTTTTGCAAAATACAGAAGAGAATCTTGTGCAAGAGAGAGTGCACGAGACAGAATTATCAGAACAAGATAAAAAAAAAATTCAATCTAGCAGCGAAAAAATAGCATCGCAACAAAACATAGATAATGATCCCGCATTTCCTATGAAGGATGTCTGGGCTAAGATTCAGCAAGAACTTTGGGTAAAGGAAAGGGAATCTGAAAAAGAGGTAACGTTTGACGAAGATATTCTACAAACAGTGGAAAGAAACTATCAGGAATTATCTTCTTATGGATTATCTAAGGATGTAAAAACAGGGGATATCACACTCGATTTATTAAAGGAAGATTTGGACAGATGCTTTGAGAGCTACAACCCATTCAAGGGGCGAATAAAGGGTATCAATTGGTGGAAGATAAACAGCCCGGGATATCTGAATAATCTACTTTTCAAGAATAATATAAAGACTTATCTTTTATTTAACCCAAAAGTTTTACTTGCTAATTTTAAGTATAGGCATGTTCTTTTTGGTATGCAGGCAGAGAAGAGTATTAATAGATACCAATTGCTATGTGGTGTTCCTGGGGTTTATAACATCGATGAAAATCCTTTTGGTACAGCCAGTACATGGGTTCATACAGATGGCATAAAACCTAAGTATGGAGCCTTTGGATATTGGCTGGTATTAATAGATGCAAGATCAGGAAAAATTCATAAGCTAAAATAATTATTACGCTCTCTTTTATTTTAATCCAAGAAGTGGTATATTAATACTAATATCGAGTTTATATAACAATAATATACTGAAAGGATGATAAAGAGATGGCGATACAATGGAGAGACAGTCTGGCAATTGGAATTAAAGAGATAGATGATGAACACAAGGAACTATTTGCAGCAATCGACAAACTATTTACTGCATGTCAGCAAGGAAAAGGAAAGGCTGAAGTAGAGAATACTATTAAGTTCTTAGAAGATTATACTGTTAAGCATTTTACAGCAGAGCAGAAGTTACATATTAAGCATGATTACCCACACAGAGTTGCACACAGGGAGATTCATGATCGCTTTCTTGAGAGATTTAATGACCTTAAAAAGCAGTTTGATGAGCAGGGAGCAAGCATCCTTTTCATATCAACAATAAACAAAACAGTTGTTGATTGGCTTGTAAACCACATCGGTAGTGCTGACAAGGCATTTGCTGCACATGTTAATGGTAAAAAATAATCCTAATATACCTTAGTGTATAAATGATTTAAGATAAAATAAAAGCTGGATTAGCATGATATCTCACATCAAAGCTAAACCAGCTTTTGTTGTTAATGATTTATTCGAGACCGTTTCAAAGTTTGTGTAAACCTTCAAATTGATGTTAGAATAAATACATCAATTTGGAGGTTTTTTTATGGGAAGAAGAAATGAAAGTCCTGAGAAGAAAAGGCGTAGAGCTTTGATAGGTG
>JAEZMD010000027.1 GCA_023435745.1 Bacillota bacterium | reverse complement strand
GTCACCTTGCGGTCTGTTACCCTGAGACGGGGGCCTGTCGCCCTGAGGTCTGTTCCCCTGTTACGGCGGCCTGTCACCTTGCGGCCTTGCCGGTCTGTCTCCCTGATACGGTGGCCTGTCGCCCTGGGGCCTCGCCGGTCTGTCTCCCTGATACGGTGGCCTGTCGCCCTGAGGCCTTGCCGGTCTGTCTCCCTGGTACGGCGGTCTGTCACCCTGAGGCCTCGCCGGTCTGTCTCCCTGATACGATGGTCTGTCGCCCTGAGGCCTTGCCGGTCTGTCTCCCTGAGGCCTTGCCGGTCTGTCTCCCTGATACGGCGGTCTGTCGCCCTGAGGCCTCGCCGGTCTGTCTCCCTGATACGGCGGTCTGTCGCCCTGAGGTCTCGCCGGTCTGTCACTGTACGGTCTGTCGCCTTGCGGCCTCGCCGGTCTGTCGTCCTGAATGGCCGGTCTGTCACTGTGCGGTCTGTCGCCTTGCGGCCTCGCCGGTCTGTCGTCCTGAACGGCCGGTCTGTCACTGTGCGGTCTGGCCGCCTGCTTTTGACTTTTATCAGGCTGTGGCTGATCAACAGCCTGTGCAGCAGTTTCTTGCTGCTTAACGGTTGTTTCGGCTGCTTTAGACTCAATAACCGTCTCTGCGGCAACGCTCTGCGTTTTTTCTTCAGGCTGCGGACTCTTCGGACTATGCGGTACAGAAGCCTCCTGCTTCTGTTTTTCTTTCTTCCCCACAGCCCCGGTATTAGCTATATCTTCATGCATATTTGTTTTTTCGTCCTTTTTTAGTGTATCCGCTTCTTTATTTAATGGCTGCAGCTCTTTCTCAGTTTCTTTCTTGTCGGAGACAGGCTTGTCGTTCTTCACAGGGGCAGCAGATTTAGCGCTGGCGCTTGCCGTTGCATAATCCGATCTGCTTTTTCGTACAAATCCGGCAAGTAAACCGGAATTGGAATCTGAGGATCTGATATATTCGCTTCTCCTGTCATTCTTTCCTCCGCGTACATCACTCTTCTGGTTGTCGCTCCTGTATGAATCCCTGCTGTCATTCTTACTGTTGATAATGATCTCTGTAGTCCTGATAATACGGGGTGCATTTTTCGCTTCCTTTTTCACCTCAGGCTTCGGCTGCGGCGGTACAGACGGAGCAGCCTTCTTTTCCTCTGCCTCTTCTTTTTTATCTTCATGCTTGATAATACCGATATGCTTATATAGCGCATTCAGTTCATGATCCTCAAGAAGACTCATATGATTTTTTACTACAACATTGATTTCGGCAAGCTTTTCCATCAATCTCTTGCTTGTCGTATTCAATTCCTTTGCCAGTTCATAAACTCTAACCTTTTCCAAACCTATACACCCCCAAGTTCTATACCACGGTTAACAATCATTTTCGTAAGATTCCCAGCAAACCCCCTGTCAGTTATGGCAACAACAGAACGGATTTTTTTTCCGGTGAATTTACCCAGCATTTCCTTTTCTCCAAAATACCGAATCTCAATTTCTCTGTAGCTGCACATATCCCTAAATTTTTTTTTAGTATTGTCCGAAGCGTCTTCGGCTACAATTACAAGGTATACCTTTCCTGACTTCAGCGCCCTCTCGGTAGTTTCTTCCCCCGAGATCAGCTTCCCTGCCTTTGTCGCAAGCCCGAGAAAGGAATATATCCTTTCATTCATCGTTTCCCTCCAATTGCTGTTTCAAAGATTCATACACCACATCATCTATACGGGCTTCAAATGCTTTCTCCAGCTTTCTTCCCTTTTTCGCCTTTTCGAAGCATTCTGCGCTCCTGCATATATATGCGCCTCTGCCGGCCTTTTTACCGGTAAAATCAACGCTTGTGCTCCCTTCCTTGTCTCTGACGATCCTTATCAATTCCTTCTTAGGCTTCATCTGTTGACATCCCAGGCACATGCGCAAAGGGATTCTTTTCTGCTTCATGCTATATCGCCCCTATTCCAGTTCCTCATCCAGCCCATCAATCGATTCATCCTCCGGCTTAAAACCTGCAGTCTCTTCAGAGGTCCCGTATTCGTCGGAATCCTGCGGAGCTCCCTCGAAATCATCATCGATCTCTTCCTCTATATTTTCATACTCGTATTCTTCTTCATCCTCATCTTCATTGTAGCTATTGTCCATATTAAACATCTGCTGTTCAATAGCGGCTCTGAACTGGGATTCGCTCTTTATATCAATTTTCCAGCCGGTCAGCTTTGCCGCGAGTCTGGCGTTCTGCCCTTCCTTGCCAATGGCAAGGGACAGCTGGAAATCAGGCACAATTACCCTTGCAGATCTCCCGTCTTCACTTGCGTCGACCCTGACAACCTTTGCAGGGCTCAGGCTGCTGGCAATATATTCCTCAGGACTGCTGCTCCATTTGATGATATCTATTTTTTCACCCCTAAGTTCATCCACAATGGCCTGGACTCTGGTGCCCTTCTGCCCGACGCAGGCTCCTACGGGATCTACGTTGGGGTCCCTTGAAAAGACGGCGATCTTCGTTCTGGAACCGGCTTCTCTGGAAATGCTCCTGATCTCAACAGTACCATCGTGGATCTCCGGCACCTCAAGCTCAAAAAGTCTCTTAACCAGACCCGGGTGTGTTCTGGAAACCATGATCTGCGGCCCTTTTGGCATCTTCTTCACTTCGACGATATAGGTCTTAATCCTGTCATTGAACCGATATTCCTCTCCTACGGTCTGTTCTGATGGCCCCATGACAGCCTCGGTCTTGCCAAGGTCTATTATAACATTTTTCCGTTCACTTCTCTGAATGATCCCGGTAACAATATCTCCCTCTTTATTGTAATATTCATCAAATATAATACCGCGTTCAGCTTCTCTGATTCTCTGCATAACAACCTGCTTGGCAGTCTGAGCGGCTATTCTTCCGAATTTTCTCGGTGTTACCTCGATCTCGGCAATATCCTCTTCCTCATATCCAATGTTGATTTTTTTCGCTTCCTCAAGAGAAATATCCCCATTTTCATCTTCAGGGCTTGACGAAACTTTTTTAAGTGCAAATACCCTCACGTCACCGGACTCGCGGTCAATGCTGATCTTTACATTCTGTGTGGAACCAAAATTCCTTTTGTACGCTGAAATAAGCGCCGCTTCAATTGCTTCGATCAGCACTTCCTTTTCGATCCCTTTTTCCTTCTCAAGTTGTTCCAGTGCCTGAATTAATTCTGCACTCATTTTTATACCTCCTGTCATATCCCACAATACCGGGAAATACGCTATTCAATATCAAAGTCGTATGATACGCCTCACCAGGGCGGTGTCTTTCCTGTTAAAGCTTATTGTTTCACCTTCATTTGTCTTAATCTCAAAAACATCTCCTGTCAGGCCTAGCAATTCACCCTCATAAATCTTCTTGCCGTTCATAGGCTGATACAGCTTCACTTCAACTGCTTCCCCCCTGAACCGCTCATAGTCACGATCCTTCTTCAGCGGCCTTTCTCCCGGTGACGATACCTCCAGGATATAACTATGCCTTATCGGGTCCATTTCGTCAAGCTTATCGCTCAGCTGCTCACTGACTGCCTGGCAATCCTCAATGGCGACCCCGTCCGCTTTATCTATGTAAACCCTCAGATACCAGTTGGCGCCTTCCTTTATAAACTCCACATCCACTAATTCAAAAGTCAGCGCATCTACGACGGGCTGCGCCAATTCCAGAATTATATCCTCCACACGCCTTTTTGCCATACTTTAAGTCCATTCCTTTCGATCCTTGCGGGTAAACTTCCTTGTTTAAAGACAAAGAGTGGGGTCAGCCCACTCTTTAGCAAAAAACACTATGCTCTAGTCCACGAATTAGTATATCACTATTATCTGTATTTATCAATCAATTTATTAACAAACATGAAATTAATGAAATTTATGTTGCTCATTCCTCTGTCTGCGTATATGACCTCAGACTTTGCCGTATCCGGCACCTGAATTAAATTCCGCAGGTTCAGTACTTTGTCTCATATGTCCAGGGCTGCCCGCCTGCCAGACATCCGCCGTCTACATGGTAAAGCATGCCGGACATATAGCTCGAGGCGTCAGATGCAAGTAATATCGTAAGCCCAACCAGTTCCTCCGGTGTACCCGGGCGGCCCATTGCAATTCTTTCCGTCAGATAAGCGGCACGGTCCGGATCTTGCCACGTCGGCGCGGTCAGCTCAGTCTTGATATGACCGGGAGCTATTGCGTTGGAACGAATGCCGTGTTTTGCCCATTCAACGGCCTGCGCACGTGTAAGCGCCGCAATACCGCTTTTAGAGGCGCCATAAATGCCACAGCCTCCCAGCATGGAGACAGAGTTGTGGGATGCCACATTTATTATATTTCCGCTCTTCTGCTCCACCATGTGCTTTGCTACTGCCTGACTGAGGAAGAATACACCCTTGAGGTTGATGTTCATAATCCGGTCATATATTTCTTCCGTCGCATCCAGACCGCCGATACGCCTGTTTACACCGGCACAGTTAATCAGTACATCTATCTTCTTATGGTCCTTTATGATTTCATCAACACAGCTGTTGATTGACTTGAGATCCATTACATTGAGGATGTAGCTGCAAGCAAGATCTCCTCCCGCGTGTATCTCCTCCTCAACCTTTTTTAAACCGCTTTCATTAACGTCGCAAAGGCAAACCATTGCACCCGCACTGGCCAGTCCTTTGCCAAGCTCACTGCCTATTCCTCCTGCAGCTCCGGTAAGTAAAACTACTTTCCCCTCCAGCGAGAAAATTTTCCCCAGAGCGGCATTCACTTTGTCAGACATAACTACAACTCCTTCTTTGTATTGTCATTTACTCCATCTGTCTTTATTTTAGCACAGTTCAGGCATCAAGCAAGCCCTTATGCCTTCCATTATATGTTAATATTAAAAAGACTCATCTGGCTGCTCTCCGGGATACCCTCCAGACATCCGTTCTGTGTCAATATCTCTATGACGGTTTTACTGGCTTTTGAGCGGATTCTCAAATCCTCCACAGAGATGAATTCTCCCTGCTCGCGCGCTTCCACAATGGCGTTGGCCGCCGCAGCGCCAAGGCCCTGCAATGAATTAAGAGGCGGTCTGATTCCTTCGCCCTCGATTTTAAACCTGGTCGCATCTGACTTATATAGATCAACAGGCAGAAAACTAATTCCACGGGCGTACATTTCATTGACGACCTCCAATATAGTCAGGACATTCTTATCCTTCGCTGAAATGGCGTTTCCTTCTCTTTCCAATTCTGCTATCCTGGTTCGCACCTTTTCCCTGCCATGGGCCATCAGAGTCGCATCAAATTCATCCGCCCTGACGGTGAAGTAGGCTACATAGAACGCCAGCGGATGATAGACCTTGAACCATCCTATTCTCATCGCCGTAAGCACATATGCCGCAGCATGAGCCTTCGGGAACATATATTTAATCCTTTTGCACGATTCGATATACCAATCCGGCACCGAATGCGCCTTCATTTCTTCCTCATATTCAGGCTTAAGTCCCCTGCCCTTCCTCACATCCTCCATAATCTTGAATGCACTCTTTGGCGCCAATCCCTTGTACATCAGGTACACCATGATATTGTCCCTGGTTCCGATGACCTCGGATATTGTGCAGGTTTCACTTCTGACAAGGTCCTGCGCATTGTTGAGCCATACGTTGGTACCATGGGACAGTCCGCTGATCTGAAGCAGATCGGAAAAGGTCTTCGGTCTGGTGTCCAGCAGCATCTGTCTGACAAACTTCGTACCGAACTCAGGCATCGCAAATGTGCCCACCTTGCTGTCGATATCCTCCGGCGATATCTCCAGAGGGTCCGTAGAAAGGAACAGGCCCATGACCTTTTCATCATTTACCGGAACATCCTGAACGTCTATACCGGTCAGATCTCCGAGCATCTTAATCATAGTGGGATCATCATGTCCCAGTATGTCCAGCTTCAGTATTGTGTCATGCAGAGAGTGAAAGTCAAAATGGGTCGTAATGATGGTCGATTCAGTATCATCCGCAGGTCTCTGGATCGGAGTGAAATCATAAACCTCGTAATCCTCCGGTATGACGATGATACCGCCGGGATGCTGGCCGGTGGTCCTCTTTATGCCTGTGCATCCTCGAACCAGTCTGTTGACCTCCGCATTAGTAACAACCATACCTTTTTCGTCCAGATACTTTTTCACAAAACCATATGCGGTTTTATCCGCTACGGATGCTATCGTACCCGCTTTAAACACGTTTCCTGTGCCAAACAGCACCTCTGTGTATTTATGAGCCCTGGCTTGATATTCCCCCGAGAAATTCAAGTCAATATCAGGAGCCTTATCTCCGTCGAAGCCAAGGAAGGTTTCAAACGGTATGTCATGACCGTCGCCCCTGAGCGGCTCTCCACAGACAGGGCAATCCTTACCGGGCAGATCGAAGCCCGAACCCACTGAACCGTCGGTAATAAACTCCGAATGCCTGCACTTTTTGCAGATATAGTGGGGAGGAAGAGGATTTACCTCAGTAATCCCGGTCATAGTTGCGGCAAAGGAAGAGCCCACCGAACCCCTTGAGCCCACGATGTAGCCGTCCTCATTGGACTTAGCGACCAGCTTTTGCGCCACGATGTACATGACTGCAAATCCATTTTTAATAATGGATGTAAGCTCCTTTTCCAATCGTCTGGAAACAATCTCCGGGAGTGGATCTCCGTATACCTCATGCGCTTTTTTGTAAGCCAGCGATTCGATCTCCTGCTCCGCTCCTTCTATTTTCGGCGGATAAGTGCCGAGCGGTATCGGTATAACTTCTTCTGTCATATCCGCAATCAGGTTCGTATTTTCAACAACAACCTCATAAGCCTTCCGCTCCCCCAGATAAGTAAATTCGGCCATCATCTCATCCGTTGTTCTGAAGTACAGCGGCGCCTGCCTGTCAGCATCGGTGTAACCCTGTCCAAACATCAGGATGCGCCTGAATACTTCGTCCTGAGGATCCATAAAATGCACGTCACAGGTAGCGACAACCGGCTTTTTCAGCTTTTCTCCCAGCTCCACGATCCGAATGTTCAACTGCTTTAGCTGATCCTGGCCTGTGACAATTCCTTGATCAATCATAAACGCGTTATTCCCCAGTGGCTGAATCTCCAGGTAATCATAGAACCCGGCGATCTTTTCGATCTCGTGATCGGATTTATTCTTCACCAGGGCTCTAAACAGCTCACCCGCTTCGCAGGCGCTTCCCAGTATCAGTCCCTCACGATGCTTCAGCAGCAGACTCTTGGGCACCCTTGGCTTTTTGTAAAAGTAATTGAGGTGCGATTCTGAAATGATCTTATAGAGATTTTTTAACCCCGTTTTATTTTTTACTAAAATAATGGCATGGTGCGACTCTGCCTTTTTATAATCAAAGTGGCCGGACAGCGCCTGTTCCATATCGTCTATCGTATGGCACCCCTGCGCTTTAAGCAAGTCGAGACACTTGATGAATATCTCCGCCGTGGCCGTGGCATCGTTAACCGCTCTGTGGTGGTTGTCCAGACTTACACCAAGGTGCTTTGCCACCACATCCAGCTTGTGCTTGCCGAGCTTTGGAAACAGGCTTCGGCTCATTTGCAGCGTATCGATGATAATATTGTCAAACTTCTTATTGTGAGCCTTTGCGGCAGCTTTGATGAAGCCGGTATCAAAGGTCGCATTATGGGCTACCACAGGCAGTTCTCCCGTGAATTCCAGGAAGCTTTCCAGTGCCTGTTCCAATCCGGGCGCACCTGCCACCATAGCGTCGTTTATGCCTGTCAAATCGGTAATGACCTTTGGTATGGGAATGCCCGGATCAACAAACGTGCTGAATGTATCGCAGATCCTGCCGTCCGCAACCCTGACCGCACCAATCTCCGTAATCCTGTCTTTAGCCGCATATAGTCCTGTGGTTTCTATATCGAATACAATAAACCCACCATCCAGCGGGTAGCATGTTTGCTTGCCAGAATCCCTGTATACAATCGGAGGCTCATTATCCACCAGATAACACTCGACGCCGAACAGGATTTTGATGTTATTCTTCTTACCGGCGCTGTATGCTTCGGGGAAGGATTGCACCACACCGTGATCCGTAATGGCAATCGCCTTGTGTCCCCATTTTGCAGCACGCTCCACCAGCTTTCCGACAGGTGTTACGGCATCCATGGCGCTCATCTGAGTATGAAGGTGCAGCTCCACTCTTTTTACTTGCGCTGTGTCCATCTTGATTGTCTTTTCAAGTTCGATGATGTCCGCGGCCATAACGGACAAATCCTTTGTGTATTTATCAAACTGGGCTTCCCCGCGCACCTTGAAGTAAAGCCCTTCCTTGATCTGCTCGGCCCTGAGATCATAATCGTTCGCCTGTACAAAGAATTTGACGCTGACCGAGCTTGTGAAATCCGAAATATCAAAGGTACATAAAAAGCGCTCTCCACGTATCTCTCTAAAAACTACATTTGCAACATCACCGCTAATTGCTACTTTGCCGGAATCCTGCGTTACCTCGCTCATCTTCATCAGCTTATCATTGAAGTTCTTGCCGAGGATGATTTCCATTACTTGTGAATCACTGTCATCCTTTGCTTTCTTTCGTTGCTTCTTCCCGTTGCCGGATTCCTGTTCCTCAGAAAGAACGAGATTATTGATGCGTGTTTCTTCATTTTCCTTGAATTCCGCATACTTTTCCCGGAAATCCTCGTCCAGCTCGCAATTATGAAATGTAACTGAAACCTTTTCTCCAAAAGCATCAAAGATAGTTTTCTCGATCATTTTGTCACAGCACTGGGACTTCAATATTCCGCCGCCAACCGTAGCCAGCCGGATATCAAGCCGGTCCGAATCCAGCGACCATTCGCAGCCGTTGAGGATCCCACGGCTGGTTGCAATATTTGTATTGACCATTGCAACAATATCGTTCCAACAGGCTGAAAGGATATCCTGTAACGTCATATCCAGGCTAAATCTGATTCTGATCTCCACCCCAACAGAAAAAGCCTCCTCCAGCAGGACTTCCGCCCGGTTGATAACATCAGCGGGGATGAGCCTGTCTGAAGTGGCTTTAATCATCAGTTTTCCGGTTTTTTTACTTACTCCGAGGCTTAAGATGGCGACGCCTTTGAAAAAATCCTGTATCGTATTGTCGAGCTCCACGTCTGGAAATGTCTCGGCAAAGCTTCTGTTCATTACTGGTTTCGACATTTGTACAACCCCTTTAAGATGATCACTTTTTCTATCTGTATTATCTCTATCTATAATATCTCTGTCTTTACCGCCGTTTTAGCAGCACTTTTATGCCTACAGCTTCTCAATCTCGGCCAGAAGCTCCTCCACAATCCTGTCCTGAGGAATCTTCCTGATGATCTCGCCTTTCCTGATCAGCAACGCCTCTCCGTTTCCTCCCGCTATGCCAATGTCAGCCTCCCTGGCTTCACCGGGCCCATTCACCGCACAACCCATGACTGCCACACGAATATTCTTCTCACAGCCTGCCAGCCGCTGTTCCACTTCATTGGCCACTTTGATCAGGTCGATCTGAGTCCGTCCGCATGTCGGACAGGAGATAAATTCCACGCCTGATTTACGCAAGCCCAGCGCCTTCAACAGTTCTATTCCCACGCGAATCTCCTGCAGCGGATCGCCGGTCAGAGACACCCTAAGCGTGTCTCCAATCCCTTCGGAGAGAAGACACCCGATTCCTGCGGCTGACTTGACCGTTCCCGCAAACAGGGTTCCGGCTTCTGTTACACCTATATGCAGAGGATAATCGGTTTTTTGGGACATCAGACGATACGCCGCGATCGTCATCGGCACACTGGATGCTTTCAATGAAAATGCAATATCCTGAAAGCCGAACTCCTCAAGCATACCCGCATGATCAAGCGCGCTTTCAACCATCCCTTCAGGCGTTACCGCGCCGTATTTTGCAAGAATATGCTTCTCCAACGAACCGGAATTAACGCCGATCCTGATGGGAATTTCCCTCTCCCGGGCAGCCTCCACCACCTTGTGAACTCTGTCCCTTCCGCCGATATTGCCGGGGTTTAGACGTATTTTATCTGCGCCGTTGGCAATACATGCCAGCGCAAGTCTGTAATCAAAATGAATATCCGCAACAAGTGGGATGCGTATGGCCTTCTTGATGGCCTTCACAGCTTCAGCGGCCTCATTGTCAGGTACCGCGACCCGGATGATATCACATCCGGCCTCTTGAAGCCTGCCAATCTGGTCAATCGTCGCCGCCGTATTTCTGGTGTCGGTATTGGTCATGGACTGAACCGTCACGGGTGCGCCGCCGCCAATGAAAACCTCTCCCACGCGTATTTTTCTGGTTTTTTTTCTATCATAATCGGTTGTCATTTAATTTTAACCCCCTCGAATACAATCGCATTTAAGGCGCTTTACCATGACACTTTTCACGTCCGGTAGCCTGTTCAGGGCATAATTACCCTGTGATAAGCCTTACAATATCATTATAAGCCGCGTAAATACCAAGCAGTATGACCAGTACAAAGCCAACCATCGAGATAACAGCTTCCTTCTGCGCACTGATCGGCTTGCCTCTGACGGCTTCCACACCTATCAGAGCCAATTTGCCGCCGTCGAGCATCGGGAAGGGAATTAGATTAGTCGCGCCTATGGCGATACTCATCAAAGCTGTCGTTTCGAGCAGGTACAGGAGCATCTGCGCCAGATTCGGCGCTTGGCTCACAACTGTGCTGATAGTGCTGACCATTCCGATAGGCCCCATCAGTTCAGAGAGCTTCGCCTGACCGGTAATCAACCAGAACAGGCTGTATCCCACGCTCCGGACAATAGAGCCGATAAAAACGGCAGCTTGCCTTACGGATTCAAGAAAACTTCCTTTTTTCATTGAGAAGGCAAAACCGACCTCGTAGTACTCTTCTGTTTTTACTTCCACCGGTGTGACCTCCACATTAACCAGCGTATCACCTCTAAGTGCGGTCACTTCAATAGGTTTCAGACCATTTTGGCTGACATAGGCGATCAATTCATCCGCCGTGCTTATCTCAATACCGTTAAAAGCCACGATCCTGTCATTGACCTCAAGCCCCATCTTCTCCGCCGGCATTCCCGGCGACAAAGCAGAAATGACGTTGGATCCCGCCCCACCCTCATTACCCAGCGAGACGCCCAGTTTCGGTGATAAAGATTCCGGATGATGAACAGGCTCCAAAGTCTCTTTGAAGCGCTCGCCACCCCTCTCATATTCCATCTCGGCGGGAACTCCCTTTGAGACATATAGAAACTGTATAAAATCGATCGGCAGAACCGTTCTTTTCCCGTCATAGGAAATAATTTTATCCCCTGCCTTCAGACCGGCCTTTGCCGCAGCTGAATCTTCCGCCACAACTCTTATCTGTGTAGATTCATAACCACTAATTGAATATACGGCTGTCAGAAGTACCAGTGCCAGCAGCAGATTTGCCAAAGGTCCTCCAAGGACTGTCAAAGCCCTTGCGTATTTGGGTTTTTTATTGAAGGAGGCCTCAGAGTCGGATTCCTCCTCCTCTCCCTCCATCTTAACATAGGCCATGACCGGGAAAAGCCTCAACGAGTAAGTAGTGCCGCCCCGATCGATACTGAATATTTTAGGTCCTACAAAAAGAGAAAATTCCAGCACCTTGATGCCCATTTTTTTTGCGATCAGAAAATGCCCCAGCTCATGTACGATCACTATTATATTAAAAGCAAGTATTGCCATCACAAGGTTCATAACAATCCTCCAACCATCTTTCTTGCCCATTTGTCTATTTCTATTATATCATCAAGGGAGGGTATTGTATTCACAATATGTGCTCTCATTGTCTTTTCGATCAGCCTGGGTATATCGCAAAAGCCAATTTTCTCCTGCAGGAAAAGAGCGACGGCTGCTTCATTTGCACCGTTCATTGCCGCAGGCATCGTACCCCCGGCTTTCAACGCTTCAAACGCAAGTTTCAGGCAGACAAACGTATCGCTGTCAGGCTCTTCAAAGGTAAGAGTCCTCTGTTCCAGCAGGTTTAGTCTGGAAAAGCTGTTATAGGCCCTTTCCGGCCATGTCAAAGCAAGCTGTATGGGAATGCGCATATCCGGCGAACCAAGCTGCGCCATTAAAGAGCCGTCAACATATTCCACCATCGAATGGATAATGCTTTGCGGATGTACGAGCACATGGATCTTCTCCGGTGTAAACCCGAACAGCCAGCGCGCCTCTATCACCTCCAGCCCTTTATTCATCAATGTGGCCGAGTCGATCGTAATCTTGCTTCCCATACTCCAGTTGGGGTGCTTGAGCGCCTGCGCCACAGTTACATTTTCAAGCTCGCTTCGCGTTCTTCCCCTGAACGGACCTCCGGAGGCAGTTATAATAAGCCTTTCCACATCCTGTGTCCTGTTTGCGGACAGGCACTGGTATATGGCGGAATGCTCGCTGTCAACCGGGAATATTGATACATTATGGGCCGCTGCTTCCGCCATGACCAGCTCCCCGGCTGTAACAAGCGTCTCCTTGTTGGCCAGAGCGATGTTCTTGCCGTGCCGTATTGCCTCCATGGTCGGGATCAGCCCCGCTATTCCCACAATGGAGGTGACTACCGTATCAGCATCACTGATCGACGCGGCGGCCTTCATCCCATCCAGCCCGCAGTACACATCAATTCCAAGACCCTTAAGCCTTTTTTCAAGCACAGATGCAAGAGAAGCATCCCCGATGGACACTAAATGCGGTCTGAATTCACGGGCCTGATTTTCCAGCAGTTCCACTTTTGAATTGGCGGTCAGCGCGCTGACACGAATGCCCAGATTCCTTGCGACCTCCAGTGTCTGCACGCCGATGGAGCCTGTTGAGCCTAAAACGGATATGTTTTTTGCCATAATTATCTGCTCCTAATCAATTGCTTCGTCATAGTCTTTCTTGTTTGGTCGCTTAAAAAAACAAACTTATGTAAAAATATACGGCCGGCGCAGTAAAAAGGATGCTGTCCAGCCGGTCAAGCACTCCGCCGTGACCGGGCATGATATTGCCGTAGTCCTTGATTCCGACGGCTCTCTTAATCGCCGATGCCGACCAGTCGCCGATCTGCGAGATAATCCCGCATATCAGACCAAGCACCGCAAAATGGAATGTTTGGATTCCCAGTTCAGAATAAAAAATACGGCCAAACAGCATCATTATAATGATGCAGCCTATCACGCCTCCGATGCAGCCCTCCAGCGACTTTTTCGGGCTGACCTTCGGAAGAATCTTCGTCTTCCCGATGGTCACCCCTGTAAAATATGCAAAGGTATCCGTCGCCCAGGCCCCGATAAAGATCAGCCATATGTACAGATGCCCTTTGTCCATATTCCTCGTGACCGTCACGAAGGATATGAGGAAAACCACATAGATTATGCCGAATAGTGTCAGCGCAATATCTGTTATGGTGTATTTACCGTTCGAGAATAAAATGAAACAAAACAACGCCGTCAGTAAAAGAAAAATACCAAGTGCAGCCGCAAACACCGGACTATCAGCCGGTGTAGGGCTCGCAGCTGCCGACTTCGTCAAGCTCTCCGGGAGCAGGTCGGCAACCGCCAGATATAAAAGAGGAAGACAGGACAGATAACCCAGTGCATATACCGGCTTGAAGCCGCCCTTTTCCAGTGCTCTGTCAAATTCATATATTGCGATCAGCGCCAGTACAGATATTGCAAGGCCGACCGCCACCCTGCCCAAATAAACAACGCCTGCCAGAAGCACAATAGCTGCAGCTGCGCTTATCACCCTGGTTCTCATCCCTTCAAGCCTCCAAAACGTCTATTTCTTTTTTGATAATCTGCGATTGCCTGATATAAATTCTGTTTGTTAAAGTCAGGCCATAAAGCATCGGAATACCAGAACTCTGCGTAAGAAGACTGCCACAGAAGGAAATTGCTCAGCCTGCTCTCTCCGCTTGGCCTGATGATCAGATCCGGATCCGGAATGCCGGATGTATAAAGATACCCGGAAAACACTTTTTCGTTGATGTCTTCAAGCTTCATCCGCCCGCTCCGGATCTCTCCGGCAATTTTGACAGCCGCCTGTACGATTTCATTCCTGCTGCCATAATTTAATGCAATCACCAGATTTAATCCCGTATTGCTTTCAGTATTCCGAACCACCCTGTCGATTTCTCTGATGATTTCAGAGGACAGGCCTTCGGATTCCCCAATAATCCTTATCCTGATATTCTGACCGGACAGCTCCTTGTCCGCATTATGTAAAAACTCCAGCAGCAGAGACATCAGTGTATCTACTTCACTCTTTGGGCGAGACCAGTTTTCTGTAGAAAAAGCGAACACCGTAAGGAATCTGATACCAATCCTGTTACACTCGGACACGATCCTTTTTAGATTGTTCGCTCCCTCCCTATGTCCGGCGCTTCTTGGCAAGCCTCTTCTTGACGCCCAGCGTCCGTTTCCGTCCATAATGATCGCAATATGTTCAGGCAATCCCGCCTGAGTGTCAAATACCGGTTCATTCTTACGCCCCTTGCCGGAAAACCACATGGTAACCCTCCGATTCTAAAGGGGACATTCCCGCTGAAAAACATCAAGCCTGTTTTTGCGGAAGTGTCCCCGGCCATCCCCTGCTATACGCACACTTATCTGAAACTCACCCGGAAATTATATTGCATACCAGCAGCCAGTTCGTACCATCCGCAGCCATCGTCTGCCTGATGACCCTTGAACTGCCGTCATAGCCTGCCCCTCTCATTCTCGGCGGCGCTGTAATTTCTACAGTGAGCTTTTCAAAACCCAATGATGTTAAAATATCAATTGCCTGCTCCAGCCGCAAGCCGGAGACATCAGGCATCTGCTTTTTCTCCATGATGCACTCTGGTGGTTTCAGACTAGACCTCCATGATTTCCTTATCCTTCAGTTCAACAATCTTGTCGATCTCAGCGATAAATTTGTCGGTCAACTTCTGAACTTCGTTTTCCGCATCCTTCAGATCGTCCTCAGTGATCTCACTGTTTTTCTTCTGAACCTTGAATCGCTCGATAGAATCACGCCTGACGGCGCGGACGGCGATCTTGGTATCCTCTCCATGCTTCTTCACGCTCTTTGTAAGCTCTTTTCTTCTTTCTTCCGTCAAGAGCGGAAATACCAGACGGATAACCTTGCCGTCGTTATTGGGATTGATCCCGATATCGGACTTCTGGATGGCTTTTTCAACATCCTTCAGTATCTTGGCCTCCCACGGCTGAATGATAATCACACGGGCTTCCGGGACAGAAATGCTGCCCAGTTGGTTTATCGGAGTCGGCGCCCCATAATAATCTACGGTGATTTTGTCCAATATGGCCGGATTTGCCCGTCCTGCCCGCAATCCCGCCAACTCCTCCTTCAGAACCTGGATCGCTTTCACCATCTTTTCTTCAATTTCTTTGTAAGAAGTATCTGCCATAAAAAACCCTCCTCCATTGATTCATTTAGGAATCGTTAAATTTAATGTATCGGAACTAATATTTTAGCCGATCCTTAGGTTAAAATTGTTCCAATCTTTTCGCCGGAGAGAACCCTGAGTATATTTTGAGGATCGCTCAGGTCGAAAACGATCAGGGGGATCTTGTTGTCCATGCAAAGAGATAGTGCCGTAGAATCCATAATTGAGCCAAGTCTTCTTGTCAGAGCATCTGCGAAGCTGATAGTTTCAAACTTGACCGCATCCGGATTTTTCTTTGGGTCACTATCGTAAACACCGTCTACCATGGTGGCCTTCAGAATAACATCGGCATCTATTTCCGCAGCTCTCAGTGCAGCCGTCGTATCAGTTGAGAAGTAGGGATTGCCCAGACCGCAGGCAAATATAACTATCCTCTTCTTTTCCAGATGCCTTACAGCTCTCCTTCGTATGTATGGCTCTGCAATCTGCCGCATTTCTATAGCCGACTGCACCCTTGTAGGTACTCCTCTTGATTCCAGTGCATCCTGCAGTGCAAGTGCATTGATGACCGTAGCCAGCATGCCCATATGATCGGCTGTCGTTCTGTCCATACCCACTCCGGTTCTGCCTCTCCAGAAATTCCCTCCGCCGACAACGATGGAAATCTCGACACCCATCCTGAAAGCTTCACAAATCTTATCGGAAATCGTGCCAAGCGTATCCGCGTCAATGCCTGTCTTCAAATCTCCCGCAAGCGCTTCTCCGCTCAGTTTCAGCAAAACTCTTCTGTATTTTGGTGTCATGTGTTTACAACCCCCGCTCAATTATTATTGTTCTACACATAAGTAAAAAATCCTGCTATAAAACCGCAACTGTTTTTTACCTGTAACTGTTTTTTACCTGTAACTGTCTTTATCCTGCACTGCCGTCATCATCCGGCAACTGACTTTTAAAAAGGGAACATATTTTTATATGCTCCCTCTCATTTTTTATACACTCCAACCGCATTAGCTCATCAGTCTTTCTCTCTGTTTCTTCTCAAACTCAATGTGCATTAGACTTATTATTTAGTTCGCCTCATTAATATTGCACCGCACCAAGTAGCTTAGTGTACTGGAACTTGACCGGCTTGTTGCGGCAAAATCAATTATAGCATAGTTGAAAATCGTTGTGCAAGGTATCTCGTTATTTTTTATCCTTTGGCTTTTCCCTTTTCACAGTAATCTTTGATAACAAACTCCTCTCTGACCAGCCTCATATACTCCCGCATTCCCTCCTCTTCTTCCTGCCGGTATGTAAAGCTGAAATGTGCAGCTACCTTCAAAGCCAGAGTGTGGAACAAATCGCACATCACATTGACCGCTGCCCAAATGTCGGCATAATCGCTTCCGGAATAAGTGGCGGCATATTGAGCATACATTTCCGGTGACAAATATTTTTTTAAATACTTGCCGTCTTTACCAGTGGAAATATTGAATCCATACTGAGTACCAATATAATAGTTAATCATATCGTGTAATTCAGACCGGACTACATCGTTGAGCATATGCATGACATAAGGAAGCTCATCGCGAGCAATACCCTTTGCCACGTTATTTAGACACCACCAAAAGTTATTACAGCAAGAGTAAAAGAAAAGCGGCGAAGGCGCTTTTATATGCCAGTACTTGTCACTTGGAGCCGGCAGGTTTGATAAAAATCCGCTGCCGTTGTCTTTATCAAGCAGAACAACAGCGGGCTCTCCGTCATCTATGTATCTTCTAAACTCAAAGCTTAAATCAATACGATTTCCATCAGGATAAATCATCATATAATTGAATTTGCCGTCTCCAGCCGGGTATCGCATGGCTTCCGGCATCTGCATTATTAACGGCTTGCCGAAGCGGGCTTCCACCCAGGCGGGGTTGTTGTAGAAGGGCGCCATGTCCGCAACAAAAAATGTGACGTCATAATCCTGATAAGCGTCTTTTGGTATAGCAGGGTTGGCACGCGAACCAACCAGCAGAACCGCGCGAATCCGTTCATCATCCCTGGCCACGCCCATAATCAAATTCATCATTTCTTGTTCATTACGCATCGCTTTCCGTCTTCTTTCTTTTAAAATAACACATTTTCTTCCAGCCACCGGGCGTGAACGCGCTGTCGCATATGAAAAATTACCTCCCGAACACACAAAGCGGTTGATAACGTCTGCTGTATAAGGAGATACTCTCTCATCAGGTCGAAGGAGGGTTCCATCAAGATCAGACAGATAAAGCGTTTTCATACACATTTGCCTCCATCGTCTTGTAATTGCTGATAAAAGGCTGTAAGCGGTCAATCGCCGCCGCATACTTAGAATCCGGCGTTTCCATCGCATCAAACTCTTCCCATAACTGACGATATTCCGTCGCCAATTCCGACGGCAGAAGTGAAAACAGCCTATCCGCCGCTTTCTGCTCGCGAATCTGCTTGTCAATACTTCCAACATTATCATATGCGAATGTGTCGCCTGCATAAATTTCAACCAAGTCGTGCAGCAGTGCCATTTTCAGGACACGATTTATGTCAACGCCGTCAAAGCCTGCATATTCATACAAGGTCAGCGCCATTAACGCAAAATGCCAAGAGTGCTCGGCGTCATTCTCCTGCCGCGATTTATCCATAACAAGAGTCTGCCGGAACACAGTTTTCATCTTGTCGGCTTCAATCAGAAACTCTAACTGCTTTGATAGCTTTTCTGTCATATGATAATTCCCCCTAAGCATTTTAAAGGTCTGCCAAAAGCATATTTAGATTTATTATTAAGCTTGCCTAATTATAGCATAGTGCAAAATCATTTCTCAAGGAGTCTTCATTTGGTTTTGTGATTCATTTGGTTTACAGGGCAAACGCATGATTTTTATCTTTCCGCAAGTCCTTCTCAGGGAAACCATAATCCAATGATGGCTGAATTTTCAATTAATGGGCGTTTACTTTTTAAGAAATATCTATCTTTTACTAGCTAAACCCTTATAACTGTATTTCAAATGTGATTATGTCAATGGATTCAGGATTATATATCATTATTGAGCCCATTACTTGCAAAAACCACCACCGACAAATAAAAATGAACTCTAATTCTGGTCGTACGTTTGCCCTGATTTGGTTTATTGGTTGAACTAAGCGAAGACACAGTGAATTCTGCAGTCCGTAATATTTTAATACAACCGTTATTGACTTATTAGTCTAATGACGTTAAACTAATAATAAGGTTTAACAATATTAAACTCGGAGGTGAATAGTATTGAAAGACTATAAGCTGGGCGTTATGGAAACAAGGTTCGCTGAGCTGATGTGGAATAACGAGCCAATTTCATCCGGCGATTTAGTGAAGCTTTGTGAAAAGGAGCTTACATGGAAAAAATCAACGACCTACACAATGCTGCGTCGGCTTTGCGACCGCGGTATTTTTCAAAATAGGGATGGCATGGTTTCTTCTCTGATGAACAAGCAGGAGTTTACTGCGCTGCAAAGTGAGAAATTCATCGAAGAAACCTTTGACGGATCGCTCCCGCAGTTTTTGACGGCATTTACAATGCGAAAAAAGCTGTCCAAAAAGGAAATTGGAGAGCTGCAAAGAATTATAGATGAAAAGCGGGGTGAGTTCTGATGTAGATGTACACGCTGCTGCCTGAAATCCTCAATATGAGCATCACGGCGGGGTTAGTTATAGTACTCGTGCTGATTGCTCGTCTGCTGCTGAAAAAAGCGCCAAAGATATTTTCTTACATGCTTTGGGCGGTCGTACTATTCCGGCTTGTCTGCCCTGTGTCATTCTCATCTGATATTGCGTTAATAGGCCTCTTTAATGCCCCAGCCTTGACGACAAACGATAGTCCTTATAGCAGTATAACTTATATACCACATAATATTGTTCATACAGAGTATCCTAGGGTAGATTTACCTCTTCCGGGCATCAATGAAGCTATAAACGAAAACCTGCCCAAGGGAGAAGAACAACTTGCAGCCGACCCTCTGGAAGGTCCGATGGCGATGGCAACGTTGCTCTGGCTTCTCGGTATAGCCGCAATGCTGATATACAGTGCGGTATCCCTCCTTCTTCTAAGACGGAAACTCATTGGCGCAGTACGCTACAAGGATAACATTTATCTTGCAGATCATATCTCAACACCCTTTGTCATCGGCCTGATCCGCCCAAAAATATATTTACCGTCAACAATATCTGAGCAGGAGCAGAGCTATATCATCCTGCATGAGAAAACTCATATCAGGCGTCTTGACCATATTGTCAAAATGCTTGCCTTCCTTACGTTAGCCATGCATTGGTTCAATCCGCTGGTGTGGGTGGCATTTGTCTGCGCTGCCAAGGACATGGAAATGTCTTGCGATGAGAGTGTCCTGAAGCAAATGGGTGGTGAGATTAGAACTGCGTATTCCACATCCTTGCTTTCCCTATCAGCGGGGCGGGGCCTTATTAGCGGCAGCCCACTGGCGTTTGGTGAGGGGAACCTCGAGGGACGCATCAAGAATATTATGAACTTCAAGAAGCCTGCCTTTTGGGTGGTCGCTATTGCGGTTATTGCCTGTATCACCTCTGCATTGCTTCTGTCAGCAAATCCCGTAAAAACGCTGGTTCTTCCGCAACCAGCCGGTTCCGTTAGTATAAACAATTTGCCTGATTCCGGAGCTATAAGCAACTTAGCGGATTCCAGAGGTATAAATGATTTACAGGAACAAGTCGTGGTAGCTGAAGGCACGGCAGAACCGGCAAACAATTCGATCTTTAACAGGGTAAAAATAACATTTGTTTCCGGGATTAGTGGGAGTAAATCGGCAGACGAATTTGAGACGACTGCTTCAAAAATTGTGACATATATCTATTCATCAATCCAGGACAGGCAGCATACTGAAGAAGTCATAGACCTAAATAAAAATTACATTAATAAATACATTCTACTATTATCAAACGATGTCGGCGGATCCAGCTACAGTCTTTATTATGATACACTGTATAACAAAGCATATATTGCGGGAGACGGTGGCCTATCCGAAACGACTACCGATTTTGCCCGTTATGTCGATTCTCTTCTGGAGAATACAGACATCAATATTGCAATAGACGACACTGATGCCGCAGCTCTATTTAAGAAGTATGGATGGACACTTGATTACCAGATAAGTGGGATGAATGACAAGCTCAATAACATAACTGTCCTGACCGGCTTCAATCCGAATGCATATTACTTCGCATATAACAATGTTCTCTCAGCTGATATTGGCCTGGACATGAGCAGATACTCCAAGTCCGCTAATATTGATGTTGAGATTTACAGAATTCGCGAGAGTATGCCGCAGGAGTTTTATCCGGCACAGAATTGCAGGGGTATAGTAGTAAGAGAGAATGGTAAAATCATCGGCGCGTTCATCAGTGCCGGGCGCCATAGTGCTTTTAATGCCTGCAGTCTTAAGGGCAACAGCTTTGAAAAGGCGGCAGGGCAAACACTCGAGGAATGGCTCATAGAAAAAGTTCAAGCAGATGCTACCGATAAAAAGCTTTCAAAACTGGAACCTGAGCAGGTAATTGAAGAATATTTCACAGCACTGAATGAAAGAGACGCACAGACAGCAAAAGGCTGCATCTCCAAAAAAACAATGTTGGGCAATCTTACCTCAAACATGCAGAACGGCGAATTATTCAGCGAGGGGCATACTCTGTTATTAATAGCATCTGACGACCTTAAAATCCTCAAATCCTCGAAGATTCTGAAAGTCGAGCTGATTGACGAGCAGCCTGATGAAAACACTAAAGCCTTCAACGTAATAGTAGACCTTCAATATAATATGGTGGTATCCATCGACAGCGGTGAGCAGTCATGGGATTGCGTCATGGTTTATGAATCTCCTCAGACCGGATGGAAAATTGATAGTTTTGGTCACTAGATATGCAAAAATAACCTTTCTCCGTTTCAAGGCAAAAAAAGCCCGGGAAAACGCGTTAATTGCGCAATCTCGGGCTTTTTGCCTGTTTTATCCATGATGCAGTGGGACAGCGAAATCTCACTAACCGCCGATTTGTTTGGCCACTTCTTCAGCGAAATTCTCTTCTTTCTTTTCCAGTCCTTCGCCTCTTTCAAATCTTGCAAATCTTCTAACGCTGATGTTTTCACCGATTGTGGATATCTTTTCAGTGACAAGCTGCTGTATCGTCTTGTCGGGATCCTTGATCCACGGCTGCTCCAACAGACAGATTTCCTTATAAAATTTCTCGATCCTGCCCTCAACCATTTTTTCAATGATCTTTTCAGGTTTTCCTTCATTTCTGGCCTGTGCTTTGAGAATGCTCATTTCTTTTTCAAGAGTCTCTGTCGGTACCTCTTCTCTCCTGACATACTCCGGCTTGGCTGCGGCAATCTGCATCGCAATGTCCTTAACAAGCTGCTTGAATTCTTCATTTGCAGCCGCAAAGTCCGTTTCAATATTTACTTCCACCAGTACGCCTATTCTGCCGTTACCATGTATATATGAATCAACGAGGCCTTCCGCTGCGATCCTTCCGGCTTTCTTCGCCGCTGCAGCCAGACCCTTTTCCCTTAAATACTCTATCGCTTTTTCAATATTGCCGTCCGACTCGGTCAGAGCCTTTTTGCAGTCCATCATGCCTGAACCGGTTCTTTCACGGAGCTGTTTTACCATTTCTGCAGTAATCATCCAAATTCCTCCAAACAATAATAATCTTATTATCCGCCATAAAAATGGCGTTTATTCTCTTCAAAAAATCAGAGTGCCTCAGTTCCAGCTTCAACAGCTTCGGCAGCATCGTCTTCATAAATCTTTGCTTCTTCGTCAGAAACCGCCTGCGTATCTTCGCTTTCGAGCTGTTCGCCCTGGCGTCCTTCGATAATGGCGTCTGCGACCTTGGATGCGATAAGCTTGACAGCTCTGATAGCATCGTCATTACCGGGAATAACATAATCCACTTCGTCCGGATCACAGTTGGTATCAACGATGGCGACTACCGGAATACCCAGCTTCCTTGCTTCAAGGATCGCATTTCTTTCCTTCCTCGGGTCAACTATGAACATGGCTCCGGGGAGCTTCTTCATGTTCTTGATGCCTCCAAGGTATTTTTCCAGCTTCTCCATCTCTGCCCTGAGCTTGATGACTTCCTTCTTGGGCAGAACCTCAAACAATCCGTTCTGTTCCATGTTTTCAAGCTGATTGAGTCTGTCGATCCTCTTGCGGATTGTTTTGAAATTGGTGAGCATGCCGCCAAGCCATCTTGCATTTACATAATACTGTCCGCTTCTTTCCGCTTCTTCCTTGATGGAGTCCTGAGCCTGCTTTTTCGTTCCGACATAAAGGACATCATCGCCGTTCATTGCGACTTCTCTGATAAAGAAATAAGCTTCTTCCACTTTCTTGACGGTTTTCTGCAGATCGATAATGTAGATGCCGTTTCTCTCCGTAAAGATGTATTCGGCCATTTTGGGGTTCCATCTCCTGGTCTGATGTCCAAAATGGACACCTGCTTCCAGCAGCTGTTTCATTGAAATAACTGACATATATATGTCCTCCTTAAGTTTATACCTCCACGGTTATCAACCGACCGAATGACCCACGGGCACTTATCCGGCCGTCAAACCATGTGTGTATTTAATCGTTAATTAGTATAACACGAGAAAAAAATATTATCAATCAAAATTTATCTTCATTTGGACATGCAATTTTCATCGTTTCGCTTCATATGCTTATATGGTGACCAATTTTGTGGGAGGAGGTGCTATGTTTGCTGCACTTCTTATTCACCGTGTTGAATGAAGTCCTTGGCAGTATGTTTTTTCAACTGGGCTATGTATCGAATTCCAACTCGTTTCCACAGCCATTATCACCGGAAGAAGAACAAAAATTCATAGAAGCATACAAAGAAGGCAGCGAAGACGCCAGAAATACTCTTATTGAACGGAATCTGCGGCTCGTAGCCCATATTGTGAAAAAGTACGGCACATATAGCAGTGACAGTGATGATTTGATTTCCATTGGTACAATCGGCCTGATCAAGGCAATATCAACCTTCGACCAGTCCAAAGGCACCAGGCTTGCTACGTATGCCGCCCGATGCATCGAAAATGAGATATTGATGCAAATAAGATCTACTAAGAAAATACAGAGTGAAGTGTCCCTCCACGATCCGATCGGTGTCGACCGGGAGGGCAACGAAATCACTTTGATCGACGTGATCGGCAATGAGACTGAATCTGTCATTGACGAGGTAGAACTGAAAATTCAGGTAAAGCGTCTTTACAATAAAATGAAGGCGGTACTGAAAAAACGTGAAAAAACAGTGTTGGAGCTGCGGTACGGCCTTCTGAACGGAACAAGCAAGACACAGCGCGAAATTGCCGGAATGCTGGGCATATCACGTTCCTATGTCTCACGGATCGAAAAGAAAGCCATCAAAAAGCTTAGTAAGGAGCTTGAACCGGACAGCGGACAGTAAGAAGGGGAGCAACGCTCCCCTTCTATAGAGTCAGCTTTGGGGTGTTACTCATACAATGTATTACTTCCTCCATTGAAGGTACTGCCGGGATGGCTCCTTTTTTATTGGTTGTCAGGGCGCCGACTGCATTGGCGAAATCCACCATCTGTTCTATTTCGGCTTTATCGAGTTCACCCAGGGCTTTCCGGCTTTTTCCCTTCAGTTTGTATAGTATGCCTCCAATGAATGCATCACCGGCACCTGTGGTATCGACCACCCTTACATTGTAGGTATCCAGTTTTCCGGTATTTGCGCCATGTCTAAAAAAAGTTCCCTTTGGTCCCAATGTCACAAAGATCAGCGTGATACCCATATCGGAGAGTATTTTGCTTCCTCTTTCAAGCTCTCTTTCCTTCGTAATGAACTCAAGCTCCTCTTCGGAGATTTTCAATATGTCGGCATACTCCAGCCCACGCTTGATCTCACGTTCCGCATCGGCAAGAGACTTCCACAGCAGCGGTCTGAGATTAGGATCATAACTAATAACCGTATTGTTATTCCTGGCTGCTTCCAATGCCTTTAATGTTGCACTTCTGACCGGCTCATCAGTTAAAGAAAGTGACCCGAAGTGAAAAATTCCCGACTGAGAAATAATGTCTGTCGGAATGTCTCCGGACTCCAGCATCATATCCGCTCCCGGATTCCGATAAAAGCTGAACGACCTGTCACCTTCGCTGTTCAGGTGAACGAATGCCAGCGTCGTATTTACAGTGTCACTTGTTTTCAGGCCTGTTACATCAATCCGGTTATCCTTCAGGCAATCCCTAAGTGTCCTGCCGAACAGGTCGTTTCCCACCTTCCCTATGAAAGCTGTCTTTGCACCCAATCTGGACAATGCTACAAGAACGTTGGCAGGCGCTCCTCCAGGATTCCCCTCAAAAAGGGAATTTCCATTTTCAGAAATACCGTGCGGCGTAAAATCAATAAGCAATTCACCCAATGCCACCACATCAAACTTACTTGTTCCGTTTTTTATATCATTTCCCTCCTTTGATCCATCAGAAACTATTCCTACATCCAGGGCTTTATGACCGGTTAGTTAAAGTGTAACAGCCCCATGGAAAAAATTCAATAACAGCTTGAACAATAGTAGCCTGAATGTCGTATACCCTCGACAAAGAAAATCCCTGATTAGGAATCTTGATTCATAACAGGACTATTTTGCTGCCGCTTTACAGGCGTTCCCGGATCAGTTGGACCGCATCCTCGATATACTGTGGCAGCGCCATGCCTCTAACCCCTGCAATCTGTACATTACAGCGGTTCATTGGTATGAGCACCTTTTGGGCCGGACTTTCGGCAATCGCCTTCGCCATTGCGGGCGTCAGCTCTCCAAGCATGGCGTTGGCTGCTATGATGCCGATAGCTCCTGTTATGATATCCACCTTATCCGCGTTGTACACAATAGCGTTTTCGCCAGTGGCCCCCTCATCGGCTCCGCTTTTCAGCATCGCTGAGGTGGCCAGCGCATTCGTACCAAGTGCGATAATCTCCACTGCGGCGCCAAGCTCGCTCCTGATCTTCTCCACCATAGCTTTTCCTATTCCGCCGCCCTGTCCGTCTATCACTGCAATTCGCATAAAAATCCTCCGATCCGGCATTTTGCAATACATCATAAATTATACGGATATTTACAGTGTTTGCAAGCACCACAAGCTGCTTATATCTGTTGAATACGTCAATTGCCCCTCTCCTGCGTTCCATGTTATAATTGGTCATACACTTATAGAAAATCAGGAGGTTCTAATGAAAAAGATACTGCTCATTCCGGACTCATTCAAAGGCACCATGTCCTCCGGAGAAATTTGCTCTATCATGGAAAAAGCCATCAATAATTATTATCCCGAGGCCCAGATCATCAGCATCCCTGTGGCAGACGGCGGTGAAGGAAGCGTGGACTCGTTTCTGACCGCCGTCGGCGGACAAAAGATAACAGCAGCCGCCAAAGGGCCTTATTTTGAAGATATTCAAAGCTTTTACGGAATTTTGCCGGATGGCACGGCAGTAATTGAAATGGCAGCCGCAGCAGGTCTGCCGTTAGTCGGGGACAACCTGCAACCGGATAAGACCACAACATTCGGCGTAGGTCAGTTGATCAAACACGCCGCAGAAGCCGGTTCCAGAAAAATTATCATCGGACTTGGCGGGAGCGCAACCAATGATGGCGGAACAGGAGCTGCGTCAGCTTTGGGCATTCGCTTCCTGAACGCTGCAGGCGAAGCGTTTGTTCCAACCGGCGGAACCTTGAACGACATCTCCTCCATTGATATGAGCGGCTTCGATCCCCTTCTGGCTGGTGTGGAAATCATCACAATGTGCGATATTGACAATCCTCTGTGCGGCCCATCGGGTGCAGCCGCCGTGTTTGGCCCTCAAAAGGGCGCCGACGAGGCTATGGTAAAGCTTCTGGACGCAAATCTGGCTCATATGGCGGAAGTGATTAAAAGGGATCTTGGAAAAGATATCATCAACCTGCCCGGCGCAGGCGCTGCAGGCGGAATGGGCGCAGGTATGGCAGCTTTTCTGGATAGCAGGCTGCAAATGGGTATCGAAACCGTGCTTGATACAGTACAGTTCGACTCGCTGCTCCATGACGCAGATATGGTGTTTTCGGGAGAAGGGAAAATTGATTTCCAGTCTCTGCGCGGGAAAGTTGTCATCGGTGTTGCCAGACGCACAAAGAAAGCCGGAATTCCGCTCATTGCCATTGTCGGCGATATCGGCGATAACATCGAGGGGGCTTATAATGAAGGCGTAAGCGCTATATTCAGCATCAACCGCGTAGCCGTCCCGTTCAAGGAGGCAAAGCCGCGAAGCAGAAGCGACCTTGCGCTGACAATGGATAACCTGATGCGTTTCATCTCTTTATTCCCTGCCAGATAAACGGCATACTTATAGTCTAACAATCAAGCTGATACATTCCTGACAGTCATCCCCAACCATTCATGATGGCTGTCGGGAACATCATAAACGCCTTAACCACTTTTGCCTATAGCTCTTTATCATGTCTTAATCTCTCCTGCCTTCTGCAGTGCAATTTTCGTAATTGCAGGACCGATCAATTCATAAACCAAGGTCGCACTCAGAACCACCGCCCGGATGGTTTGCCCATATTCGGGAACCAGCCGGGAAGCCAGTAGCGATAATCCGATGGCTACGCCAGCCTGCGGAATCAATGTAAAGCCGATATGTTTTTTTACCGTGTCCGATGCTTTCATAATCCATGCACCCGCGTAAGCTCCGCCCACTTTCCCGATCACCCGGAAGAGTATGTAAAGAACACCGATCACACCGACTTGAGGCAGGATGGATATATCCAGTTCCATACCTGAAACAACAAAAAACATTAGGAATATAGGTGGCGTGATACTTTCAGTAAGCCTCAGTATGGATTCTCCGCCGTTGCTTAGATTAACCAGCATAGCGCTCATACACATGCACAAAAGGAGCGGAGAGAGTCCCAGCATGGTAGCCAGGGCAGATCCCAGAAACACAAAGCCTGTAATGATAATCAACCGGTTGGAATCCTTTTTAAAATATCGTAGAGGCAATGTAAATAATAATCCAAGTGCAAATCCCAAAAGAATGGATCCCAGGATCTCCGCCAACGGCATCACAATGGACATCACCAAAGAGCTTTCTCCGGGATGCGCAAGCATGTTCACCATGGCGACTGCAAAGCCGAAGGCCATCAGGGCAACCGCATCATCAAGCGCGACAACACTCAGCAGAGTGTCAGTCACAGGCCCTTTAGCCTTATACTGTCGTACAACCATGATAGTAGCAGCAGGCGCTGTCGCAGAAGCAATGGCTCCTAGAAGCAAGGCTATCTCCATATCAAATCCAAAAGCGATCAATACGCCCGACACAACAACAGTCGCAGTCAATGCTTCGAAAATGGCTATGACTATTGGAACAATCCCTACCTTTTTCAGATAAGACAGCTTAAACTCAGATCCAATGGAAAAAGCGATGAACGCAAGCGCTATCTCGGAAACCAGTTCCAGTCCCGTAATCAAGCCCATTGGAACCAATTTGAGTATATAAGGTCCGATCAGCAATCCTGCAATCAGGTATCCGGTTACGTTGGGAAGCCGGATCAATTTTACTGCACGTCCGAAAATGAGCCCTGAAAAAAGAATCAGCGCCAGATAAAACAAGGTATTAAGCTGCATACTATAGATCAACTCCTTCTGCGCTGAGTACAGGCAATGTGAATAATACCGCAGAATCAGGCCGGGATAGATCTCCAACCACTTGACGGATTACATTTTTTACTTCCTCAACTTTATCTTCACGCAAAACCATAAATATGGTTTTACTCTCTTTGCGCTCCGGGTTTAAAAAGGCACGCAGCGACCCGAAAATCGGAAAATCCTCATTGTTTTTCACAAGCTCCCTGACCATGCCCGTGCTGTTAAGAATGGTAGCACCGCAAATCCCCTTCTCCATGAGCGTTTCCAGCAACATATCAAGCACTTCAACTTTATTAAGTACCAACAACAAGAATTGCATTAATCATCTCTCCTATGTGTGAAATAACATCACTTAGTATAGCCCTAAATAATTATTTGTGCAACTTGTTGCAGGTTGATTTCAATCCACGCTCCCCGCGAAGGGAGCGACCGATATAAATACTTTGTTCAGTCCGGTCTTGTTATAATTTCAATCCACGCTCCCCGCGAAGGGAGCGACATCAAATTGCCTGAAAACTATGTTTTAGTAAATTGACCTTACCTCAATAAAACAGACACTCAAAACGGCTTGTATCTCGTTTTTTCTTATCTTTACTCCAAATTTCAACTTTTGAAAAGAAAAATATCAGCAATTATACCGCTTGCCACTTTCTCAAGGC
>JAEZMD010000016.1 GCA_023435745.1 Bacillota bacterium | reverse complement strand
CCTTGAGAAAGTGGCAAGCGGTATAATTGCTGATATTTTTCTTTTCAAAAGTTGAAATTTGGAGTAAAGATAAGAAAAAACGAGATACAAGCCGTTTTGAGTGTCTGTTTTATTGAGGTAAGGTCAGTATATATGATGTTGGAATATATAATGAAATAAAAGGTGTGTCAGGATTAGATGCGCATCATGTTGGGCAAAAAGCTTTGATGAAAGATTTTATTCCTGAGTATAATCCAGAAACAGCACCATCTATATTAGTGCCTAAGGTTGGTCATACACTTAGAGGACCAAATGGAATCGTATCAAGAAGTACAAGCGGAATAACGAATGCTAGAGACTTAATAGCAAGAGATATAATGGAATTGAAGAGAGTATACCCAGATATTCCAAATACTCAATTACAGAAGGTAATAGACATGAATAAAGAACTATATCCGGCGATAAAGAAAGGGAGGTAAATTATGCACAAGAAAGACTTTGTTGAAAAACTTCATAATCTAGTGGCGCAAGAAAATTTGGGAATCTATAAAGACTTATTTGACAATACTGATATCAGTGGTGCTACTGACCCATATTGGAAAGAATCACTTAAATTATATAAAAATCTTACAGATGAGGAAAAGCTGATTTTCTTTAAAGTGATAAAGCAAATAGGAATAGATACTGTTTCAAATATATTAGCTTTGTTAGACGGTGTGACTTCATTGGAAGGACAAGGTGATGAATTTAATCTTACACTTAAGAAAACTAATGAGAAGTTAAATGGGGAATTACAAGATTTGTTTTTAGAATTTGATGAAAATAATAGATAGAGCTAATTAAACTTAAACAGTGAAAGGGTAGGTGTAACAGCCTGCCCTTTTGTTTCATATACGGAAGTATTATAATTCCGTCTTTGACAGTTTTGGAACGAAAAAAGCTTGGGATCCATTGATAACGTTGGGTTCCAAGCTTTTGAAAACTTCCTAAAAAGTGCGTAATGTTTTTACGATTTTGTAGTTCTAATAATTTTTTTCATTTGGCTGGCATTAACGATTTGATAGTCAGTGCGGAAACCAAACGCTTCATGTAAATCATCCGTGAAATCGGTCCTAATATAAGTTGGTGTATAGCCTTCACCTTTTTCCTGTAAAAAATTCATATCCTTCAGTCCATTGATAATCTCATGGCAGGTATATTTGCCATTCAGTTTCTTTTCGAGAAGCCTGTAGATGACCAAGGAAATGAAGCAGGTCATGAAATGAGCCTCTATCCTGTCATCGCGGTTCAGGTATACTGGTCTGGCCTTGAATTCGCTTTTCATGATCCTGAAGCATTCTTCGATTTCCCAACGCCTTCTATTCACTTGGATGATGGTGGAAGCGTCATCTTCAAGATTCGTGCATACGGCATAGAAGTCGTCGAATGCCGCCTCTTTCGAAATAAGTCCGGCGTCGATATTGTATGTTTCATGTTTGGCAGCCTCGCCATCAGCGGTATAGTAGCTTTTTACGATAAATCTTTTGTAATCGTTAGGGTTGCATTTTTTTAGTTTAATGGATTTGGAGGTGATTGCCTTTCGTGCCCGTTCCACCTGGTTGTCGCGGATAAGCCGCTGGTAGTCTCTGTATTTGATAGAGTAGGTCACAACAATTTTCTGTTCAAGCCCATTTTCCTTTATCCAACGCTCCTTATGGAAAACTTTGTCCTTGTATTTCTCCTCATCCAGTGCGGTGATGTCAAAGGTTCTGACATCGCCGTCAAGAGACCAGCCTTTTGGATCGAGGGCCCATTCTTTCAAATGGGCCTTCAATTTCTTTATGGACTGTGTTGTGATGAACGCTCGCTCGCCCTTGTTGTTGAACTTCCTGTTACTATCGGATGCAAGCCCGGCGTCGGTGCAAACGACAAACTTGGAGAGATCGAAATCTGACAGGATTTTTTGTTCCAGCGGTTTTAATGTCAGCTGCTCATTCGTATTCCCCTTGTTGATATTGAAAGCAAGAGGAATTCCATCCCCGTCCATGAAAAGTCCCATCTGTACGATTGGGTTTGGTCTATGTTCCTTTGAAGGACCATACTGTTTCAAACCATCCTCCTGTTCAATTTCAAAGAAATAGTTGGTGCAGTCGTAATAGAGCACACCCGTATTCCTTTTGGAGATTTTCAGGCTGTTCTTGTATAGAGATGACTGTATGTAGTCGGATTCTTTGGCAATGACCTCAAGCGCCCGGTATATATGATGGAGTTCGAATTCGGGCTGCTCGATAAACTGCTTGGAAAGCTCTGAGGTTGCGAGTTTTGAAGATGGATAGATAATTCTTGAGTAAAGCAATCGTGATAATATCGAATCGAGGTTGTATGTAAATTTGTATTTGCGGGATATTTCAGCACAAAGCTTATCGAGTCTGAGTTCATGGTATATCTGCTGGAGAAAAAGGTATCCGCCGTTAAAGGAGCGTTGTTCTCCTTTGGCGATGATCTTGGAAGGGGAGCGTTTTAGGAGTATTTCCTCGTTTTCCTCTTTTTCTTTTTTGTTAAGTTCTTCGATATATTCCTTAGCCCATTGAATGGGATCTTGACCATTTAGCTTTTTGCTCAATTCATCAACTGTGCCGAGCTTTTCTACAATTTTTGTATGCTCTTTTCCGTTTATATATGTTGTTTTGATAACATAAAGCGAAGCTGAATTTTTAGATTTAGAAATTTGCAATCTCATAAAATCCCTCCAAACACCTTATATTATAACATATTACGTAAAACTACGCAATATTTATACATAAATTTTGACAAAAAAATAAGCCTAAATCAAGGCTTTCAAGGACTTTTACTTTCATTTAACTGTCAAAGACCCGAAAGAAAAAAGAGTATGAATTGAAGATGCCGTAAAGTCAAATTGGACCACTGAGGCATATATTATAGATCTAATATGGATTTATAGATGGATATGGGTTAGTGATTCTACCGTCGATTGCAGCCCAGTACAAAAGTACAAGTGGAACCCGATTAACGATTGATTTTATCCGTCATTTGAGTTACAATGGATTCATCATAATGAAAGGGCAAGGTATTAAGGAATGAGAATTGGCTGATTCAGCGACTTGAACAAATTTATTGGAGCTGTTTGTGCTCCGCTTTTGTGCTGGATTGGCTTTTATACATTCAACTGCCTTGCTTTGAAGCGTTCTGACTATGTCGGGCGCTGCACGCATTCTATTAATGTTGACAAGGTCTTTCCCGCACAGACGATGTGAGAGGAGAGACTTTTTTATGCTGCTTTTGGAAGCGGTAAATATTAAGAAATACTATGCTGACAGGCTCATTATCGAAATGGATGGGCTAAGGATATATACAGGCGACAGAATCGGAGTGGTTGGAATGAATGGTTCAGGTAAAACCACGCTGCTGAATATCCTGTCAGGCTGCATTGAGCCGGATGAAGGGTTTGTGAAGCGATACTGCGAAGTGGCCTACATCCGGCAGTTTGATGAGGAAGAGACGGATAATGAGTACGGGCAGGAGAGTGCAGAAGAAACCGGAGCATCCCGAAAATTGCTGAAGGAATTTGAACTGGACCAGAAGCTGCAGAGGGAGGCTCTCAGCGGCGGCGAGCGCACAAGGCTGAAAATTGCCGGGGCATTCAGCAGGGATAATGTTCTGCTGTTTGCAGATGAACCTACCTCCAATCTGGATTACGAGGGTATCGGGTTGTTGAAAAAAAAGCTGGAGAGGCTGGAATCCTTCGTGCTGATCAGCCATGACAGGAGCCTGCTGGATATGTTGTGTACCAGGATACTTGAGATCAGGGACGGAAAAACTCGAACATTTAACGGCAATTATTCATCCTACAGGCAACAGTGCGAAATGGAGCGGGAGCGTACTGCTGTTGAGTATCAAAAATATATTGATGAAAAAACCTCACTGGAGGACGCGATATCAAACAGAAAGCATAGAGCTAAAAAAATGAGGAAGGCCCCGAAAAGAATGGGCAATTCCGAAGCAAGGCTTCATACAAGGGCGGCAAATGAAAAGCAGGAGAAGCTTCATGATGCCGCAAACAGCCTGATTACAAGGCTTGAAAAGCTGGAGGTCAAGGAAAAGCCAAGAGAGCTGCCGACCATCAAGCTGGATTTTTCGCTGACCAGTCCTCCGGAAAACAGGTTTGTTATAACCTGTGAGAAGCTCAGCTTCAGCTATGGACCAACTGTCCCTGTCTTTCAGAATGCAGGCTTCAGCGTATATAACGGCGTTAAAACAGCGCTCTGGGGTGAAAACGGTTCAGGAAAGACGACGCTGCTGAACCTGATCGCTTCAAGCCATGAGGGCATCAGCATTGTCCCGAAAGCCAGGATAGCATACTTCCGGCAGGGGTTTGAAAACCTCATACATGAAGAAACTGTGCTGAAGAATGTCATGAGGGACAGCGTGCAGCAGGAGACGGTTGCACGGACAATCCTGGCCAGGCTTCTGATACAGGGAGAAGCGGTGCACAAACGAGTAGGGGTGCTTAGTGGGGGAGAGAAAATAAAAGTGGCCTTTGCAAAGCTTTTTGTTTCCAACGCCAATGTTCTGCTGCTGGACGAGCCGACCAACTATCTTGATATGCAGTCCATTGAGGCGCTGGAGAACGTGCTGAAGGATTATGAGGGGACAGTTCTCTTCGTTTCTCACGACAGGGCTTTCGTCAATGGCGTTGCGGACAGGCTTTTGATATTGCGAGACCGCCGGATCGAGGCTTTTGACGGAACGCTTGAGGAATACGAGACACGCAGGAGCTCTGCCGGGGGCAGGATAAAAAGCGCATCAAAAAACACACTAAAGGCTGCAGTACAAAACGGACAAATAACCGCAGCGCAGAGTACCCCAAAACGCGACGCTCCTGGTAATGATTCGGAGAGCTTGCCTGACGGAATAGAGCGCACTCTGCTGCAAATGAGGCTGACAGAGATTATTACAAAGCTATCCTCAGCTACTGGCGACAGCGAAGCTCTTGAGGAAGAATACAGGAGGCTGGTGGAGCTTCTGCGCCAAAAGTAGGGACTCAAATGTGGAGCCGCAAGCGTCAAGGGGTTTCGTCAATAAGCTGCTTTGATCATGAATGTAAGTGGGTTTGTGGGAGTATATCGCTCGAAAGGTACCTGTCGATCATTTCCTCCGTGACGCTGTTCTGAAGGCATATTTCCCCATAGAACTCCCCGCTCTTTTTGACGGTGCGCTGCTGGGTGTTATAATCGACATGGATCAGACCGAAACGGGCGGATTCACCCTCAAGCCACTCGAAGTTGTCCATCAGCGTCCAGTGGTAATAACGTTCGACGGGGATGCCTTCTTCGCACAGCTTCGAAATTTCATACAGATGCCGGTATATATAGCCGGAGCGGAAGGCGTCGGTATTGTCACAGGTGCCGTTCTCGGTAATCCAGATAGGAGCCTTGTACAGTTTGTAAAACTTTTTACACAGATCGTACAATCCCCTGGGGTATATTTCCCATCCCAGGTCATTCTTTGGGGCTCCCGGCATTACATCGTCCTGAAAGCCCTTGAATCTGACTGCGCTGCGGGTGTAATAGTTGATCCCGATGAAGTCATAGAACTTTCCCATGCCCATGGGCGCGCCAATGCCCATGGGAAATCTGAGGCGACCGTCGGTCATGGATTTGACTATGGCATCCTGAAACAGGTATTCCATTGCCTTTGCGGCAAGGAAGTCCAGAGGGCTCTTGCTGTAGGGATCAAAGATCCGCAGGTGATTGGCGACGCCCACCATGGTGGCGCCTTTAAAGCCCCTGCGCTCCCTGGTTTCATGAATAGCCTTATATGCGGCAATGTGGCATAGCGTCATATTTTTATAAACCTTCATGGCCAGTCTGAGGCTTTTTTTACCGGGAGGCCATGAACCCAGGAAATAGCCATTTGCCGTATATACATTCGGTTCGTTTATGGTTATGTATTCGCTGACCAGATCGCCCAGCTGCTCGACCACATATCTGGTATACCGCTCAAAATACACGACCGCCTTTTCTGTCTCAAACTCGCCTTCCTCGCAAAACCAGAGAGGGTGGGTAAAATGGTGAAGTGTCACCAGAGGCTTGATGCCGCTGCGAATCAGCGACTCTATTTCATTACGGTAATGAGCGATGGCGGCCGGATCAAATTTTCCGTTGGCCGGCTCAATGCGGCTCCATTCCAGTCCCATACGATAGATTTTGTGGTTAAGGCTCTTCATCAGGCCGATATCTTCTTCGACTCTGTTCCAATGGTCATTTGCTCGGATACAGGAGGTTCCGTCGGCGATTTTACCCTTCTCGCACCAGTCGTACCAATTGTTGTTCCTGTCGCCGCCTTCGATCTGTGTTGCTGCTGTGGCGCTGCCCATTAGGAAGTTTTCCGGAAGTCTGAATGGCTTGAACATAGCTTACACCTTCTTTGCATTAATGCTCTATTACCATTCTAGTGCTTTTAGATATTTATGGCAAGGCCAAAGCCCGATTCAAGAACCGTCCCAGAAGGATTGTTTATCAGGAACCGTCCCCGAAGGACTCTTTATCAAGAACCGTCCCAGCGAATCTCTCGAAGGGCACAGCTAGACTACCCGCCAGGACTGGAAAATTAGCTTGAACTTTATTGGTCAATATACTAGAATAAACGTGAGCTATGCGTGAAAAGAACAGTATTTTGCGTATTCCTGAAACCAGTAGGAGGGCCGGAAGTTGAACATTACGGAGAAAGAGTTTATCCCTGTTTTTCTGGGTAATGATATAAATACATACAGCATGTCCAGGGCGTTTTATGAGCTTTATGGCGTAAAATCCTTTGTGATTGGAAAAGTCAATTCAGGCCCCAGCTGTAACAGCAGGATCGTTGATTTCCGGGCTGTCAGCGAAATGGACAGGCCTGAGGTCTTTGTCAGGACGATTAACGAACTGGCGGATAGACACACGGACAAAAAAATCATATTAATGGGCTGCGGCGACAATTATGTGGAGCAGATCATCAGGAATAAGGCCCGGCTTTCGGGTAATATCATCACTCCCTATGTAGATGAAGATCTGATGAACAGCCTGCTTACAAAGCTGGAATTCTACGAGATATGCGACCGCTACGGAATTGATTATCCTGGGACATTTATATACGACAGATCCATGAAGGATGATTTTGAACTGCCATTTGGCTTTCCGGTTATCGTAAAGCCGTCAAACGGCATTAAATACTGGCAGCATGAGTTTGCGACGCAGAAGAAGGTTTATAAGCTTAAAAGCATGGAAGAATTGAAGAGAGTTATCGGTCAGATTTATGATGCAGGATATGATGACCGTCTGATTATTCAGGACTTCATTCCGGGGGACGACTCCCAGCTGCGGGTGATGATTAGTTACTCCGGGAAGGACAAAAGGGTCAAGCTGATGTCACTGGCGCATGTTATGCTGGAGGAGCACACTCCCCACGGACTGGGAAATACTGCAGTTCTGATGAACGAGTACAACCCTGAGCTTTCAGAAATGCTCAAGTGTTTTTTAGAAAGCGTCGGCTTCACAGGATATTCGACTTTTGATATTAAATTCGATCAGAGAGATAGGAAATATAAAATCCTGGAGGTCAACCTCCGGCAGGGCAGGAGTAACTATTATGTCACTGCGGCCGGGAACAATCTGGCCCGTTATGTTGTCGAAGACTATATATACAACAAAGAGCTGCAGTTCGAGGTGGCAAACGCCCGTAATCTCTGGACGGTCGTTCCGCTTGGGGTTGCATTCCGGTATACCGGAGGCGAAGAAAATCTGGCCCGGATGAAGCGGCTGGTCCGGGAGAAAAGAGTAACGAACCCTTTGTTTATGAAGGGTGACAACAAGCTAAAGAGGGTTCTGTTTCTGTACAAATTGCATCTGAGCCATTATTTTAAGTTTAGAAAGTATCTTTAATGAATAACCAATAAGAGGTGTTTCGATAGTGAATTTAACCAAAGAAAAATATGAAGCGTTTTTGCAGGCGCACCCAAAAGGGCATTTTATGCAGTCTCCACAATGGGCGCAGGTGAAGTCTTTCTGGAAAAACGAAGTGGTGACAGTTGAGAATGAAAACGGACAGATCAAGGGCTCTATTAGCCTGCTGATCCGGAAGATACCGGTGCTTCCGTTTACGATGATGTATTCGCCCCGCGGACCGGTTTGCGACTCACATGATGAGGAAACACTCAGAGCGCTGCTGGATAAATGCAGGCAGCTGGCAAAGAAGTACAGAAGCTATGCGCTTAAAATGGATCCGGACATTGAAATAGAGGATGCACAATTTGAAGAAATAGTTAAGCGGCTTGGCTTCATGGTGAGCCGCGGATTGAAAAACTATGAGGGAATTCAACCCAGGTTTGTCTTCAGACTTGATCTAAGAGGCAAAACAGAGGATGAGCTTATGGCGGATTTCCACCATAAGGTTCGCTACAACATTCGTCTGGCCGAGCGTAAAGGAGTCGAGGTCAGGGTCGGTTCCAGAGAAGACGTGGCCGAGTTTTACAGGATGATCGTTGAGACCGGCATACGCGACAATTTTGTTGTCAGGAGCAAGGAGTATTACGAAAAAGTTTTTGACTGCCTGGCGCCTGATCATCTGAGAGTCTTTATGGCTTATTATGAGGATAAGCCCATGGCAGGGACAATAGGTATCCTGTACGGCAACAAGTGCTGGTACCTGTACGGCGCCAGCCGCAATGAACACCGCAACCTGATGCCCAATTACCTGCTGCAGTGGAACATGATCAAATGGGCGCTTGAGTCAGGCGTTGACCTGTATGATTTCAGAGGAGTTCCCGGAAATGTGGACGAAAGCAACCCAATGTACGGGCTATACAAGTTCAAGGTGGGTTTTAAAGGCAAATTCACCGAGTTTGTAGGTATGCTGGATTATGTTTTTAAACCGTTCGCGTATTTTTGTATTGAAAAGGGCGTTTACGCATTCAGAGAATTCAGAAGGAAAATATATAAGAGAAAGTAAGAGAAAGAAGTGGAGCGTCAGTCTGAGACAAAAGGATTTACCGTTCTAAGCGTAGCAAGCATTATCAACAAATTGCTTGGTATCCTTTATGTACCTGTTTTGACACTGATCCTGGGCAATGAGGGAAATGGCATTTATGACGCGGGGTACAAGATATACCAGTTGGTTTTTATGGTCGCGACCGCGGGAATCCCGGTGGCCATTTCCAAGCTCATTTCGGAACAGATTGCCACATCCCGCTATGACGTATCCCACAGGACATTGAAGATATCCGGCCTGATGCTTGTTTCTGTAGGTGCGCTCACAAGTATCATCATGGCCGTCTTTGCAAAGCAGTTTTCTGTTCTGATTGGCTTTCCGGAATCATATATGACGATCCTCGCGCTGTCGCCGACATTGCTTTTTGTTTCAGTTTCCTGTGCCTTCAGAGGATATTTTCAGGGAAGATCAAACATGATGCCAACAGGTATTTCACAGATTATCGAACAGGCTGTCAATACAATATTCACAGTACTGTTTGCCTGGCTGATGTACCGGTATGGCGTCGACTATGCTGCAGGTCACGGCATTACAGGAGAAGCTGAAATACATACGGAGGCGGTGAAATATGCCGCTGCGGGGGCGACTGTAGGAACCTCGCTGGGTGCGCTGTTCAGTGCGCTGTACCTTTGCAGGATCTATCTGAAAAACAGGGCGGATATATTGGAGGAGATATCACAATCTATCCGCAGTGACGAATTTATTTACTCTACAAAAATGATCCTAAAGAAGATTTTTCAGTACGCCGTTCCAATTACACTGGGCGCCGTTGCAATCTATGCGGCAAATCTTGTCGATCTGCAATTTACGAAGGGGCAGTTGATGAAGGCTGGTTATACTGCTTCCGAGGCCAATGGTCTTTATGGAATTCTTTCGACGCAGTATCTGAAGGTGCTGTTTATTCCTGTCACCCTTGCTACAGCGCTTGCCACCACGATTCTACCATCTGTCTCAGCAGCGGCTGCGAGAAATGACAGGGTGCTGCTCGGAAGAAGAATATCAAAGAGTATCAAAATGATATTGATGATCGCCATTCCTTCTGCGGTAGGGTTGACCGTACTGGCAAAACCCATTATATACAGCATTTTCCCGACGGCGCCGGATGGGTGGGACATGCTGATGATTGGATCTTGGACGCTGGTGCTTATTTCGCTTGTGTCTATCCAGACTGCAATCCTGCAAGGCCTTGGGAAGACATACGTTCCAACCATACATATGGCCGTTGGACTGGTATTAAAGATAGTAATCAATTATAACCTGATTGCGATCAGGTCAATCAATATCAAGGGAGCTATTGCCGGTAGCGCCGCCTGTTATATCTTTGCGGCGATTATGAATTACCGGGCTATCAGGAAATTGACAGGTGTAAGGCTGAATGTAAGGAAGTTGTTCAACAGACCGCTGAGTGTGTCCGTTATCATGGGTATATTGGTCTATCTGAGCTATCATGGATTTGTGTTTATGACGGATTGGCTCATCAAATCCGCATTCCTCCAAAATATCTTCTGTGTTGGTATTTCCATAGCCGCAGGAGGCCTCATTTATTATCTGCTGATGATATGCGCTAAGGGAATCACAGCCCAGGATATCAAGAGCCTGCCAAGGGGAGAAACGATACTGGCGTTAACGCTGAAGATCCCATATATGGAACGGTTTTTGGGGACGCATGGGTAGAACAGGGTACAGTTTTGGTCGTCTGTGGTTGTCTATGAAGTAGTATAAGCAATTTATAATAAAACGAAAACAATGGGCGGAATTCCCGCTTTCACAAACAGGCTGGTGTGACCCAAAGCAGAGCAGCGATATCGTAAGCCGCAGGTTTGGTGTTCAAGTCAATTACCAGCTCTATGAAAATAGCCCTTGGCTAGTCCGAGGGATTTCCGGCCTAGAAAAAAATGTATACAGTGTTCGGTTGGCCTGAAACTCTACTTGAGTGGATGAAAGATACAGACACTTTACGCAACAGTATGAAGGCCTTTCCGGACTTTTCCACAAAAGGATTTCACGATTGCCAGGTTAAGGCAATTATAAACCTTGAAAAATCATTCGCAGACAATAAACCTCGCGCTCTTGTACAAATAGCGACTGGTGCCAAATAGATTTTCTTACCTGAAGCTATGCATTCTATGGCGAAGTATGTTGAGATAGACGATGTGCTGATTTCCGATTTAAAGGAACTGGCGAAAGAACTTGCCAGATAGAAGATGGATTGCAAATGGAGGAATATTTTGGTATAATTCTTAGAAATGAGTCGATGAAATAATTGTCTCGAATTCGAGGTAATATTGAATTACCCATAAATACCCCCAGTGAGTCTATATTGGATAAACAACCTGTACTAATTTTTTATAGGAGAATTGCCTGATGGAGAATTTGGATATTTTGGTAAATGAGTTAAGAAAAATACCCAATGAGACGGAATGGCTTGAATTTAAGCATGACAATTATGAGCCTGAAATGATTGGAAAGGACATAAGCGCACTCGCAAATGGCGCAGCCCTAAAAGAAAAGAGCTGCGCTTATATGATTTGGGGCATTGATAATGAAACACATGAAATTATAGGTACAACCAACGATTTAAGCACATTGAAAAAAGGCAATGAGGAACTGGGGAATTGGCTTAGGCGTTTACTCAGTAAAAACGCAGATTTTGAATTTCATAATCTAAATATGAGTAATAAACAGGTTGGAGTGCTTATAATATATAGTGCAGCTGACAGAACAGTAATGTTTGAAAAGGTTGACTATATAAGAATTGGGAGTTATACAAAGAAATTGACTGAATATCCTGCTGTGCAGGCAAAGCTCTGGGATAAGCTTCGCACGATAAAATATGAACAACAGTTTGCAAAAAAGGATTTAGAGCTAAATGAAGCATTATGGCTTATTGACCATCCCGTTTACTTTGAAAATAAAGATGAAGTCCAGCCTGCAAACAACGCCGGAGTAATGCATTACATGCTGGAAGAAGGCATTGCTGTTAAGCAGGATAACGGATTATATAGCATTACAAATTTAGGCGCCATTCTTTTTGCAAAAAGGCTTGCTGAGTTCCCGAACATTGCCCGGAAAGCAGTTCGAGTGGTTCAATATAAAGGTAACAATAGACTCGAAATGCTAAAAGAAAACATAGGCAATAAAGGATATGCTATTGGCTTCGAGGGTTTAATAAAGTATATTGAAGCACTTACCCCATCAGAAGAAATAATTAAAGGCGCTCTGCGAGAAAAGAAAACTGCGTATCCAATTTTGGCCATCAGGGAAGCTGTGGCAAATGCATTGATTCATCAGGATTTTTCAGTTTCGGGTGTTTCGCCTCTTATTGAAATATTTGATAATAGAATTGAAATTACAAATCCGGGAACACCGTTAGTAGATATAAGGCGCATTATTGATAATCCGCCTAAGTCCAGGAATGAAAAATTGGCATCGCTTATGCGTCGCCTGAGAATGTGTGAGGAATTGGGGACGGGGTGGGACAAAATAGCTATTTCTTGTGAATTGCTGCAGTTGCCTGCACCAAAGATTGATTTATACGAGGAAAGTACCAGAGTAACTCTTTTTTCGGAGGTGTCTTTTTCTGCCATTCAATATGAAGACAGACTTTGGGCTTGTTATTTGCATTCCTGTATAAAACAAGTTCAAGGAGAGCAATTAACAAATAGTTCTTTAAGAGAACGTTTTGGGTTAAAAGAATCCTCGTCCGGATCTGTGTCGCGATTGATTAAAGACGCAGTTGAAGCTAAAATGATAAAACCATTGGATCCAATGACGGCTCCAAGATATATGAAATACATTCCGATATGGGCATAAGTTTAACTTGCTGGTAACTTGCCGAGATTTTCAAATTTTGATTTGAATGATAGGCCAACAGTTGCAAAATGCTGATTTATCAAGAGATTTTAAGGATTTCATGAGTTTAGCAAATAAAATTTAACTTGCCGGTAACTTGCCGGACAACAATTTTGCTGAGATCAACAAAATGATAAAGGATGCTTCTGGGGGATGAATTGTGCCAGAGGCACTTGCACAATTTGACAAGTATAACCTGTAGAGTTGAAGTGCTTTGTTTCCCCTATTTCTCAAACCTGTACATACTCTTTTTTCTCTTTACTCTTCGGCATATTCCGCGAACGACCATTCTAAGAATGACCAGGAAGCTCAGTGAAAGCAAAATGTAAAGCAGGACATAGGAGTATTTGCGCTCGGACTCCTCCTGGATCAGGTTGGCGGCGGATGGGGCAGTAAGCTTTGCGGCCACAGCATTTGCCGCAACCAGGTTCACTTTCCCCAGTGAAACGCCGCTTTCCAGATATTCAACAGAGCCCAAAATATCGCCTTTCTGGATCGGTGCTATTATGTTGCTGTCTACATTAATTTTTGTTTCAATGTTCTGAACCTTGGAGCCGATACTCACTGCACAGCTTAAGCCTGTCTGTGTTACCAGGTCAAGAAGCTCCGCACCTTCCGCCGCTCCTTCCACTACTGTGGTCTTCATATTCTGACCGGCCTCGGACAGAGTCTGAAGAGAATAATTCTCAAAACCGTAGCGCATCAGTTCTTTAGAATAGCCATAAACCTTATTTGGCTGCATTACATGCATGACGACGGCAATGATTTCCATGCCGTCCTCACCGACGGCTGCGGTAACGAGGTTGTTGCCCGCCTTTGCTGTATAGCCTGTTTTTATGCCGGTTACCGAATATTTATGCTCCGTATTATCCAATGTATAAGGGTAAGCATTATCAAACCATAGAAATTGGTTTGAATTGCGCAGTATACCCCAGTCATCATGCTTATTGGTGACGGGCATACCTGAATAGTATTCCGTAGATACGATTTCCCTGAACTTGGGGTTCGTCATAGCATAGCGGGCGATCGCCGCCATATCGGCAGGTGTAGTGAGATGACCTTCATCCGCCGGTTCCGTATCCTTGCCGCTTGGATTGACGAAGGTCGTGTTGACAGCCCCGATTTCCCTGGCCTTCTGATTCATCATGTCGATATATTCCGAGCGGGAAGGGGCCAAATTTTCCGCAATTATATTCGCAGTTTCATTCGCGGATTTTATCAGCAGCAGGTGCAGCATGTGATCGAGTGTGAGGCCCTCTTCGCCGGCCATGATCCCCACATTCATACCGCCCTTGCCAATATCAAAGACGGCATTTTGTGAAATTTTCATTTCCTGTTGTAAATCTCCGTTTTCCAATGCGACAATCGCTGTCAATACCTTTGTTGTGCTTGCGGGACCAACGCGCTGGTCAGTATTCTGTCCTGCCAGAACCCGGCCTGTTTTGGAATCGATCAGAATATATGGAATATCTGCGGGTATATCAAGAGATTGCGCGTTGATGGAAAGCGGGTGAAGCATCAGTACAAATACAAAAATGATTGCGGTTAAAATTTTTTTCATAGGTACTCCAACATTATCATTAGTATTGCCCTGCTTTTTTGTATTTTAGCACTTTTTACAGACGGCATCAAGTCTGAGTGAGCGACAGATAGATAAATGTAAATATCAAGGAACAATTTGCAGGACAATAGATGCACGGTTGAAACAAATATAGTACAATATACGATGTAGTTTGATGTTATAACAAAGTGATAACAACGTGATTACAACATGAATCAATGCATTTGCAGAGCATACTAAAGAATAGTTGGGAGGACATTTCACTAATGAATTTCAAGGTTTTTGCAAGATCGTTGTTTATAGTCGCAGTCATTGCAACCGTTGCATTTGTCATATATGCAAACGCCTCAAATCCAAACGGGCTCGTGCGGAATACGCCGCAAACGACACAAACCTCAGACGAGGGGACGGCAGCTTCCGGAAGCGCAACCGACGGAACGGGTTCCGAGGAAAACTCTGCAGCATCACAGGAAGACGATACAAAGGGCGTCGAAACAACGCAGGAAGGAAGTACGCCATCTGAACCGGTTAGCCCCTATGTCCGGGAAAATGCAGTGATAAAGCTAAGCTTCCTCGGAGATGTGGCGCTGGGACAGGACCATCAGTTCAATTACACCGATTCCTTCGATCATATGTTTGATAAAAAAGAGGGCGACTACGCCTGGTTTTTCTCCGGTGTGGCTGATCTGCTGAAACAGGACGATCTGACAGTGGCTAATCTGGAAACGACGCTGAGTAATGAAACGCAAAAAGCCGAAAAATTCGATTACGGCAACAATTACTGGTTCAATGGCAAGCCGGAATACGCAAACATTCTGAAGGCAGGCAGCGTTGAAATAGCCAATCTGGCAAACAACCATACATACGATTTTGGACAAAAAGGGTACGACGCTACCCGGCAGGCACTGAAAGATGCCGGTATAGAGTATTTTGGCTATACGGAGGTTTTATATAAAGAGGTCAAAGGCATCAGGATAGGTTTTGCCGGGTTCAACCAGCTTGGCGAATATGAACAGGGTCTGGACATGAATGTATTCAAGGCCGAGGTAAAAGAGATGATCGAAAAGCTGCGGAGCGAATGTGACCTGGTCATTGTCAACTTCCACTGGGGGAAGGAATACAAGTACAAGCACGAACCGTTGCAGCAGGAGCTGGCTTATCTGGCTATCGACGCAGGGTCGGATCTGGTAATCGGTCATCATCCGCATGTGCTGCAGTCCATAGAAAAGTACAAGGGTAAATACATAGCCTACAGCCTGGGCAATTTCTGCTTTGGTGGAAGAAAGAAGCCCGACGATTACGATACAGCTATTTTTCAGCAGACCTTTATATTTGACTCCGATCGGGTATTGCAGCCGATTGAAGAGCCGGACATCATCCCATGCTCCGTTTCATCGGCTGTCGGGGTGAATAATTATAAGCCGATGGTTGCCAAAGGGGATCAGCGTAATAGGGTTTACGAAAAGCTGAACTTCACGCCGACCCTAACTGAAGAGGAAAAGATTGCGATGGCGGCAAAGACCGATATGGTCAGACTGGACGCCGCAGTAAAGGATATTGTGATCGGTCTGAGATATGCCACAAGTGACAATATTACAGGCAAGCCCGTGTATAAATCAAATATTGCATATCTGAGGAAGGGAACAGCCGACAAGCTGGCAAAGGCAAATGAAATACTGCTCAAGCAGGGCTATATGATCAAGGTGTGGGATGCGTACAGGGCCAAGGAACACCAGCAATTTCTATATGATAACGCACCTGTAAAGGCTGTTTTTCTGGATCCCAGGAAGGGCTATTCAAACCATACAAGAGGCGCTGCGGTGGACTGTACGCTTGTTACGCCGGACGGCAGAGAGGTTGATATGCCAAGTGACTTCGATAATGGGTCGGAGCTGGCATACAGGACGTATGAAAAATGCACCGGGGAACAGAAGCAAAATGCACTGATACTGGAAAAGGCCATGAAGAGTGTCGGCTTTATTCCACTGCAAAACGAATGGTGGCATTTCGACGATACGGAATACAAGAGCTACAAGCCTGTGGACAGCTACCCGGATTGAGATTGATATGGTCGAGTGAAAATTGGGAAAGCCCGGTTTGAGGTTAATATGACCCTGATGGGGAGTTAGCCTTACCGGCAGTCATGATGGGGGCAGCGGCCCTGAATTCATAAGGTATGCGAATGAGAGGCAAAGATGGAAAGATACGCACTGGAAGAATATATGGAAAAGCTGCAGCAGAAGAAACTGCTGCTATATCACAAGTGCACCCGTGACACCGGGCTAAAGGTAGTCGGCAACGTCGCCTATGATTCTAATAAAGTAGCTCAGAACACATTGTTTGTATGTAAAGGGGCCGGTTTCAGGGAGGCCTATCTGGAAGCGGCCGCACAGAACGGCGCGATCGCATATATCAGTGAGAAGGAATATAGCCGGAATATCCCCTGTATTATTGTAAGCGATGTGAAACAGGCGCTGGCGCTGATAGCGGCCACTTACTACAACTATCCTGCACAAAAGCTTAAATTGATTGGCATTACCGGTACCAAGGGTAAATCTACCACAGCCTACTATGTAAAGTATATATTGGATGAATACCTGCGTGAACGGGACAAGCCTGAGGCCGGAATCATTTCCTCCATCAATACATATGACGGTGTAATCAGCGAGGAATCTCACCTGACAACACCTGAATCGCTGGAGCTTCAGATGCATTTCTCAAACGCGGTGAGCAGCGGTATACAGTATATGGTAATGGAGGCTTCCAGCCAGGCATTGAAGTATGGCCGCCTGCACGGTGTCGAATTCGATGCCGGTGTGTTCCTCAACATTTCCGAGGACCATATCAGTCCCATTGAACATAGTGATATGGAGGACTATTTTACCGCAAAGCTGACACTGTTCAAGCAATGTAAAACGGCCTGTATCAATCTGGATTCGGACAGGCTTCCGAAAATCATAGAGGCGGCTGCGGATGCAGAAAAAGTACTTACCTTCGGGACGAAGCAGGAGGCTGAGATATTTGGCAGCAACATAAAAAAGGTGGGGTTTGACACGCATTTTCATGTGAGATGCGACAGGTTTGACAGTGAGTTTGTTCTTACAATGCCCGGACTCTTCAATGTGGAAAACGCATTAGCCGCTATTGCTGTGGCATATGTGCTCAGGATACCGGAGCATAATATCCGCGCCGGCCTTCGGAAGGCCCGTTCCAGCGGCAGGATGGAGATCTATGCAAATAAGAGCAGAGATAGGGTTGTCATCGTAGATTATGCACACAATAAGTTAAGCTTCACCAAGCTTTATGAAACAGTCAGAACCGAGTTCCCGGGCATGAAGATTTATACCGTTTTCGGATGTCCAGGCGGCAAGGCATACCTTCGGAGAAAGGATCTTGGGCTGTTGGCCGGCCTGCATTCTGACAAGGTGTTTCTCACCGCAGAGGATCCCGGAGTTGAGAACGTCAGGGAAATCAGTGAAGACATTGCACGGTATGTCCATGAGAATAATCAGAACTGCGAATTGATCGACGACAGGGAAGAAGCCGTCAAAGCGGCCATTTTGTCATCAGATCCGGGCACGGTGATACTGATTACCGGAAAAGGCGGAGAAACCCGTCAAAAATACGGGAAGGAGTATGTTACTGTACCGTCCGATGTGGAATTGACAGTCAGATTTCTTGCTGAGCTGGAAGACGCATTAGGACATATTATGTAAAAAAATAATATTTATTGGCGAAATATGTTGATTATTTAAAGGATATTTATTGACAAACGTAGAATAACACAGTAAGTAATTACACATATAGGAGTAATTCGTACTGTGCGAAATATTGTTGATATCTCAAGAATAGTACATAACAGTAAGTATATAAATGTGGTCAGAAAAGGGCTGATGCTCTTATTTCCATTGATTATTATCAGTTCTCTCGCTCAATATATGACCAATCTTCCAATCCAGGCTTATCAGAAATTTATGACCGACAAATTCGGGACGGGCTGGATCCAGGTATTTGACGGAATTATTGCCATCTCGGGCGCAATTATTGCAGTTGCACTTGTGGTTACGATCAGCCATACTCTGCTGTCCGCGGAAACAATTGGGGACATTGCCCCGATTACCCCTGTTATTCCAACGGTAGTGAGTTTGATGAGTTTTTTTGCTTTGACATTTGAAGTCACCGATGAAGTTTTGACGTTTTCAATGGGGTATGAAGCGATTTTTCTTGCAATTCTGACAAGTATATTATCAACAAAGCTGTTTATTTTTTTCTACAGACATATGCGCAAAGGATTCGGTTACATAAGACTGGATGCGGACCCTGTTATTCCACAGGTTATATTGGCAATTATCCCTGCGCTTATTACCGTCTTATTTTTCTATACTATCGGACTTGTTATCGTGAGGGCAGGTTTTAGAAATGCCAGTGAAATATTGTATAGTTCGATCTATAAATTGTTTGAGCTGACCACAAACTCGTTCCTTGAGCTGATCATACTGATAATGATGGTGCAAGTCTTGTGGTTTTTTGGTATTCATGGAAATATGGCATTGATCCCCATATTTAACGAACTGCTGCCGAATCTTCCGGAGGATATGACAAATCTGCTGGTTTCTGCCTCTGAAACTATGCAGGCGGATGCGCTGATAAAGACGTTCATTGATGTATTTGCGCTGATCGGAGGTTCGGGAGCGACGCTATGCCTGCTGATCGCGATTTTCATCACGTCGCGCAGAACAAATACCGTAGGGCTCGCTAAAATTTCTTTTTTACCGGCTTTATTCAATATCAATGAAATTGTGATTTTCGGCTTGCCAATTATATTAAACCCCATCATGTTCGTTCCTTTTTTACTAACTCCGGTTGTCATGCTGCTCATATCCTATCTGGCAATTTCACTGGGTCTTGTGCCTCGTGTTTCAACTCAGGTTATCTGGGAGGCGCCTCCTTTGATTAATGCATATCTGGCCTGTGGCAGTATAAAGGGAATCTTGCTGCAGCTTTTTGATATCGTAGTTGGAACACTAATTTATATGCCGTTCGTCAGGCTTCATGAAAAGCAGATCAAAACAAATTTGAATCTGACATATGAAAAGCTCATACAGCTCATTGGCGAGAAGCAATATGGTATAAAGCTCTCCCTGATGCGCAGAAATGATTCACTGGGCTATTTGGCCATTAAGCTGGCGAAAGATATCGAAGAGGCTATAAAAAATAATGAATTCACACTGGAATATCAGCCGCTGATGGATGATGAGGACGGAATTATAGGTTTTGAAGCTCTTTTAAGATGGTCGCATAAGACATTCGGACGCGTTCCGCCGCTTGTTGTCACCACCATTGCCGAGGAGGCCGGCAGTATGAATGATCTTGGCAGATGGGTCATCAGGAATGCCTGCCGTCAGCTTGCCGAATGGAATAAGCAGGGATTGCACGGGATACGCATGTCGATCAATATCTCGCCGACACAAATGCAGGATACGACTCTGGCTGATACCCTCAAGCAGTATATCAGTGAGTACGGTGTTCGCGCAAGCGACATTGAGCTTGAAATAACAGAAAACATCGTCATGGACCTTGATGCGGAAACAAAGCTCAATATAAGTACGCTGAAAACTCATGGTATCAAGCTGGCGATGGATGATTTTGGAATGGGCTATACTTCATTGCTCTATATAAGACATTGCAATATCGATACAATAAAAATAGACGGTTCGATTACAAGGGACATCCTAAAGGACAAAAACTGTCAGGATATTGTCTCTTCAATGGTTTATCTGTGCAACTCAATGAATATAAAGGTTATCGCCGAATATGTGGAGGAGACGCCGCAGTATGAGCTGCTGAAGACTCTCGGCTGCAGTGAGTATCAGGGCTTCCTGTTCGGCCCCCCTCTTCCGCCGGAGGAAGCTATCAAATATTTTACCGGCGTTTCATCTTCTATGCAGATTCGTTGAAGATCATTCCAAGGTTTCTGCCTGAGGATTATCCAAGTTACTGTTCAGACCTAACTTTTTTGAACTATTGTACAATAACAGAAACAAGAGCTTGCGAGCGCGTTCGAGATCTTGCACACACATTCGCGATAAAGCATAATATAATTGAGTAAAGATTATGTAAACCAATATTAAAAGCGTTTCAGTAAGTACCTGATTACCAATATAATCATTTACAAATGAGGGATTCTCATGAAACGGAGAGGGCTTGTCTTTTGTTTTACTTTTGTTTTTATTATTATGTTGCCGGGATTTCTACCGAAAAAAAACACCAGACAGGTTAAGACGGCTTATATTGCCTCAGATTTGTCACATTCGCAGACCACTTCCCATCCAATCGCTAATGGGACCTTTATCCAGTGGTGGATGACAGAGCATTGGACTGATGAGATATGGGATAGCGAGTGTCAGATTCTGAGGGAGGTGGGGATGAAGTATATCATTCTTGCGCCGACTGCATTTCTAAGGAACGATGAGGCTACCAGACAGAAGAAGGTACATACCATTTATCCGACACAGCAAAAGGGCTTTGAAATGATGAAGGGCGAAAATGGCCGCGATTACCCCGATGTGGTGGATGCATGCCTGAAGAGCGCTTCAAAATATGGCCTCAAGGTTTTTCTCGGTTTAAATTTCAGCGACGAATGGTGGTTGAAAAATAACAATAGCAGTTGGCTCCAGGAGAGGGTTTGGGAAGGCAATATGGTGGCGCAGGAGCTTTGGAGCTTGTACCGGCCGGTATATGGAGATACCCTGTATGGGTGGTACTGGTGCTGGGAAGTGGATGATCTCTATTTTAAAAACAGGGGCTCGTTGGACCCAAGACAAATTCTTGCAGATGCCATAAAAGCTCAGACTGATTTCATGGAAGCCTCAGGGATCCGCCTGCCTTTTATGCTTTCGCCCTATATGGATTGGCGGCTTGGTACGCCGGAATGGTATGGACGGATGTGGGAATTTGTTTTTGCTAATTCGGGGCTGAAGGCAGGAGACATTTTTTCTCCGCAGGACTGTATCGGATCGCGGAAACTGACGATTGATAATTATACCAGGTGGTTTGCACAGCTGCGTAAGGCTGTGGATACAGTCCCCGGTCTGAGGTTCTGGGCTAATACGGAAACCTACGATATCAGAGATTGGACCAGTGCTCCGCTCAATCGGGTCATACGGCAGATGAATGATGTCAGCCCCTATGTGGACGACTGGGTCACTTTTGCATACAGCCATTATTATAGCCCTAATGTGATTGTACCGGGATTTCATCAGACATATACTGATTATGTCAATAGCGGAGTCCTTGATAAAATCCCGCCATCGGCCCCGGAAGGGCTAACGGGGGAATTTTTGCAGGACGGACGGCTTCAGATTTCATGGGAGCCTTCATCGGATAACATGGGCGTCTGCGGGTATTACATATTCAGAAACGGCCGTCAGATAGCCAAAATTCAAGCGCTGAGAGCCAGCAGCCCTGAAACAGTTGAAGGCCCGGCGACTTCGGTTATTCTGGAGGAGATTCAATTCTGGGAGACTGATGTGTTTGAGGTTCAGGCGTTTGACTTTGCAGGTAATGCTTCGGATAAGGCAGGGATATCAGGGTTATGTGTAGCGCACCCATCTTGATTATTGCTTTTTGCTGATCGTATCGGCAAGATCGTTGAGATAAACCCAGCGTTCCATGGCCTCCTCCAGCCGGTTTTCCAGCTCTGCCTTAACAGCTAATAGTTCCTGAAGCATTACGAAGTCAGCGGCAGCTTCGTCAATCCGGATGTTTGTTTCGCTGATTTCACTTTCCAGACCGGCTATCAGGCCGTCTATCAGCTCATATTCCTTCTGTTCCTTATAGGTAAACTTAAGAGGACGGTCTTTTTTAGTCTGTGCACCTTCGCCGGCCTGCGTATTCTCCTTATACTTCGCATTTGCCGGGCTCAATGCCTCTCTGCTTTGCCGTACTGTTTCGGCGTAATAGGAATAGTTGCCTTCGTATCGGTCTATTGCACCGTTGCCGTCCAGTGCAAAAATTTTTTCAGCGGTCCTGTCCAGAAAATATCTGTCATGGGAGACGGTGATTACAGCCCCCTGAAACCCATCCAGATAGCTCTCCAGAATAGTAAGCGTACTAATGTCCAGATCATTGGTGGGCTCGTCCAAAAGCAGCACATTCGGCGCACTCATCAGAATACGCAGCAGGTAGAGCCTTCTCTTTTCTCCCCCGGATAATTTTGATATGGGCGTCCACTGGACGGCAGGAGGGAACAGGAATCTTTCCAGCATCTGCGAAGCAGATATCGTACCGTCTGAGGTGGTGACGTATTCTGCTTCATCCCTGATGTATTCGATGACTCTCATGTTTTCATCCAACTCATCATTTTCCTGGGTAAAGCAGCCAATCCTGATAGTTTCACCTGCCGTCACCAAGCCTGTGTCGGGCTCCAGTCTTCCGGCAATCAGCTTAAGCAGAGTGGACTTTCCGGCGCCGTTGGGCCCGATTATCCCGATCCTGTCATCTCGCAGAAGGATATAGCTGAAATCATGAATGAGCTCTCTGTCATCGTATTTTTTACTCACATGGGACAGTTCAATTGTCTTCTTACCCAGACGAGTGGAAGCAGTCTGTATTTCAATGTTTTCAGAGGCTGTCAGGGATTGTTCCTCCTTCAGCTTAGAAAACCGTTCCACCCTGAATTTTTGCTTTGTGGACCGGGCCTGCGCACCTCGTCTGATCCATTCCAATTCCTGCCGGAAAAAATTCTGCCGTTTCCTTTCGGAGGCTGCTTCCAGTTCTTCTCTTTCCGCTTTAATTTCAAGGAATTTGCTATAGTTGGCCTGATAACTGAAAAGCCTTCCACGGTCTAATTCGATGGTTCTGTTTGAGACCCTGTCCAGAAAATATCTGTCATGCGTCACCATCAGGAGCGCACCTGAGCGGCTGTTCAGCAGCTTTTCCAGCCAGTCCACGGTAGTATTGTCTATATGATTGGTGGGCTCGTCCAGAATCAGCAGATCAACGGGATTGATCAATGCAGCAGCCATGGCGACCCTCTTTTTCTGACCTCCGGACAGAATACCTACCTTTGCGTCAAAATCAACGATACCGAGTCTGGTGAGAATGTTTTTGGCTTCATATTCTCTGATCTGCTGCAGATCAGGAGAGATACCCTTTAAAACCTGCTCCAGCACTGAGAGATCTTCTTCAAACACGGGATTTTGTGGCAAATATCCTGTTCGCAGTCCATTTGCCCGAATGATCCTGCCTTCGTCGGGGGCTTCGATACCGGCAATGATCTTTAAAAGCGTCGACTTGCCGGCGCCATTGATCCCAATAACACCGATTTTATCGTCATCATTGATGCCTAGAGAGATCTGGTCAAGCAGTATTTTCTCACTATAGCTTTTAGATATTTTTTCAGCGGATAACAGGTTCACCTAACGATACATTTCCTTTCTTAATGCCTGTATTTCTTCATTTTCGAGATATTCGTCGTATGTCATTTGCTTGTCAATCAAACCCTTTGGCGTTATCTCCATGATCCTGTTGGCAATGGTCTGAACAAATTGATGGTCATGGGATACAAAAAGGATTGTTCCCTTAAAATTGATCAAACCGTTGTTTAATGCGGTGATGGATTCAAGATCCAGATGGTTCGTTGGTTCATCCAGCAGCAGGGTATTGGCGCCGGAAAGCATCATTTTCGCCAGCATGCAGCGAACCCTTTCGCCGCCTGACAGGACGGCTGCCTTTTTCAGCGCTTCCTCTCCGGAAAAGAGCATTCTTCCGAGCCAGCCCCGCAAAAAGGTTTCAGCCTGATCCTTTGAAAACTGTCTGAGCCATTCCACCAGAGTCAAATCCATACCATCAAAAAAGGAGGAGTTATCCTTCGGAAAGTAGGCCTGTGAGGTAGTAATACCCCATTTGAAGCCGCCGCTGTCCGCCTCGAGCTCTTCCATCAGTATTTTGAACAGAGTGGTTTTCTCAAGTCCGTTCGGCCCCACAAAGGCGATCTTATCGCCCTTATTGACTATAAAACTGAGGTTGTTCAGCACGTTCGTTCCATTGACCGCTTTGGTTAAACCGTTTACAGCCAGAAGGTCGTTGCCCACTTCACGGTCAGGCTTGAAATCAACAAAGGGATACTTGCGGGAGGAAGGCCTGATATCCTCCAGCGTAAGTTTTTCCAGCTGCTTCTTGCGCGAGGTGGCCTGCTTGGATTTGGAGGCATTAGCGCTGAAACGCTGGATGAATTCCTGCAGTTCCTTTATTTTCGCTTCCGTCTTGCGGTTCATGTCCTTTGCCTGCTGGAGAGCCAACTGGCTGGATTCATACCAGAAATCATAATTCCCGGCATATAACTGGATTTTTCCAAAATCAATGTCTGCAATCTGCGTGCAGACCTTATTCATAAAATGTCTGTCATGGGAGACAACAATAACAGTATTATCAAAATTGTATAAAAAATTCTCCAGCCAGGTGATGGAAGCTACGTCCAGATGGTTGGTGGGTTCGTCCATGAGAAGGATGTCCGGCGAACCGAACAGTGCCTGTGCCAGCAGCACTCTGACTTTTACATTGCCGTCCAGATCACCCATCCGCTTGTGGTGCAGCTCTTCCCCGATATCCAGGCCATTTAGCAGGGTCGCGGCTTCAGATTCTGCTTCCCAGCCATTTAGTTCAGAAAATTCCGTCTCAAGCTCGGAAATCTTTATTCCGTCCTCTTCTGTAAATTCCGTCTTGCTGTACAGCAATTCCTTTTCATCCATGATATCACACAGTCTTTTATGCCCCATAATGACCGTCCTCATCACGTCAACTTCATCAAATTCATAATGATTCTGTTTTAAAACGGCAAGTCTCTTGCCGGGTTCAATTACGACGTCCCCGGTGTTGGCTTCAATTTCGCCGGACAGGATCTTCAAAAAGGTTGACTTGCCGGAGCCGTTTGCGCCAATCAGGCCGTAACAATTGCCAGGAGTAAACTTGATGCTGACATCCTCAAATAATACCCGATCCCCGAACCTCAGGGAAATGCCGGTGGTACTTATCATGTTTTTTACATCCTTCGTTCTTTATTTTGTGCTTAAAGCATCAAAAAGGGATTATATCATAGATCGTTGAATTTGTCATAGGGTAAGGACGAACGGCTGTAAGGACGAACGGCACTGCAAGGGATAAAGACCAGGGGGCTGTGACGGGCTCGTACTGTAAGGGTTGAAGTAAAGACAGGTATAGTTCGAAGTAAACAGTCGTAACCTGGCGAACAATCTAAGAGATTCCGGCATAATATGAATAGAAACGCATTATGTAAAGGTGGTCTCTTTATGGCAAACGTATATGTATATAATAACCGTACCGGTAATATGGAATACTACGAACTGGCAGAGTCGGATGCCATGCCCTACAATATTGGCAGGACGCTGACGGTGAACGAATTCAGGGGAAGCTCGCAGACGGGTACGCTCTGGACCACCAGACGGGCTATGGAGGCTTTCAACATTACCAGAACTGCATGGGGCCGGCCTATCTATGTAGGTTATGCTTTCAAACGCATATGGGAAGGCGGGCATGCCGCCATGTCACAGCATTATGCGGGTGTGTCCTTTGATGTGGGACAGAACCTCGACGTTAGTGCAAGAGATCAGCTTCGATTCACAGCAGAGCAAACCGGAGTATGGACTTACGTGGAACCGGCATACCTGACACCGACATGGGTGCATTTCGATGCGCGCGCTACTCCTCCGGCCTGTGCGGCAGGGGGATATCCGCTGGTCCGCCAGGGCAGTGTCGGCAACTATGTACTTACGCTGCAGGATGCATTGAATGCGCTGGGATACACCGGATCGGGGCTGGACGGCTATTTTGGCAGCGGTACGCGCAATGCCGTGATTAGCTTCCAGCGGGCACAGGGGTTAAATGCAGACGGCATCGTCGGCTGTCTGACCTGGGAGCGGCTCACAGAGCTTGCCGTGGGCATCGGTCAGACCGCTACTGTAGTGGATCCATAGGGAATATTTCACAATAAGGTTACAAATCAAGGCCCTTATTCTGAGTTTTATGGGATATGGGAAGCAAAGCAGCGAAAAACTTATGGGGCAGTCCGCGTTTATTCACCACGCATGGACATTGGAAAAATATGATGCAACAAGGTGCTCAAATTTGCAAGTGTTGTGGTGTTTTTTTTGATTTTATGCCTGATTTGGCTTAAGTAATAGCTTTTATTGAAAAGAAGACACTACCATATCTAAAATTTTGAGCAGTGCATATTCAATATATGCCTTCCTTATCATTTCTTCGATACATTGTAAATTGTGCGAAGACTTACTTTACAAGTTACCAAATAGACACATGTTTTAAATTAATCTTGATAATATATAACTCACAGGATACAATTGCTGATATGTGATAAAGCGGATAATAATCGTAAAGAGCTGAGGTCGGATATGATTAAAAAGGTACCTTTAGAAGAGCTTGAAAGCAGGCAGCAGCGTTTCAGAGCAGCAATGGATCAAAGGGAGCCGGAATGGAAGCTGGCGCTGGTAATCAGCAAGATCAACCAATACTATTTCACAGGCACGATGCAGGAAGGCCTGCTCTTTATCCCAAGGGACGCAGAAACAGTTTACTATGTGCGCCGCAGCTTTGACCGTGCTGTCGATGAGTCGCTTTTCCCGGGAATAAAGCCGATGGAGACGTATCGGGATGCGGCCGGTGATGCTGTAGCTTTTGGCGGGTTAACTGATACGGTCCATATTGAAACGGAATTTGTACCGCTGGCCATGTGCGAGCGGTTGAGGAAATATTTTGGCTTTTCCTCATTTAAATCTCTGGACGCATGCATATCTGAAGTGAGATCTGTAAAAAGCCCGTACGAGCTGGATCTGATGACGAAGGCAGGTGAAATACACAGAAAGGTGCTGGAGGAACGGGTCCCGTTGCTATTAAAGGCAGGTATGACAGAGAGTGAGCTAACAACAGCGATTTTTTCCGTGCTTGTAGAGGAAGGCCATCAGGGGATCGCGAGATTCAGCATGTTTGATACGGAAATCATACTGGGACATATCGCGTTTGGGGAAAGCTCTCTTTATCCCACCTATTTCAACGGACCGGGCGGCAATTACGGTCTCGGTCCCGCCGTGCAGCTCATGGGAAACCGCGAGCGCAGACTTGCCGATGGAGATCTTGTCTTTATTGACACAGGATGTGGCTTCGAGGGTTACCAGTCGGATAAAACCATGACCTATGTATTCGGAAAGCCGTTTCCGGAATATGCTATGGACCGTCATAAAAAATGTCTGGAAATCCAGAGCAGGATTTCAGAAATGCTGAAGCCTGGGGAGATCCCGTCCAACATTTATAACACAATCATAAAGAGCGTTGATGAAGACCTTCTGCCGAATTTCATGGGCTACGGAAGGAGAAGAGTGAAGTTCCTGGGACATGGAATCGGCCTGCAGGTGGACGAGCTTCCGGTGCTGGCAAAGGGGTTTGACGAGCCGCTGCATGAGAACATGGCATTCGCGGTTGAGCCTAAAGCCGGAGTAGAGGGCGTCGGGATGGTCGGTATTGAAAACACCTTCATCGTAACGCCTCAAGGGGGGAAATGCATTACCGGGACGCATCCAGGGCTGATGCGGGTGGGATGAAGTGTTAACTAACATCCGATTCCTTCATTTGCAGCGCCGCCGGCAGTTCATTAACCGTCAATATCACGAAAAGCAGTATACTCATTTAACTATTGACATTTGTCGCTGCTAATCTAGGCTTTCAGCTCATTGCCCCAATTTCTTTGCCGCTGATATCATACGGTAAAATCGCGACCTGTCTCAATCTAACCCTGATAGGGCTGATGCTATCAGTGTTCCGAACCGGCAATATCGTACGGGACAAGAGTATTGGCAGGATCCGTAAGGATGGATTCGTTACATGGAGCGAAGGCAAGCTGATTATTTCTTTAGTAAGAAGTAAGAGGTGATAGATGCAGTATATCCTTATTTGACAGGGAATAATCCTCACATCATTCTTTTGAACATAGGCTGATTATTTGCACGCATGCATAATTCTCCGAATTCAATTCAGACTATATACTGGTGGAAGCGCTATACGTTTTAGATGTTACAGACCACTAATCCGATTTAAAGGGGAATGATGATGCCGGATAAGCGAAAGGATTATAATCTCAGCGTCCCGGTCGAAAAACACGATACAGCGGCCTGGGCAAATATCGAGAAAAAAAAGTCCCATTCAAAGGTAACGGTACCTTCTGAATTTCAGATCACAAACGCAAAAATCCACGTGGATGAAAACGAAAAGTAAGACAGAGGGGACGGTAAAAGCCGTTCCTTTTTCTGTGCGTTGTATCTGCATAAACGGCTAGCCCTATGCTTCAGATGAGAACTGCCGCTAATTTTATGCATCTTATTACCTGCGATTTATCAAGCTAGCAAGTGATCACAAGCAAGTGATGTTAAATATTGATAAAGCTAATAGATAATAGTATAATTACGCCTATGGATAGAAGGAAGTTGAGCAGAAAAACAAATCAAACTTACGGGCATGGAAACAGCCTTTTAAAAACGGAAGCCCGATAGGACAGACAGGTGAATGTATGATAAAAAAATTCACTTCATTAAATGAACGATACCCGCCATCTGAGCCGTGCAGCTGCGACATCTGCAAAGGATATTGCAAACGTCCGGGATGGTGGACTGTGGAAGAAGCTTCGAAAGCAATGGAAGCAGGATATGGAAGCCGCATGATGTTGGAGATGTCTCCGGAGCTTACCTTTGGCGTTTTGTCCCCGGCGTTCAAAGGGTGTGAGCGCTATTTTGCATTACAGGAGTATTCCGGATTTGGATGCAATTTTTTAAAGGATGGCTTGTGCGAGCTTCACGGAACAGGCTTTGAACCTTTGGAATGCCGATTCTGCCACCATCTGCGGAAAGGCTTGGGGCAGACATGCCATGCCGATCTTGAAAATGATTGGAAGACCGCCGCCGGACAGGCATTGGTCCAAAAGTGGCTGAAGATGGTGTATACTAAGTAGTATATACAAGACTTTTGGAGGTTTCCATGGACGCCATACAAGCCATCAAATCAAGGGCAAGTATTAGGAAATACAAGAATATACCGGTTCCCAATGAAGTACTAAGTGACATTGTAGACTGCGCAAGATTGGCTCCAAGCGGATATAACCATCAGCCCTGGATGTTTGTCGTCGTAACGGATCAGGATTTACGCAATCAGATCTCACAGGCGGCCAAGTATGGGAGGTTCATAAAGGGTTCGGGAGCATGCATAGCGGTTTTCTGCGATGATGCGGGGGAAACTGTTCTTGAAGACGCCTGTGCTTCAACTGAAAACATGATTATTGCAGCTCAGGCATATGGCCTTGGGACATGCTGGGTAAATTCTTATAAAAAACAGCACTCGGAAGAAATCATGAAGCTACTTAATTGTCCTGCCAAATATGAACTGATGACACTAATCGCGGTCGGATACCCGGACGAGGAAAAAATAACTCCAAAGAAGCCGTTGAATGAAGTTATCAGGTGGAATACTTTTTAGGTGATAGGGGGGGACAGATTTACTGAGTCTATCCCCCTTGCCATTACCTTGCCCTGTCCTTATTGCTGCTCGGCCAGGCGCTTGTATGTTTCGTAGCGGTTGCGGGCGTGCTTCTCTGCTTCTTCAAACAACTGGCCTGCCAGCTCGGGGAATGTATTCATGAGCTGGGTATAGCGAACCTCGCCCTTCAGGAATTCCTGGAAAGATTCGGTTGGTTCCTTTGATTCCAGAAGGAATGGGTTTTTGCCAGCATTGCGAAGCTCCGGGTTGAAGCGGTATAAATGCCAGTAACCGGCATCCACTGCCCTTTTTTCCTCTGAGATACTGGTGCCCATACCGGATTTGATGCCGTGAGAGATGCAGGGCGCATATGCGATGATCAGTGAAGGGCCTTTGTAGTTTTCTGCTTCAGCCAGTGCTTTTATGGTCTGGTTCATGTTCGCACCCATGGCTATCTGTGCTACATAAACGTATCCATAGCTCATGGCCATCATGCCCAGATCCTTTTTCCGGATTTTCTTGCCGGATGCGGCGAATTTTGCTACGGCCGCAGTAGGCGTTGCTTTAGAGGACTGGCCGCCTGTATTGGAATAGATCTCGGTATCGAGCACCAGCAGGTTAACATCATCTCCCGATGCCAGCACATGGTCGACACCGCCATAACCGATATCGTAGGCCCAACCGTCGCCTCCCACTATCCAGAAGGATTTCTTCACCAGAAAATCTTTCTTATCAAATATTTCTTCAAGCAGTGGATTACCATTGCGGCTGATGCTGCCCAATACCTCTATGACTTTTGCGGATGCAGTCTTGGACGCTTCACCGTCGTCCTTTGAATCCAGCCATTGCCGGAAAGCCTGTGCGACAGACTCAGGGATTCTCTGTGCAAGACTCTGCTGCATGAGGTCTGCCAGCTTTTCTCTGATCTGCCTGACACCCAGGTACATACCGTAACCGTATTCGGCATTATCTTCAAACAGCGAGTTCGCCCAAGCGGGCCCCTTGCCGCTCGCATTTACGGTATATGCGATGGAAGGGGAGCTTGCGCTCCAGATGGAGGAGCAACCGGTAGCATTGGCGATCATCATGCGTTCGCCGAACAACTGGGTGATCAGCCGCACATAAGGAGTCTCACCGCAGCCGGGACAGGCTCCGTTATATTCCAGAAGCGGCTGTGCAAATTGACTGCCCTTGAGTGTGTTTTTATCCATCAGATTATCCTTAGTGGTCAAAGTCATCGCAAAATCCCAATTACCGCGCTGCTCCTCCATTTCCTGTTCCGCGGATCTCATGACCAATGCTTTTTCCTTCGTGGGGCATACATCCGCGCAATTGCCGCAGCCGGTGCAATCAAGTGGGTTCAACTGGACCCGGAAGCGGTAGCTCTCAAAACCTTTGCCGAGCGCCTTGAGAGTCGTATATCCTGAAGGCGCTCGGCCGGCTTCGCTGTCATTCAGGAGGAATAGCCGAATGGTGGCATGAGGACATACATAGGAGCACCTGCCGCATTGAATACAGTTATCTGGCTGCCATTGAGGCAGCATAACTGCTATACCGCGTTTTTCATATGCGGTGGTGCCCAAAGGATGAGTTCCGTCCTCTATGCCTGAAAAGGCGCTGACAGGCAACTCGTCGCCTTCCATGCGTGCCATCGGCCGCTGTATCCTGCGGACGAAATCGGGCACGTTCTTCGGTTCCTCCTCTCCATCCACAGCAGTAGACCAGGCAGGAGGCACTTCCACCTTGTGCAGTGCATCCAGTGACCGATCCACGGCCTGATTGTTCATATCAACAATTCTCTGGCCTTTTTTGCCGTAGGCCTTTTCAATGGACGTCTTCAGGTAGTTTATGGCATCGTTCACAGGAATGACATTAGCAAGCTTGAAGAACGCGGTTTGCATAATCATGTTGATCCTGTTTCCCAATCCGACTTCGCCGGCTATTTTAATCGCGTCGATGGTGTAAAAGTCAATGGCGTTTTGTGCGATATACCTTTTAACTGCGCTGGGAAGGTTGAGCTCCAAGCCTTCCATATCCCAGGGACAGTTCAGCACAAATACGCCCTTCGCCTTCAGCCCCTTCAAAATGTCATAGTTGTACAGGAAGGTTTTGTTATGGCAGGCGATATAATTGGCGTCGTAGACCAGATAAGGGCTGCGGATGGGCTTTTGGCCGAACCTAAGGTGGGACACCGTGGTGCCGCCGGACTTCTTGCTGTCATATGAAAAATATGCCTGAACATAAAGGTTTGTATTGTCGCCTATGATTTTGATGGCGGATTTATTGGCGCCGACCGTACCGTCCGATCCAAGACCCCAGAATTTGCAGCTGATGGTTCCTTGGGGTGTTGTTTCAATAGGTTCGCCTTCAGGCAAAGATGTGTTTGTCAGGTCATCTGTGATGCCAATGGTGAATCCGTCTTTCGGATTTTCACCGCGCAGGTTGTCAAATACCGATACGATCTGGGATGGCCTTACATCCTTTGAGCCGAGACCATACCGTCCGCCGACGATCAGAGGTCTCTGCCCTCCTGTATTATACAGCGCTTTGCATACGTCAAGATATAGCGGCTCTCCGGGTGAGCCGGGCTCCTTCGTACGATCCAGAACAGCGATTTTTTTAGCGGTCTTTGGAATGATATCAAGCAGATGTTTTTCAGAAAAAGGTCTGTAGAGCCTGACTCTGACAGTTCCGGTTTTTCGTCCGGATGCATTGAGATAATCAACCGTTTCATCTATGGTATCACAGGCCGAACCCATGGCTATGATGACAAATTCAGCGTCGGGAGCGCCGTAATAGTCCATAAGCCGATAATTTCTGCCGGTAATTCGGCCGATTTCTTCCATGTAGCCCTCTACAATGGCAGGAACTGAGTTGTAGTAGCTGTTAGATGCCTCTCTGCCTTGAAAATAAATATCGGGGTTCTGGGCGGTTCCTCTGGCGACCGGATGCTCCGGATTCAGCGCTCTGTCCCTGAAAGCCTTCACTGCATCCCAGTCCAGCAAGCCGCTCAATTCATCATATTCGACCGTGCTTATTTTCTGGTATTCGTGGGATGTCCTGAAACCATCAAAAAAGTGAATAAATGGCACTCTTGAGCGGATGGCGGATAAATGCGCCACACATCCCAGATCCATTACTTCCTGAACATTGGCTGAGGCCAGTAAAGCAGCGCCGGTTTGCCGGCAGGCCATCACATCCTGATGGTCGCCAAATATGGATAACGCGTGGGCTGCGATAGCACGGGCAGATACGTGCAGCACGCCCGGAAGCAATTCGCCTGCCATTTTGTATAGGTTCGGAATCATTAGCAGCAATCCCTGTGACGCAGTATAGGTAGTGGTAAGAGCACCGGCCTGCAGAGCACCGTGCATGGCTCCTGCGGCGCCTGCCTCGGACTGCATTTCAACGACATTAACTGTTTGACCGAACAGATTTTTTTTGCCATGAGCCGCCCATTCATCGGTCATCTCCGCCATAGGCGAGGAGGGTGTGATTGGAAAGATTGCCGCAACCTCGGTGAATGCATAGGAAGCGTAAGCGGCAGCCTGATTTCCGTCCATTGTTGACATTTTCATATTGGAGTACTCCTTCGAAATATACTATTCTTACTCTTGTAGTATTTCAAAAATAAACCGTATCATGTATGGATATATCCAATACTGCATGATTACTGTCAAACGCTGTCATATAAATTTGAAATAAGTAAATTAATTGTATATAATGTAAGGAAACACATGCTGTTTATATAGTGAGAGCGTTGATGAGGTTACATATGGATAAAAAGCTCGCTAAAATCCTGATCGCCGATGATAATAAAGATATCCATGAGGATATCAGATACATTCTGGATTCCTCGTCTGAGGAAATTGAGGATTATCAGGAAACCAGGCTCCTGAAAGAAGAGCTCTTCGGCGAAAGCAGTATTTCCGTTAAAAACGAAGCGACTGTTGATGTAAAGTACAGGATTGATGACGCATTTCAGGGAGAAGAGGCCGTCAGGATGGTTCAGTTGGCAGTGAATACCGGGGATCCTTATTCTCTCATTTTTATGGATGTCAGGATGCCGCCCGGGATTGATGGCATAGAAGCGATCGAACAAATATGGGAAATAGATCCCGATGTAGAAGTGGTGATCTGTACTGCCTACTCTGACTATTCATGGGATAAGATTGTATTGAAGCTTGGACAGAACGATAATCTGCTTTTTATCAGAAAACCGTTTGATAATGTTGCATTAAAACAGATTGCCCTTGCCATTACAACAAAATGGAGCCTTAAAGGTCAGGTGAAGGAATATATAGGGAACCTGGAGAAGCAGGTTTCCATGCGTACAACGGAGCTCACCGAATTGGTCGGCCAACTGAAGGATGAAATAGCGCTGCGTAAAGAAAAGGAAAGGCAGCTGGCATACAGCGCCCATTATGACTCGCTGACAGAGCTTCTGAACAGACGCTCATTCTATTCCTCTGTTTCGGCTATCACCGCAAATGAGCCTTCACATGAGGATGTAAAGAAGTTCTCGCTGTTCTATGTCGATCTTGATGATTTTAAGAGTGTCAACGATATTTATGGGCATGACATTGGAGATAAGCTTTTGCTCAAGGTTGCAAAGAGAATAGAGGCCGTGTTGGCGGAACACGCCTGTACGGTTCCTGACTATGTCAGTGAAAGGGGAACCGTAAGAGCCATCTTCAGGCTTGGAGGAGATGAGTTTACCGCGTTCATCAATGAGGATGACACAGAAGAGATTTCGATCATAGCACAAAAATTGATTAATGCTATAAAAGAGCCGTTTTTTATTTCCGGTCATGAGCTGATCTCCAGATGTTCAATCGGTATCAGCATTTTTCAGCAGGATAACCTGCCGCCGGATACGCTGCTCAAGTTTGCTGATATCGCTTTGTATGAAGCGAAAAAGAAGCGCAGTGCATTTGTGTTTTACGACCAGTCCGAATCAGTCTCACTGCTCAATGATCTGAAAATTGAAAGAGATCTGGAAATTGCTGTTGAGAAGGATCAGATCGATGTGAATTTCCAGCGTCTTGTTAACACAAAGGAAGAAATCATAGGCGTACAGGCCTTGGCTAGATGGCTTCATCCGGGGTTGGGAGAGCTTGCTGCCGATCAGTTTATCCATATCGCAGAAAAATCAGATCAGATTATTACACTCGGAACAGTTGTTTTAAAAAAGTCCCTGAGTTATTTGAAGGAACTGCATAAAATCGGTTATGAGAACTTTTTTGTATTGATCAATTGCACTGCAAGGGAATTTTATAGCCCCGGCTTTGTGGAAATTGTAAAAAACGCCCTGAAGGAGACCGATGTGGATCCGACCTGCCTAAAGCTAAGCCTGGAGGATAGATTTTCATTCCAGGCGACACCAGGCGCATTGGCTATCATAAGAGAATTGTACGAGTTTGGCGTGCGCTTTGCCCTCAATGGCTTCGAAAGTGATTATCCCACCTTTGTCTTCCTGCAGCAGGTACCCAGAGATACTATTATCAGGCTGAACAGAGATTATGTGAAAAATATTGTATCGGACGACAAGCATCGCAGATTCCTGCTTGCGCTCATCGATATTATCGACACGTGGGATCTGAATGTCATAATAAGCGGAATTGAAACCAGCGAGCAGAAACAATTGCTCAATAGCAGGGATTGTATTCTTCAGGGCTATCATTTCAGTGTACCGAAGCCCTTCTGCCAGTTCGTAGAGGATCTGAGATCAGGAGAATAAAATGGATTATTTTATCAAGACAGGTCCGGTCAAAAAAGATAGATATACCATTGGATTTCTGGATGATAACCAGGATAATGAATTCCACAACCAGATTCTCGCCGGCATTGTTGAAGCTGCAAACGAGCTGGACGTTGATGTGATTAGGTTCAGCTATTATTCCTCTCATATTGCTTACAAGTTTTCCCACCAAGTTGATATGGTACTCGACCACATCGGGCAGTATCAGCTTGATGGCTTGATTTTTCTTGGTTGGACACAGGCCGGAGCCATGTACAATTATAATGATTTTATGAGGCGCTTCAGAGATATCCCTCTTCTGAGTCTTGGCACCAGCTACGATGACCTGCCCAGTGTCGTCTTTGAAGGTGACGATTTTATCAGGAAAATGGTACTGCACCTGATCCAGGAGCACCATTACAGGAGGATCGCCTACATCGAACATCACAGGCCGGACAGCAGAACAGATGCATATATGCGGACAATGGAGGAGTTTGGTATTTACGACCCGCTGCTTTATGTCAGTGACAGGCAAATACAGGGATTGAATGCTGTTGAGCGTAACAGACGGGCAGTTGAGATATTGCTGGATGAAAGAAAAATTGATATTGACGCGATCATTTCTCTGAATGTGGTTGAAACAGGTTTTTTATTGGATGAACTAAAGAGACGCGGAATCCAGGTTCCGAGTGATATTGCCGTAGTCAGCTATGAGGATGATGATACCGCCAAATATGCTTCTCCGGGTTATACAACCGTTTATTTCCCATGGAGGGAACTTGGGTACATGGGATGTGTTAATATATTGAAGCTCCTGAGAGAGGGAAGCATACCCATGGAGTGTTCACTTAAGGAAAAGGGCCGCATTATTTACAGGGAATCCTGTGGGTGCATGCCTTATTATGTAAAATCGGCCGAGGCCGCACAGGTGAAAGCCGCTGATCGCGGTATTGCCGATTTGACAGAGTGTGATTTGCATACGATTGTCAGTTTTCTGGACGGCTTGTATAACGGCTCGGGGATCTGTTCGGAGCGCCTTCTGAGAACCTTTATATCCTCATGTATGGGTCTGGATAGAGTCAAATTCCTCACAGAACTTGACAGGCAGCTTCGCAATACAAAGAATCACATCAGAGTGGGAGAGCTGATATCCAATGTCAGAGCCTGTCTCTTCCCTTGGCTGATCAATGATGTCGGGATGTTGCTGTGGGCAGGAGATTTGTTTTTACAGTCCCAGGTTCTGGTCAGTGAGAGAAGTGCAGGCATGCATGGCGGCAAGGTGTTAAGTGCCAGAGTGGCGGATCAGGATATGCAGCTTGTCAGTCAGACGCTGCTGTTCAACTTTAGTCTTCAAAACGTGATTGAATCTTTGGAAAAGGGTTTGCCCCTTCTGAATATAAAGAGCTGTTATATTTTCATTTCCAACTCAATTTTTACGGATTCAGATGTAGAGGAGGATCTTTTTGATAACAGCGTGCTGCTTTTCAGATTCACACATGGAAAAAAAGAGAAGACTTCAGGTGTTGCCGGAAGTCTGAAGGAACAGCTTCCCGAAACACTCTCGATGGATCCGGAACGCGTATTCCTTGCCTATTTGCTGCACGTTACGGATGAAGTAATGGGATTTGCCATGTTCAGCTACGGACCTGCGGATGAGAATATCTATCAGACACTGTCCACAAATATCAGCACGGCATTAAGGGGCGTTGTTCTTTTGAACAGGCTGAACATTACATATAAAAAGCTTGTGGATCATGCTCAAAGAGAAGGGATCGCTGATATTGCCACGAATATCCTGCACAATATCGGTAACATTCTCAACAGCATCAGCGTGTCTGTCCATCTAATGGAGGAATGTGCCAAGTCAGCGGTAACCGAGGATATTATCAGGGCAGGCAGACTTTTACAGGAAAATATGGATCGTCTTGAGGAATTCATCAGCGAGGGGGGCAAGGGCAAAAAGCTGATGAAATTTTATCTCAGTCTCGGCCGCACTGCGGAAAAGATGCAGAATCAAATCCTATACAACCTGAACAGGCTGAAGACAAAGACGGCGGCTATCAATGAAGCCGTTTCCGCACAACAGAGCTATGCGGGCGCAGACGCAAGGCTGGAGGAGCTCTACGTCGAAACGATTCTGACTGACGCGCTGAAATTGAATCAGGATGACCTGGATAAGTTCGAGATCGAGGTTGAGAAGAATATCCTGTCGAACTTCAAGGTGGTTGTAAACCGTGCAAAGCTGTTTTTTATCCTTTTCAATATCATATCAAATGCTAAGGACGCTATGACTGCAGCTTTGGTACGGGAAAAAAGGCTTTCAGTTTCAATGTACGAAGACGATACCGGAAAATATGTCAAGATCAGCGATACAGGCATTGGTATATCTGAAGACCTGTTAAGCAGGATCTTTGAGTACGGGTTTACGACAAAGCCGGGTAAATATGGCTTCGGCCTGTACAGCTGCGCCAGCTACATAGCCGAAATGGGCGGCTCGATCTGGGCGCAGAGCGACGGGGAGTGGAAAGGAGCAGCCTTCATTCTCAGGTTCTCATGAGATTGAAAATGCGGAGTGAGTGAGATGAAAAAGAGACTGACTATCGGATTAATGGATGAAGATGCCTACGATGAATATCATACAATGGTCGCAGAAGGGGTAAAAATGTTTGCGCAGAAGCATGATATCAATATCATCCGCTTCGGGCATTTTTTGGTCAGCGAAACATCGCCGAATCCGTTTCAGGAAGGTGTACTCCACAAATTTGTAAAACAGTTTAATCTGGATGGCCTTTTGTTTCTCGGATGGGCACGTGCGGCTCATAATGCAGCTTTCCGTGATACGCTCGGCCATATTCCGATGACCAGCTTTGGCTCAAGTCTCTCGGGAATACCAAGTGTGATTTTCCATGGGTATAAATATGTGGAGGAGATCCTTCACCATCTCATCCATGAACACAGGCTGGAGAAAATTGCCTTCATTGCGCCATTCAGGCCGGACTCGCGTAAAAAGACCTATCTGAGAATCATGAAGGAATATGACATCTACACTCCTCAGCTGTTAATCAGTGAAAGCGAATTGACAGATCTTGCTGTTGATGAACGAGGAAGAAGAGCTGTGGAGATTCTGCTTGATGAAAGAGGGATCAGGCCTGAGGCAATCATCTCACTTTATAATGAAGAGACCTACGAGGTGATTAAAGCATTGAATGCCAGAGGCCTTCGGGTTCCGGAAGATATTGCTGTGACCAGCTATGAGGACGGCGAGATTGGGCGGTTCTCAACACCCGGCTTCACAACGGTGTATTTCCCATGGAAAGAACTCGGATACTACGGCTGTGAAACGCTGTACAGCCTTATTACAAACGGAAGCGAAGCATTGACAGGTCATGTGATGGGGAAGGTCATATACAGGAACTCATGCGGATGCATTCCCAGCTCGGCCAGGATGATGAAAGCAGGTAGATTCAAGACAGCGGAAAAATGCTTCGACGAGCTTGATGAGTGTGAATTGATTCATATTGCAGAGGTGCTTGCAGAGGGAACCGTTATAACTGTCGCAGAAATAAGAGCACTGCTGGATAAATTTAAGCAGGCGGTCCGGGATGGTTCGAGCCAACCCTTCCTGAGAGAATTTGAAGTGATTCTCAGGAAGAGCCTGATCAGTAATGAATATGCGGAAAACGGGAGTTTCGCCGTTTTGTTCCGGGAGATGCTGCTGCCGTACTTCCTGCCGTATGCAGAGAAAAACACGGATGTCATTGTCCGGGTGGAGAACCTGTTCCATCAGATGCAGGTCCTTTTGCAGAGTAAGTTGACTAATGCGTGGTTCACAGATGATATCCGGTATAACAATATAAAGCTTACCCTGAAGGAAGTCGGACAGATCCTGATCACGCACTTCAATCCAGCCAGTCTGATGGACTCTATTGAGACAAACCTGCCCAGAGTTGGTGTGAACAGCTGCTATATTTATTTATTCGGCGGTGCGGACAATCGCAGCTTGTTTGATGATTACCATCTTGAGTTTGAATATAGAGAAGGTAAAAGGATCCGAACCGATAAAGTCCGAAATAAAAACAGAAGCTTTGACGAGGTTTTATTTAAAGAAGATAAACTTTATTTTCTGCTTGCACATTTGCTATATATCGGAAATGATTTTATCGGTTTTGTCATATTTGATCCCCTGCAGACGGATCTTAGGATTTATCGCGCTCTGGGATTGCAAATCTCAACAGCGTTAAATGGTGTTAACCTGTTTGAAAAGCTTGATGCAAGCTACAGGAGGCTGATGGTCCAGGCACATAAGCGGGGAATGGAGGATTCAACCGGAATTCTGCACAATATCGCAAACATCATGAACAGTGTTAATGTAACAACGCATTCCATTGAGAATCTAATGACTGTCAGTGCCGTTAATGATCTGAGAATGGCTAACGATATGCTGGAGTCGAGGTTTGATGATCTGGAGGACTTCATAAAAAATGATCCAAAGGGTAAAAAGCTGATGCAATATTATGTCTCCATGGGGAATTCCTTCGAACACTTTCAAGAAAAGCTGCACACTTACATCAGCCGCCTGCTGGATAAAATTGGCCTGATAGAGGGGATCATCAATGAACAGCAGAGCTTTACCGGCGTCAGGTCAAGCCTTGAAGAGATGGATCTTGTGCCGATTGTCGATGATGTGCTGAAGATGTATCAGACCCTGATCGACAGGTTTGGGATCAGGTTGATCCGAATGGTTGATGACTCTGCCGTGGCTCTTGTTCAGAGGACTAAACTGTTTCACGTGCTGACCAATATTATTAAAAATGGCATTGAATCCATGGAAAATTCGCCTGAGGATGACAAGACCCTTACAGTTGCCGTATTCAGGGAAAATGAGAATGTTTTCATCCGCATTTGTGACAGCGGCCCCGGTATAGCGGAGGGGAATCTGGAGAAAATATTTGCCTATGGATTTACGACGAAAAAAAATGGCCATGGCTTTGGTCTGCATAGCTGTGCCAACTATATGACTGAAATGAAGGGCAGGATTTGGGCGGAGCATTGCGAATGCGGAGGAGGAGCTGCGTTTGTGATGCAGTTCAGGACTCCTCCCGGTGCCTGAAGGTCAGCCTGTACATACAGAGCATACCGCCGAAGCAGGTAATGACGATACCTGCAGTCATGACCACGGGAGAGGCGCCGCCAAGAAAATTCATGACGATACCGGAAGCCAGCCAGACTGCTATGCCTATCAGAGCAAGCGTGACCACATCCTGAAGCGTCACCTTTATTTCACATACTTTTTTTATTTCTCTTATATTTAATATAAAAGAAGTTATAGCTGTCAGGATGATTGAGAGGCCATATCCGTATATATTCAGCACAGGTATCCCTGCGAGCAGAAAGATGAGCAGCAAACTTTGCGCAGAGTTAATAAGTGAGTTTTTCAGCAGCGTGTTTTGTCTGCCAAGGGCATTGAGAATGCCGAAGGTGGGCATTGAAACAAACATGATCAGGCGGATCAACGCTCCAAAACGGATCATTTCTCCCAGATCATTTCTTTTATAAAACAAAAGCCCGAGCGTATCAGGGATCCTCAGGCACATAAGCGCGGTGGAGATTCCGATGACACCTGATATCCTAATGATTTGAGCGATCCGCTCTTCTGCAGTCCAGTAATCTCTTTTGCTGATACCCGGTGAAAGCTCAGTAACCAGTACGGTCAGCATGGAACCAATGATGATATATGGGAGCGTTGTGATATTGAGAGCCATGCCACAGAATCTTCCAATCATAGCAAGCGCGTCGCTGTAGGTAAGGCCGGCTGCCACAAGCCTGTGAGGCAGAACAAGGGCGGACAGGGCTGAAATTAATGAGGAGATAACACCTTCGGCACACAGTGGTACGGAGATGACAAACACATCGAATATGAGCTGAATTCTGGAGATAGACTTGCCCGTGTTTCCCTTCAGCTTTGAGTTGCGAATTTTATAGCAAATAAACAAAAGCAGCAGGCTGACGGCTTCTCCTGTTGCAAGAGAAAAATAAGCTATGGTGACGGTTTTACTGACATCAGAACCGGGGGAAAGGATCATTATGGCGCCAAGCAGGATTGAGACCCTTAGAAATTTTTCCAGAATGTCCACTGAAGCTGTAACCTTATACTGACCAAGACCATAAAAATATCCTTTGATGACGGCAGAAAGCGGAACAAAAATCAGTGCGGGGCTAAGTATCATGATAGCGCCTGCCGCTCGGGGATCCTTGACGATATGCTCAGCTATAAAGCTGTGGCAGACCAGGACAAGCAATGCCACACATGCGGACCATGCCGCGACAAATAAAAAAGCGGTACTTACAGTCCTTTTTAGATTTCTGTATTCCTTTCGGTGAAAATACAGGGTAGTTATTTTTGAGATTGCGGTAATCAGTCCGTCCGTTGTGATACACAGCAAAAGGCCGTAAACCGGCATGACAAGACCGTACAGACCCAGACCTTCGGCTCCCAGCTCCCTGGAGAGGATGATTGAAAAAATGAAGGAGATGATTCCTGTAGCCATATTTGACAGGGTCAGTGTGAAGGAATCCTTATAAAATTTATCAATATGTATCGCAGATAATCTTCTCATAAGTTAAAACTATTCGTTGTGTATCTTAATTATGAGGAATTTTTCCAGTACTGGTATAATCCCTTGAAGTGAGGACGTGTTGCGGTATCCATCAGGTATGCCGATATCTGTGAGTCCTCGACCCTGTTTCTGTTCAACGCTTCAATAATACCGTCCGCATTGGTTATCCCGATACCGTGCCCGTAGTATTTGCCATTTCCCAGATCGATGGCATTCTCTCCCTGCCACTCCGGGGTTAGGGGGTTCACATCGGGGTTCCTGAAATACCTGCAGTCCCCGGGGATGTAGTCAGGCAGCTTGCGATATGTTGAGATGCCCATCAATTCATCCATGTCCTGCCAGTTCATCAGAATAATTTCAGGGAATGCTCTGTTAAACAAATCTGTGCCATAAGAACCCAGTACGGCTTTGTAATAAACGATCATAACGGCCGTAGCGCATTCTGTTCCATACAGTCTTGTATGGATGAAGATATCATTGATCGCATCCGACGGCTGTACACCCGTTCTCAGTACGAAACCGCCGTCCGGTCTGCGGTTCCAAAACTCCTCGTTGCACCTGGATTCGCGAAAGGTACGAAACGCGAGACGGGCTCTGTATAAGTCAACTGAAGCATCAATTATATTACGGCGGAGCTTGATTTCGAATGTCAGCTCCTCAAGGGAGGAATACTGATAAACATGGGTGTTTTTAATCAGCTTGTCGAGCATCTCGGCCTCTGCGCTGCCGGCCGGGTATGTGTCCAAAAGTGACTGGGCATTGAATTCACCATCAGCTAACTGAATCATAGATATCCCCCCGTCATCTGTGATGCCAGAGCAGACTGTTCATTGACAGAAAGCCGGATCCAACTGTTCCACTGATAAATATTCCTTTTGTAAAGCATCCAGGAGAATGCCGCCAATTGCTGTTGAAGTTTTTCCGGCAATTTTTGAAAGGCTGCCAGCTTAATATTTTCACTGGGAAGGAACGGCATCAAAGGCTCACCGGTGACGATTGATACCGGATGACAGAGATATTTAGCAGGCGCAGACACACTGTAGGGCATTGGATTATTGCTCACATGAAGGTTTTCACCGGTATAACACAGGAAAGGTCTGTTTTCTCCAAGCCAGGCTGAAACACATGAATACGGTGAGAGTCCGGTATGTACTGATTCGTTCGCAATGCCCGGAATAAAAGACAATAGCTTTTTCGCCAACGCTGCGTCACGGCTGTTGCGGGAGTTGAGCCTCTGAGCAAGCAGCATCAAGCTGTCCGGACTGCGCGCTTCAAAAAACACCCAGACCAGCTCGTGAATCAGCGCTCTGCGTCTGTTACGGGCAAAGATCATTTCTGCAAGCTCCGGTAATTGGGTCTTATCACCATGACTTTTTATTAGCAAAGCTGCGGAACGTTCCATCAGCAGCTCGTATTTGCTGTCGGAGCCATCCTCGGGATTCCCTGTGCCGACGATCCATCTGAGAGCCGAAATAGTATCGTCATCAGTGGAACGCAGCTTCCTTTCCAGCTTTCCGGGGCTCCATTCCGAACGCTTTTGCATTTGAACCGACAGGAGGTCTGCAATTTCAAGGGCTTTGCGATAGATCGGATCCAGGTTACTTTTTATTGTTTTCTCATCCAATTCGGATTTTAACAGGTATAATGTGCCGAAATGCAAATTCTGATCGTTCAGCATTTCTATCGCTTTATGACGATCAATCTGGAATTGCCCTCGATAATAGTTTTTCAGTTCCCGCGATCCGTTGCTGAGCCTCACGTTATCGAGCAGGCTCAACGCCTTGTCATTCATAGGATCCCACTTCCTTCATGACTGTCTTGGCTACCTTGCTTAGAGTCTGTTTTTCAACTCATCAAACTTGTTGCGAAGCTGTGTGTCCGGATTGTGACGAAGTCCCAGATTGACAGCTCTTGCAGCCTTAACGGTATCACCCGCTCCGGACAGAGAGGTCGCAAGGTTATACCAGCTTAAGGTATCGTCGGGATTTTCCCGGAGGGTTCTAATGTAATAGGGCACAACCTTGTTTGCCAGGTATCGTGATGGATTCAGGCTTTCCAGATCGATACCGTTCCAGTGGACCAGATCGATATTGTATATCCCGGCCGTTTCCTCATCCCAGAAGGCAATGGCATCCGTGACTGAACCGGAGGCGGTGCGGGACTTTTGTACCTCCAGCTTGTTGTATTCTCTGCTGAATATTTTTCTGGCGCCGTCGTCTGTCAACGCATATGCAAACAGTATGTGCTTCTGATGCCTTGACGCAAGCCCAAGCAAAAGATGCTTCTTGCCATCTCCTGCCACATCGGCGCTGTTGCGGTAGTGCACCGCGACAAAGTCGGGGTTGCTGATCTCAGCCATCTTGTACCATTGTACTTCATCCTTCTTCAATACCATTGTCCTGATACCGTCAGTGGTTGTATACGTGGTGACCAGTTCGCTGCGGCCATCTGAGTCCAGATCGGCAAACTGGATATCGCCGGCATTTTCGGGATATTGCGGCTTAAGCAGCCTGGCGCCGGGCGGCAAAAAACTGTTCACTACAGCATGGTAGTCGACCTTCTCCGGTTTTTCTCTGAATTGTGAAACGGCGGTGTTCAAACCTTTTATCAGTGACTCAACCGGTTTTCTCAGATCCTCGGCGGACGGCAGTCTGACGACAGGAGGTTTGATATCCGGTATTTTTATTTCAGGCAGTCTGATAGCCGGTAAACGGTCCGATTTAATCAGATCGGAATAATATTTCAGGCTTTTACGGGTCAGTCTATCCAGGGCTTCAAGCCCCGAGCCTTTAGGCAGCTGCATGGATATACCCTCTTTACACAGTTATTTCTTCTATATACTATGCGGCTATTTCGGAATGGTGATGAGTAAAAAGCGTTGATATAATTTATAGACGAGTAGACCATTAGGCTGGAGTAAAAAAATTATGGAAAATTTACTATAAAATTATGTAATAATATAGTATAATTGTTTCAAAGAATAACAATTGAATACTGAAAAAATGAAAAAGGCAAACTCACTAAAAGGTGAGGACGCAAAGCCACAAGTCTACAGCAAAAAATGCCATGACGGTTGGGTTACCACACAGCATATGCAAAAAAATAACTATTGCATAGATTATTCTATTAGCATGTCGTATAGGTGACCGAGGGGTTGCCTTTTTTATTGCGCCGTGTTTATATTTGTACTAATTCATGGGAGCAGTGTATGTTATTTAAAGCAAAAAGTATGAAAGATGCTGTAATTGAAGCTGAAAGGTTCTATAAGTGCGATAAGAAACAATTAAGGGTGTTCGTTGAAAAATACCCACGTAATAGATTTTGGGGAATAGCCCGAGTACCCGGAGTATATAAAATTGAACTTATTAAACCATCAAGCGTTGAGATTGAAGACCAACAGAATAAGGATGGCAGCATCGAAATTATTTCTGGCAAAGCAATGGTAACGAATCCTTTGAAAGAAGGAAGATATGCATCCATGTTAATCGACGACCCTCAGACAGACGTGTTTGTTAATGGAGAGAAGATTTACGGTGCTGCTATTGTGACATGCGATGATAACATTGAATTCAAATCAATAATAGTTGACCCTATAATTGAAATCAACGTACACATTTCAAACGACAAAATGCAGGCGTCGCTGGAAGTTATAAAAATATCAGGAAAGAAATACTTTGTCAGAGATGCAAAACGCAGTAATTTTGTTTATGTACATTCAGATTACATAGAAATTCAACCGCCTGATGTTACTTTGGAACAATGCCTTAAAAAGCTGGAGGCTATGAATGTCGATTTAAGACTTGTCAATATAGAAAAAATAAACAAACTACTAGCTGAACCTAATGGGGGAAGTGCTATTGTCGCGAAAGGAAGACACCCTATAAATGGCTTTGACAGTGTAACAAAATACCTGTTTACTAATACCAGTTATCACAATCCTGACTTTGATACTGAAAAGAAAGTAAATCTTATGAACCACACAATTATCCCTACGGTAGAAGTGGGTGAAGTACTTGCAATAAAAACTTCCCCGGCAATTCCGGGGAAGGACGGTATAACAGTAACCGGCGAGGTGATTAAAGCCAGAGAAGGTAAAGATATACCTCTCAGGGCAGGAGACGGAGCCGTATTATTTAACAATGGGACAAAAGTAATAGCAGCCTCCGCGGGAAGGCCGATGTATAAGAATGGTAAGATAAGCGTTGTCAACACTTTAGTCATTGCAAAAGATGTGGATGTTGCTACCGGGAATATTCATTTTGATGGTGACATCGTTATAAAAGGCAGTATAGCAGATAATTTGAAGGTTACTGCCGGAGGAGATATCACTGTATTCGGCAACATATACCATGCAGATGTATATTCAAAAGGAAATATCAGGGTTCATGGCAATATTATTAACAGCAGGGTATCAGCCGGCGCTAACATTCTAAATTACTTATATTTTCTGCCTTTATTACAGCAGATCCAGGGAATTGTGAAAGCATTTCAAACTGTGGCTGATTTGGCTGATACTTCAAAGGATTGCGAATATACCAAAAAGAAATTACTTCAGGAAGTCCTGAGTAAAAAGAATAGATTAAGAAGTCTTTTGAAGGATGCTCAGGGAATGCTGAAATTATTCACTGATGAAGAAACTATCAATCTTATAGAGATTTTTGAAGATGTAAAAAGCATACTAATTGGGATGAATGCGCGATGTATTGAAGATGCCAGTTTGATTGAAGTACTCGGCAGGAAAATAGAAGAGTACATACTCACGCAAGAAGAAGTGCATGGCTACCAGGAGGATGCTATTTTTGAAAACGGGCAAAATTCATTTATTCTGGCAAACGGCAATATAGTAGTTACTGATCGGGGGTGCTACCAGACAAATTTGATTGCAAAAGATATAATGTTTAGAAAAAAATCAAGCGCTGTACGCGGAGGCTCATTAATTGCTATAAATAGCATAAAGGTGGGAGTTGTCGGAACCCCTGCCGGCGTATCGACCCATTGCAGGGTTTTAGCTAAGGACGGAAAAATAGAAGCGGCTTATTTGTATGATAATACAGTCATACAGACGAATGACTAAAAGGTTTCGTGTCCGACTAATATCGTGTAGCCAATAGCCAGACACGAAACCTTGTTTATTTATAAAATCTGCTTGCTTACGAGTTCTGCTTGTTTTATTCCTTCCCCTTTTTCAGCCAACCGGCAACCTCAATGGCCCTCTTCGCCTGATAAACTACGGCATCCTTGACATCCTCGACCATTTTTCCATCCTGGCCTTGCGTGACCGATGTCCCGTAGGGATTTCCGCCTGCCTTGAAAATAGTTCCGTCCGTATAGCCCGGGGGAACGATGATCATACCCCAGTGCATCATTGAAGTATACAGATTCTTAATAGTAGCCTCCTGTCCGCCGTGAGGATTGGACGCTGAAGCCATGGCCGTGACTACCTTGTTTGCCAGAAGACCTTTGGACCATGGACCTCCCTGGATATCAATGAACTGCTTCATCTGTGAGGCAAGATTACCGAAACGGGTGGGTACGCTGAACACAATTGCATCCGCCCAGACCAGATCATCGGAACTAGCTTCCTTTATATGCTGTGTTGCTTCAAGATGTGCCTTCCAGGCGGGATTTGAGTTGATGGCGGCCTCAGGTGCCAGTTCGTGCACCTTGAGAAGTCTCACCTCGGCCCCGGCAGCCTCGCCTGCTTCCGCTGCCCATTGGGCAAGCTGGTAATTGATTCCTGTGGCACTGTAATAAATCACTGCTAATTTAATTTTATCCATAATAAATTCACCTCTAAATTCATTTTAATATAATATACTTACCATCTTTTCTCTAAAACAAACAGTAAGACTTTGGCTTAAAAATTGGCTTAAAAATTTTATTAAATATTTAATATTGCTATTGACAATATTATTGTGAAGGATTATGATATTACATATCATATAAAACATATATGAATTATAATAGTTGATTGAATAATGAACAATGCTGGAGGTAATAATATGTCAAAAATTTTTAAGAGTCTCACAGAGCTGATAGGAAAAACACCTTTGCTGGAATTGTCGAATTATGAAAAGAAGCATGAACTTAAAGGAACGGTTGTTGCAAAGCTGGAGTATTTCAATCCTGCGGGGAGCGTAAAGGATAGGATTGCAAAGGCAATGATTGATGATGCCGAAGAAAAGGGCCTGTTGAAGCCGGATTCCGTTATTATTGAGCCGACCAGCGGCAACACCGGTATCGGACTCGCATCCGTTGCAGCCGCGAGAGGATACAGGATCATCCTCACAATGCCCGATACTATGAGCGTTGAGCGCAGGAATCTTCTGAAGGCATATGGGGCGGAGCTTGTACTTACGGAAGGAGCGAAAGGAATGAAGGGTGCGATCGAAAAGGCAGACGAACTTGCGTCGCAGATCCCGCATTCTTTTATACCGGGGCAGTTTGACAATCCTGCCAATCCTGCCGTTCATAAGGCAACGACCGGACCGGAGATATGGGAGGATACCGATGGAAAGGTCGACTTTCTTGTTTCCGGTATCGGTACCGGAGGAACCATCACAGGCACCGGTGAATTCTTAAAATCGAAGAACCCGGATGTAAGGATTATTGCTGTTGAACCGGCTGATTCACCGGTGCTTTCGGAAGGCAGGGCAGGACCGCATAAGATTCAGGGGATTGGCGCAGGATTCGTACCGACGGTTTTGGATACGTCTGTTTACGATGAAATCATTACAGTGAAAAATGAAGATGCTTTTGCGATCGGCAAGGAACTTTCCAAAACAGAGGGCCTGTTGGTTGGGATTTCGTCAGGCGCCGCCATATGGGCTGCAACACAGATCGCACAGCGGCCGGAGAATGCAGGAAAAACTATCGTTGTAATTTTGCCGGATACGGGTGAAAGATATTTGTCCACCCCTCTTTTCGCGGAGTAATGTGCCAGAAGATGCTGAGAACAATTACTCCAGACACGGATAAACTGCTTGAGATGAGGCCGCCTGCATAGTATAATCGGGTAAAACTCTCGACGGCAGACAGATAGAAAGAAAGACAGACAGAAAAAAAGACTGATAAATAGATAGAAAGTGAGTGATAAGGATGCCAAATGAAAGAAACCTGAAATTTGAAACTCTGCAACTCCACGCAGGACAGGAGAATCCTGATCCCGCAACCGGCGCGAGAGCTGTTCCGGTCTACCAGACAACCTCATATATTTTTACCAATTCCGCTCAGGCGGAGGGCCGGTTTGGGCTTACAGAAGGCGGCAATATTTATACGCGCATAATGAATCCTACTACGGATGTTTTTGAAAAGCGTATTTCGGCTCTTGAAGGCGGCATTGCTGCCCTTGCGGTGGCCAGCGGCGCTGCGGCGATCACCTATGCCATCCAGAATATAGCTCATGCGGGCGACCACGTAGTATCAGCAAATACTATATATGGAGGCACATACAATCTTTTTGCCCATACGTTCAAGGATTTTGGCATTGATGTGACCTTTGTGAATCCGGATGAAGAGAGAAGCTTCGAATCGGCGATCAGGCCGAATACCAAAGCTATTTTTATTGAAAGCCTTGGCAACCCCAACTGCAGTCTTGTGGATATTGAAGCTTTAGCAGAGCTTGCACACGGAAATGGCATACCTCTCATAGTTGACAATACATTTGCAACACCTTATCTCCTTCGTCCGATCGATAATGGTGCGGATATTATTGTGCATTCGGCCACCAAGTTTATCGGTGGTCACGGAACCTCCATCGGAGGCGTTATTGTTGATGGCGGAAGGTTTGATTGGGCCGCCTCCGGCAAATTCCCATACCTGACCGAGCCGGATCCCAGTTACCATGGCGTGCGCTTTACAGATGCAGCCGGCGCTGCGGCCTATATCACCAAAGCAAGAGTTACTTTGCTCAGGGATACGGGCGCTGCACTGAGCCCGTTCAATTCGTTCCTGTTTCTGCAGGGGTTGGAGACGTTATCGCTGCGCGTGGAACGGCATGTGGAAAATACGATCAGGGTCATTGATTTCCTCAAGAACCATCCGAAGGTGGAAAGAGTCAACCACCCGTCCCTTTCTGACAGCACGTACAACAAGCTTTACAGGAAATACTTCCCGAAGGGCGCCGGTTCCATCTTTACCTTTGAGATAAAGGGCGGCGCAGAGGAAGCAAAGGCCTTCATAGACAAGCTTGAGATTTTTTCACTGCTTGCAAATGTTGCCGATGTAAAATCTCTTGTAATCCATCCCGCAAGTACGACCCATTCACAGATGACCGAACAGGAGCTGCTGGAATCAGGGATCAGGAAGAACACTATCCGTCTGTCCATAGGAACAGAGCATATAGATGACCTGATATGGGATTTGGAGCAGGCGCTGGCAGCCTTGTAATGGGTTTGATGCAATAGCAATACATGTTTATGCGTGCTATGAAGTGCAGCAGGACTGGGAGCTAACAATGATCAGGATCGCCGAACTGAAAATACCGCTTATATATGATCTGGAAATGCTGAAAGATATTGCTTCAAAGAGGCTTCACATCGGGCATGACCGAATTGAGCGCATTAATATTGTAAAACGTTCGATCAATTCGATTGATAAACAGGACGTCTATTTCGATATGACAATAGACGTCTTTGTCTTCGGAGATGAAGACGAGGTTCTGGCACAGAAAAGAGGCAAAGCTGTCACAAAGGCGCAGGAGAGCTTCTACACGGTACCGAGGGTTGAAAAGCTGAGTTCGCGTCCTGTGGTCATTGGATGCGGTCCTGCGGGAATCTTTGCGGCGCTGATTCTTGCGCAGGCAGGGGCAAGCCCCATCCTGCTCGAACGCGGTCTTGATGTGGACAGACGCAGGCAAAGCGTACTAAAGTTCTGGCAGACCGGGGTTCTGGATATAAACTCCAATGTGCAGTTTGGCGAGGGTGGAGCAGGTGCATTTTCCGACGGAAAATTGAAGGTTGGGCTAAGGGATCCGCGTAAGATGAAGATTCTCAATGAATTTGTGGAGGCGGGTGCGCCGCCGGAAATTCTTTTTGTGAGCAAGCCTCATATCGGCACCGACCGCCTTGGCGATGCAGTGAAGAGACTTAGAGAAAAGACTGTCGGCTTCGGAGGTGAGGTGCGCTTCGGTGCGATTGTGACGGATATATTGCACAGTGAAGGACAGGTTACAGGCGTACGGTTTTATGAGAACGGGGTACTGAATGAGCTAAATACGGACAATATTATACTGGCCGTCGGTCACAGCGCAAGGGATGTATTTGAGAGCCTGCGGAACGGCGGCATTTGTATGGAGCAAAAGCCGTTCTCGATGGGCGTGCGCATTGAGCATCCGCAGGCGATGATTGATAAAATCCGATACGGAGACTTTGCCGGGCACCCTTCGCTTAGCGCTGCCGATTACAGAATGGTCGTACATCTGCCGAACGGCAGAGGCGTATACACTTTTTGCATGTGCCCCGGAGGGAGAGTGGTCGCAGGCGCCTCAGAGGATAACAGATTGGTTACAAACGGAATGAGCGAATATGCGCGGGACGGCAGAAATGCCAACACGGCGCTTTTAGTGACGATAGATCCGGAGGAGCTTCGCAGCGGTGATCCTCTTGCCGGTATAGCGTTTCAGCGCCGGGTTGAGGAAGCGGCGTTTACGGCCGGAGGCGGGGGTTACAAAGCACCGGTGCAAAGGCTGGAGGACTTTATCAACAATCGTGAGACAACGGCCTTTGGAGAGGTGCTGCCGACTTATCTTCCGGGAACCGGGTTTGCGCCGGTAGATTCCTATATGCCGGAGGCAGTCGCAGCTTCTTTGCGGCAGAGCATTTCAGAGATGGAGGCGTGGATGCCCGGCTTTGCCTTCCCTGATGCGCTGATAACCGGGGCGGAGACACGCTCATCTTCCCCTGTGCGAATTGTAAGGGGAGAGAGCCTTGAGGCCATTGGGATCAAAGGGCTGTATCCCTGCGGAGAGGGAGCAGGATATTCCGGAGGTATAATCTCAGCGGCAGTGGACGGGATTCGTTGTGCCGAGAAAATCATCGGCAAAGTAAAAAACTTATAACAAATGTGGAAAATGTCATGTTTATATTGTGTCCGGACTTAAGTATGATAATTATATAGTAATTATCTGCTTAAGGAGAAGTGTAAATGAGCACAAATGCGGCAGTAACTTCCGAAGAGAATAAAGCAGTCATTCCGGACAAGATAGTAAGAAAAAGTGAACTTAGAAGTAAATTTAAACGGCAAAAAGCGATCCTTATCATGCTCATACCGGGTGTCCTCTGGTATCTCTTTTTTAGATACGCCCCGATGCTTGGCGCCGTCACAGCCTTTACCGATTACGGGACAAAGGCTCAGATCTCTTTCATCGGACTTGATAATTTCAGACAGCTCTTTACATCCCCAGGCTTCTGGGGTGCCTTCAGAAACACATTGATCATCAGTTTTTTGAATCTGGTTTTCTATTTTCCGCTGCCAATCATACTGGCCTTAATGATGAACGAAATCATCCATATCAGATTTAAGAAGCTGGTTCAATTTATTGTTTATATCCCGCATTTCTTTTCATGGGTCGTGGTCGGAGCAATTTTCGTTATGATCCTTTCACCCAGCGAAGGTATTGTCAATGAGATCATACAGCTGCTTGGCGGCAAGTCCATTTACTTTATGGCCATGCCGCAGTATTTCAGGGGTGTGCTCGTCGCATCCTATATGTGGCGTGACGTAGGATATGGCACTGTTATTTACGTAGCGACCCTGTCAACTGTTGACCCGCAGCTGTATGACGCCGCCACCGTGGATGGAGCCGGTTACCTGGGGAAGCTGAAGTATGTTACGCTTCCATCGATTAAAAGCACGATCGCAACGGTCCTTTTGTTAACGGTTGCTCGAATTCTGATGATTTTCGAACAGGTCCTCGTTATGACCGGGCCTACCGTGTTAAGTGTCAGCGAGGTATTATCCACCTACTCCTACACGGAGGGCCTGCTAAACGGAAATATCGGTTATGCGACAGCTGTCAGCTTATTTACCGCGGTCGTCAGCGCCTTACTTGTTGTCGGATGTAACATGACCAGTAAAAAGGCCCTGGGCGAATCTATTCTATAGTAGCGGACGGTGATTGATATGTATCAGGTCTCCATTGGACGAAAGGTTTTTAACGTGATAAATTTTGCTGTATTGTCACTGGTGTGCATAGTGATTGCATTGCCTGTGCTGATGATTATCGTGACGTCTCTATCACCGGATGATATCGTTGCAAGGCTGGGCTTTGTCCTGGTCCCGAGGGATATCACCTTTCAAAGCTACCGGGCCATATTGAACAGCGGTTATATGCCGGCCTTCAGGAATTCGATACTGGTGACAATTGCCGCAACGGCCTTTTCCATGATCATGACGGTTACTATGGGTTATGCAATGGCTCAAAAGGATCTCATCGGGAAGAGCTTCCTTATCAGGTTTGTAATAGCAACCATGGTTTTGGATGCGGGGATCATCCCGTTCTATCTGGTCGTTAAAAACCTTGGACTGATCAACAGTTATCTTGCCCTGATCATTCCGGCTGCGATCTCCACGTATAACCTGATACTGGTCAAGAATTATATCAGCTCGCTTCCGGAAAGTCTCATGGAGTCCGCCAGGATCGACGGATGCACCGAGATTGGAATTATGATCCGGATAGTCATGCCAATATCGATTCCGATATTGGCTGCAGTTACCTTATTTACAACCGTATCCCACTGGAACACTTATCTTAGTGTGGTCATGTTTATCAACGACAGTTCAAAATATACGCTGCAGGTACTGCTGCGACAGCTTATTTTCCAGTCTGAATCGGCGATATCCTCTTATTCGGCGCTGAATAACTTTAAGATGGCGGTCATGATCATGACCATGCTGCCGGTACTGATACTTTACCCTTTGGTTCAGAAGTATTTTATCTCAGGCATCATGCTTGGTTCTATAAAAGAGTAGTACAGATCCCGCGTTGTCTATGCTCGGACATTGAATGTCCGATTTTATAGAGGCAAATTATGAAAGGAGAAATGATAAAGATGTTAAAAGTGAGGAGAATCCCGGCGCTCATACTTGTTGGCATTATGTTTGCAATGGCACTGTTTGGCTGCGGGACGGCTAAACAAGGAGCGGAACCGACCACAACGGCTGCTGCCGAACCGGAAACCAAAGCAGAACCGGCAGCTGAAAAAACACCTGAGGAAACAGTTGCTCCGAAGGAAATTGTCAAATTGAGCTTTTGTCTTTCACAAACCGGTTGGGGAGGAGAGGCAGTCGATCCAGAGCTGATGAAAGAGGTTGAGTTGGCTATTGAGGCAAAAACCAGCACTGATCTTGAAGTTATAGCCCCTCCGCAGAGCAGCTACAACGATAAACTGAATGTTATGCTCAGTTCCAACGATGCTCCTGATATCTTTGCCGTGAGAAAAGCGATGGATAATATTCAGGTGTATGCAGCAAGAGGCTACACAAGGCCTTTGGATGATCTGCTTCCCAACTTTGCAAACATTACATCCCAGATCGATCCAAGCTATATGCAGTATGTCACTGTAAATGGTAAAGTCCAGGCTATTCCGATGTACGTTCCAATGAAAAAAAATCTGTGGCTCAGAAAAGACATGATTGATAAGTTCGGCATAAATCTCTCTTCCACGCCTTCTACTGAAGAGTTCTATACCGAGATGAAAAAAGCGGCTGGATCCGGAGTCATTCCCTTTACGTTCCCGAAGTTCCTGGATAACCTGCCATTCTTCACAAACCCGTTTGGCGCTTACTTTGGCATTGCGCAGGACAGCTCGGGAAAATACTACGATGGCTTCAATACTCCGGAAATGAAGGAAGCTCTGACGTACATAGCCAGGCTGTACGCAGACGGTATCTGGGATCAGGAATTCCTTACCAATGAGAATGCAATGATCCGTGAAAAATTGTTCACCGGAAAAGCAGTATCCACGCTGGACTATTGGAACAGATTCCTGTTCTATTCCTCAGAGAGCGTCAAAGTGAATGCGGCTACCGAGTTCGTTCCGGTTTATGAACTCAGAGGACCAACCGGTAAAGGTGGCAATTTGAATGAAGCAATCAATGACGTGCTTGCTATTGCTCCTAATTGCGCTAATCCTGACAGAGCTCTGGAAGTCATTGACTATTATGTCTATACCGAAGAGGGTGTTAAGCTCAGATGCCTTGGTGTCCAGGATAAGCATTTTACGATTGAAAACGGTGAGATCAAAGCCACAGAAAAGGCTGCCAACTCAGGTTACAAGTGTGATGTCAACCAATTCTATCTGTACTACCCGAAGGTGGATAAGTTTGATTTCAGCTGGGGTGAAGTCGAAAAACTGATACCCAGACAGCTTGAGATCAACAGTGAGGTTGTCAAGTATCTTGGACCGAAGTATGTGGTCATAGGCGGTAAATCTGATCTGTATGACAAGAACCAGCCTGCATACAAGAAGAAGATAGAAGAAATAGCATCTCTAATCATTATGGGCGCGACGACTGTTGATAAGGGCTACGTTGATTTCGAAGCCTTCTGGAAGAGCATCAGCGGTGATGAAATGCTCAATGAATTGAACAAGTAATGACCTGCCAATAGGAAAAATGTTGGTATTGCGGGGCGGAAAAACAATTCTGCCCTGTTTTACATTTTCTGCCTTGGGTTTTATTTTGCTGCTTTATTGCTACATAGAGGGATTTATTATATTATTATTATATACGATGAAAGAGGGCACACGCATGAAGCAGCATGATACCGAGCCCATTTCAAAAAGTGATTATAAGATATTTGCCTCACAGAAAAAAATAATTCTTTATTTTTTTATAATTGTCATATTTGTTTATCTTGTATTCAACTCTGTTTTCTACAGACTATACTCCGCGAATATCAAGCAGATCGTAATAAGTGAAAGCCAAAGTGTCGTTATAAAGACTAATGAATTTGTCAACCGGACGCTTGAGAGCATGGAGTATACGGCGGATATCGTTCAGAGTAATCCTGTGGTGCAGAAGGTATTGGGGCTTTATTCCCATGATCCGTCCCTGCAAGCACAAAACTATCGTGATCTGATGGAAACACTTCAGGGAATCGTGACCAATTCTACCACAAGCACAAAATCTGTTGATTTATACGTTAATCGGGATGGAAAACTGATAACTTCAGATTATGGACTGTTTTCCACGTTGAAATGGGAAGATAAAAAGTATTTTGACATGCTTCAGGACACAAGCGAACGCTATATTCTGACGGATTTATACAGAAAGAACCTTACCTTTATTCTGAATAGGAATTATGAACAGATCTCTTTTGTCCGTCCGGTATACCTGATTTCTGAAGGGAAAAAGGCCGGAACGCTGGCCATTAATATTGATAAATATGATTTGAAGAAAGTCATTCAGGGGAACAGCTCTTCTGGGAGCATGCTTGTTGACGATTACAATAATATTTTGGTGGAAGCGTTTTCGGACGGCTCCATGTTTACAAGAGATCAAATCATTGCCATAAATGCTCTTGTTGTGGGGCACAGCGGCGTCAAAACCTATAAGGCCGATAACACGGAATATATTGTCATATATGAAAGGTCCGAGTATACCGGCTGGCGCTATGTATCCATTGTGCCCGCCAATACATCCAATGCTCAGATGTCCCAGCTTCGCGATGCAATCCTGCTGCTTTTTTTTATGATGAGCGCAATTTCGGCCGTATTACTTATACTGCTCATGCAGGCAAAGATTTACCGGCGGATCAGGACATTGATCCTTTCCATGAAGAAGGTTGAGAAAGGAGATTTCAATGTTTCCATTTCAGACAGCGGTCATGATGAATTCGGGTATATGTATTCGAGCTTCAACGACATGGTGGACAGGATCCGAAATCTGTTCGGCGAGCTTTACGAGCAGAAGCTGCTGCAGAAGGAGGCGGAGCTGAAGCTCCTGCAATCCAAGATTAATCCGCATTTTATTTACAATATTTTCGATAATATGAACTGGCTTATTCAATTGGAGCGGTACGATGAACTGGAGGTTCTTGTGGACGCCGTCTCGAATTATTATAAAAAAAGTCTCAATGCAGGCAAGGATTATATCACGATATCAGATACTCTGGAGCAGCTAAAGGATTATGTAAAAATTCAGCAGATACGCTTTAAGAACCGCTTTACCTGTGACTTCGATTTTGACCCCGAGATTCTTTCGATGACGATTCCTAATTTTATTTTGCAGCCGCTGCTGGAAAATGCCATTTGCCACGGGATTGAGCCGAAGGCTGACCTGGCGCATATTTCAGTGAAGGGAATCAAAATAAGGGACAGGATATTCTTTACGGTAGAGGACAATGGCGTTGGAATCAGCAACGACAAAATCCAGGAGGTAATCAGTTATCTCAACGGTGAAAAGGATGAACCCATCGACAGCTTCTTCGCGCTGGGGAATATTAACAAGCGTATCAAGATCGCATATGGCGATACCTATGGATTGACGATCAAAAGTATGGAAGGCGCCGGGACAAAGGTAACTGTCTTCATCCCTTCAGAACCGGCCGGAATTCGGGAGGAACAGCATGCTTAAAATGATTATTGCAGATGATGAACAGATCATTCTCGATGGCCTTACGGAAAGCATTGACTGGAAAAGCTTCGGCATCAAGGTGGTCGGCGCTGCACACAATGGGATTGAAGCACTTGAGCTGGCAAGGAATCTGAGTCCCGACTTAATTATCACAGATATCAAAATGCCGGGACTCAATGGCCTTGAGCTTATCAAAGAACTCAGAAAAATCCTGCCGGGTATCAAAATTCTTCTCATCAGCGCCTATGAGCAGTTTGAATATGCTCAGGAGGCTATATCCCTCGGAGTCCTTTCCTATATCACCAAGCCGCTTAGGAAGCAGAGAATCATTGAAGAGGTCCAGAAAGCGCGTGATATTATTCTGAAGGAAATTTACCTGCGTGAAAATCAGGACAGGCTGGAGGAGCTTTATCAGAGCAGCCTTCCGACGATTCAGGAATATTATCATAATAAACTGATTATGGGAAAAACAAAGATTTCCGGGGACTACAGCAAGCAATTCGACACCTACGGCATTGATATCGATGAACACGACATCGGCGTCATGGTCTTTACACTGGATAATCTGGAGGAAACCTCCGAGGAGTTTTTTGAAAAAAGCGTCCAGATTATTTTGCTGCGGATATCTGAAATGATAAAGGAGCTTTTGCCCGAGCAGTTTAAGCGGACCGTCTTTCAAAGCTACAACAATGAAGTGGTCGCCATCTACAATACAGGAGCTGATCACGAGGAAGCTATACGTATAGCGGCAAAGACTGCGGAAAAAATCAAGAATTCCTTACACAGAGCTATCGATATTTCTGTAAGTGCGGGTCTGGGGAGAATCTATCCTTCGGTCAGGGATGTGGCCGCATCTTATCAGGAAGCCGTGAAGGCATTGAACTACAGGCTGGTTTATGGGAACAATACGGTGCTCTATATCGATCACGTAGAACTGAAGGACGACATGCTTACCCTTCCGGTAAATGACTTGAACGAGCTGCTAAGACGCATTCAGGATACGCTCTGGACGGGAAAGTCACGGGAGGTCATGCTGCTGATCCGCAAAAAGATCGATGAGCTGGTCAGTGTCAGGAGTATACCCTATTACTATATTCAGCAGGTTTTCTGCCAGCTTCTGTCCGCTCTGCTGCGGACGCTCTATGAAATGAACATCACTCCCGAGGAGATATATGGCAAGCCTGTGCATATATACGGGGAGATTTTCAAAAAGCACACCCTGGACGAGATCACAGGCTGGTATGAAAATCTTGTGGAGAGGACCTGCAAGGTCATCAATGAGAAAAAAGCTCTCCGCGTGGGCAGCGTAATCAATTCCGCGGTGGAATACATAAAAAAGAACAGCAATAAAGACCTCTCTTTAAGTGAGGTAGCAGAGCATGTCAACCTGAATCCTTCCTATCTTAGCAGGCTTTTTAAGGAAGAAACCGGGATCCCATTTGTGGAATATGTCCGAAACATCAGGGTGGAGCTGGCCAAGGAGCTTTTAAGATACAGCGGCAAGAAAATTTATGAGATATGTGAGAGCCTGGGGTATCAAAATGTTCAGTATTTTTCCACAGTGTTTAAAAATGTGACAGGAATTACACCAATCGAGTATAAGAAGCAGGGAAGGTAAGGAGACATCAGTATGCTGCTTGGCGTGAGAGCGCCCGACAAAGAGGAAAGAAGAAGGCAGCTGGCCCTCTTCAAAGAATACCTGTGTTATGCCCGGGATTTCGGGTGTTCGGTGGTAGGGACGGAGACCGGATCGCTGAACGCTGATTTTTCCTTCCACCCGGATAACCACAGCGAAGAGGCTTTTGAGCTGCTGGTCGGCAGTGTCCGCGAGCTGGTGGAAGAAGCGGAGAAATTTGGGGCAATCGTGGCAGTCGAAGGGGTCGCGAAATATGTCATGAACTCACCGGAGCGCATCAAAAGGCTGATCGACAGGATAGGCTCCGATCATCTTAAAGTGATATTTGATCCGGTGAATCTATTAACAATAGATAACTATCTTGATCAGGATAGGATCATCAAAGAGTCCTTTGAGCTTTTCGGCGACAGGATCGTTGCGCTTCACGCCAAGGACTTCATTATTGACGGGAGCGAGCTCCGATCGGTTCAGGCCGGAAAAGGCTCCCTCCATTATGGGCTGGTGTTTGGGCTTCTGAAGCAATACAAGCCCATGAGCTATGTGCTCATGGAGGATACCGCACCGCAGGAGATTGACGAAGGGATACGCTACTTGAAGGAAACATTTTATCGGTGAGGTGTTCCATCCTAAACGCGAATTGAAACTATCCCTTCTACTTCTTCATTTTTACATTATCACTTAAAGTAAATGAGCAGACGGCTGAGCAAAATTTACGTTTGTGTTTAGATTTAAGCAGACGACTGAGCAAAAATTTCGATTGTGTTTAGATTTAAGCAGACGACTGAGCAAAAATTTCGATTGTGATCAGATTTTTGCTCTCAAATGAGCAAAATCTCCTTTTGTGTTCAAATTTTCTACGTACTATTGCCAAAAAATTAAACACAATCGAAATTATTGCTCTTTTTTTCTGTATAAATTACAAGCATTGAACACTTTCGCATTTTTTGCACATTTATTTGTTTATACGTTTGCCTTTATTTGACATTAAACTCAAGGCCTTCGTAGCCTGTTACAGCAACATCTGTAAACGAGAGGTTTTTTGTGTTGCGGCAGATGAAACCACGCCTGGCAACAGGTTCGATGCCATCCATCATAGCCGGAATACCGGCCTGTGCGTCCGCCTTCATGCTGATGTTAACGGTATTGAAGCTGACATCCGATATGGGCATCTCGGGGAGACCATAGAGGAATGCCGCAGCTATGCTTGCGTTTCTGGCTGTAATATGATAAAAGTGAATCCTATGGAAAGCAGGGGTGTCCAATTCTACGGGATGGGGGTTTTTATCCCAGACCCGGATTTCCTTTCCGCCCTCCCCGCAAAAGTAGAACTGATGCATTACAATAGGGCATAGTACATCCTCCATGACACAGTTGGATATTCGGATATCTTCGACTATGCCGCCCCTGCCTCTTCTTGTTTTCATTCTGATACCGCGGTCTGTTCCGTCAAATATACAATCGGTGATGGAAACATTCCTGACTCCGCCGCTCATCTCACTGCCGATGACTACCCCTCCGTGGCCATGCGCCAGCGTACAGCCGGTAATTACGATGTTTTCGCAGGCAATGCGGTATGCGCTTTTTTCAGTGCCTGATTTAAGCGTAATGCAGTCATCGCCGACGTCAATATGGCAGCCTGAGATATGGACGTTGCTGCAGGAATCGGGATTGATACCGTCCGTATTTGGAGAATCCGAGGGGTTTTTGATGTGCAGGCCGCGGATGGCGACATTGCTGCAGCGGATCGGATGAATAGTCCAGGACGGTGAATTGACACACGCTATATTTTCTATACTGACGTTATCACAATCCTCGAAACTGATGAGTCGGGGTCTCGGATAAGGCAGCTGTTTATTCCTGAAGGCCTTCCACCAGGCGGATCCCTGCCCGTCCAGAGTGCCCTGTCCGACTGTAGCATACTGCCCGTCCAAAGTGCCCCGGCGATCACGAGCCCCCTGTTCGTTCGCAATGCCTCGGTCATTTAGAGTGCCCTGCGCTTTCGGAGCCCCTCGCCCTTCCAGAGTATCCAGCCCAATGACAGAGACATTGCGGACACCTCTACCGTAGATCATGGGCATGAAAACAGGAACTTCCGCACCCTCCCAACGGCTTTCCACAATGGGGTAAAGGCCTGGGTCATCATTGAAGACCAGACGTGCGCCGGCATCCAAACGAAGTTGGATATTACTTTTAAGCTCGATTGGTCCAGTAAGAAATTTTCCGGAGGGAATAAGGACTGTACCGCCACCAGCAGCAACGCAGGCTTCTATGGCTGCGTTGACAGCGTTTGTGCACAGACTATTGCCGGCAGGGTTGGCTCCAAAGGCCGTAATGTCAAAATTCATAGCTTCCATCATGAGGGTGTAAGCCGCTCATTCCTTCTGATATATTCCACACTGGCCAGTATGAATGGGCCGTATCCTTTATAATCATTTGAAACGACAGGCTCGCTGAAATAGTAAGCTAAAGAACCATCACGGAAAGGATTGCCTCCCAGACCGGCCACACTGCATACGTTTTTCAGGTTGACCAGATTCTCCCCATCCACCTCGACAAATTGCTCCAGAATGCCGTTATAAGCCTTTGATGCCGCAACTGCCATGGAAGCATCAAGGTAGCCAAGCCTGATTGCTTTGAGGAGAGCATATGTTATCATGCAGGACGCAGAGGACTCCAGATAATTGCCTTTTTCGTGACTCTTGTCCAGGATCTGATACCAGACGCCCGAAACAGGGTCCTGTACCTTGAGAAGAGCCTTGAGCGCATCTGCGAAATGACCAATGATAACGGGTCTTTTTGGATCATCGTCAGGGAAATAATCCAGTATATCCACCAGCGCCATGACATACCAGCCCATTGCTCTTCCCCAGAAATGCGGGGAGCAGCCTGTTGTATCGTCAGACCATTTCATTCCTCTGCTTTCATCCCAGGCATGATACAGTAATCTTGTGGCATGATCGCGAGTATGCTTTGACAGCAAGGCAATCTGGTTCTCCACATCATCAATTGCCGAAGGTTCCTGAAACATCCGGGCATATTGTGCAAGAAAAGGGGAACTCATATAAAGGCCGTCCAGCCACATCTGATGGGGATAGATTCCCTTATGCCAAAAGCCGCCCCGCAGGTTCCTGGGTTGATCGGCAAGCTGCCTGCGAAGGCTGTGCGCGGCTGTTTTGTATTTTTCCTCAGAGGTTTCCTGATAAAGAAACAGCAGCATTTTTCCGGGGTTGATATGATCCAGGTTGAACTCCCGGCAATCATAACCCAGTATCGTTCCGTCTTCGCTGATGAACCTGTCTACTTGCTGTTGAATGTATTGGAAATAGCGGGAGTCATTATTCATTCGGTACACTGCTTCGATGGATTTGAGTATCAGCCCGAACTCATAGCACCACTTATCCATGTACTTTGAGTGCCTTTCCATGACCGATCCGACAATGTTTTCAAGGCTGACAGATGCACTGTCTTTATTCATATGGCCCCCCTTATATGCTGCAGGAGATAATTGCCTATAACACTGATAACCGGTAGAGAATATAACCAAGAGTAATAATACCTATAACGATTATAGCCCAAAATAGTTACAGGCGTTATCATAACAAATATTTTGCACCATTTTCCCCAAAAGGTCCATATCCTTTGGGGCCTCACCGTTTTGCGCCCATTTTCCCAGCAGGTTGCACAGGATTCTGCGGAAATATTCATGACGTGTGTACGAAAGAAAGCTTCTAGAATCAGTCAGCATACCGACGAAGCGACTGAGAAGGCCTAAATTTGCCAACGCAATCAGCTGTTTTTCCATGCCGTCCTTCTGATCGTTGAACCACCATGCCGAGCCCAGCTGCATTTTGCCCGGGATACCTCCTCCCTGAAAACAGCCGATGATCGTTCCCAGGACCTCGTTGTTGGATGGATTCAGGCTGTACAGGATAGTTTTGGGGAGCTCATCGGTTTCATCCAGTGAATCCAGGAAGCGGGAAAGGGCAGAGGCGGTGTTCCAGCTTCCGATAGAGTCGAAGCCTGTATCGGGACCCAACTTACGCATCATTCGCGTATTATTGTTCCTCATTACATCCATGTGAAGCTGCATGACCCACCCGAGGCGGGCATACTGTCTACCAAGGAATAGCAGAATCTCTGTTTTGTATAAACCGATTTCCTCCCCGGTCATCGGTTCGCCTGATAAACCCTTTGCAAAGGCTGTTTGCAGGATGTCCTTACCGCCGTTATTTTTTACGTCCTGATAGACGATCGGATCCAGTGCATGATCCGATATACGGCATCCCGCGGTATGGAAAAATTCAATCCTCTTGAGCAGAGCTGCTTGTACATCTTCGATTCCCTTGATTTCAACGCCGGAGACTGCAGCTAGTTTTGTAATGTATTCTGCAAATCCTGATTTGTCAATATTAATGGCTTTATCCGGCCTGAAGGCAGGAAGCACTTTGACATCAAAGGTATCATCCTTAAGCAGGGCAGAGTGGAAGGAAAGATCATCGACAGGATCGTCTGTAGTGCAAAGCATCTTCACATTGGAACGCCTGATGAGGTTTCTTGCTGTAAAATCCTTTGTTTTTAGCAGGGCGTTGCAGTCATCCCATATTTTTTCCGCTGTTTGCGGACCGAGCAATTCATCAATGCCAAAATAGCGTTTCAGTTCAAGGTGAGTCCAATGATACAGGGGATTGCCGATACAATGGGAGATCGTATCAGCCCACTTCAGGAATTTTTCATGATCATCGCCGTCTCCCGTAATATATCGCTCATCCACTCCGTTAATCCGCATGGCGCGCCATTTATAATGATCGCCTCCAAGCCAGAGCTCGGTAATGTTGCGATATTGTTTGTCCTGTGCGATCTCCGCAGGGTTCAGGTGACAGTGGTAGTCCAGGATAGGCATGTTTTCGGCATACTGATGATAGAGTTCGGATGCCGTTTTATTCTCCAGCAGAAAATCGTGATCCATAAATTTTTTCATTAATCTGCGCCTCCATTAAGACTTAATATTCAGTGCATCCAGGTGCCGTTTGAGGTGCCTGGTTAACGCGGCGTCATACTGTGCTTCATATTGATAAAGAAACTGATAGAGCTCATCCCTGAAAACAGAGGCGCCGTCGTTGTTTTTTGCCATGAGGACTAGACCATAGGTGATATGCAGGACCTGCCTCGAGGGATCTTTATCGAGAAAATCCGGCAATTGTGCGTCCGGTATCAGGTCAACATCCGGTATCCTGGTGGTGTCGGCGCTGATGGAGTAATAACTCCGGGCTTCCTGAAGATGCTCCATTGCATAATGGTGGATCCTTCTATAGAGGGCGGGAGCGTGGCACGCAACGACGCGAAGAGCTTCCAGCCAGTGTGTGCCTGCGGTTTTGAGATGGTATACGCCATCCGCCTTTTCACCGATCAAGGGGAAAATGGAGAATTTGTCGCTGCCCGAATGAAAGCTCAACCGGTATCCAAGCCTTTGAGCTATCTTCAAATGAGCGTCGAGATCCTTTTTAAAGCCCGGAAGTGTGCCGATGTAATCGATCCCTTTTTCAAATTTTCCGCAGAATCTCGGCGCCAGGCTGTCAAATACGACGCGAGCATCCAGAAGCTCCGTTGCGACAAAAAAATGATCCTCAGGGGATGTTTCTGCCAGCGTTTCATCAATAGAGATCTCGAAATCCGGCTTATTCTTTTCAGGTTCGATCAGTTCACGGTAAATATCGATCATGTATCTGATCGCCTTGTGATACAAAAGCACTGTCTTTTTGAAGGATGACGGCTCATACTGCAGGCAGAGATCATCCTTTACCGGAATAGCCCGGTGCAAATATCCGGTTTCATAATGGTTACGGTCACTTTGCGGTAAAGCCTGATAATTCCTGTCTATCTCAGCTTCGGATAATGACAGTACATTATTCTGTATATGATCGGAGCAATCAAGTGTGATTCGTGTATATCCGCAGTTCAAAGCGTATTTAATCTCCTCGCGCGTCTTGAGATGATCCCCGTCAGCGCCATAGCCGCGGGTATAGCCTTCCTGGAAAACTCCCCAGGCAGCGGCAGCCAGAACCTCTTCATAGCTCCTTCCTGTGAGCTTGAGCTCACGGATGGACTGCTGTGCCAGCACGGGAAAGACATCACAATTTTTAAGTGCGTGCAAATGACCGGCAGCTGCCAGCCCAAGCCTGTCTCCCAGTCCTATTGTCAATGGGCGCCCGTTTTGCGTTTGTGGCTTTGTAAAGGGAAAGACTTCAAAGAGGATCCTGCAGTTTGCCACATCAAGAGGACATACCTTCGCTCTGCCTGAATTGAAGCTTGCTTTAGCTGAGCCAAGCCCCGCTTCATAGCCGATAAAGCGACCGGCATCGGGACTGTCTCCGACAACGACCAGAACCTTCCTGCCCTCATGTCTTGCTATAAAGTACAGCGCGCCTTCCAAGCCATGGATAGAATCCGGGTAGACCTCGTAAGATTCAAAACTGACGGAAGCCAGTTTTTTTATTTCTTCAGCATCGCAATTGCCGCATTTGTCGAGGAGCCTTTGCCATCCGGTCATAATCTCATCCTCCGAGCAACCAATATTTATTAATTATCTTTATTATATATTGACAAAGTGCAAGTAAATCTGCTTTAATTGCTTGAATATATGCAAGAATTGCTGTGTTCTATTTGTGTACCTGGCCATCCGGCCAGGGTAGAATCCCTCCATATGATTGAAGCGTGTCGGCCGATTTTTTATTACAATGGAAGAAGTGAAATACTAAAAGGTGTATTAGTTTAAATGGGGTGATTGCAATGAGAGTGCTGATAGCCGATGATCAGGCCAATGTACGGTCTGCCTTGAAGGTGCTGCTTGAACAGGAGAAGCATATTTGTCTGTTTTATGAGGCTGAGGGAATCAGTGAGATGCTGTTAAAGACAGAATGCATGCAGCCGGATCTGATTTTGCTGGATTGGGAATTCTCCAACAAGGTTATGGCGCAAGTGGTTCCGATCCTGCGGCAGTTGGATCCGGGAGTCAGAATTATTGCGCTCAGCGGACGCCCCGAGGCGTCGGACAAAGCGTTGAAAGCAGGAGTGGACGCTTTTGTCAGCAAAGGGGAAACAGCGGAGGAGCTGCTTAAGGCTATTTATGGAACAAAACGCTGAACCTGGCCGACTGGTCAGGTATGGATACTGAGCAGCTGACCCGGCTAAAATCCATCCTTTAGACTGATGTGTACAATCAGACAAAACTTTAATATTAATACTGAAATGAAAAACATCCGAAGCTCCGAATATTAACAACGGACTTCGCGAATGACTAGCCGGAGGGAATTTAGATGGAAAGAACAGATTATGAATTGGTTAAGGAATGCCTGGAGGGCAACAAAGATGCCTTTTCTGATTTGATATCAAGGTATAAAAGGCTGATTTACTCTGTTGCCTGGAAATTTTCAAAGGACAATGAAGAGGTTAACGACATGGCACAGGATGCGTTTATTAAAATTTACAGATCGCTGGCCAAATATGACAGCCGGTACAAATTTTCCACCTGGAGCGTCAAGGTCGCGACCAATATCTGCCTGGACCATGTTAGGCGTAAAAGAATCAATTCGGTCTCCCTTGATGAGATAGAAGGCTTTACAGGCAGTAACAATTCACCCGAAGAATACTATCTGAGGAAGGAACACTCCAGAATGCTGAGAAACGCCATAGATGAGCTGCCGGAGATTTATAGGGTGCCAATTGTCATGTACCACCAGAAAGGGATGTCTTATAAGGAAATAGCAGACTTTCTGGGAAAGCCAATGTCCATTATCAAAAACAGAATATTCAGAGCAAGGAACGCATTGAAGGAAAACCTGATCGGTGTCGCATGACACTTGACGGACATGCACCTGTAAAATATAATGATGTGGACAGTACTTGAATATGGATATAAAAGTAACTGTCCATTTATTTTTTTTATGGGGGACGCCGAATGAAAAGCATTTATATAGTGATGACTGCTACGGGTACCTGGTTCTCAAAATGTATTGGGTTGTATACCAGGGCAAGATATAATCATGCCTCTATTTGTCTTGATTCAGGAATAAATGAGTTTTATAGCTTTGGCAGAAAAATAGCATGGTTTCCGCTCGTTGGCGGATTTGTGATTGAACATAAGGATACAGGCTTGTTTAAGGCTTTTGGGAATACGATGTGCGCAATTTACAGACTGGATGTTGAAGATGCCAAATATGATGCGCTGAAGAAGTCAATAGAGACGTTTATTAAAAACAGAAAGATATACGGATACAATATTCTAGGTTTAGTCGGTGTTATGCTGAATATTCCGATGAAGAGAAAAAATAAGTTCTTTTGTACGCAGTTTGTGGCAACCATGCTGCAGACTAGTAATATCCATGAATTTGGAAAGGATCCTTCTCTTGTGACTCCTCAGGATATGTATGAGATCAGTGAACTGGTGCCTGTCTATGAAGGCAGACTCTCTGACCTCGGACGCAGCCTTTCTGTCAACCGGCTGGCAGTCAACGGATAAAAAAAAGAGGGGACGATTTGAGATACTATCCCAAACCGTCATCTCTGATTTGTTACCTCTGATTCCGTTGTTCTCCTATATCTGATCTCTGATCTCTGATCTCTGATCTCTGTTCTCTGATCTCTGTTCTCTGATCTCTGTTCTCTGTTCTCTGTTCTCTATAACACATAGACCATTCGCCCGATTCTTGCCTTGAGCGGTTTTGACCAGAGCCATTTGTTTGTGGCGCTGTCATCAAAGTAGAATAGTGCGCCGTTGCTTGGATCACTGCCATGAAGAGCCTCAAGGGCGGCATTTCTGTCAGTCTGCGTTGCAGGATTGTTGATCCAGCCGTTTTCAACCGGGGTGAACTGATAATATCCGTTACTGCTCACTTCATATATGACGGATGTTATCGTATCGGGAAAAAGATCGCTTTTAACCCTGTTTACAACAACAGCGGCGACACCTACCTTTGCGGAATAGGGCTCGCTTTCCGCCTCGGCCCTGACCAGTCTGGCCAACAGATCAAGCTCGGCCTCCGTATAAGGTATAACTGCCTTGCCTGTATCGACAGTTGCATTGGCAGTGCCTGATGGAATATTCAGCTTTTGCCCGGGATAGATCATATTATCCCATTTGTTGTTGGCTTTTCTCAGTGAGCTTAAGGATACCCGGTATTTTTCAGAGACCTTTATCAGCGTATCTCCGCTTTTTACTGTGTGGGTATCCGCTCGGACATATAATTGCTGCCCGGGATAGATCATGCTGCCGGAGAGCTTGTTATCCGACATAATGGTATTGGCTGAGGTGTTGAACATTTGACCGATTTTATACAATGAATCGTTTTTCTGCACTGTATAGCTTGCGCCAAATGCTGTATTGACAAGCAAAAAGCATGACAATAAAATACCTGCAACCAATGCGGTACTTTTCCTAATGGTTCTCAATATGTTTCCTCCTTTTGCCTCCGGGGTTAGTTATCGGATTCGGGTAGAGGCACCCTACTCATATAGAGATTCACCCTTAGGAAACAGCCTGCAAAATCACAGGAGCATCCATTTGTTGCGTCCCCCGTACTCCTTTCGGAGATTCGGCATTTATTATTAAATGTATTGTAACAGAGGCCTCTCCCCAATTTCCAGACTATATTTATGGCAGAGGAGGAAATATGGTACAATATATGAAGGAATAAGGGATTAAGACGGTTTGCGAATAAATTGGATCGGGCAGGTGGAAATGTGTACGGATTGGTTTTAGAAGGCGGCGGCGGTAGGGGATCCTATCAGATTGGCGCCTGTATGGCAATTAAAGAAAGAGGCCTTGATATCCGGATGGTTGCAGGAACCTCGGTAGGTGCGTTGAATGGTGCAATGGTAGTTCAGAACGATATTGACAGGGCATATGATATCTGGTATGAGCTCAATCCCGGCAGAGTTATTCAGGCGACAGAGGATGAGTTGGCCAGCTATATTAACAACGGATTCAGGCCTGAGTCGTTCCTGGCCTTTGTTAGAAGTATGAGAAAGGTGATATCTGAAGGAGGCCTGGACGTCGCTCCTCTCGAGGAGATGGTTAAAAATGTGCTTGACGAGGGCAGGATCAGAAAATCACCCATAGGCTTTGGAGTTGTTACAGTGGATCTGACCATGAGAAAAGCTGTTGAAATTTATAAAGAAGATATTCCATCCGGCCAGCTTGCGGATTATGTCATTGCAAGCGCCAGCTTTCCTGCATTTAAAAGAACAATCATCGATGGAAGATCTTTTATCGACGGCGGTTTCTATAATGTTCTTCCGGTAAATCTTGTCAGCAGCAGGGGTTATAAAGACATAATCGTAATCAGGACATTTGGCTTTGGAATGAAAAGGTATGTTGACGAAAGCACACTGAATATCATCAGCATAGCGCCGTCCGTCAAGCTTGGATCCACGATGGATTTTAGTAATGCGACGGCCAGAAGAAATTTGAAAATGGGCTACGAGGATGCGTGCAGGGTTCTTGAGAAGATAAAAGATTCTTGATTTCGGAAGGGATTATTTGGACTTTATTATGAATATCATCGATTCAGGGCATGATATAACGAAGGCGACCAGCCTCGTTGAAACGCCGCTGAGGTAAGTAAATTTTTCTATAAACGAAAATTTACTCTGAACCCGGGCGTTATAAAAACGCGAAAAAAATGCTTGGAATGGTGATATTTTAATAATGGGTTTATTTATTGCGGCAACATATGTAATTCTGTCGGGCGTTATCATTTATCTGTTGTTATTGCTCTCTAAACGTGAGACGGACCGGTGCGTAGAGATCCGTGATACAATACTTGCGGCGGAGGAATTGGAACGGCATGCAATAGAAATCGCAAGAAGCCACCCGGTGACGAGATCGGCAAAAAGCCTCCACTGGCTGGTAAGCCGGCTGAATGGCAATTACAGCTTTATAATAGGGATATATAAGGCGCTGAATATCGACACAAGGGAATCTTTCCCAACGGCGCCTGCAGCTGAGTGGCTGCTGGATAATTTCTATATTATCGAGGAGCAGGCCAAGCTTATCAGAAAAAATTTGTCAAGGGGCCGGTATTCAAAGCTTCCGGTACTGAAGGAAGGCTACCTGAAGGGATATCCGCGGATTTATGCCATTGCCCTGGAGATGGTGGCGCATTCCAACGGAAGCATTGACGACAGGATTATCACGACATTCATTCGTGCGTATCAAACCCAGACTCTGCTGTCAATAGCAGAACTGTGGGCGTTTCCGCTCATGCTGCGGATTGCTCTTATAGAAAGCATCCGTATCGTTTGCGAAAAGATTCATACCTCCCGTATGGAATGGCATAAGGCAGAGGAACTGGCCTTCCATATTCTGAGCCGTAAGTTGGATGAACAGGAAATCGAACTGCTTCTATACGATCAGTTCAGCGAAGGTAAGCCGATCACGCCGTCTTTTACAGAACACCTGGTTCAGCGTCTGCGAAAGGCCGGTAAAGGGAATTCCTCAGTTACAACCCTTCTGAATGCACGGTTGGACAGAGAGCATTCTTCCGTCGATAAAATGACGGCGGAAGAACATCAGATGCAGGCTGAAATGCAGGTGGCCATCGGCAATTCCATCACCGGACTGCGCCTTATTTCAGAGCTTGACTGGTCTGAATTATTTGAAACGCTCAGTCATGTGGAACAGATCCTCAGACAGGATCCCAGCGGGATCTACGGGCAGATGGATTTTGAGTCCAGGGATTATTACAGGCATGAGGTCGAGAAGCTTGCAAGGGCTTTTGGTGTCTCCGAGATCCATGTGACAAACAAGGCGGTCGAATGTGCAAAGGCCGGCGCCGGTAATTCTCCGCAGGATCATGTTGGATATTACCTTGTCGGCAAAGGACGAAAAACGCTCGTGGAGTTGTTTGAAAAGTCATCGAAGAGGCGGTGGATGCTTTCATTTGCGTCGATAAAAAAGCCAAAGAGGCTTTATATAGCAATTATATCTTCTCTGACGGCATTTCTGGTGTGTTACTTATCCTATTATGCATGGACCCGGAATAACACGCAATCAATCCTTTGGCCGATCCTAACGGTATTGCTGTTACTGATACCGTGCAGCGAATTTGCCATTAATGTAACCAATACAATCTTCGGTCATATCTACAGACCAACCATGCTGCCGAAGCTTGAGCTGAAGGACGGGATTCCGGACGAACTTGCTGCCTTTGTGATCGTCCCGGCCTTGCTGACCGGCCCAGGCCGGGCAGAGGAATTGATTAGCCAGATGGAGGTTTATTTTCTGGCAAACAGGGAGAAAAACCTGTTTTTTGCACTGGTTGGTGATTTCAGGGATGCGCCTTCACAGACGCAGGAAAATGATGAAGAAATCGTCTCGGCCGCGCTCAATGGGATCAGGGAGCTGAACCGGAAATATTCGGCGGACGGTCAGGATATATTTTTCTACGTTCAGCGAAATAGAAGCTACAGTAAATCCCAGGGAAGATGGATGGGCTGGGAAAGAAAAAGAGGCGCTGTTCTGGAGTTTAACAGGCTGCTGCGGGGAGAAACCGATACCGGCTTCAGTGTGATTAGCGGGGATGTTTCTCAACGGCCGGACATACGTTATGTTATCACGCTTGATGCTGATACAAACCTTCCCATGGGCACAGCTAAAAGGCTGATCGGAACTATGGCCCACCCTCTGAACAAAGCCTGTGTGAACGAGGAGACCGAAACGGTCAGCTCCGGATATGGGCTGCTGCAGCCGAGAATTTGTGTAAGCATAGCCGGAGCAAACCGGTCGCTTTTTACAAAAATATTTGCGGGCCAGGGTGGGATCGATCCTTATACCACCGCTATATCCGATATATACCAGGATATATTTGACGAGGGAATCTTCACAGGCAAAGGGATCTATGAGGTTGACGTTTACAGAAGGGTGCTGGAGAAGAGGATCCCTGAGAATAAGGTGCTCAGCCACGATCTGGTTGAGGGGTGCTATCTGCGGGCAGGGCTGGTCAGCGACATTGAGCTGGTAGACGGCTATCCGGGAGGATATCAATCCTACGCCGCCAGGCAGCACAGATGGGTCAGAGGAGACTGGCAGCTTCTGCCGTTTCTGGCCGGAAGAGTGGAAGACCGGAACGGCAATAAAGTAAGAAATACATTGTCCAACCTTTCGAGATGGAAAATTGCTGATAATCTGCGAAGAAGTCTCCTTGCTCCGTCTCTTCTGCTCCTGCTAATTGCAGGAATCGCTCTGCTGCCCGGAAATAATCTGGTATGGATTGGATTTGTCATCCTTGTTTCGTCGGCACCGCTGACAACAGGCTTTCTAAATGTCCTGCTGAGCGGGAATATACGATTTTTTAGCTGCAAAACAAATTCAACGGTCATTACGGGCATCAGGGCAGCTTTATATCAGTCGGTGCTGATGCTTATGCTGATCCCGCATCAGGCATGGCTCATGATGGATGCGGTGATTCGTACGATATACAGGGTTTTTATTTCTCATAAAAACATGCTGGAGTGGGTTACTGCAGCTGATGTGGAAGCGAACGCCAAAAACAGTCCGGGCAGTTATCTGAGGAAAATGTGGTTCGTATTTCCAGCGGCAATTGCATTAGCTGCTGCGGCCGCACTGTCGCCTGAAGGCCTGGGACTTGTTGGTGCGATCGTGATTTTATGGCTTCTGTCCCCATGGGTGTTATATTGGATCAGTAAACCGGTTGAAAAACGCCGAAGAAGTATGCCGATTGAAGACATTGCCATGCTCAGAAGAATGTCGCGCAAGACATGGAGGTATTTCGAGGACTTTGCCGGAGAAACGGATAATTTTCTGCCTCCTGATAACTATCAGGAGGATCCTCCCAAAGGCGTCGCACACAGGACTTCTCCTACAAACATCGGACTGTTGCTGACTTCAATTCTCTCCGCCGCCGACATGGGGTATATTGGATGGATGGGTCTGGCTGAAAGACTGGATAAAACCATAAGCACCATTGAAAAAATGGAGAAGTGGAAGGGACATCTCTACAACTGGTATGATACGGTGACACTGGAGACTCTTAGGCCGGTATATGTTTCTACAGTAGACAGCGGAAATCTGGTGGGGTACTTAATTGTTGTGAAAGAAGGACTGAAGGAGTATTTAAAAAAGAAAATACCGGAATCTTCTTTAATACTTGGATTAAAGGATGCTCTGGATTTGGTTTGTGAAGAAGAGAAGGCAGATATCGGCTCCGAATCGCTTCTGGTTATGCCGGAGCCTTCTGCGATGCCCGGAGCTAAAAGCGGAGATCTGCGTCAGTGGTTGGGGATTCTAAAGGAACTCGCCGGTTGGTGCGGTTCATTGGCGGCAGATCACAGGCATAAGAGCAGCAAATGGCTCCCGAAGCTTACAGAAATGGTAGAAGAATCTACCTATGAATTGATCGTGTTCTATCCATATCTGGAACGGCCTGAACTATTAGATATACTGGAACCTGCACAGGCCGGAACAGAGGCCATATCCAATATGGATATGTACAAGCCCGCGGCGCCGCAGGAACTGTCGCGGCGCTATCAGACAGTAATCGGACTGATCGGGGAGCTGTCCGATCGTCAGGAATACAGGAAAGATCATACATGGGCAGAAAATGCTCAGCTCCTTATTGATATGCTCCGGGATGCCCAAAGAAAAATTGATGACAGCATCGGAAAGGTTCATGATCTTATTCGCAGGATTACTGCTATCATTGATGAAACAGAGTTCGCACCGCTTTTTGATCATAAAAGGCAGCTGTTCTCGATCGGATATAATGTTGAAGAAGGCCGATTGAGCAAATCTTACTATGACCTGCTTGCCTCCGAGGCGAGACAGGCAAGTTACATTGCGATAGCACGCGGTGAGGTCGATCGCAGACACTGGATGAGAATGGGCAGGAAATTGACTGCAGCTGACGGAGGAAAAGGGCTTGTATCCTGGACGGGTACGATGTTTGAATATCTGATGCCGCTTCTGATTATGCGTAACTACGAAAATACACTTTTTGATGAAACTTATTCGTTTGTCGTAAGAGTGCACAAAAAATATGGGAAGCAATACGGCATACCATGGGGTATTTCAGAATCCGGCTACAGTGCGCTGGATTTCAACCTGAATTACCAGTACAAGGCGTTTGGCGTGCCGGAGCTGGGGCTGAAGCGGGGACTGGCAAATGATATGGTGACTGCGCCTTACGCAGCAATGCTGGCACTAAATGTGGACGGCACATCAGCTGTGGAAAATCTCAGGAAGCTGGCTGATCTGGGAGCAGATGGATTGTGGGGATATTACGAAGCGGTCGACTTTACACCATCCAGACTCGATAAGGATGCCCGCTACCAAATTGTCAAAAGCTTCATGGCTCACCATCAGGGGATGAGTCTGGCAGCCCTGAACAATTTCTTTAATGCGAATATATTGCAGGAACGCTTTCACTCTGATCCAGTGATCAATTCTGCGGAGCTGCTGCTTCAGGAAAAGATACCGGAAAAAGTGCTTTATACCAGAGAATTCAGCGAGGAAAGCTTTGTTCACCAAAAAAAGAACGATCAGACAGAGGGCATGACAGTTCGGACCTTTGGTTTGCCGAGCGTCCTTCCGCCCAACGTGCACATCCTTTCCAACGGAGTCTATCATGTGATGGTCACCGATGGAGGATCAGGCTACAGCAAAAACGCAAATATAGATGTTTCCAGGTGGGAAGCAGATTATTTCGCAAAAAACGGATTCTATATTTTTATTAGGAATATCAATTCCAATACAGGCTGGTCGGCCACCATGGACCCTCTGTCAGTTGAACCGGAAAAGTACAGAGTGATTTTTTCACCTGACAAGGCAGAATATGTGCGCAGGGATGGAAACCTGGAAACCCATCTGGAAGTCACCGTTTCTGCAGAGGATAATGCTGAAGTGAGGATGGTATCGGTAACAAACCATAGCAGCCATTCCAGGATTGTAGAATTTACAAGTTATTTTGAAGCAGTGCTGGCTCCCGGGCATGAAGATGCAGCCCATCCGGCCTTCAGCAAATTATTTGTCAAAACGGAGTTTGTTCCGCAGCAGGCTTGTCTGCTTGCAGTACGAAAGCAAAGGATGGAAGGAAAAAAACCGCTTTGGCTTATGCACACCATGGCTGTGGATTCGGAATCCGTCATAGGAGATCTCCAATATGAGACGGACAGAATGAAATTTATCGGCCGGAACCGCAATATTTCCAACCCCGAAGCGCTGGAACCGGACCAGCCTCTCAGCAACAGCGACGGTTCCGTTCTGGATCCGGTTATGAGTCTGCGAAGACGTGTGGAGATTCCACCGGGACATACGGTCAAGGCTGTATATACGGCGGCTGTTGCGGATACAAGGAAGCAGGCGCTTGAGCTAGCCGAGAAATATAATGATTACAGAACTTCCAGAAGGGTCTTTGAGCTGTCATGGACAAGGAGCCAGGTGGAAAATAGATACCTCGGACTTGAGAACAGACAGATTGAGTTTTATCTGGAGCTGATCCCGTTCATACTCTATAACAGCTCGCTAAAGAGAGAGTATTCAGGATATATCGCAGATAATACAGGTGCCCAGCAGGAGCTTTGGCCCTTTGGTATTTCGGGAGACTTACCGGTTATTCTGGTTGAGGTAAATGAAATGGAAGACCTTGAGATGGTCGAATGGGCAATAAAGGGCCATGAATATTGGACGATGAAAGGTCTGAAGACAGATCTTGTCATCATGGTGAATAAAAAAGAGGGATATTCACAGCCATTGAAAGATCAGATTAGAAACAGTATTGCCGCAAGTCATGCAAGAGAACTGATCAATCAATACGGGGGCGTGTTTATCAGAAATACGGCTGAAATGGATCAGGCACAGCTGACATTGCTCTATACGGTGGCCAGAATAGTCATCAAGGACAGCATTGAAGCATTGAAGGGCCGCGTGAGGGAGCTGCGTATTTTATTGGAACGGACTCCTCCGGCGGCAGTCGGCAGTAAACCGGAAAGAGTACAGCCTATTTTTGTGCACCAGCCCGCTAATGAAAGAAAGCTATTGTTTTTCAACGGCATCGGCGGATTTTCCGCCGACGGAAAGGAATATGTGATCAGGCTGCCCGGAGGTTCACATACGCCGGCGCCATGGTCGAATATTATTTCAAATAAAAAATTCGGTTTTTTGGTAACAGAAAGCGGAGGCGGCTATACATGGGCGGAGAACAGCCGGGAATTCAAACTGACGCCATGGTACAACGATCCGGTGACGGACCGGCAGGGTGAGGTTTTCTATATGTGTGATATGCAGCAGAAGTGTCATTGGACACTGACGCCATCGCCGGCAGGCGATAATGAGCTTTATACGATAAGACACGGCCACGGCTACAGTGTTTTTGAACACAACTGCCATGGGCTCAATCAGTCCCTGACCATGTTTGCGGCGCTGGACTCACAGGTGAAGATCTGTCTGATCACAGTCGCCAATATTACGGGAAGAAAAAGGGAGCTGACCATCACTTATTATACCAGACCGGTTTTAGGTGTTGATGAAAAAGTGACGTCACCGTATATCATCACATGGCGGGATGAAAAAAGGGTTCTGTATGCTGAAAACAAATACAACAGCGAATTCAAAGGACGGGTTGCGTTTTTAGCTACGAATATCGAGGAGTCCTCTGTGACAGGCGACCGGATCTCTTTTATCGGCCACTCAGGAGACCTCTCCGAGCCGCTTGCCCTGACAGGGGAAAGTCTTTCGGGTGTTACGGGGGCAGGGATCGATCCTTGTGCCGCTATCATGGGAAAGATACAACTGGAGCCTGAAGAGGAAGTCGGCATTGTCTTCCTGCTGGGCAGCGGAGCCGATACACAGCAGGCCGCCGAGCTTGCCGCCCGGTTCAGGGATATACGGACGGCTGCGGCGGAACTGGAGAGGGTGAGGGAATATTGGAAAACAATATTGGAGACCATACAGGTTCATACGCCCGATGATTCATTTGATGTCATGATGAACGGATGGTTTATGTATCAGACAATCGCATGCAGGCTTTGGGCAAGAACCGGCTATTATCAGGCGGGGGGCGCATATGGCTTCAGGGATCAGCTTCAGGATAGTATGGCGCTGCTGAACACTTGGCCTTCGCTGACCAGAGGTCAGATCCTGCTGCATGCCTCGAGGCAGTTCGAGGAAGGGGATGTGCAGCACTGGTGGCATATGGAGGGGGGTAAGGGAATCCGTACAAGGTATTCGGATGATTTACTCTGGCTTGCTTATGTTACTGCTGAGTACATTGAGAAAACAGCAGACGCATCCATCCTTTATGAACAGGCGCCTTTTCTGAAGGGCAGCATTCTGACTGAAGGCGAGGATGAGAAGTATGAACAGCCGCAGATCTCGGATAAGGTCGCCAGTGTTTATGAGCACTGCACTCTTGCGATTGACAGATCCCTTGTCACGGGACCTCATGGGTTGCCACTCATAGGCGGCGGCGACTGGAATGACGGAATGAATACAGTCGGCAACAAAGGCATTGGTGAAAGCGTATGGCTCGGCTGGTTTCTGATCTCCATACTAAAAAAATTCATCCCTGTCTGCCGGCTAATGGAGGATCTTGCTAGAGTTCAGACATACCGTGATGCGGCTGCCGGACTACAGGAAAACATGGAAAGGGATGCCTGGGATGGAAGCTGGTACAGAAGGGCTTACTTTGATGACGGTACACCGCTGGGTTCCGTTCATAATTCAGAATGTATGATCGACTCAATTTCTCAGTCCTGGTCTGTTATTTCAGGGGCTGCAAAGCCGCACAGAATGGCGGAGGCGATGGATGCGGTACAAAAATACCTGGTGGACGGTAATGAGGGGATCATCAAATTGCTGACGCCTCCCTTTGATAAAGGGAATCTGCACCCCGGATATATCAAGGGGTATGTGCCGGGTGTCAGGGAAAACGGCGGTCAGTACACCCATGCGGCCATATGGACTGTCATGGCTTTTGCTCAGCTTGGCAAGGGAGATAAGGCAAGCGAGTTATTCCATATGTTGAATCCGGTTAATCATGCAAGAACAGAGCTCGAATATTCCAGATACAGGACAGAGCCTTATGTCGTAGCGGCAGATGTCTATGCAGTGCATCCCCATACAGGCCGCGGCGGGTGGACATGGTATACGGGAGCGGCAGGATGGCTTTATAAGGTCGGTCTGGAAAACATCGCCGGATTCAGGAAAAGTGGAGACAAATTGTATATCAATCCATGCATACCAAAGAACTGGGACGGATTTAAGATCGATTACCGTACGGATCAGGCTGTCTACCACATCGAAATAAAAAACCCCGACAGTCTGAACTGTGGAGTTTCATATATTGCAGCGGACGGTAGGCCATGTCCCGGCGGCTTTATTATCCTTGCCAGCAGCGGATTCCACAGGGTCGAAGTCATCATGGGCACGCCGTTTTTATCTGCTCAGGAGGCTGAATCCAACCCGGAGTCCGAGTTGTATGCGACAGAATCAAGCGTCGGAAATTCATAATTTTCCTGTCCCAGCTCAGCCAGCAGATTTATTGTGTTCTGAAAGTCGGAGATCAGATCCAGCCCATTTGCCTCCAGGATATGTTGAAGCTGACCGTTTTCCCGGTATATCCATCGTGTATATCTGGAACGTTCCTGCATGTAATCCTTAAGAGCATCCTGGAAATCAGCCTGCTGAAGAATCTCTTCACATATAAAGAAGTTGCAGACCGTAGTACGGAATCGCACCGGTAGTTTACAGCCGTAACCGGGACTTACAAACGGGCAGGTCCTGAAAAATATGGTATGATCTCTTATGCTGCCGGTTTCTAAAAGCTTTCCGGATGATATATATTTTTCATATGCTTCCTTATCAAAAGGTCCTTTGGCATAGATATTATATCTATTCACAATAGTGCCGGGATTTGACAATATGATTTCGAGTGCCATATGTCCGCTATCCAGTATAGCCATTCTTTGAATATCTACCAGCGTAAACTCGGGAAAATAATGACAGCAGCCTCTGTTTTTAATACTGCATAAGCTCTTTCCCATCAGACTGTTGCAGCTTCCGCAATCTGTGCAGCCGATCTGCGGAATACCGTGATCAAAAAATACATAAATATTTCCCATAAATCGCCCCCTGTTTATGTCATTTTTTACTTCTTTATTATAGTTTCGATGGGGTTGGACGGCAATATATTTTTTTCGTGGATGGTATGCGATAAAATGGGAAATTATGTTGTTAACACTACAAAAATGTTATATAATTGATATTGCAATAGTCATATATATTTTCTGAAAAACAGTGTTTGGTTTCAGGCTTATCCCGGTTTTTAAAGGCAAGGTAGTACAGGCTTCAGCGTTACTTTCGCATCTAAGGTATGCAGGTCGCCGGTTTTTTACTACAGGGGGTGGGTAGCCTTGAAGAGAGTGATGAATGGGTGTTGCAAAAATAGCATCAATCAACTGCGCGATGAACTTCACAGCCTGATTGAATCAGAAAATTTCACCAGCAAAATTGTCCAGAAGAGAAGTCAGGAGCTTGACGATTTGATTCTCTTATATTACCGTCAGAATGAAAAAAATCAGGAGTTAAAGGAACCGTAAAAAAGAATTCCCAAAAAAGGCAGTACGAACAGCGCAGTCGCCGGATGACCGGTACCTGCAGATGAGATTTGCTGGCCGAAGATCGTCTGCCCTGCAATAATGTAACCGGCTATCAGACCGGAAGCCAAGCCGCCGACGGATCCTGCTGTGATCATGAGCGGGTGGCGATGGTCGCTGGAGGGTATGCTGATATCGCACGGGTACATGATGTCCGTCCAAAGTAATTTTTTTCTTTTTGCAAGAGAATAACACAGCGGGAGTATTATTGGCCCCAACACCAGTGTGATGACTGAGTTATTGAGCGTAATAATGATGGCCAGCGCCGAGAAGCTTGCCATATTCAGTATGTCAAGTCCCCATGCGATTGTTACCGAGCAGGCTATACTTGCTATAAAGCTGATGATGCCGAATTGTGCAAGCTTCCAGGGAGTATTGATGTTGGGAGTTCTGTCCTCGCCATATCTTGGCTTGATATGATTCCACAGCTTATATGGGATATAGGCATACATGAAATTTCCGATAAAACCAAAAAAAGAACCGGCCGACAGCGTTCCGAAACAGTCTCCTCCCAGATTACCGATTGCGGAGCCCCAGGCCCCCGCAGGCCCGAAGAGCAGCCCGAATATAACCGGCAAAAGCGACGCCAGTCTTATTTCTGTAACACCCGGGATAACCGGTATCGATTTGGTGGGGAGTAATAGGAGCATGTATATGCCCGCGCACAACACGGTTAATGCAACCATGCTGCCATATTTCCACATTCTTACGACTTCCTTCACAAAATACACCTCTTCGCATTTGCAGCAATTGGCAATCCCGTTGATATTGTACCATTTTCCAGTGTAAAATGTCTATATTACACTTTGGTAAACACAGCTGAAGCATGGAGTAATTTTTAAAAGTTCGGCCTTATCTATTTATTGTCAAGGTGTTCGAATTATGGGGCGGGGTGCACAAAATTTCGATATTAGGACAATTCCATGCAATTTTATCCAGAAAGCCTTATCGTATTTACTATTTTAATGCAAAAAAATTATCCTTTGTAAGAAATTGCGTCCTCTAATTGAAATTTTGAGTTGTGCGCCCACAAGTTACTTTCCGCTCTGGTCGTACTCGTGGCCTTACCAGTGGCCGTACCCGCGGTTGTACCTGAGGTTGTACTGCAAAGAGTATTTTTATAAAAAGCGTTTACACTTAACAATTTACATGGTAAAATATGGGGCAATATGACTGACGGAGGCGGTATATGATGATTGATGATAATAAGAAACTGGATCGTACCATAGAAGTAATTAAATCGGTATCGGAGGGGATGAATCCCTTCACAAACGAACCTTACGATGAAAATTCCATTATGAATGACCCTAGAATGATAAGGTGCCTTTATTACGTTGTAGAAGTGCTTGAAAAATATAAGGCTGGAAATATTGTCAAGTATGTACAGAGAAAAGATCTTCCATATAATTTCCCACCTGAGTTGATATCGAGAATCCAACTGCCTTTGGAGAAAATTGGTGTCAATACATTTTCGAAAGCGGTTAATGCGGTTATCGATCCATCAACCAGCAAAAATCTAACGGGTAATGCGCTGAATCTTCAACTTAAAAAAATGGGTATTTTAAGCGAAGAAGAAGGCGTGGATGGAAAGCGCCGCACCGTTTTGAACAGCAAATCCGCATCGTATGGCATAGAGACTGTTTTATGTGAATTTGACGGCAGAACATATGAAAAAGTTGTTTTCAATGATGCAGGAAAAGGGTTTCTACTACAGCATCTGCAAGAAATCATGGATTATTGTTGATTTGTCTAATCTTGAAAACTCAGGAGTTTATACGAAGACGGTTGCTACCTTCAAAAAGTGATATTTTCACCTTGGAGCCAATTAACCTCTTACACAATAAACCAAACACAAAAACGGCAAACGGCAAACGTCATACGGCAAACCGTAAACGTCAAATGGCAAACGAAAACAGCTAAAGACTAAAAGCTATTCACTGACAGAAAAAAATAGAGTATTATTTTTTCTAAAAATATGGTAGCATGATAAAGTCAGTTTCCTTAAGCGGTAACGCCGGAAAATGATAAATTTGCCTTATATCCTTCGTGAATAAGAGCGGGAGGTCGATTGTATTGGAAAAGACAGTTAGTAAGAAAAAGTTTGGCACAAGACAAATTGCCGTGATCGGTATGCTATCCGCCATATCGATTGTGCTTGGAGCCACAGGATTCGGTTTCATCCCATTACCCATGGCAAAGGCTACGATTATGCAGATCCCTGTAATTATCGGCGCCATACTGGAAGGCCCCATTGTAGGCGCTACCGTCGGTTTGATTTTTGGTATCTTCAGCATCGTACAGAACCTGACAAACCCTACGTCGGCGTTGTCGTTTGCTTTCATAAACCCTCTGGTATCAGTGCTGCCTCGGGTTTTGATCGGAATTACGACCTATTACAGCTACAAGAACCGTATTATAAAGAACAATATCGTCAATACAGGCATCGGTGCTGCTGTGGGCTCGCTGACTAATACGGTCGGGGTTTTGGGCATGATATATGTGATCTACGCGGCGCAGTATGCCGAAAAATTCGGTATCGAGGCCAATGCCGCAGCGGGTGCGATTTTTACGATTGCTTTGACAAACGGCATTCCGGAAGCGGTAGTCGCAGTTGTGATTACCATACCGATTGTGCTGGCCGTCAGGAAAATTATGAAGAAATAAAGGAGCTAAGAAATGGGACTCTACGAACAGTGGAAAGATATGGCACAGGCTCAGCAGGGGCAGGCGGAATACAATGCCTTCTGGAATGAGTATCTGGAGAAAGAAAAATCAAATTACCAATATATATTGGAAAATCATCTTAACAAGCTGGAGGGCAGGCTTGGAGATCTTGCTGTGAAGTTTTCCATGGAGCCGGTGGTTTTCACCGGCTTCCTGGATGGGATTAATACCAGTATGACAAGCGAACTGGAGCTTGATACGCTGGACGAAGACACGGTGCTGTCAGCTGAAATTGATTTTGAGAAGCTTTATTGGAACATGCACGAAGCAAAGGCAGACTGGCTTTACAATCTGAAAGAGTGGGGCGGGATCCTTACCGAGGAAAAAAGGGACGAGATTACAAAGGCGTTCAGGTTATCGAAGATGGCTGTCAGCAACAAGATCGGCAGAAATGATCCGTGCCCGTGCGGCAGCGGCAAGAAATACAAGAAGTGCTGTGGATAAGGGTTGGCTATAGGCGATTATGAAAAGGGAGATAGCGTATATGACCGAGAAAATTAAAATGGCCGTGCCCATTGTTGAAATGGATGGCGATGAAATGACCAGGATCATCTGGAAGCTGATAAAGGATATCCTGCTTGCTCCATATATAGATCTGAATACGGAGTACTATGATCTTGGCCTTAGACACAGAGACGAAACCAATGATCAGGTGACGCTTGATGCGGCGTATGCAACCAAGAAATATGGTGTGGCTGTGAAATGTGCAACCATTACGCCCAATGCTCAGAGAGTGGAAGAATACGGACTGAAGAAGATGTGGAAGAGCCCGAACGGTACCATCAGGGCGATCCTTGACGGGACGGTCTTCAGAGCGCCGATCGTTGTGGAGAGTATCGAGCCTTCCGTGCGGACATGGAAGAAGCCAATTACCATCGCAAGACATGCATACGGCGATATCTATCGAAACGTGGAATACCGCGTGGAGGGTCCGGGCAAGGCGGAGCTTATATTCACGGGAGTGGACGGGAAGCAGAGCAGCGAGGCAGTATTTGAGTTTGACGGCCCCGGCGTCATAATGGGAATGCACAATATCGACGTATCCATTCGGAGCTTTGCCAGAGCGTGCTTCAATTACGCGCTGGATGTGAAGCAGGATCTGTGGTTTGCCACAAAGGATACGATCTCCAAAAAATATGATCACACCTTCAAGGATATTTTCCAGGAAATCTTTGATTCGGAATACGAGGAACTGTTTAAACAAGCAGGAATCGAGTATTTTTATACCCTCATAGACGATGCGGTCGCCAGGGTTATACGCTCTGAAGGAGGTATGGTCTGGGCCTGCAAGAATTACGACGGGGATGTGATGTCGGACATGGTAGCTACGGCCTTTGGCAGTCTGGCTATGATGACCTCCGTGCTGGTATCTCCGGAAGGCTTTTATGAATACGAGGCTGCACACGGAACCGTTACGAGACACTATTACAGGTATCTGAAGGGTGAGGATACTTCTACCAATTCCATGGCCACACTTTTCGCATGGACCGGAGCGCTCAGGAAAAGGGGCGAGATGGATGGGAATTCCGCGCTGGTTGAATTTGCGGGCACACTGGAGGCGGCTTCGCTAAGAACCATAAGCGAGGGAGTAATGACGAAGGATCTATCGACCCTCTCGGACGCACAGAATATAAAAGTTGTAAATACTGAAGGTTTTCTCAGCGAGATCCGCAAGCGCCTGGATGCAATGCTCAGCGAGTAAGAGTAGGAGTTGATTATCCGTGCTGCAGATGGCAGGTGTCATAGCCGCAGAAATGCTGGCTGCATTATTTATTAATTACTTCTTTGTTTTTTTGTATATTCTGGTCATTATGTACATACGCGCTCAGCACCAGAGGTACTCCGAACTGCAGAGCGCCGTCTATGGAAAGCCGGAGAGAAGCCTTAGGGAGATTACGGAGCAGATCATTCTCACCGGGCTGATTGCCGGCTTTATTTCAAGCTTTTTTACCGTTGCGGCAGGTATTACCATCGAAACCGAAACGGTCCGGTATTTATTTTTAATCATGTGTTTTCTGCTGCTTTTTGACTTGCGACTCGTGTGTATCTCATACGCCGCAGGAATTCTAGCCGCCGTCAGTTTAGTTTTCGGGTCGCCGCAGGTCAATATACCGTCTCTTCTTTGTCTTGTAGCGGTTCTTCAGCTTGTGGAAAGCATCCTTGTCTATTTGAACAGGAAAGGCGACTGTGTGCCGGTGTTCATTAAGCATAATAATGAGATAGCGGGAGCTTTTCTGATAAGAAGATTCTGGATGATCCCGGTGGTTTTTTTCACGCATCTGATGCAGCCGGGAGTGATGTCGCTGGATTTTGCGCAGGGATGGCCGATGATTTTCTATTCTCCGGCTATGGAGTCCGGAGCGTGGGCGCTGGGACTGGATTGTCTGGTAGCAGTATTATGCCATACGGACATTGCCATCACAAGACACCCGGAGAAAAAGTCGATCCAAAGCGCCGGTATGCTTTTTGTCTATAGTATTGCTTTGCTTGCGATGGCGTTTTTTTCTTTGGATGTTGCTTGGATCGGGTATATTGGGGTAATATTTTGTGTATTAGGACATGAAGGGATATATTTTTATTCAAAACTGTCCGAAAGAGCCGGGAAGCCGCTTTACAGCGCCGTGAGACGGGGCTTGAGGGTCATGGATGTGCTTGCTGACAGCCATGCCGCAAAAATGGGTCTGCAGCGCGGAGATATAATATTGAGCATAAACAATAATGATATACAGACGGATGAAGGGGTCAGCGAAGCACTGAGGGAGTTTCCAACCTTTACGTGGATCCATGTCCTGAGCTGGGACGGGAAGGAAAAAACCGTAGAATACAGATGCTTTCCAGGCGGATACAATACGCTTGGCATCATTTCCGTTCCGAGGGAAAAGGAAGTTACCTACAAAACCGGATACTTTGAGCGTATCAGCATTCTGCAGAATATCGTCAACCGGTTTAGAGGAAGGGATAAAATGATCTGAATGACTTAGAATAAATTGTTTTTAGTATAGGGAGGGGTGTGCGAAATGAATAAGGTAGCTGCCGACAATCATTATTTAGCAGCTCGAAGGCTCGGACAAAAAGAATATTCCAGGAATATATCAAGGGGGCAGATCGGACATCTGCCTTTTCTGGAAGGTATACTGAAAAATATTGAAATCATATATGAAATAGATTTGGGGATCATTGATATACCACTGAAAAAAATAGTGGGTACCTATACCTATGGAAGGAGCAGGTCTTTTGCCGCTAACTTCATGCCGCTGCTTTCGCCGAAATCTGAGTTTGCACAGAAGTGGACTGCGCTTTGCACGGCTCATATAAATGAGGGAATACGCGATCCGATCAAGGTATATGAATATATGAACTGGTTTTATGTGGTGGAGGGCAACAAGAGGGTCAGTGTTCTCAAATATTATGATGCGTATTCCATCCCCGGAAGGGTCGCAAGGCTAGTTCCGAAGAGGGATGAAAGCGATGATGCCATTTCAATATATTATGAGTTCCTTGACTTCTATAAAAAAACCGGGATTAATCTGATCTGGTTCACAAAGAGGAATTCCTTCAATATTCTTGCAGGATATCTGGACAATTTCGTCCCGGGTGATAACCTGATGAATATTAGTAAGTACAAGTATTTCACCAATTCTGTCTATCTGCCTTTTCGGAAGGTTTATCTGGAGCTTGGAGGACAAAAGCTGCCAATCACGACAGGAGATGCATTTCTGGAGTATCTGACGGTTTACGGTATGCCGGACGGAATTGATGATTTGGAATTGAGATCACGACTGAATGCATTTATCATAGAACTGGAGCAAATGAGCAGCAACAAGGCAGTGGATATCCAGACGATGCCTATCGACACCGGTGAAAATCTCATTTCTGCCGTCACTTCTTTTGTGCGGCCCAGGAAGCCGCTCAAGGTCGCCTTTGTATATGCGAAGGACACCAATACCTCCAGCTGGACTTATGCGCAGGAAATGGGCAGAAATCATGTAAACAAGGTGTTTGGTGAGGCAATCAATACATCCTTTGTGGATAACATTCCGGAAACATTGGAGGCGTACGATACGCTAAAACAATTGGCAGAGGATGAAAACGACGTTGTTTTTGTCACAAGTCCGGCCTTTATCAACGCTACATTGAAGGCAGCGCTGGAATTCCCGGGCACAAGGTTCCTTAATTGTTCCGAGACCCATTCCTTCAGGCATGTGAATACTTTTTACGGGAGGATCTACGAGCCAAGATTTCTTGCGGGGATTGCCGCCGGGTCTGTCACAAGGTCAAATGTACTGGGCTATGTAGGAACCTACCCGATTCCCGGAGTGATAAACGGAATCAATTCGTTCGCCCTTGGGGCAAGAATGGTTAATCCTGATGTCACCGTAAAGGTAGAATGGCTCAATGGCTGGGATGACATGCAAAGAGCCGAACAGGCGAGGGAGGGACTGATAGGCCAGGGAGCCGACATCATTTCACACCACGATACCCTCTCCAATCCCGAGGTTTCGGGAGAATATGGCGTATATACCGTGCTTAGCGGAGTGGGCGCCGATGGAAGCACTAATGAATACATAGCTGCGCCGGTTTGGAATTGGGGTATTTTTTACGAAAAAATGCTGCGAAATCTGATGAACTCCCGAAAGTCATCAGGATCCGGGCAGAAGGTGATAAATTTCTGGTGGGGGATGGATTCGGGCATCGTGGATTTTTTCTACTCCAGACGACTGGTTCCCGCAGAGACACAGAAGCTGCTGGACTTTCTTAAAAACATGATCATCAATGGAATGTTTTCTCCGTTTGCCGGACCGATTTACAGCCAGGATGGTACGCTGATGGTGAAAAAGGGCGAGATGGCAACCCGTGAACAGATTGTCGGGATGGACTGGTTTGTCAATGTGGTCGGCAGTAAACTGCCTCAGATTGATCAGAACTTACAATCGATGATATGGTAGCCGAAAGCATTGACGATGGTGGTGTCCTTATATTGCATCGTTCTGGACTGACGTTTGTAATTCAGATGCTGATGTCCATGAAAGAAATACCTGGGGGACTGTCCGTCAAGTAAGTCGACAAAACTTTGAAAGCCTTGATGGGCGGGATCATCACCATCGCCCAGACCCAGCGCGGGCGCGTGTGTAAGCAGGATGTCGAAGCCTTTATTTTTTCGGATCTTATGACGCAGCTTCCGAACCCTTTTTGCCATCTCTTCCTCTGTATACTGGTAAGGCTGGTTGTTGTAGCATTTACAACCGCCAAGACCAAGGATTCTGACACCGTTGCAGGTCAGGATTGTATCATCCGCACTGACACACCCTTCAGGGGGTTTAGTGAGATAAGACTTATTGTGGTTTCCGGGCACATAAAAAAGAGGCACATGAATCATTGTCACCAAAAAAGACAGGTATTCAGCCTTCAAGTCGCCGCACGACAAAACAAGCTCTATATCCTTAAAGCGCTCCCGGTCAAAATAATCCCATATATAAGATTCTTCACGATCTGAAACCAATAATATCTTCACAAGTTAATATTATACTTAATAGCGCGTTTTTAAACAATAATATTTATGTTATAATGTGAAAGAATGATTGAAGCAATACTATATTGAGGAGGAATAGTGCGTGAAAGCAAGCATTAAGCAATTATACAGGGAGAGCGGGCGCTATTATGGCCGGCAGATCGAACTTGCCGGCTGGGTCAGAACGATCAGGGATTCCAAAACCTTTGGCTTTATTGAATTGAATGACGGTTCCTTTTTCAAAAACCTGCAAATTGTTTTTGAGGAGGGAGTTATAAATAATTTCAGAGAAATTGCAAAGCTGCCCCAGGGCTCTTCTATAAGGGTTCAGGGCGAACTGGTGGAGACGCCCGGAGCAAAACAGGCATTTGAGCTGAAGGCTTCAACTATTGATATTGAAGGGCTTTGCGCACCGGATTATCCCCTGCAGAAAAAGCGGCATTCCTTTGAGTTCCTGCGTACCATTGCGCATCTGAGGCCAAGGACAAATACATTTTCCGCAGTATTCAGACTCAGGAGCGCTTTATCCTATGCCATCCACAGCTTTTTCCGGGAGAGGGGCTTTGTCTATGTACATACGCCCATCATTACCGGAAGTGATTGTGAGGGCGCAGGGGAGATGTTCAGGGTGAGCACCTTTGATCCTGATCAGATTCCAAGGGATGAAAATGGTAATATCGATTATAAAGAGGACTTTTTTGGAAAGGAAACCAGCCTTACGGTAAGCGGACAGCTTTCAGCAGAAGCCTATTGCATGGCCTTCGGGCAGGTCTATACCTTTGGACCGACGTTCCGTGCCGAAAACTCAAACACGGCAAGACACGCTGCGGAGTTCTGGATGATAGAGCCCGAGATTGCATTTGCCGGACTGCAGGAAGATATGGCATTGGCCGAGGATATGATGAAATATCTTATAAGCTATTGCCTTGAGCATGTACCCGAAGAGATGGAGTTTTTCAACGCATTTGTTGACAACACGCTGCTGGATAGACTCAATAATGTGCTGCATTCTGATTTTGCGCATGTTACTTATACGGAGGCGATCGAGATACTGGAAAAGGAAAATGCCGGTTTCGATTACCCTGTGAAGTGGGGGAGCGACCTGCAAACCGAGCATGAAAGGTTTTTGACGGAAAAGACGTTTAAAAAACCGGTTTTTGTCACAGATTATCCGAAGGAAATCAAGGCTTTTTACATGAGGGCGAATGATGACGGAAAGACAGTTGCAGCCATGGATCTGCTTGTACCCGGAGTCGGAGAGATCATTGGCGGGAGCCAGAGAGAGGAACGCTTCGATCTGCTTTCGGCCCGTATGGAGGAGATGTGCCTTGATGAGAAGGATTACTGGTGGTATATGGATCTTAGAAAGTACGGCGGCACGAAACATGCGGGCTTTGGCCTCGGCTTTGAACGAGTTGTGATGTATCTGACGGGTATGGCCAATATCAGAGACGTAATCCCATTCCCGAGGACAACAAAATCGGCGGAGTTTTAAAATTTAACAAATTATTAAACAAATAGAAATGGAGGCCGTATATTATGAATGAAATAGCAAAAGAACAAATACGAGAGGATAAAATCAAAATTTCTGAGGAAGTTATTGCGACGATAGCAGGAATAGCAGCGTCAGGAAATGAAAATGTCGCAGCAATGGGCGGCAGTTTCGTAGATGGCATTGTAGGAATGCTTGGCAAAAAGGCTCCCAGCAAAGGCATAAAAGTAGAAATGAAAGAAAATCAGGTCAATATCGATCTGGCTGTCGTCATGCAGTACGGCTGCAAAATCCATGAGGTTGCGCGCGATATGCAGGATCGTGTGCGTAAGGCAGTTCAGGAAATGACCGGACTCGAGGTTTTGAATGTCAATGTGAGCGTGTTGGGTGTCAGCTTGAGTAAAGAAAACGGAAAAGTGGAAGTTATTGACGAGCTTTCTCCTCAGGCATAACCTCTGGAAATCAGATGGGCCGGGTGGAATGAAAAAAATTCTGTTTAAGACGTTTGTTGTGTTGTCTTCGGCATTTCTGCTTATAATACTGATCTTTTTTACGGACAGTTTTGATGCATTGACGCACATTGCTACAAATGCAAAGATAGGCTGGCTGGCTGTCGGTTTTGGCTGTATGGCTGCTTACTGGCTGCTGGATGCGGTCATACTGCAGATCATAACGGCCACCATGCATAAAGGGCAAAGGATGAGTGACTCGATTAAGGTTACCATGATCGGGCAGTTTTTTCATTCGATTACGCCATTTGCAGGGGGCGGCGAGCCGGTACAAGCCTATATAATGGTAAAAGATGGTCTCCAACCGGGCGTTGCCGCCTCCATTTTTGCAGTGAAGACTATTTTACACGAATTAATTATCGTACTATATGCTATAGCGGCATACTTGTTTTATGGTGCTGTTTTTACAGCGAGAATACCTCAGTTCAATTATTTCTTTGTAGCCGGTCTTGTGCTGAACGCAGCTTTTTTAGCCTTTACAATATTGCTTTTGTATAAAGCACAGGCAGCAAAAAAAGTAATAATGTTTTTTTGCGGGCTGCTGGAGAAAATAAAGCTGATCAAAAACAGAACCGCTATTGAAAATAAAATCAACTGCGAGGTGACAAGCTTCAGAGAGGGTGCGGTGATCCTGAAAAAAGACCGCAAATCCCTCTTAACGCTGCCGGTAGTACAGATATTGCAATTTACATTTATTTTTGCCGTAACCTTTTTTATACAGCTTGCGGTAGAATCCCAAAGAGTCGCATTGCCTGAGGTGGTTGCGGCGCAGTCCATGATCATGCTGATTTCACTGCTGGTTCCGACCCCGGGCGCCACAGGCGGAGTTGAAGGGATAAGCTATTTGTTCTTCGGGATGTTTTTCCGAAAAGACTATATTATACCGGTGATCCTGATTTACAGACTTCTTACCTATTACCCGTCGGTCTTGTTTGGAGGACTGTTTACTGTGCTGGCGCCTGAAAAGCCGCTGAAAAGGGAAACAATGAAAAAGTTATCAGATTATTAGACATTATTGTCCGGACTGCGTATTATCTTGTGTAAACACATTTATGCAGGAAAAAGGAGTAATAAATATGGATAGATTACATCGCTCGAAAAAGAATAAGGTACTATTCGGAGTATGCGGCGGATTGTCGGAATACTTGCGGATAGATGTTACACTTATCAGGATCATATGCATTCTGGCTGTTTTCACGGGCGCCGGGTTCATTTTGTACCTTGCTGCGGCATTGATCATGCCGGAAGACAAGGGATATACACCGGATGAAAGCCGGTGGAATACCGGAGCAGAGACCCAAACCAAAACGGATTTTGAAAGCGAATTCAATAAGGACGCCGAAGATTGGGGCCGTCCGGCGAAATATCCGGCGGAGAAGAACAGGGTAGTCATCGGCGCAATCCTTCTTGGCCTTGGGATCCTGTTTCTGGGCAAGCAGTTTATGCCGGGATTCTTTGACATGAAGGTCATGGTGCCCCTGCTGCTGATAGTGATCGGCGGAATTTTCGTTCTGCGGGGAAGAAGATAGGAGAATAATTACAGGTCGGCGGGGTAGAGATGATAAAACGTTCAGATTCCGGGCAGTTGATAGGTGAACTGAAGGAGAAGTATACGAAGATATGGCAAAACACGCCCGATACGCTTCCAGCGTTTCGGGCATGTTATACTGCCGATCAGCGCAGAAATAAAGAGGCTGAGATGAACAGCTTTGCCGACGGGATGATCCGGCTGATCAGGGGGTTTTCCGGAAAGAGCACGGAAAATTCCGTCAGGTGGGGGTCTGAACTAAAAAGGCTTGTTTACGGATGCGGAGTGGATATCCTGGAGCTTGAGGGCAGCAGCATGAAAATGCTGCTGGAGAATGGCTTTTGTAATGTGACCTCCGGTTTTATTTCCTGGGCTCGTGAGTTTGACGCCAACTTTAAGCTGGAAGATATTTTTCAATCCCTGAGGAACACATGGATAATGAACTGTATTCAGAAGCTGATGGGCATGAAGGTCGAATTGACACCATCCATATTTGCGTACAGCATGCTGTACCCATATACGGATAATTATCTGGATGCCTTGTCTGTATCTGAAAAAGAAAAAGAGCAGACAAATCAAAATTTTGAAAGAAGACTGGCAGGCGCAGATATACTGGCTGCATCGCTGCTGGAGGAAAGGCTGTTCCGGCTTGTCCGGATGATAGAAGGTCAGTATTCGCGCAGCAGTTTTCCGATGGTATACGAAAGCTTGCTCGGAATCCAGACAGCACAGGAGAAAAGCTTACTGCAGTCGGCTTACAGCAATGAGCCTTGCCCTGACATACTGGATATCAGTATCGAGAAGGGCGGCTGTTCTGTCCTGGCGGACGGCTGCCTGGTAAGGGGCGGGTTATCCGAGCAGGAAGCCTCATTTATCTTTGGCTTCGGGGTAATGCTGCAGTTCATTGACGATCTGCAGGATGCCGATGATGACAGAGATAAGGGGCATATCACTGTTTTTTCCGGACCGAATGCAAAGGCCTCGGCGGAGAACCTGACGAACAGATTGATCAACTTTGTGGCCTGTATTCTTGATGATGACAAGTGCTTTTGTTCCCGGGAAGCGCTGGAACTAAAGCGATTGATCAAAGACAGCATTCTGATCCTGGCGATGGGTGCTGTTGCCTGCAATAGAGATATGTACGGCAGGGACTGGCTCAGAACGCTGGAGGAGTACTCCCCGCTTAGTTTTAAGTACCTGAAGAGCTTTTATAAAAGAATGGGCAGGGAGTTTGGAAAACTGAAAATCAAATTGGCCGTCAAGCCTCTTGAAATTCCCATGGCAAGAGCATTTGCCAGCGGAATTCTTTCATAATCTTTTTATAAAAACATCATTATGCAAACTCCGACTTTATCCGATAACATATTTAGAATTGTTGAAAAAAGCGGAATAATGCGATATAGTCGTTATTATTATGTCTTGATATGTGCAAAGGATGAAGAGATATGGATTTAGGTACGATTATTGGCCTATTGGCCGGAATTGCCTGCATGGTTATTTCTATTCTGATCGGTGATGGATTAATTGATTCTTATATTGATTTACCATCGGTCTTCATAACGGTTGGAGGCGGACTTTGTTCCACTTTGATCAATTTCAGACTTAAGGATGTCCTGAGTGTATTTAAAGTGGCGATGCATGTTTTCACCGACAAACAATCCTCGGCCTCTGATACCATTGCCGAGATGGTGAAGCTTTCAGAAAAGACAAGAAGGGAAGGGCTTTTGTCAATCGAACCTGAACTGGAGGAAATGGAAGATCCATTTATTAAACAATCTCTTCAACTGGTGGTCGATGGGATCGAGTCCGAGACCATACAGGATTTTATGGATACGGAAATAGAAAACATGCAATCACGGCATGGCAAGGGCATAGCAATATTTAACATGATGGGCGCAATATTTCCCGCATGGGGCATGATCGGTACGCTGCTTGGTCTGATCAACCTGCTGCTGAAGCTGGATGATCCGTCGCAGATTGGACCATCCATGTCAGTCGCTTTGGTCACCACCTTTTACGGCAGTATACTTTCGAATTTCGTCTGTATCCCAATGGCAGGAAAGCTGAAGATGAAAAGCGATGAAGAGGTCCATCAGATGGAGATGATCGCAGAGGCCGTCATATCGATCCAGGCCGGTGAAAATCCCAAGATGCTCGAACAGAAACTCAGGATATATTTAAGTCCTGAAGAAAGAATGGCCGGAGAGAAAAAAGAAGCGGATGAGGCGGAGGATACCAATAGGCCGGTGTCTGCATGACGGGGGTGATTTAGATGGCCAGGAAGAGACGCGCTCCGGCGGATACCGGAGGAGGAGGGTCGTGGCTGACCACTTATAGTGACCTCGTCACATTGCTTCTTTGTTTCTTTATTCTGCTTTTTTCCATGGCTATCGTTGACAAGCAGAAATTTGAGGAAGTGGCGTTGTCGCTGCGCTCCGCTTTTTCGGGTGGCAATGGCATTATGGAGACAAATAATGCTGATTCCATGATCAGTATTACTCCGTTTGAGGATGGAGAACAGATCCTGGATGGTTTGGAAAATACATCCGGAGAAAATGAGGAAGACGGGAGCGGTAATATCGGCGAGGAAGAACTGGATGAGATGGCTGGTGATGCAGCCAATAGGTTGGAGACGATTAAGATTGCAAAGGTAAATATACAGGAATTGATCGATCAGATGGGATTGAATGAGAACATTGAGGTCATAGAAGAAGAGAGCAGAATCATTTTAAGGATGGATTCTATTATTTTATTCGATTCCGGAAGTGCGGATATGAAGTCTACTGTAATACCGATTGTGGAAAAAATGGGTCAGATATTGAAAACACTGGATACGGAAATATTGGTCCAGGGACATGCGGACGACCGTCCGATCCACACGGCATTATACCCTTCAAACTGGGAGTTGTCGACCAAAAGAGCGACCAATGTGGTGCGGTTTTTTGTGGAAAAATCCGGCATGAAGGAAGAGCATCTTACTGCTGCCGGTAATGCTGAATTTAAGCCAATCGCGCCGAATGACACTGAGTATAACAGGCAGAAAAACAGAAGGATTGATATTGTTATTCTAAAGTAATGATCTTTTCCGGCGATAAGCATTATAAATCCTATATAACAGATAACTTGGGTAAAATAACCTCAACAGGTGAGGTTATTTTACCCTGCCGACAGAATTAGCCCGCAGTGCGAAACTTTCGGCTTAGCGAAATTTATTGCCGAAACGCACATTGCTAAATATACCATGATGAATCATGGTATATTATTATATATATCCTTTTATTTTTATGGTAAAATAGATAAGAAATGAGGATGAAGGGACTTACCCTTTGAGCGAATGTCACGACACGAGGATTGATTAATCGGAATGGATGCTATCATACTTGCTTCTTCCTCACCGAGGAGAAGAGAGCTGCTGAACCAGGCGGGAATACCTTTTACCGTCATGCCGGCTGATGTGGATGAAGAAAATGCAGAGCTTTCCGGAATGCCGGAACAGAAGGCAGAGCAGCTTGCTTATATGAAAGCGGCGGCAGTTGCGGAAAAAACCGGAAAAGGACTGATACTTGGCGCGGATACCATTGTAGTGTGCGCAGGAGAGGTGTTTGGAAAGCCTGCTGACCGGGCTGACGCACGAAGGATGCTTTCGGCGCTGAATGGACGTGTGCATCAGGTCATTACCGGAATCGCTTTGCTCGATGCAGCCAAAGGGACGGCAAGGATCGGACATGAGGTCACCAGGGTCAGGTTTTCACAACTGCTGCCGGAGGAGATCGAGGCGTATATCAATTCAAGAGAACCTTTCGGCAAAGCCGGCTCATACGCAGTTCAGGGAAGCGGCGCGCTTATGGTGGAGGGCATCGACGGCTGCTATTCCAATGTTGTCGGGCTCCCGTTAAGGAAGCTATATATGATGCTGAAGGAATTCGGTGTGCGTGTTCTTGGGTAATATGATGTAAGAAATAATAAAATTCCCAATTATAGATAATAATAGAAAATAATAGTATAATGAAAGAGGTGATGTTTTACAGATTATTAAGAAATGTGGGGTTGACCAAAATGGAATACAGACTTAGAATGAAGGATATACCTGTAAGCGAGAGGCCTTATGAGAAGCTGGAGAAGTATGGACCAGAGACACTGTCAAATGCTGAGCTGCTTGCTATTATCATCAGGACGGGAAGCATGGAAGAAACTTCAGTTACTCTGGCTCAAAGGCTTCTTTCTCTTGGAGATGACAGCGGAGGTATAGCATTCCTTCACAATCTGTCGGTGGAAGAGCTGAAAAAGACCAAGGGGATCGGAAGAGTCAAAGCGTTACAGATCAAAGCGGTAATGGAGCTTTCCAAGCGCGTATCCGCTTCGATTATCAATAACGGACGGGTGACGATTAAATCGCCTGTTGAGGTCAGTACGCTGTTGATGGAGGAAATGCGACACCTTAAGAAGGAAGTCTTTAAGATAATTTTGCTGAATACAAAGAACCACATTATAAAGGTTCTGGATGTTTCAGTCGGGAGTCTGAATTCATCGATTGTTCACCCAAGGGAGGTTTTCAGTGAAGCAGTGAAGGCAGGATGCAGCGGGATATTGCTGGTGCATAACCACCCCAGCGGTGATCCGGAGCCGAGCAGGGAAGATATAGATACAACACAGAGGCTGATTAATGCGGGCAGCATTTTAGGAATAAAAGTCCTGGACCACGTGGTTATCGGGGATGGAAGGTACATAAGCTTTAAGGAGCAGGGATTGATGTAGAAATTCCGAGCTTTTTTAAAACAACTTGGGAGGATATGAAATGGGATTTTTTGCAAGAGATATCGGAATCGATTTGGGGACAGCCAATACGCTTGTTCACGTAAAAGGCAAAGGAATTGTTATCAGAGAGCCGTCGGTAGTGGCTATCAATAAAAATTCGAAAGCAATCCTTGCGGTTGGCGATGATGCAAAAAGTATGATCGGCAGGACACCCGGTGATATTGTAGCAATCAGGCCTATGAAGGATGGGGTTATCGCGGACTTTGACATTACTCAGAGCATGCTCAAGTACTTTATCAAAAGAGCGATGGGCGGTGGCGTTGTATCAAAACCGAGAGTCGTCATATGTGTGCCCTCCGGAGTGACAGAGGTCGAGAAGAGAGCGGTTGAGGAAGCGACACTTCAGGCAGGGGCAAAAGAAGCCTATCTGATTGAGGAGCCAATGGCGGCTGCTATTGGAGCGAATCTGCCTGTTGAGGAGCCGACCGGCAGCATGATTGTCGATATCGGAGGCGGTACCAGTGAAGTGGCTGTTATATCGCTGGGCGGGGTCGTTACAAGCAAATCTCTCAGGATCGCGGGAGATGAATTTGACGAAGCGATCGTTCATTTTGTCAAAAAGGAATACAACCTGATGATAGGCGAAAGGTCGGCAGAGCAGATCAAGCTGACAATCGGCAATGCTTTCCCAAAGCCCAAAGAGGAATATATGGAGGTCAGGGGCAGGGATCTGATCACAGGGCTTCCAAAGAACATAACCATATCTTCCGGTGAAATTAACGAGGCGTTGAAGGAACCGATTAATTCCATTGTGGATTCGATAAAATATACCCTGGAAAAAACACCGCCGGAGCTGGCATCGGATATAATGGATAAAGGAATAATGCTTGCAGGTGGAGGAGCTCTTTTAAGCGGCCTGGACAAGCTGATTCATGAAGAGACCGGTATGCCGGTCATGATTGCGGATAATCCGTTGGATTGTGTGGCGGTCGGAACCGGTAAAGTCCTTGAGGAAATCGAGACTTTGAAGCGTGTATTGATAACGCCCAGAAAATTGAGATAGAGAGGAGACATGTCCATTGCTGCGTTTTTTCAAGAGCAAATGGTTTATCGTGTCTTTTATTACAATTGTTCTGCTTGTAGTGATGGGGGTCTCTGCAAACAAAAACAGCAAGCTTAATTGGCTCAATAATATTATCAGTGTGCCAATGAAGCCGGTTCAGGGATTTCTATCCTCAGTCGGCCAAAAGGTTGAAGATATACTGTTCTATTTTAAAGATATCGAAGATGTGAAAAAAGAAAATGATATGCTAAGAGCGGAAGTAGCCGAACTGAAGAAACAAAACAGAGAGATGGCAACGCTGGAAAGCAAGAATGAAGAGTTGAGGCGAGCCTTGAGTCTGAAGGAGCAATTTGGCGGCTATACGATCCACGGCGCGAATATTATTGCCGTGGATCCCAGCAATTGGTTCAGCGTGTTCAAAATAGATATTGGAAGCAGAGAGGGCATTTATATTGACTCGCCGGTAGTGACAAGCGGAAAGGGTCTTGTGGGGAGAGTGGTTTCCTCCGATATTTCTACCTCAAATGTGCAAACAATCATTGACGCACAGAGCGCCATCTCCGGCTGGATCGCAAAAGCAGGCGGAGGCCATGCAATCGTCCGGGGGGACATGGAGCTCAAGGGAAAGGGCTTGTGCAAAATGGATTACATCCCTCTTGAGGTAGATGTTGAAGTCGGTGATGTGATCGAGACCTCGGGATTGGGCGGTATATATCCAAAGGGGATCGTGATCGGCGAGGTCATTGAGGTGAGAAAATCAAACAGCGAGCTTGACCGTTATGCGATCATTCAACCGACGGCGGATTTTAAGAGACTCGAAGAGGTATTCGTACTCAGAAGTGAGAAAAATATAGAGTCAGGCAGTGCTGAATAATGAAAAAAAAGTTTTTATTCTATTTTTTCTTTGTGATTTTGTTGTTGCTGCTGCAAACAACTATAATGCAGTATGCAACGATTTACGGAGTTTTACCAAATCTGCTGGTGGTGTTTATTATTTCTGCCGCCTTGCTCAGAGGAAACGTCGAAGGCGGCGCCGTCGGACTGTTTGCGGGACTTGCTGCTGACATGATGTTTGGAAGTGTGATTGGATTTTATGCTTTATTCGGGTTATATCTGGGCATCACAGTTGGTTCGTTGAACAAAAGAATGTACAGGGATAATTTACTGATTGCCGTATTCTTTACTTTTGTATATTCTGTAGCATATGAGTCTGTTATTTTTATTGTCAATAACGTTATGAGCGCTGATATGAATTTTCTTTATGCATTTACAGTAGTCATTCTGCCCGAAGCGGTCTATAACAGCGCAATAGCTGTTTTGTTGTTTCCATTGATGATCAAAGCTGATAAATGGTTCAACGATACCGATAAAACGATCAGAAAGTACTAAAGAGGGTTGGATGCCTAAAAGCAGAGGTGTTGTCATTGAAAGAGAAGCTAAATAACAGATATTTAATACTCAGTCTTGGATTCCTGATTTTTGGTTTTATGATTATTTTTCGTCTTTTTAACCTGCAAATCGTGGAAGGCGAAAAGTATTATGCCAGCTCATACAGAAGATTATTAAAGGAAAGTGATATAGAAGCGCCCAGAGGAAAGATTCTCGACAGAAATGGCGTCCCGCTTGCGGTAAACAAACAGGGGTATTCGGTACTTTTGGTTAAGACAAGCATCACAACAGCTGAGTTGAACGAAATGCTGCTCAAGCTTTCAGATCTGTTTGCCAAAAATTCTCAAAACCATGCAAACAGCCTGTCAAAATATCTGACATTTGCTCCCGTTACATTCAATGGAAGGCCGGAGAAGGAAATCAAAGCATGGCAAACCAATTCAAACAGACTCGGTTTAAAGGAGGAGGAGGTCAGGACTGATGCCGGAGACCTTTTCAAACACCTCAGAGAAGAAGTGTTCAAAATCGATGAGGCTTATACCGAGGAGCAGGCCTACAGGATCATGCTGTTCAGATATGAAATAATGATCAACAACTGGAGCTTTACGACCGGCGGCAGCATATCACTGGCCGATGACGTGAGTATTGAAACGATTTACGAATTGGAGGAAAGAAATCATGAATTCCCCGGTGTTATAACGACACTTGAGCCGGTCAGGGAGTATGTCGATTCCACTGAGGAGGCGCATGTGCTTGGGTACATCCGGTCCATATCGCAAAACCGGTATGATGAACTAAAGGATGAAGGCTATGACAAGGATGACCTGATTGGTTATTCGGGAATTGAGCTGCAGGCAGAAAGATACCTCAGAGGGCGGAATGGAAAAATGAGCATAGAGGTGGATACTACCGGCAAGCTGACGCAAAAGAAAGAGACTGTTGCGGCGGTTCCCGGAAGCGATGTGATACTGACCATCGATACAAATCTTCAGAAGGTTGCGATGGAGTCCCTGGCACGGAATATAGATATCATCAGAAATAAGAAGGAAGACAGCAACTATGGGGATGCTAACGCAGGCGCCGCAGTGGTACTGGATGTTAATACCGGAGAGGTGCTGACCCTGGCAAGCTACCCCAGCTTCGACCCGCAGGTTTATCTGGCAGGTTCGGAGGACATAGAAGCACAAAAGGTTATCGCTGCTTTGAACAATGATGAGAACAAGGCGCAGGTCAACAGAGCGATCGCGGGCATGTATGAGCCCGGTTCGACATTCAAACCGCTGGTTGCCATCGCCGGACTTGAAAAGGGAATTATCACTCCCTCGAGAAGCAATATTCGTGATCCGGGTCGTATCGTTATTGGGAACAGAGACTTGTACTGCCTGGAAAGACCAACGTCAGGCCATGGGGTGCTGAACCTGAAGAGAGCGCTGGAAACCTCCTGCAACGTCTATTTCTATTTGCTTGGTGTGGATACCGGGATCGATACGCTTGGCGTATGGGCGGAGCATTTCGGATTGGGCAAGCTAAGCGGGATAGATCTGCCAAGTGAAAAAGCAGGCTTTATGTCATCCAAGGAACTGAAGAAGGAGCTCAGAAACGATATATGGAGACCTGCGGATACAGCCCAGACTTCGATAGGGCAATTTGACAGCCGGTTTACACCGCTGCAGATGGCGAGCTATATAAGTACCATTGCAAATGGCGGAAAAAGATACAAGCCTTATCTTGTCAAAGAGGTGATCCGTTATGACGGATCTGTGGTTAATGTAACGGAACCATCATATACACAGGTGCCTGTGCAGCAGGCGACAATAGATGCCGTAAAGCAGGGGATGGTAGCTGTTACCTCCTCCATAGACGGTACGGCATACAAGTCATTCCAGGGACTACCCTTTGAGGTGGCCGGAAAGACCGGCACGGCTCAGACATCAAAAGGCATCGAGCGCTCTCCAAACGCATTGTTTGTATGCTATGCTCCTGCAGACGACCCGCAGATCGCGATAGCAGTGGTCGTGGAAAAGGGGGCATGGGGTTCGAATGTTGCTCCGATCGCAAGAGATATCATTGATGAATATTTCGGTTTGAAAAAGGCAAATACGGGAAGCTCAACGCTGGAGCCGGAGTCGCCTGTTTTCAATCAATGAATTCGGCACGAATTCGGCACAGATCTGATATGAATCTTATTTTCTGCTTGTCTTAATGATCAATTAATGTAATAATAAAATATGTTAAATCAATCTTTTTAACCAAGTTAGTCAATACTGCAGGGGGATTTGGTTTATGGAGGAAAATAATATCAGCTTCAAGGCAACTGCAAACGGACTGATACTCATCATGCGGGAAGAGGATGATTTTGATTCCATTTACGAGCATGTTGCCAGAAAGCTGGAGTCTTCAGGCAGATTTTTCAAGGGTGCAAGTCTGGCTGTTAAATATCGCGGTAAAAAGCTAAATCCCGACGAGGAACAAAAAATCATTAAACTCATATCTGAGAAAGCCGATGCGGAAATCCAGAGTTTTGAGGAAGACAGCTCAGTCAATGAACCTGAACCGGAGGAGATCGATAAAAGCCGGGAAAAGCCAAAATTGAGGCTGATGCACTTCAAAGGCCTTGAAGAGGGTATGACCAGGTTTTACAGGGGTACTGTCAGATCCGGCCAATTGGTCAGCTTTGAGGGAAATTTGGTTGTCATTGGAGATGTAAACCCGGGCGGAGAGGTCATTGCGACAGGTAACGTAGTTGTAATGGGTTCCCTTCGCGGTATGGTCCATGCGGGGGCGGACGGAAACAAGGAGGCTGTTGTCGCCGCGCTGAGCCTGCAGCCGACCCAGCTTCGTATTGCGGATGTCATTACACGGCCGCCCGACACAAAGGAAACCAGACAGGGACTTATTCCTGAACTGGCCTTTGTGAAGGATGAGCTTGTATATATTGAAAGGTTTCTTCCACAATATAAATAAAAAGGAAAAGCGAAGCCTGCAACCAGGCGCACAGGAGGTATTTGGATGGGCGAAGTCATAGTAATAACATCAGGAAAAGGCGGCGTCGGAAAGACAACAACGACGGCCAATATCGGGACAGGACTTGCATTGGCAGGGCAGAAGGTCGTCCTGATCGATACGGATATAGGTCTTCGCAATCTTGATGTTGTCATGGGTTTGGAAAACAGAATCGTATACGATCTCGTTGATGTAGTGGAAGGCTTTTGCCGGGTAAAACAGGCTCTGATCAAGGACAAGCGCTACGAAGGACTTTATCTGCTGCCGGCAGCACAGACAAGAGATAAAACAGCAGTGAGCCCCCAGCAGATGATGAAACTTTGCGAAGAGTTAAAGGATGAATTCGATTACATAATTATAGACTGTCCGGCCGGTATTGAGCAGGGCTTCAAGAACGCCATTGCCGGAGCGGATAGAGCAATTGTAGTCACTACTCCCGAAGTATCCGCCGTGCGGGATGCCGATAGAATCGTCGGGCTTCTGGAAGCAAACGAACTCCGAAACCCAAAGCTGCTCATCAACAGAATGCGTGCGGACATGGTCAAACGTGGAGATATGATGTCTATCGATGATATCATTGATATTCTGGCTATTGGACTCATTGGCGTGGTTCCTGATGATGAGAAGATCGTTGTCTCAACAAACAGAGGCGAGCCCGCGATCAATGATGACAAATCTACGGCAGGACAGGCATACCGAAACATCGTACAGAGAATAAGGGGAGAAGATGTTCCGTTTATGGACTTTGACGAAGAACGTGGCTTTATGCTCAAACTAAAGAAAATATTCGGCCTGAAGGCGAACTGAAAGGGAGGGGAATAAATGCTGCTCGATTTAAGTAGAATATTTGGCAAACAAAAGAACTCCAAGGAAGTAGCCAAAGAAAGACTGAAACTGGTGCTTATTCATGACCGGGCAAATGTTTCACCGCAATTTCTGGAAATGCTGAAAAGCGAGATCATCAAGGTCATTACCAATTATATGGATGTTGATGAAAGCGCATTAGACATACAGCTTACCAGAACAAAGAGTGACGATGGAGAAAATTATGTACCTGCTCTTTATGCGAATATTCCGATAAGGAATATCAGAAACAGCGGAAAGTGAGGTCTGACTCCACTCAACAGCACGTGTGAGGATTTTATGGATAAGGTAAAGCATGGAATATGAACATTGCGCTGATAGCACACGATAATAAGAAAGAATTGATAATGGATCTGTGCATTGCCTATAAAGCAATCCTGCAACAGCACTCTCTGTTTGCGACCGGAAATACTGCATCGTTTATCTCAGAGGGGTCGGGCCTTCCTGTTTACAGGTTTTCGCCCGGCCCGCAGGGCGGTGCTCAGCAGATCGCTGTGAGAGTTTCACTCAACGAAATTGATATGGTGATATTTTTAAGGGATCCGGTAAGTCCTCGCGAGTATGAACCGGATATTAATGTTCTCCTGCGCCTTTGTGATGTAAACAATATTCCGTTCGCAACAAATATCGCAACGGCAGAAATGCTGATAAAGGGTCTTGAAAGAGGAGATCTGCTCTGGCGTGAAATAAAATGACAAGACATAAAAATAATATCTCTCAATTCTATAAGTGGCGGCGCCTCGTTGAAACTCCGCTGATGAAATAAATTTTTTCTACAAACTAAAAAATTTATTTTGAATTAGGTTGTTATAATGAATCGGAAGCATATATATAAAGAAGTATATGCATGCATCCGATTTCATTGTTTTCAGGAGATGAGATGATATGGAAGCTTTGTCGGTCAGATCCGGATATGCCGCAAGACGTTCCGTGCCGTACAGGTCTGTACCAGGCAGGTCTGTTCCGGGCAGAGGGTACGGAAGGAGCAACCGCGACGGTGGCCTGCGAAGGCTGATAACATTTCAGGCGCTCATTTGCATATTGCTGTTTTTCATCATCGTTATTGCAAAAAATATCAATATTACGGCAGCCAGATCTTTTACAGAACAGATCAGATATGTCTTAAGTCACAACATTGAAATTAAAAGCATACTTGCTTATGCGGATGATCTTGTGGCAGATATCCGTAATAGCATTGTCCCCGGCTCTGTAAAAAAGGCGGATGCGGACATACTTGCATCGTCAGTGATTGCTCCGGATGTGAAAACTAATACGACACCTGAGACCGATCCATCCTCGGGCGGGACTCAAATTTCGGGTGCGGATCAAACTTTAGGTGCGGATCTAACTTCGAGTATGGCTCCAACTTCGGGAGCAAATGCGTCCCCGGGCACAACTCCGCTTTCCGGAACGTGGCCGCAGGAGGCTGGAGACGGTACAAATCCCGAAGGGAAATCGGTATTATCGGCCAGCAGTGAATCCGGCGCAAAGCCGGATATGCTCCTGCCTGTCAATGGAACACTTGCCACTCCTTTCGGAAAAATCAGTCACAGTGCCGTGGGCGCCGCAACACATATGGGGATAGACATCCATGCTGAAAAACAAAGCAGCGTGAGGGCTGTCATGGACGGCAAAGTAACAGAAACGGGATCCTCTCCGGCTTTCGGAGATTATATCAGAATATTGCATGATGGCGGTTACGAAACAGTCTATGCATACTGCAGCGTACTTACTGCGCAAGAGGGTGATAGTATCAGCAAAGGGGATGTTATTGCTCAAATTGGAGATCATAGCCTTTCTTCCGGGCAGCATCTCCATTTTGAGGTGTGGAAGGACGGAGAAGCCGTAGATCCGCTTGAATACATTAGTGTAACTATCAGGTGAGATTCTGTTCTAAAAAAGCTGAATTGCGCATAAGCATTTTTGTGGTGATCATACCGGTTGTCATGCTGATTGCGGGTTGTCTTAAGGAGTATTCCGCGGCCTTTTTTTCTGTGGTGCTGCATGAAATAAGCCATATAGCGGTTGCCGGACGATTTGGCGTCCATCCTGCCCGAATATGCATCACACCTGTTGGACTGTCAGCGTCGATCCAGAACAAAGGCTTTTCGCGCCCTGTATTACTTTTAATCCATGCAGCGGGACCTGCAGCCAATCTGCTGCTGTTTGGGGCCGCATTGCTGGCAGGCGCTGTATTGCCGCAGTTGAAGAAGGAACTGGAGCTGGTCTGGAGAACAAACCTGCTGCTTGCCATGTTCAACCTTCTGCCTGTGTTTCCTTTTGATGGCGGCAAAATACTGCAGCAGCTGTTATCAGGCTCAATTGGATTGCTGGCGGCAGGCAGGGTGATAAAGATACTGGCCTGGATCATGGCGGCTCTTATTCTGGCGGCGGGTGTGGTTCAGTTCAGTATGACCGGCAATAATCTGAGCCTGATCATGATTGGGATATACATACCGTTTGTATTAAAGGATGCCGGAATGGAGAGTGCTTTCATGAATATCAGACAAATTCTTTACAGACGTTCAAAGTTGATCAAGAAAGGGGTTTATCCTGCACGGGACCTGGTTGTGCTCAAAAGCACACGGGTCGAAGAGATTCTGAAAAACATGGACTTTGACAGATTTCACATCATCTATGTGCTGGATGATGAACTGCACCTGGCTAAAGCATTCACCGAAAACGAGATTATATCTGCATTTAGCGACGAGAGCGATTATTTGACCTTCGGCCAGCTCATGGAAAGGAATGCAAGAGAGGCACCTTCAGGATGAAAGGAGTATATCTGCTCCTTTCATTATTTCTGCAGTTGATTTGGGCCGGTTCATCGTATACAGATGAATTCCGTCCGCCCCGTTGTCGATCAGATCGCGTATCTGAAGCGCTGCGTATTCTATCCCTGCCCTTCTCATATCTTCTGCATTGTCCTGATATTTGTCCATCATCAATACCAGCTTTGCCGGGATCGAACAGCCGCTCTTGGCTGCGATGGATTTGATCTGATCAGCTTTGAAAACGGGCATGATACCCGCGGCAACAGGACAGTCGATGCCTGACCTGCGGGCCTTCTCAATAAAATCATAAAATAGCCGGTTGTCAAAGAAAAGCTGCGTGACTAAGAAATCGACTCCTGCGTCTACCTTTTCCTTCAGGTGGAATATATCTTCACTGAGCTTTTTTGAGTCCACATGGCCCTCCACATACGCGGCCGCCGCTATACAAAAGTCACCGGACCTTCTGATATGGTCGATCAGCTCGCTGGCATACCTGTAAACATTTTTGCTGAAATCAAAATCAGGCCGATCAGCGGGAGGATCTCCCCTTAATGCGAGGACATTCTTCAGTCCCTGGCGACTCATGGAGATCAGCATCCGGTCTATCTCTTCCTTTAAATGACCAACACAGGTAAAATGCGCCATGCTTTCCAAATGGTTGATTTCTTTGATCCTTGAGGCTATCTCCAGGGTCCGGCCTTTCTGACTGCCGCCCGCGCCATAGGTGACGCTGATGTAGTCCGGCTTCAGTGCTTCAAATTGTTCCAGATGACCGAATAATGAATCTATGGGCACATCTGGCTTCGGCGGAAATATCTCGAATGCGATAACCGGCTTTTTAGCCTTAAATTTTTCAATGATTTTCATAAAACCTCCGGCGTTGTGTTCTGCTAATGTCATTATAACATCGTTTAAACAGCTGTCAAGTACAATTAAAGTGCAATTATATTCAAATATGTGCAATTGTGAACAGTATATTATAGTATGAATAAAATGTATTGATAGGAATACGAAAGCCTGCTACAATTAATAGACGAAATCGCTGAAATAGTGGTAACAAACTCCTGACGAGTTTTCAGACAGGCAAGGAACCCTGACTGCGTAAGCCCTTCGGAGAATCCCGGGCGATTGCGAATGGAGGTGAGAGGATGTTCGGATTAACAGATCCCTGGATTGTGGGCGTTTACTTGTTATCCCTTCTTAGTACGGCAACATGCATTTTTTATGGACTGTTCAACTGGAACAAGGACGCGGAAGAGTCATAATAATCATTTCAAGGGTCTTGCAGTTTGAGATATGCGAAAAGGTCAAATATCTTGGAAACAGCATGCTCCTTAAGATTAGGGTGAATAACAGATGTATTTTGATCACTAATTTTTAAGGAGGCTTTTTATGCTTTACATCACAATTATCATTCTTATCTATCTTGGAATTACAGCGTTTTTGGGATACCTGGGCTATAAAAAGACGAAGAATGCCGAGGACTATCTGGTAGCAGGCAGGAAGACACATCCCATCGTTATGGCTCTGTCGTACGGGGCTTCATTTATCAGCACATCTGCAATTATTGGTTTTGGCGGCGCTGCCGGTCAGTTGGGCATGGGGCTTTTATGGCTTACCTTTCTGACAATTTTTGTGGGAATATTTATCGCTTTTGTGGTCTTCGGGAAGCGAACGCGCAAAATGGGACAAAGCTTGGATGCGCACACATTCCCGGAATTACTTGGCCTGCGGTATAAATCGAAATTTATACAGGGCTTTTCGGGCGTGATCATTTTTTTATTCATGCCCATCTATGCGGCATCGGTCATCAAGGGCGGAGCTGATTTTATTCAATCATACTTCGGCGTGCCTTACTATATTTCACTGTTGCTGTTTGTAGCAGTTGTTGCAGTATATGTATTTGCGGGAGGCTTGAAAGGCGTGATGTATACGGATGCTTTTCAAGGCCTGCTTATGTTCGCCGGAATGGCCTTCCTGATCATATTCACTTACAGTAGGCTTGGGGGAATCACATCCGCGCACAGCCAGCTTACAGAGCTTTATCATAACACGGCTGCAGCGGAGCAGACAGCAGCGCTTGTAAAGGGCGGATTTAACGGCTGGACTCAAATGCCGAAGTTCGGAACACCGATCTGGTGGAACCTGGTATCAACCGTTGTCATGGGCGTCGGAATAGGTGTGCTGGTTCAGCCACAGCTGGTCGTGCGTTTCATGACGGTGAAAAGCGGCAGGGAACTGAACAGGGCGGTCGTGTCGGGCGGCATATTTATACTGATGATGACAGGAGTCGCGTTTATGGTAGGAGCGCTTTCCAACCTGTATTTCTTTGAAAGTACCGGAAAGATTGCTCTTGTGGCTGTCGGTGCAAATGATAAAATTATTCCGGAGTTTATTAAGTCATTTTTGCCGGAATGGTACGGACCGGTTTTCCTGATCACGCTGCTGGCGGCGGCGATGTCCACACTGAGCTCCCAGTTCCATACAATGGGAACAGCGCTTGGAAGGGACGTATATGAGAGAAGCATGGGCGGGAGCGGCAACAGCATAGTGCTTTCAAAAGCAGGCGTTTTGGTCGGCGTCGTTATCAGTACGGCTATCGCATGGCTTGCAAGCTATCTGGATGCGAGCATGGCAATTATTGCCACAGGCACATCGCTTTTCTTCGGATTATGCGCGGCAACCTTTCTTCCTGCATACATTGGCGCCATTTTTGTAAGAAAAATGCCGTCTGCGGCAGCGAAGTGGGGAATGATATGTGGCTTTGCCTCCAGCTTCCTTTGGATCTTCTTTATACACGAAAAGGAATCTGCAGCTCTGCAGCTCTGTAGATTATTGACCGGAAAGACCTCGCTGGTCAAAGATACAATTCTGGGGCCGATTGCAATGGTTGATCCCATATTCATAGCGCTGCCAGTATCTCTGCTGGTCACATTTGTTCTGGCGGCGGTATTGAAGCAGGACGTAGATATTGAGCATCTGGAAAAATGTTTCAAGGGGATAAAGAAAAAGCAAGCTGCGCCTGATCCGTCGGCAGCAACTATTTAAGGCGATGGGCGTATCGGGAGGCGCATGCAATAGAAGGGCGACGTACACAATACCGGGTCTGTGTACTCTTGCAGTTTATTGCGCATTAGGATAAAATAAAAAATAATCATGCATCTATTTAACTATAAAGACTGTATGCTTGAATACGGTCTTTGTTTTTGTGGAATACAGGGGGTTGAATTATGTTCAGGATTGTAAAGAAACAAATTTTGAATCCGGCAGTCAAGCTTTTGGAGATTGATGCTCCATATATAGCAAGGAAGGCTGAACCCGGCCAGTTCATCATTCTCAGGATCAATGAGGAGGGGGAAAGGATCCCTCTTACCATTGCGGATTATGACAGGGTCAAAGGTACTGTGACAATCATTTTCCAGGAGGTCGGAAAGACGACCCGGCTCCTCGGTTCGCTGGAGGAGGGCGGTTCCGTTTTGGATTTTGCAGGGCCGCTTGGTGTCGCTAGCCATCTGGAAGGTTACAAAAAAGCCGCGGTGATCGGAGGCGGACTCGGTACGGCAATTGCATATCCACAGGCAAAGAAGCTTTTCAGTCTTGGCGCTGATGTGGACGTGATTACCGGCTTTAGAAACAGCGACCTGATCATACTTGAGGACGAATTGAAGAAGGCCAGCACGCGGTTATTTATTGCGACTGATGATGGCTCGAACGGAAACAAGGGTTTTGTAACGGATATTCTGAAAAAGCTGATCGAAGAGGGAAATCAGTACGATCTGGTCATTGCGATAGGTCCGTTGATTATGATGAAGATGGTATCGCTTCTGACTAAACCGTATGGTATAAAAACGCTTGTCAGCATGAACCCGGTCATGATTGACGGTACGGGTATGTGCGGCGGATGCCGTGTAACGGTAGGGGGACAGACAAAATTTGCCTGTGTGGACGGCCCGGATTTTGACGGCCATCTGGTAGATTTTGATGAAGCAATGAGAAGACAGACTATGTATAAAGGCCAGGAAAAGAAATCCATGGATGAACACATCTGCAGGTTGGGGGGTACGGTAAATGCCTGATATGTCATTAGAAAAGACGAAGATGCCGGAGCAGGATCCGAAGGTGAGAAGCGGAAATTTCAGCGAAGTTGCGCTTGGATATACGGAAGAGATGGCGCGCAGGGAGTCTGGCAGGTGTCTCCAATGTAAGCATAAGCCATGTGTGGCGGGCTGTCCGGTGAATGTTCAAATACCTGAATTCATTAAGCTGATCAGTGAAGGTGACTATGAAGGCGCCTATGAAAAGCTGAGGGAAACAAACAGTCTGCCTGCCGTCTGCGGCAGAGTATGCCCACAGGAGTCACAGTGCGAACAGCTCTGCGTGAGGGGCAAAAAGGGCGAACCTGTCGGTATAGGCCGGCTGGAAAGGTTTGTTGCCGATTGGTATATGGCAAACAAAGAGAGCCATATTGAATGTACCGTCCGAAACGGTAAGAAGGTTGCTGTGATAGGTTCCGGTCCCGCGGGGCTTACATGTGCGGGCGACCTGGCAAAGCTGGGCTATGAGGTGACCATATTTGAGGCATTCCATGTTCCGGGAGGCGTTCTGATGTACGGCATTCCGGAATTCAGGCTTCCCAAGGCGCTTGTCCAGAGGGAAATTGATTCTGTTCGCCAGCTCGGGGTTGAGATCATGACCAATATGGTCATCGGTAAGGTATTGTCGCTGGATGAGCTTGCAAAAGAAGGATATCAGGCGGTTTTCATAGGGAGCGGGGCAGGACTGCCCAGCTTTATGGGGATTCCCGGAGAGAACCTGAATGGGGTATACTCCGCCAACGAATTCCTGACCAGGATCAATCTGATGAAAGCATATAAATTCCCTGAGACAGATACGCCTGTGCGGGTAACAAACAGTGTTGTTGTCATAGGCGGCGGCAATGTCGCCATGGATGCTGCAAGATGTGCCAGAAGGCTTGGAGCGCAAAATGTTTACATTGTTTACAGGCGTTCCGAGGCAGAAATGCCTGCCAGAGTTGAGGAAGTCCACCATGCGAAAGAGGAAGGCATCCAATTCAAGCTTCTGACCAACCCGACAAGGATCATCGGAACGGACGACGGTTGGGTCAAGGGAATGGAATGTGTTGAGATGGAACTTGGCGAGCCGGATGCATCCGGCAGGAGAAGGCCCGTACCAAAGCAGGGCTCCGAGCATGTGCTTGATGTGGAGACTGTGATTATTGCCATCGGCCAGTCGCCGAATCCGTTGATAAAATCGACCACGCCGGGTCTTGAGACGCAGAAGTGGGGCGGCATCATTGTTAATGAAGAAACTGGCGCCACTAGCCGTGAAGGCGTATATGCGGGCGGTGATGCGGTTACCGGCGCCGCGACAGTTATATTGGCCATGGGAGCCGGCAAGAAGGCTGCCAGAGCGATAGACGAGTATCTGACCAGACGGGTCGAATAATCGCGAAACATCTTGTCAATTCTAACACCAATGATATAATAGTAATGTTTGAATACACAGGGGGTGAGAGATTGTCTGTTGCCATACTGAAGGAAATCAGGGAAGCTGAGGAAAAGGCGGAGCAAATCGAGGCGAAGGCCTTGCAGAAGGCGAAGGATATTATAGCTGCAGCTAAAAAGGATGCAGCTGCAATAACGAGTGAATCCGTCGAACGGTCGGAAAACGAAGCAAAAGGATTAATCAACGCCTCTGAGAAAAAGGCCTTTAAGGACATTGAAGGAATAAATGCGCAAATACTGGCCCAATGTGAAGAGCTCAGAAATCAGTCAAAGGAAAAACTCAATGATGCAGTGGATTTCATAGTTGGAAGGATTGTGAAACCGTGATTGTCAAAATGAGCAAAATAACCATTCTGGGAATGGATGACCAGCGTAAGGCAGTAATCGACAGTCTTATGGACATCGGAGCCATTGAGATCAGCGTTGTTGACGCTCAGGAATACGAGCATATCGCTGATCATCCGGGTGTTCAGACTGAATTAGCAGCCATTGATAACAAAATTACTGACGCCCGCGCTGCAATAACAAGCATAGATCACTATTGCCCTCAAAAAAAAGGGCTTTTTCAGAGCCGTCGTGAAATAACAAAATCTGAATTTTCCAGGGTTCTGGAGGATCAGGATTCCATTCGTGATTTGATCAGCAGGATCAGGGAACTGGAAGAAAGTCTCGTTATGCTGAAAAACGAAGAGAACAGACTCAACAATCTATTGGTCTCATTGCAGCCGTGGAAAGAGTATAAAGTTCCGCTGGAAATATCCGGCACTCAAAAAACTGCCATTTTACCCGGGACAATCCCCGGATCCATTGATTTAACCCGTGTAAAGGAAGAATTGAATGATAAGGCTGCCTGTTCCGAATTGGAAGTCATCCGAAGCGACAGGGATCAGCATTATGTCTTTGCCGTATATCATAATGATGCGGAACAGGAGTGTTTATCCTGCCTGAAGGCTTATGGCTTCAGTAAAGCTTCTTTTTCCGGGATGACCGGTACAGTTACCGAAAATATCGATAAGCTGCAGACCCGTATCCGAGAGATTTCGACGGAAAGGGGGAAAGTAGTTGAGCAGATTAAAAGCCAGAGCAAGGACAGAGAAGCGTTGGAAACCTTGTATGACAGTCTTGGGACTGAGCGCGCCCGTATGGAGGCCGCCGGAAAGGTTTTAGAAACAAACAGGGCATTTCTGATAAACGGCTGGATCCCAACTGAGATTGCTTCAAAAGCAAAAGAACACCTGGAATCGGTGTATACAATCAGTATCGAGATTACTGAACCGGGGGATGAGGAAGAGTTTCCTGTCCTTCTTGAAAATAGGGGGATTGCTGAAGCAGGTGAACCGGTTTCAAACATGTACAGTCTCCCGCATAGCCGTGAAATTGATCCCAATGCCGTAATGGCGCCGTTTTTTATAATGTTTTTCGGACTGATGCTGTCGGATGGCGGTTATGGTATTCTTATGGTGCTTGCTGCCGGCTTTATTCTCAAACGGTTTAAATTGGAGGACGGCACAAGGAAGTTTATGAAGCTGATTTTATACTGTGGGTTCGCCACTATCTTTTGGGGAATCCTGTTCGGAGGCTGGTTTGGAATCGATGCGCTCGTAAAATACGGCGTATGGCTGAATCCTGTCGAGCAGCCGGAGCTGCTGCTCAGCTGGTCCCTTCTGTTCGGGATCATCCATATGTATGCAGGGTTTGGCCTCAAAGCGGCAAATCTGATCCGAAGTAAAAAGTACCTTGATGCTTTATTCGACGTGGGATTTCGGCTGATATTCTATACCGGCTTTGTAATGGTATTATTGCCTTTTGCACCTAAGATGGATAAAGAAGCGGTAGCTCCTTTGGTTGACATAGGCAAGGTATTGCTGATTGTCGGTGCGATTCTCACAGTTCTGACACAGGGCCGGGACAAAAAGAATATCATAGGAAAATTCTTCGGGGGCGTGATGAGCCTGTATGATGTCGTCGGGTTTATGAGCGACGTGCTGTCTTATTCCAGACTTTTGGCGCTGGGCCTTGCAACAGGTATTATTGCAGCTATTATCAATCAGATGAGCGCTATGTTTGATTTTCCTCTCATTCTGAAGGTTATTCTGATGGTGGCAATCTTATTGATAGGTCATATTATCAACTTTGCCATCAATGCCCTGGGTGCATATGTGCACTCGTGTCGATTGCAGTATCTAGAGTTTTTCGGTAAGTTTTTCACCGGCGGGGGCGAGGCCTTCAAGCCGTTGAAAGCAAATACAAAATATGTAACAGTAAAACCCGATGTGGGCGAGTAAACTCCTGTTGCCTGGACAGGTATGCATTTCCCGCATAACAACTTATTAAATGGAGGTTTGAAAACAATGAAATTTATTGACGGACAAATGCTGGCTTTACTGGGAGCAGCAATCGCTTTTTTTGTTGCAGGTCTTGGATCATCTAAAGGTGTCGGCTTAGCCGGGCAAGCAGGTGCAGGGGTTTTGGCCGAGGATCCTTCCAAATTCGGATCCGTTATGATCCTGGAGGCTCTGCCCAGCACACAGACAATTTATGGTTTTGTTATCGCGTTCCTGATTATCGGTCAGATCGATCCAGCCATGACGATACAGCAAGGTCTCCATCTGCTGGCGGCAGGTCTTCCGGTCGGTATTGTCGGATGGATCTCGGCTATTTATCAGGGTAAGGTTGCGGCGGCAGGCATCCAGCTGATTTCCAAGCGGCCGGAAGCTTTGGGCAGCGCTATTACGCTTGCGCTGATGGTTGAAATGTTTGCAATATTGTCACTGATCGTGTCCATATTGATGATCGGCTGATAACCGGAGATTCCAGGCCCGGTGGCGGCACAGAAGGATAATAAAAGGAGCAATCCAGATGACAGGAACGGAAAAAATCACTACGAAGATCATAGAGGACGCAAAGGCAAGAGCTCTGACCATAGAAGAGCAAGCCAGGCAGGAAGCCCGGGCACTGATGGAAAAGGCCTCTGCGGATGCGTCGCAAAAGCGTGCGGAGCTTTTAAAAAAAGCGGAAGCAGACGGCGGAGAGTCGTATAAACGTCTCATTGCCGTGGCTGGTCTTGAAGGGCGCAAGGAGATCCTTCGGGCTAAACAGGAAATGATTGACGAGGCATTTCAGAAGGCGCTGGAAAAGGTTTGTCAGCTTAAGGATCAAGATTATCAGGAACTTCTTGAGGGAATGGTTGCTGATGCTGCCGGAAATGAAGACGGAGAAATCCTGCTTTCCGAAAAGGATGCAAAGCGCATGAATAACCGGTTTATCGGAAATATTAATCAGCGCATTGCCAGTTCCGGGAAAAAGGGTACTTTGACGCTTTCGGCCCAGAGGATCAAAACAGCGGGTGGGTTTGTCCTGAAAAATGGGGAGATGGAGATCAACAGTACATTCGAGATCCTCTTCGGCATGCTGAGGACTGAGCTTGAGTCTGATGTTGTCAGGATGCTTTTTCAGGCTTGAGGATTGAAATGTCACAGTATATGATAGAGGGAAAATAATGCTGAGAATTAACGAGGGTGATTATGCATATGCTTCTGCCCGAATAAGGGCAAAGGAGCCGAAATTGCTGGGTAAGAGCCATTTCGACAGGATGCTTGAGGCTCCTGTAGCTGCAGAGGCTTACAAGGTGCTGGCAGAATCGGAGTATGGAAAGACGGGCGGCAACACCACCAGTGTTTTTGCATTTGAGGAGCTGTTGGCAGGAGAAATGCAAAAATGCTATCAGCTGCTGATGGAAATAGCTCCGCAAGCCGAACTGTTGAAGGCCTTTCAGAGACGGCACGATTATTTCAATATCAAGGTTCTGCTTAAGGCTGAGTTTTCAGGAAAGCAGACACTGCCTATTCTGATGGAAACAGGTACGATTGGCAGTGAAGCAATGAGCCGTATGATCAGGGAGCGGGACTACAGTGAGCTTACACCGATCATGCAGGAGATGATCGAGGAGACCCGTGACGTTTTTTCCAGAACACAGGATCCCCAGGCAGTGGACCTTTTACTGGACAGGGCATCCTATCGCCAGCTCACGGCGGATCTGAACGGGATCGGAAGTCCGTATCTTCACACAATTGCGAGAATCATGACGGATATCACCAATATTAAAATGTTTATTCGTGCAAGGTCACTAAACAAGTCCTGGGATTTTATCAGGAAGCTGCTGCTGGAGGATGGATCAATCCGGGAAAAGGTCTGGCTTGAAAACGGTGAAAAGCCTGTTGACGATTTTGTTGAGGAGATCCGCACCAGCGAGTATGGAGAGGTGACCGGCAAAGGCTGGGAGCTGTATAAGGCTAAAAATAATATTTCTGGTCTCGAGAAGCTGTTGGACGATTTGTTAATGAAATTTGTCCGTGAGGCAAAAATGGTAACGATGGGTGTTGAACCACTGATAGCCTACCTTTTTGCAAAAGAGACCGAAATCAGGAATGTCAGGATCATTATGACCGGCAAGATCAATAAATTGCCTGTTGATCTGATACGGGAAAGGTTGCGGGAAGGTTATGTATAAAATCGGAGTGATCGGAGAAAAAGATGCGGTAATGGGCTTTATTGCACTGGGCTTCTCCGTTTTCCCAGTGGAGAGCAGGGAACAGGCCGCCGCGGTTTTGTCGGATCTGGCGGAGGATCGGTATGCGGTGATTTATATTACTGAGCAGACTGCCGCCAATATTGAAAATGAAATCAATCAATACCGGGAAAGGCGTTTTCCGGCTATCATCCCGATCCCGGGAATCCAGGGAAGCTTGGGGATTGGGATGAACGGTGTGAAAAGATGTGTTGAAAAGGCGGTTGGCGCCGACATCCTTTTCCGGGATGAGTAAATGCATACAGGAAACTAATTCTTAATGTTTGCGGATAATTCGCAAACGGATAAAGCTGAAAGTGAGGGATATGGATTGAGCCAGGGAAGGATTAGCAAGGTATCGGGTCCTTTGGTTATTGCTGAAGGGATGCGGGATGCCAACATGTTTGACGTGGTTCGTGTCAGTGAGCAGCATCTCATCGGCGAGATATTGGAGATCCACGGCGACAGGGCATCCATACAGGTATATGAGGAAACATCCGGTCTGGGACCGGGCAGCCCGGTCGAATCCACGGGAGTGCCTCTGAGTGTCGAGCTTGGACCGGGTCTGCTGGAAAACATGTTCGACGGGATACAGCGTCCTCTGGAAGCTATGAGGCAGGCCGTTGGAAGCAACATCACTCGCGGAATCACAATTCCGGCGCTGGATCGTGATAAAAAGTGGCTGTTCAAACCCAAAGCGGCAGTGGGAGATTTTGTGACTGCCGGAGATATTCTGGGAACCGTTCAGGAAAACATTATTTTTGAGCATCGGATCATGGTTCCTGTAGGGCTTGAGGGAACGATCGAAGCAATCTACGAGGGCGAGTTTACCATAGAGGAAACTGTTGCTGTCATCAAGATGGCTGACGGCTTGGTCAAAAACCTGCCAATGCTGCAAAAGTGGCCTGTCAGAAAAGAAAGACCATACAAAACAAAGCTGTCGCCTGATGAGCCGATGGTCACAGGACAGAGAATCATCGATACCTTGTTCCCAATCGCAAAGGGCGGCGTAGCTGCGGTTCCGGGTCCATTCGGCAGCGGCAAGACCGTTGTTCAGCATCAGCTGGCTAAATGGGCGGATGCTGATCTGGTTGTTTACATCGGATGCGGTGAGCGCGGAAACGAAATGACGGATGTTTTGATGGAGTTCCCGGAGCTCAAGGATCCAAAGAGCGGAGAGCCTCTGATGAAGAGAACGGTTCTGATCGCAAATACGTCGGACATGCCGGTTGCAGCCCGTGAGGCTTCCATATATACGGGAATCACTATTGCAGAATACTTCCGGGATATGGGTTATTCCGTGGCGCTGCTTGCCGATTCCACTTCCCGTTGGGCGGAAGCTCTGCGTGAGATGTCGGGGCGTCTTGAGGAAATGCCCGGCGAGGAGGGCTATCCTGCATATCTTTCTTCCAGGCTTGCTCAGTTTTATGAACGTGCCGGAAGGGTCGTCACCCTGGGTTCATCAGGGGAACGGATTGGATCGCTTTGCGCTATCGGCGCCGTTTCGCCTCCGGGCGGTGATATATCCGAGCCGGTCACACAGGCGACACTGCGTATCGTCAAGGTATTCTGGGGATTGGATTCCAACCTTGCTTACCGCAGGCACTTCCCTGCTATCAACTGGCTGACCAGCTATTCGCTGTACGCTGACAAGATGACGGACTGGTACAGCAGCAATGTCTCGAGAGAATATAACAGTTACCGGGCGGAGATGATGAAGATTCTTCAGGAGGAAGCTGAGCTTGATGAGATCGTCAGGCTGGTCGGTGTGGATGCGTTATCTGCAAAGGACAGGGTCACAATGGAGGTCGCCCGTTCAATCCGCGAGGATTATCTGCATCAGGACGCCTTCCATGAGGTAGATACCTACTCGACGCTGAACAAGCAGTTCAGAATGCTTAAATTGATACTAACCTATTACAATATGTCTCAGAGCGCTGTTAAAAAGAATGTGGATCCGAAGTCGCTTTTCGGATTGCCGGTCAGGGAGAAAATTGGCCGTGCAAAATATGTCCCAACAGATAGGATAGATCTGGAATACGGCGAGATTGAAAAAGAACTGGCTGACCAGATGGATGCACTGCTTTCAAAGGAGGGTGAATAAGCATGTTGAAGGAATATCGTTCCATAGCCGAAGTTGCCGGCCCTTTAATGTTGGTGCAGAATGTTGAAGGCGTTACCTTCAATGAATTGGGTGAAATTGAACTGGGCAACGGAGAGGTTCGACGCTGCAAGGTATTGGAGATCGACGGATCCAATGCTGTAGTCCAGTTATTTGAAAGTGCTGTCGGTATTAACCTGTCAAGCAGCAAGGTTCGTTTTTTAGGGTGCGGAATGGAGCTGCCTGTTTCAATGGATATGCTCGGACGTGTTTTTGACGGTCTCGGAAAGCCTATTGACGGCGGACCTGAGGTCATTCCCGATGCCAGGCTGGATATCAACGGACTGCCGATGAATCCGGCGGCACGCGACTATCCGTCGGAGTTTATCCAGACCGGTGTATCAGCCATTGACGGGCTCAATACGCTGGTGCGCGGTCAGAAGCTGCCCATCTTTTCCGGCTCCGGTCTGCCCCATGCCCAGCTTGCGGCACAGATTGCCCGTCAGGCAAAGGTTCTTGGTGGGGACAGTAAGTTTGCGGTTGTATTTGGCGCAATAGGAATCACCTTTGAAGAGGCGGATTTCTTTATCAGTGATTTTAAAAGAACGGGAGCCATTGACAGAGCGGTGCTTTTCATGAATCTTGCCAATGACCCTGCCGTTGAACGTATATCCACCCCGCGTATGGCGTTGTCCGCCGCAGAATATCTTGCCTTTGAGAAGGGTATGCATGTGCTGGTTATTCTGACCGATATCACCAATTATGCCGAAGCGCTGCGTGAGGTATCTGCAGCCCGTAAGGAAGTTCCGGGACGCCGCGGATATCCGGGATATTTATACACCGACCTTGCTACGCTTTATGAACGTGCAGGCCGTAAGAAAGGCTTTGACGGAAGCATTACGCTAATACCGATCCTGACTATGCCCGAGGATGACAAGACGCATCCGATCCCGGACCTGACAGGGTATATCACCGAAGGACAGATCATTCTGAGCCGTGAGCTCCATAAAAAAGGTGTTACGCCTCCAATCGATGTCCTGCCGTCTCTGTCCCGTCTGAAGGATAAGGGAATCGGAAACGGCAAGACCCGTGAGGATCATGCCAATACAATGAATCAGCTCTTTGCCGCCTATGCAAGAGGCAAGGAAGCGAAGGAACTGGCAGTCATCCTTGGCGACGCCGCTCTGACAGATGTGGATAAGCTCTATGCCAGCTTTGCCGACGCCTTTGAGGCTGAGTATGTAGCCCAGGGCTTTGATAAGGACAGATCCATAATCGAAACGCTTGAGCTTGGCTGGAAGCTGTTGTCTATCCTGCCTGTAGGTGAATTGAAGCGTATCAAGCAGGAGTTTATTGACAAATACCTGCCAGAAAAGGCCTGAGGGAAGGAGATCAGGAACTATGGCCCGAATGAATGTGAACCCGACCCGAATGGTCCTTACAGGCCTGAAAAAAAGGCTGAAGACCGCGAGAAGAGGACACAAGCTGTTAAAGGATAAGCGGGATGAATTGATGAAGAGATTTCTGGAGGTAGTCCGGGAAAACAAAAGCCTTCGCGAAATAGTGGAGGCGAAGCTTCAGATCGTTCATTCACGCTTTGTCATGGCCAGAGCCGAGATGAATTCGGAGCTGCTGGAGGAGGCGCTGATGTTTCCCAAGCAGACCATCGAACTGGACACATCGACGCGCAACATCATGAGCGTGGATGTTCCGGTTCTGACATTTACCTACAAATCCGACGATGAAGGAGATATTTATCCCTATGGCTTCGCCAATACAACGGGGGAGCTGGACGGCGCCATTTCAACGTTGTCTGGCTTGACAGAGGACCTTTTGAAGCTGGCCGAGCTGGAAAAAACCGCTCAGCTGATGGCTGATGAGATCGAAAAAACCCGCCGCCGTGTCAACGCACTTGAATATGTGCTGATACCGAATCTGGAGGAAACGATCAAGTACATCGTCATGAAGCTTGATGAGAATGAGCGCGGAAACCTGACCAGGCTGATGAAGGTCAAGGATATGATGCTGGAGCAGGCACATCATTACAAGGAAAGGCAGGCGTAGCATTCTTAAAAACGCATTTAAAGGTTTTCTATACCAAAGGGCAACGGATAGGTAACATCCTTAATAAAAGATGCGGGTACTTTTTCACTGATAACCTTGTAAGTGTCTTCCATTTGTGAAATCAAAATTTGGATGGCTTTTTCTGCGATTGAAGATACATCCTGCTTTACATAGGGAACAAAAGGCAATCTGGGGTCATCGAATGAAACAAGTTTGAACTTATCCGGTACGCTTTTGCCAAATTGGTGCAGGATAGCATAAACTACGCTGGCAAGGGGAGTATCAATAGCAATACCGGCGGTCGCATTTGGATGCTCGCTTAAAAAAGCTTGTAAGGCAGCGTCTAAGTTGGGATTGCCGGGCGGATCCAAGGCTGTAAACCATAGCCGTTTATCAATTGGTTTATTAAAATGCATGAAACCTTCTTCAAAGCCAAGTAAACGTTCATGTGTAGCAGAGTTTGTGTCACGTTGGGTGAATAAAAGAATTTCTTTGTGCCCGTCCGACAATAATGATTCCACCACTTCACAGGCTACGGTTTTGTTATCGGAAACAACACTGCTGCTAATTAGGTGAGGGAGATTTCTATCTATTAAAACATGAGGAAAGCGATCTAAGGACAGGCGCAGGATTTCTTCATTATATGGATGATTTGCCTCGGAAAGAATGGCAGGAAAAATAATAAAACCGCGAACACCGAAGGCTAAAAACATTTTAATTGCTTCTTTCTCCTTTTCAATTTGGCCATCTGTAACCCTGATTAAGGTATGATAGCCTAAGGAGTGCATTCTTGACTGGATTAAATAGAAAAGGGAGCTTTCTATCGGCATACAAATCGTAGGAACGATAATTCCAATGATCCCTTTAAAGCTGGATCTTCGGGAATTTAAAATGTCCAGTCCGTCTTTGCCTGCAACGAAACTGCCCTTCCCTTTAATTCTTACAATCAGATTTGTGTCAACCAATTCATTGAGTGCGCGTTTAGACGTGATTATGCTAACACAGAAGTGCTTTGCTATTTCATTTTCTGAAGGCAATCTGTCTCCGGGCCGAAACACACCGGACAGGATCTGTTCCTTTATTTCATTGGCTATTTGGTTGTAAAGAGGAGGAATCTTGTTTGATCTGTTCGGCATAAAAAACTTCCTTTCGTATTTTTTCAGGAGAAGACATACAGGGGTTTTTTCTATAGTTTAGTTGTTTGAAATTTGAAAGTCAACAAATATACTAAGGTTAATATATAAAAAAATACTAACCTTAGTATATAAAGTATAGATAATTTAATATATAATAAATATACAAAATAGGACAATGATTTTTTCGAAAAATTGGTTTGTTGCAACAAAATAAGTGCAAAAAGGAGGCGTCTTTGAAAAATAAAGTTTCATAACCACATATTAAGTATTCTTAGTATATCTTGCGATACTGGAAATGAAGGAAGAGAAAATGCAGTGTAGAAAATAAAATTTAAGGAGGATATTATGAAAAAAAGCAAATTAAGCATTATCTGTATCGTACTTGTGGCAGTGATGGTCTTTATGTCCGGTTGTGGGACAACTCAAAAGAACGACCCAGAAAAAACGGATCCGGGTACGACGACGGGTTCGAGTACTCCGGCGGGAAAAACTGAAATTTCTTTTTGGAATGGCTTTGGCGGTTCGGACCGCTCTACCCTGGAAGCAATTGTAGAGCGATATAATGAAACCTCTGATAAATATTATGTCAACATGGAAATCATGGATTGGGAATTGGTTTATCAGAAACTTTCTACTTCGGCATCTTCCAATCAAGGACCCGACTTTATTTGCTTTGGTCCGGAGAATATTGCTACATACGCGAATATGGGTGCGATTGTTCCGGTTAATGATTTCTACGAAGCAAAAATGATTGACGAATCTTTGTTTCCCGAGACATTTAAGGACATGATTAAATATAAAGGCGATTATATTGGCATTCCAATGAACTTCTTTAATCATTGCTTGTATTATAATAAAGATATGGCACAAGCGGCAGGCCTGGATATTTCTAGTCCCCCCAAAACATGGGATGAGCTGGCGACTTGGGCGCGTGCAATGACCAATGAAGCCAATGGCGAATATGGCTTTTTTATTCCTACCGGCTGGGTTAGCCTGGTACAGCATTTATGGGCTAACGGTGGAGATATTATGGATTATAGCACTAAAACAGCTACCATCAATTCTCCAAAATCGGTAGAGGCTGTTCAATTTTTTGCAGATCTTTATAAAGAAGGTGTTTCCCCTGCCACTAACTCTAATGGCGGTCAGATGTTTACAGCTGGTAAACTGGGCATGATGATTGACGGACCATGGCAGACTCCGCAGGTGAAGGAAGCAGGAATCAATTATGGTTTGAGTTTGGTTCCAGCTGGACCTGTTAAACAAGTAACCTTTGGCGCGGGTTTATCCTTCCACATAACAGCAAAAGGCGTGAAAAATGAAGCAACAAAAGCTGGCGTATATGATTTTGCACAGTGGTGGTTCGGCAAAGACGTACAAAAAGAATGGTCTACCGGTGTTGCATTCCCTCCAATCCGTACAGATTTAGCGGAAGATAAGGAGTTAATTGCTGAGAACCCTGATTTGGCAGTATTCTTGGAATCTGGGAAGATTGCCCAGCCGTGGCTTTTGGGCATTGTAAATTCTCAAAAAATCTTGTCTGATGTAACAGGAAAATATTTCGATGAAATTTTCCTGAATAATGCGGATGTGCAAGAAGCTCTGGATAAAGCTAATACTGATCTGGATAAAATTTTAGCTACAGAGAAATAAACTACCGAATTAATGCATTGCAAGAGTTCTGGAAACAGAATCTCTTGCAATGCATTTACGAAGACATGGGGTGTAGTATGAAGACAAAATCTCTGATGAACAATAGAAATTTTATTGGGTATCTGTTTATTCTTCCTTCTTGTTGTACATTGCTTGTATTTGTAATCTTTCCCCTTATTGCATCATTAATCTCCAGTTTTTTTGATTTTGATATCATGCTGTCAAAGTTTGATTTTATAGGCTTTAGTAATTATCGGACTGTCCTGGAGGCAGAACGTTTTTGGAATAGCTTAAAAAATACGGTTTATTTTACATTAGTAGTTGTTCCTTTGCAAAATATGATTAGTCTATTTGTTGCGGTTGGTGTTAGTAAGGTATCCAAATTGAACGCTGTGTTTAGGACAATCTACTTTTTGCCTGTGGTCTGCTCTATGACGGTTATCGCCCTTTCTTTTGGTATGTTATTCAATTATAATATTGGCATTGTTCCGGCAATTATAAAATCATGGGGAATAAAAGTACCCGACTTGCTCAACAGCACTACCTGGGCTATGCCGACAGTTATGTTTATCAGTATTTTTAAAAGCTTTGGCTTTAACATGGTAATTTTTATAGCGGCATTACAGGGTGTGCCAAGGCAATTATATGAAGCGGCAGGAATTGATGGCGCAACAAAAACCAAAAGCTTTTTTAGCATTACCATTCCTTCTATTGCACCAACGATTGCATTTACAATGATTACCTCAATCATTGGGTCATTCCAGGTGTTCGACCAAGTATATGTAACGACAAAGGGTGGTCCTCTGTTTAAGACGGAGACAATCGTTCAATTTATTTATGAGCGTGCATTTAAAACAATGGAAATGGGAATTGCCACAGCGGCGGCATTTTTACTGTTTATTATTATTTTGGTTATAACAATCATCAGCTTCAGATTTAGTCAAAAATCAGAAGTAAACTTTTAGCAGGAGGATACAGCATGTCAAAAGTAAAACATACTTATGCTAGAGCTACTGAGCGAGCGGGTCAAATAATAGGAAAATTGCTTTTGAGTATCCTTGCAGTATGTACGCTATTTCCATTTGTCTGGATGATTTTTACAACCATGAAAACAAAGGGAGATATTCTGGCCAATCCTGCTCATTTATTGCCCGAAAAATTTGTTTTTGATACATATCTTTCTATTTGGAAAGAGGTTCCCTTTGCAAGCTACTTTAAAAATTCCTTAGTGTTTGCGGGCTGCATTATGGTTATTTCTCTGCTTTTTAACTCTCTGGCGGGATATGCATTTGCACGTATAAAATTCAAAGGCCATAATGTAATTTTTATTTTCATCCTGTGCACCATGATGATTCCGTTTCAAGTTACAATGACACCGCTATTTCTCATGATTAATAAAATGGGAATGTACGACACATTCCTGGGACTCATTATTCCCAAAATGTCAGATGCGTTTGGAATTTTTATGATGCGCCAGTTTTTCCTTACGCTTCCGGCAGATTTGGAGGAGGCAGGCCGTATTGACGGCTTAAGCGAAATAGGCATATATTCCCGCATTATGCTTCCCTTGTGTAAACCTATCTTTATTACGTTGGGAGTATTTACATTTATGGGAAATTGGAATGATTTGCTTTATCCAATGATACTTACCAGTTCAGAAAAATTTAGGCCGGTTCAGGCTGCTATTGCTTTGTTTGCAGGTAAATATGGTATTGAATACAATTTCTTTATGACGGGGTTAGTACTTGCAGCAGTTCCTCTTATTATCGCATACCTATGCGCTCAAAAATATTTTGTTGAAGGCATTGCCATGACCGGCATTAAATAACTAGGGGGTAAAGACAAATGAAAAAAAGATGGTCAAAGAAAAAAGTATGGGATTGGTATAATCAACAGCCATGGCTTGTTGGTTGCAATTATGTGCCGAGCAGCAGTATCAATTTGATTGAAACATGGCAGGAATACAATTTTGAAGAAATGTACAAGGTGATGGATTGGGAGCTAACACTTGCCGCCGGCATTGGTATGAACTCAGTTCGCATGCTTTTACCATTTGATATATGGAAATATCAACGCGAAGGATTTTTAAAACGTCTGGAAAAATTTCTTGATTTGCTTAAATCAAAGAATATGACACTAATGCCAATATTTTTTGATGATTGCGGGCGCTGTCCTGAAGAGCTTCACACAGGGGAAATACAGTTGGGGCCTCAGCCTAAGCCAGTTCCTGGCAACCATGGCGGTTATCCTCCAAGAACAAAAATTGTCAGTAAAAACCCAAACTTTCATATGGCGGATCAGAAAGAGAATTGGCCATTGATGGAAGAATATGTGAAAGAAATTGCTGGTAAATATGCGAACGATCCTCGTATCATTGCATGGGACATTTGGAATGAGCCAGGAAATTCTGGAGCCGATGGTGTGGGCAATACGGACAAGAGCATGGAGATTATGGAAAAGGTTTTTGGCTGGGTGCGTGAGATGAACCCGATCCAACCACTTACAGCGGCCTGTTGGGACTTTTACACTAATTATGATACAGAAAGTGTAAACCGAGAATTAACACAGATTGAAAAGAAGGCGCTGCAGCTTTCTGATATTATTTCTTTTCATTTTTATGGAGACATTAATCGAAGTAAAGAACTGATTTCTTCCCTAAAAAAGTATGGACGGCCATTATTTATTACAGAATGGCTTCATCGGCCTCTGAAAAACTTTGTTTCAGATCATCTGCCTCTTTATAAAGAAGAGCGCATTGCTTGTTACAATTGGGGTTTAGTGAACGGTAAGACACAGACACATGAACCCTGGGATTGGATACAAAGTTGGCCTTTGGATTTCAGCGAGTGGCAGCATGACCTTTTTCAATTAGATGGAACGCCTTATAAAAAGGAGGAAAAGGAGTTGTTTATGACGTTAACAAAAGAAGCAAACGAAAAAAAAGCCCCTGTCAAAGCCGTTTGGGATGCCCCGGTTCTTATTAGAGAAGTACCGCATTTTTACGATAGCGGAAAAGATTCTCGGCTAGGGTATCCAGGCGTGTTTGGTTGTGAATATGCCCGCATGGTGATATTGAAGGATGGTGCGTGGCTTGTGGTATACACCATTTATGATAATGATGGCTATAAATATGATGCTGATGGTGGCACTGCGTTGGAGTTCTCATTGAGCAGAGATGAAGGGAAAACGTGGGAAATTGTATCTCGATTAGATCATCCGTCTCGTGACATGGATAACGGACAAATGATCGTGCTGGAAAACGGAGATGTTTTACTTTCCTGCCGGTCTGTACGCTGGCAGGAATCCTATCAGCTGCCTGTATACAAAAGCTGTGATAGCGGAAGAACATGGGAATTTTTGTCTATGATAGATGAACGCAACGGCCCTCCTGGCTCTCTTGGGAATCCGGACAAAGGGATGTATGAGCCCCATTTCTATTTTCTTGACGATGGCAGTCTCTCTGTAATGTACGCCAATGAAGATCATGTAACAGAAAAACCGCATTATAGCCAGATTATTTCTCAAAAAATCTCAAAAGATAGCGGCGCAACATGGGGCAAAGAGATCTTTGTCGCGTGGGATCCAGCACAGCCACAGCTTCGCCCAGGCATGCCTGTTTGGACAAAGCTGAAAAATGGGCGGTACATGGTGGTGTTCGAGGTTGTTAACCTTAAGCTGACGGTTCTTGATTCTGCTAAAATCTACTACAAAACATCTCCCGATGGCGTAACATGGGAGCCGGGGATTGGAACAGAAATTCCCCATCAATCCGGAGGACCGTTTATCGAGCAGCTTCCAAATGGCGACATTTTAGTGACATCCCTGTCCGGAGAGATATCTGTAAGCAATGATGAGGGCGAAACATGGAATATCATAAGACCTCTGCCTTTTGAGGGGCATACGTGGCCTTCTCTTTATTCGTTGGGGGATGGACGCTTTGCATTGTTAAACGGATGCAGGCGCAAAAGCGGCGGCAATACCGTGCAAATTTGTATCGGTAAACAATCGGAATAGGGGTATGGTGTTGAATAAAACTGTTGTGGGAATCATTCTGCTTATACTGTTAAGTATAAGCCTGCTTGCTGGTTGTTCCCTGGAGAAATCCGTGGTGGCGGGGGATGCTGTTTGGGGTGATTGGGTAACAATTTCTAATCCGAAACCTTTTGTTTCGGCGGGATGGGACGCACGCCAAATTACCCCGGGGCGGTTTGGTGCAGAATATGGGCGGATGGCAAAACAGGACAATGGCGATTGGATTGCAGTTTATACAGTTTATAAAAACAAGGGCTATACATTTGACCCCCGGGGTGGCACTTCATTGGAGATCTCTGTTAGCCGGGACAATTGCAGAACATGGGAGATAATTAGTGAGGTGTCCGACCCTGGGCGCGATGTCGATAATGGACATATTAAAGTGCTGAATAACGGAGATTTGCTCCTGTCGTGCCGTTCTGTCCGGTGGCAGGAGTCATACAAAATTGACGTCTATAAAAGTGTTGACGGAGGTATGACATGGTCTTTTTTGAGTACTGTGGATGAAAACCATGGCGAAGCCGGTGATTTAGGCTGGCCTGACAAAGGAGTATATGAGCCTCATATAGACTATATTAATGAGGATGAACTTGCTGTTTTTTATGCAAATGAAATTCATGTAACAGAAGATATTCCGTATTCACAAATAATTTCAGAGAGGATTTCTACAGACAATGGCGAGACATGGGGCGACGAAATTTTTGTAGCTTGGGATAGTGAGCGTGCGTATGCACGCCCTGGAATGCCTGTGTTTACAAAAATGGGTGACGGAAGATTTATTGTGGTATTTGAAAATGGTGTGGATAACGGATATAAAGTACATTACAAAATTTCGCCTGATGGGAAGACATGGGAAGAAGGTCTTGGTGTTGCGATACCGGATCAACTGGGCGGCCCCTATATTACAAAACTCTCCAATGACAGGCTGTTGTTGATTTCAAACCAGTGCAATGTGTCTTATAGCGACGACAACGGTGAAACCTGGGTGACCAATGATCCGCCTCCCTGGACAGGTGTTTTTCCGGATTACTGCTGGGCGAGCTGCTATCAAACAGGCAAGAATGAAATTGTTGTTATTGGTTCGGCACCTCGTAAGGAAGATGGACATAAAATTCAGTTGCGCTTTGGGGAAATGCAAATGACGAAATCGATACTTTCATTTGGAAAGTGAGGATATTGTCTTAAGAGTGCAAAATCCTAATGTCTATGACTGTTCGGCAAATTGAGAATAATGCTGTTTGAGTGGCAAGAACTTATTTTGCCGCTCATATTATAAAATAAACGATTATTGAGAGGTAATTATGAAAAGTTATATCCCTGACTATCCCCGGCCGCAGCTTGTTAGATCCTCCTGGGAAAATTTGAACGGTGTGTGGAATTTTGCATTTGATGATAAGAAGAAAGGTGTGCAAGCCGGATGGACAAAGGGTGTGCCTGCCGCACAAACAATTTGTGTTCCCTTTACCTATGAAACAAAGGCCAGCGGAGTGTGCGATGAGTCTGTGCATGAATGTATTTGGTATAGCCGTTATGTAGAGCTATCCAAAGAACAGTTGGATAACAAGCGGGTACTTCTTCATTTTGAGGGCAGTGATTATACTACAACATTGTGGGTCAATGGTATTCATATCGGTCAAAATATTGGAGGCTACGCCCGCTTTACATTTGACATAACCGAGGCGTTAAAAGAAAGCAGAAACACAATTGCTGTGAGGGTCGAGGATTCCCTTAATCCTCAACAGCCTCGAGGGAAACAGCGGTGGCTGCCCGATAATTTTGGCTGCTGGTATGTGCAGACAACAGGGATTTGGAAAACCGTTTGGATGGAATTTGTTCCTCCTTATTATATCGGTGATGTAAAAATGACCCCTTGCTTAAGCGAAGGAACCGTTGAGGTTGAACTTGCCCTTGAAACGGAAAGCTGCGAAGGCATGGAAATCGAAGCGGAGGTGTTTTTTGCTGAACGTACCGTTACACAGGCAAGAGTGCTTGCGTTGAATAATAAAATAAAGATAGTTTTGGATGTTAGAAGTATGAGTGTAACGGAATGGGGGGTACATACATGGTCGCCGATGGATCCCAAGCTATATGATATCGAATTTCGCGTATATTACAGGGGTGAACTGATTGATAAGGTACTTTCCTATTTCGGCATGCGTGAAATTCGTATTGACGGTCCAAACATTCTGCTCAATGGAGCACCTATTTATCAAAGACTTATTTTGGATCAGGGATATTGGAAAGATACCCATTTAACACCCCCAAGCGAAGCGGCTCTTGTAGAGGATATTGAGAAGATACGGCGGCTTGGATACAATGGCCTGCGAAAGCACCAGAAAATAGAGGATGAACGTTTTCTCTACTGGTGTGATGTAAAAGGAATGCTGGTTTGGAGTGAAATGGCTTCTGCCTATGAATTTAGTGATGAAGCAGTAGATGCTTTCATGGCGCAGTGGAGTAAAATTGTCCGCCAAAATTACAATCATCCCTGCATTATCACATGGACTCCCGTAAATGAATCATGGGGTGTTCCGCAAATTAAAACAAATATGCGGCAGCAGAATTTCACCCAGGCAATTTACTATCTTACCAAAAGTTTGGATCCATACCGCCCGGTTATTGTAAATGATGGATGGGAGCATACAATTTCTGATATTCTTACTTTGCATGACTATGAGGAAAAAGGAACTGTCTTTTTCGAAAGGTACCGCGAATATGCAAAGGATATTTTAGAAGGCAAGCAATATCACAATTTATTCCGTACAGCTTTGGCAAATGGATTTGCTTATGCGGGACAGCCCATTATTATTAGTGAGTATGGCGGTATTGCTTATAACAATGATGACAAAGGTTGGGGCTACGGAAATAAAGTAAATACAGAACAGGAGTTTTTAGAACGCTTCGAAGAAATTACGACGGCTATCAAAAAGCTGCCTTATTGCTCTGGATTCTGCTACACCCAAGTAACGGATGTGCAGCAAGAAATTAATGGGTTGATGGATATTGACCGGAATTTTAAAGTGGACCCGGAAAAAGTAAAAGAAATCAACACAAGAGTGGTAACCTGCCTACACAAATAAGCTGGGTTAGAGTTTGGCTAAATCAAAAATTGAAAATATATGGGGATTTTGGACATCTTGCTGCGCGCAAACTTCTATTCATCCTTTATATTTGCCTTTATATTTGCCTTTCTATACAACTTTCTATGCGCTCTTTTCACGCGCCCTTTTCATTTCTATCGCATAATTGGCTGAATTGTTATATAATTTAATCTGGGTATAATTTATGTGTAGTTGGTATGAGTACCCGGGAGGTGAGTAGACCGTAGATGTTTACTGTAAAGCTGAGTGAGCTGATAAAAGAATTCCAACTTGAACAGGTTTGTTTTGAGGGATGTGACCATGATATCGACATCACTACTTCGGATGTCAACCGGCCCGGGCTTCAGCTCTCGGGATATATGGAATACTTTGGCACCGACAGGATCCAGATCATCGGCAAGGTGGAGACAACCTATCTGGCAAGCCTGTCCCCGCAGGACCGGCTTAGGAGACTGGACGAGTATTTCAGAACCGGCTTTCCGTGCGTAGTGATAGCCAGAAATATAGAGCCTTTTGAGGAAATGATCACCGTATCTCAAAAGTACGGCATACCGATCCTCAGAACGGATGATATTACATCGAGGTTCATGAGCGGACTGATCCGCTACCTGAATGTCATGCTGGCGCCAAGGATATCGCAGCACGGTGTTCTTGTGGAGGTTTACGGCGAGGGGATCCTGATTCTGGGAGAGAGCGGCGTCGGAAAAAGCGAGACAGCACTTGAACTGGTTAAGAGGGGACACAGACTGATTGCCGATGATATTGTGGAGATCAGAAGAGTGTCCGACAGGACGCTGTTGGGTTCCGCTCCGGAAAATATCAGATATTTTATTGAGATCCGGGGAATCGGTATCCTGGATGTTAAGAACCTTTATGGCATGGGTTCCGTAAAATTGCAGGACAATATCAATCTCGTGATTAATCTGGAGCTCTGGGACAATCGCAAGATATATGACCGGCTGGGTCTGGATGATCAATACACAGACATATTGGGCATTTCTGTGCCTTCGCTGGTGGTTCCGGTCAGACCCGGAAGAAATCTTGCCATTGTTGTTGAGGTGGCTGCAATGAACAACCGTCAGAAAAAGATGGGATACAATGCAGCAAAAGTCATTAGCGAACGTTTTTTGAAATATGATTAATGTAGTTACTGAAATATATTTGATGCTGTGACTGGAATATGACTGGTATAGTGAGATCATACCCGAAAGGAGCAGGGATTTGGAGCAGGGAAGAATAGCTGAGATTTTGCGTCAGATACCGGGCAGTGGCGTCATTGCTGTAAATGAACCGATGAGGAGCCATACCTCGTTTAAAATAGGCGGTCCGGCGGATGTATTTGTCAAGCCGCAGAATACGGCAGGCCTTATGCGGATACTTCAATGCTGCACGCAGATGGAAATACCTGTGCTGGTGATGGGAAACGGCACCAATCTTATCGTCCGGGACAAGGGCATCAGGGGTGTCGTAGTTCAGATCATGGATAATATGAGTGCATATTCCGTGGAAGGAGAAGATATCACGGCTGAACCGGGAATACTGCTGTCACGGCTGTCAAGAATAGCATTGGAGCACGAACTTACAGGGCTGGAGTTTGCCGAGGGAATCCCCGGTACTCTGGGCGGCGCTGTTGCAATGAATGCGGGGGCTTATGGCAGCGAGATGTCCTTTGTTGTGAAGCAGACGGAGTATCTTCGCCCGGATGGGGAAGTTTTGTTGCTGGATCATTCTCAGCACTGCTTCGGCAAGCGATCCAGCTTTATTCAGACGGATGGCGGCGTGGTGCTGAAGACCCGCATCAGCCTGAAGAAGGGAGAGCGGGCGCTGATTAGTGATAAAATGGCGGAGTTTCGCGCGAGACGGCAGGAAAAGCAGCCGCTTGATCTGCCAAGCGCCGGAAGCATATTTAAACGGCCTGAAGGTAATTTCGCCGGAAAGCTGGTGCAGGATTGCGGCCTGAGGGGTTATCGGATTGGCGGGGCGGAGGTATCCTGTCTTCATTGCGGATTTATCGTAAATACGGAAAATGCCACAGCAATGGATGTAGTAACGCTGATTAAATACATACGGGACAGGGTGTACGCTGACTTTGGCGTGCAGCTGCAGACAGAAGTAAAAATTGTCGGTGAAGAATAGTGAGGTCTACAAATGAGATTTATCGTAATCACAGGAATATCGGGGGCAGGTAAGAGCCTGGTTGCCAAACATCTGGAGGATGCCGGATTTTTTTGCATTGACAATCTTCCGCCGTTGCTGATACCAAAAATAGCGGAAATTCTTTCCCAAAGCTATAGAAAAATGGAAAAGATCGCAGTGGTGATCGATATCCGTGGGGGAGAGCTGCTGAACGATCTGTTTCCTGCGCTGGATGCTTTGACCGGAGACGGCCATACCTATGAAATTTTCTTCATGGAGGCTTCAGATAAGGCGGTCGTAGAGAGGTACAAGGAATCCCGCAGGGCGCACCCCCTTGCACTTGAAGGCAGGCTGGCCAAAGGAATTGCCGAGGAAAGACGTGTGCTGCAGAAAATAAAGGACCGGGCGGATTATGTCATTGACACGTCCTCTCTTGCGCCAAAGCAGCTTAAGGAAGCAATTACAGGAATCCTCGGCCAGGATAGTGTCTTCAAAGGGCTGATAATCAATATTATAAGCTTTGGTTTCAAATACGGTATTCCAATCGAATGTGATCTGATCTTTGATGTCAGGTTCATTCCCAACCCCTATTATGTAGAGTCTCTGAGAAAGCATACGGGAAAGCATGAGGACGTGAAGGAGTATGTATTCAAAATGCCGGAAACGACCGAGTTTCTTGAGAAGCTGTACTCCATGCTGGATTTCCTCATACCTAACTATATTAAAGAAGGCAAATCCCAGCTCGTAGTCGGGATCGGCTGCACAGGAGGGCGCCACCGTTCCGTCGCTATCGCGGATGAGCTGGGCAGATACCTGACGCAGCAGGAGCACCGTATTGTACTGGAGCACAGGGATATAGAGAAAGATGGCAGGAGTGCTGGAAGATGAAATTAGGAGAACGCTTTTCACTGGATCCAAAGAAATTAAGTAATCTGGTATACGATGAACGGATTGAGATCAAGGGACCGAAAATTGTGGCGATCGGCGGCGGAACAGGACTTTCTACAATGCTGCGAGGACTCAAGCTGTACAGCTCAAATATTACAGCAGTTGTCACCGTCGCAGATGACGGCGGCGGATCGGGCGTGCTGAGACAGGAATTGGGTATGCTGCCGCCGGGAGATATACGTAACTGTATACTGGCTCTGGCCGACACAGAGCCTATCCTCGAGCAGCTGCTGCAATACCGGTTCCAGGATGGTTCACTCAAGGGGCAAAGCTTTGGCAATCTGTTTCTGGCTGCAATGGACGGAATATCAGTCAGCTTTGAGGAGGCTGTCAGAAGGATGAGCGATGTTCTGGCCGTTACGGGAAGAGTCCTCCCAGTGACTTTAGACAATGTGACATTATGCGCCGAGCTTGAAGATGGCAATACCATCTGCGGAGAGTCAAATATCGGGAAACATAATGAGTTTCATAAGGGAAAGATCAAGCGGGTCTATCTGGAGCCTTCGGATGCATTGCCTCTGCAGGATGTCCTGGAGGCAATCGATGAAGCCGACATTATCCTGATGGGACCGGGCAGCCTTTATACCAGCATCATTCCGAATCTGCTGGTCAATGGAATATGTGCTGCTATTAACAAAAGCAGTGCGCTGAAGACATATGTCTGCAATGTGATGACACAGCCTTCGGAGACTGAAAATTATAGTGTATATGACCATATTACCGCATTGGAGGAGCATGCCTACTGCGGTGTGATCGATTGCTGCGTCGTGAATAATTCTGTCATTTCACAAGAAATCAGGGCAAGATATCTTGAGGATGGGGCGGATCAGGTCCGGATCGACCGGGATAGAATATCGCAAGCCGGTATAAAAATGCTGGAAGGCGATATCGCCTCCCTTAAGAACAGTTTGGTGAGGCATGATCCTCAGAAGCTGGCGGAAATCATCATAGAGTATGTTGCGGAGAACGTGCTGGCGAAGGATAAACAGCGTTCCGTAGATTACTACTTTGTCCGGGACAGAATAAAAAACAAATCCGGGGTATTATGACAAAATAGCACACCCGGTGGGATTCGGACAGAGGATTAACCAGGTTTGTTTGAGCAAAAGACGAAACCAGCGAGTGTGGGCAGGGACGAGGTGACGGGTTGAGATTTGGAAAAGCAGAGTGGAGCAGCCGGAAGAGAGGGTTGGAACGAGAGTGGCTTTTGACTAACGGGATCGGCGGGTTTGCATCCGGTACCGTCACAGGAGCAAATTCCCGCAGATATCACGGACTGCTGGTGGCGGCTATGAAGCCTCCGGTTCGTCGGCACCTGGTATTGTCACAGCTGCATGAAACGATTATCGCCGGAGAAGAGGAATATAAAATCCACTCCTTTTCCACAGGCGATTTTGTGATGCAGGGATATCTGTACCAACTAAGCTTTGAATTGGATCCCCTGCCGGTGTTCAGCTGGGCTGTCGGAGATATTACAGTTGAGAAAACCATTACCATGGTTTTCCAAAAAAATACAGTGGCCATAGTTTACCGCATTAAAAGCGGCAGTGAAGACATAAAGTTACATATTGCCCCCCTCGTCAACTTCAGAGATTATCATGGCAACTCGGAAAAGAACAGCATGAGATTTAGCCAGCAGGCGGGCAAGGATAATACCTGTATCAGACCCTATGATGGGAACACATATATCAGGCTCAGCTGCCCGGGAAGCCGTTATGCCCCGCAGGAGAGCTGCATGTTCGAGCACATGTTTTATGCCGTGGAGCAGGAAAGAGGGCTCCATGCCTATGAAGACCACTATATCCCGGGCGGATTTTCAATAGATGTGGAAGCGCGAAGCGAGAGGGTTTTCACATTCATTGCAACGGTCGAAAACGATGTTGAGGAGACGGACGGGCTGGCGCTGATTGAAGCGGAAAAAGCCAGACAGGCAGCGCTGGCTGAAAAAGCCGGCTGCAGTGATGCCTTTTCCGGCGCTCTGACAAGGGCGGCGGATCAGTTTATCGCATACAGGCAGTCGACGGGAGCAAAGACCATACTTGCCGGTTATCCGTGGTTCACAGACTGGGGCAGGGACGCGATGATCTCGCTATGCGGCCTGACACTGTCCACAAAACGATTTGACGATGCTGCTCAGATCCTGAGGGCATACGGTGAACATGTCCGCTATGGCCTGCTGCCCAATATGTTCCCGGACGGGGGTGAGGAGCCCGGATATAATACAGTGGATGCCGCGCTGTGGTATTTTGATGCGGTTCATTGTTATGCAAAATACTCCGGGGATTCCCGGCTTGTGAAAGAAAAGCTTTTTGAGACTATGGTAAGTATCTATACGGCGTATAAAAACGGGACGCTGCACAAGATCCGGATGGAGGAGGATGGCCTGATCAGCGCTGGGGATGAAACCACGCAATTGACCTGGATGGATGCCAAGGTTGATAGCGTCGTGTTTACGCCAAGGCATGGGAAGGCTGTTGAAATTAATGCGCTTTGGTACAATGCACTGAGAATATTGGAGGCGTTTGCCCGCGAGTTCGGCAAAGAAGAAACGGAATATGCTGCTTTGGCTGATAAAGTAAGGGAAAGCTTCATAAAAACGTTTTGGTTCGAGGAAGGAAAGTACTTATTTGATGTCGTAAATGGAGAGCATAGAGACAAACACGTCAGGCCAAACCAGATATTTGCTGTCAGCCTGTCATTCCCGGTACTTACGGGCAGGATGGCTGAGCATGTGGTGCAGACGGTGTGGAAGGAGCTCTATACGGCGTACGGGCTCAGAAGCCTATCGCGTAGATCCGCCGAATACAGGGGGCAATATACGGGCGGCCGGTTTGCAAGAGATTCGGCATACCACCAGGGGACTGTTTGGACATGGCCGATAGGTCACTTTATAGACGCATTTATCAGAACCTTTGGACAGGAGCCTGTTTACAGGGATATGGCGGCATCCTTCCTGGAGCCGTTCAGGGACCATCTGCAGCATGCGTGTCTTGGCAGCATTTCGGAAATATTTGACGGCGATGAACCGCTGACGCCGCGCGGCTGCTTCGCGCAGGCCTGGAGCGTTGCTGAGGTGCTCAGAGCCTGGAGAAAATATGTGGAAAAAGGAGTGTAATAAGTTGTCTTTTTCTTCATCAGTAAAAAATGAATTATGCAGACTTGAAAATGTAAATGATTGCTGCCTGCTTTCCGAGCTGGCTGCTGCGCTATGTCTGAACGGTACTGCAGCAATCACGTCGGGCGGCGGATATAATATCAGAATCACCACGGAAAATGCGGCCTTTGCCAGGAGGATATTCAGCATTGTCAGAAAGCTGTGCGGCCTCTTTCCCGAGGTCACAATCCGAAAAAGCAAGAAGCTGAAAAAACATGTTTCCTATATGCTATATCTCACTGCCACCATAGGCTCCGCTACACTGTTGGAAAAAGCGGCGGTAGCTGTCAGGGAAGGCGTGGACGGACAGGCGCCGGAGCTTGTTTTGGCGGAAAGGGAAAGCATGAAAAAGCAATGCTGCAAAAAGGCATTTCTGCGGGGCGCCTTCCTCGCCGGCGGTTCCATCAGCGATCCTGAGAAAACATATCACCTGGAACTTACCTCCCGCACCCGTACTCAGGCTCAGGAGATGAGCAGGATCATGGGATTCTTCAAGCTGCGTGCAAGGATTATTATGAGGAAGGGAAGCTATGTCACATACTTGAAAGAAGGCGAAAACATTGTTGACTTCTTAAATATTGTGGGCGCGCACAATTCTCTGATGGAGTTTGAAAATGTCAGAATTCTCAAGGATATGCGGAACAATGTGAATAGAATTGTCAACTGTGAGACGGCCAATCTTGAGAAAACAGTCGATGCATCACTCCGGCAGGTAGAGAATATACGGTATATCGCAAAAAATATAGGCTTTGACAAGCTCCCGGCCAACCTGAAGGATATTGCCGCATTGAGGCTCGAATACACTGACGCCAGTCTGGCGGAACTGGGACAGCACCTGTCGCCCCGACTGGGAAAATCCGGAGTCAACCATCGGCTCAGAAAGCTGGATATGATTGCAGAAAAACACAGAGAGCAGACAGGTCGCATTTTGTAAATAAGAAACCACGTTTCTACAAAGGTTCCCATATTTTTTTGAAGGAAATTCCAATTGCGTGAAGAATTAGTAATAGAAGCACATTTGGAATTTTCGGAGGATACACGATTGGAAATAAAATTTTCTAACAGAGGGTCTACTTTAGTCGCATTATTTACGGGCGAACTGGATCATCATTTTTCAGAATATGCCCGTAACAAGATCGAAAGGGAACTGCTGAAAGCCACAACGCATAATGTGGTGTTCGATCTGACGGGACTGAGCTTCATGGACAGCTCGGGTATCGGTGTGATTGTCGGTCGGTTTGTCCATATTAAAAAACTGGGTGGCCGCATGGCCATCATCTGCAGGAACCAAAAAATCCGCCGTATACTTGAGATATCGGGAATCCTGAAGCTGATGCCGGTTTTTGAAGATTTGGAGCATGCGCTTGATACAATATACGAAATGCGAGATTTTATTTGAGGGAGAGAAATGGTATGCAGCCTATAAATGAAATGAAACTGGAATTTGTGAGCAAGTCTAGTAACGAGGCCTTTGCACGAGTAGTGGCAGCGGCCTTTGTCTCCCAGCTGGATCCGACGATCGAGGAATTGGCCGATGTAAAAACAGCTGTTTCTGAGGCTGTTACAAATGCCATCATCCATGGCTATGAGAACCGGCAGGGTATTATTACAATGATCTGCCGGCTGTACGAAAAAAGTGTGGAAATCGAAATATCTGACGAAGGCAGGGGAATTGAAAACATTGAAGAGGCAATGCAGCCGCTATATACCTCCAAGCCTGATCTGGAGCGTTCGGGTATGGGATTTACCGTCATGGAGAGCTTTATGGACAGGATACAGGTCCGTTCAAAATCCGGAGAAGGAACGACCATAGTGCTTTATAAAGCCTTTGCCTCGCTGGACGGCAACACACAGTAATTATTGCTCTTTGAATTGAGTAAGTATTTTTTTACTTCACGATGTAAAATAATATAAAATAAGTAAAATAATAACGCTCCTTTGCTCTTCGGGGCAGGAGAAAGGTTTTGTAATATGAGTGAAAATCCGTATGAGGGGATAGAAACGATTCAGCTGATTATTATGGCCAGGGAAGGTGACAAAGCTGCCCAGAGCATTCTTGTTGAAAAAAATATTGGCCTTGTCTGGAGCATTGTCCGCAGATTCCTGAACAGGGGACATGAAACGGACGATCTGTTTCAGATTGGTTGTATCGGTCTTATTAAGGCCATCAATAAATTCGACGCCTCCTTCGAAGTGAAATTTTCAACCTATGCGGTACCGATGATCATTGGCGAGATCAAGCGCTTTTTACGGGATGACGGCATCATCAAGGTAAGCCGGTCACTTAAGGAAGCCTCCAACAAGGCGAGGATCACCAAGGAGGTCATGAGCAAGGAACTGGGCAGGGAACCTGCCATCGGCGAGATTGCAGACCGATTGGATATTCCGGTGGAAGAGCTTGTCATGGCCGTTGAAGCCGGTCATACACCCGAGTCTCTTTTTAATCCTGTAGGAGACGGTGAAAACTCATCGCTGCTATTGATCGACAAGATAAATGACGGCTGTAACGACGACGAAACGGACATTATAGACAAAATAGCACTAAGACAGGTGATGGATACTCTAAAGCCAAGGGAAAAGCAAATCATTATATTGCGTTATTTCAAGGAAAAAACCCAGGTGCAGATTGCAAAAATGCTTGGTATATCCCAGGTGCAGGTATCCAGGATCGAAAAAAAGATACTGGAGGAGATACGGGATCGTATAGATCAAAACTGACCGTTTTTTTGCTTTCAGGCAACATTATTTTTCTGCATATTTCTTTTCTTTTATTTTGCACGTTATCATCCTTTTTCTCATTTCTGCATTTTCGTTTTTTGCTGGATTAGTTTAATTTTACAGAATTCATGTACAGAAAAGGAAATCGGTAACCTAAATCAATAACAAAAATATACAAGTGTATTAAAATACTAATAATTTATGCAAAATATAAGATAAAATAGCGGCAATAGATAAAAATTCTTAAAAATTTGAGTTAACTCTTGATTAGAAATGTGAATTGGAATATTAAGATATAATGGGTAAACTGCGGTAAAGTAAAGAAAAAGAATGATAAAATTAAGCTGTATGGAAAATTGACTATATTTCATCGAAATTGGAGCTTTATTAATGATAGTAATCGCTATATAATAAGGTTAACGCTAACCCTAATCTATGAGATCGTTTCATAGTAGAAAGGCATTTATGAAATATCAGGTTGGGTTTATTGGAGCAGGCGGTATTGCTGAAATACATTCGGCATGTATAGCGGATATTGAAGGATGCTTTTTAAAAAGCGTATATGACATTAATGCTGATAGAGCCCAACGGCTTGCCGAAAAGTTTGGAGCAGGCGCCGTCGGGAACCCCGTGGACATATTTAGCGACCCTGATATTGCGGCTGTTTATGTTCTGACTCATGACGATACTCATGCATTATATGCACGGCAGGCACTGCAGGCCGGAAAGCATGTGTTTCTGGAGAAACCTGTAAGCCGCACAGGGAAAGAAGCGTATACAATTAGAGCGGCGTTATTACAATCAACCGGCACAAAGCTTGCGGTCGGTTTCAATATGAGATTTGCCCCAGCTGTTGAAAGAACGAAGCAGTTATTTGCAGAATATAGTTTTAAACCTGATATGATACATATATCCATAACGCCTCCGCCATTTTTTAATCAACATGAAGGAGCTTTAAATACCGGGTTTGAGGTGCTTAGAGGACTTGGTTCCCATGCGCTGGATCTTGCGGAATATATCGGCGGAAGCATTGTTAGTAATGTTATGTGTAAAGTAACAAAAATTGGATCAAACAACCGGAATGTTGACAACGGTGCAGTGATGCTTCTGCATCTTGAAAACGGCACCTTATGCTCAGTAATGGTGAACGATTCTGGTACAGAAGCATTCCATGTTTCAGGTGGACGGAAGCTCACTGAGATTGTTGCCTATGGCAATGGTATGACTTTTGAGACTGATGCATATGGAGCGGTTACTTACTCATTTGGCGACAAAATAATAAAAGAAGATTGGCATGGTAAAGACAGATATATTTCATGGGGTTATCTGAAGGAGAACAGGCTCTTTTTTGACGCGTTGGAAAACCCGTGTAAACAGCAAAATCCGGGATTAGAGTATGGGATACAAATAGCGGCTTGCGTTGATGCAGCTATAGCTTCCGCCAAAAGTGGTAAATGGGTGAAACCGTCAGATTGTTCAGAAATCAATTAAATAATATATAAAAGGAGGCAGTATGGAAGCGATAAGTAAGAACACATATGAAAGCAGCTTATTTATGCCGTACGGAAGTTGGACATCTGGAGTAGAAGGCCCTGCCTGTGATGTTGATGGAAATTTGTATGCGGTGAATTATAAAGTAGACCACAATATCGGGAAGGTGACACCGTCCGGTGAAGCTGAGATATTTGTTACACTTCCCAACGGAAGCATAGGAAACGGCATACGTTTTAACAGTAAGGGTGATATGTTGATAGCTGATTATACCAATCACAACATATTAAGAGTAGATATGAAAACACGGAACCTTGAAGTTTATGCTCATGATCCGAGTATGTATCAACCAAATGATATTGCTATCACATCAACTGATATTGTTTTCGCAAGTGATCCGGACTGGCCAAATCTAAAAGGCCGTATTTGGCGAATCATGCCTGATGGCAGCATGAAGGTCCTCGATGAGAATATGGGCACAACAAATGGGATCGAGGTTAGCC